>NZ_AUKC01000097.1 GCF_000424545.1 Butyrivibrio sp. NC3005 | reverse complement strand
CATTAGGTGTTATATTGTGTTACCGTAGAATCTTTCCCTTGTTTTTTCCCTTATCAGTACTCATAAAGCACTATGGAACGATATAACACAAGGGAAATCATAAGGGAAAGTAAAGCATCTGCAAATTTAGTATTTTCAAGGGCTTGCGGATGATGAAATAACAAATAGTAATGAGTTATAACGTCGTTGGGAATGGTTCATTCCCAATCGAAGTTTGTTTCAATAAAAGATTTGAATAAGTATTTTTGAGTGATGTAAAAGCAGAGAGAAACATAATTGTTCTCTCTGCTTTTTTGTTATGGGTCGTGACCCAGTTTCGCGCGCGAAGCGTGCGAAATATAAACCACCCGCTATGCGGGTGCGCGGTGTTTGTTATACAAAAAAATCACCTTTCCGTTATAATTTTGGATAGGCGTTTGCAAAACGACAGAAGCCGCGTAATTACGGCATTCTTTTTGCTACAAAATTAAACAACTCCTCACTGGTTCATGGTAAAATTGAGTTGTCCAGAAACAATAAACCATGCCCAAAAGAAAGGAGTTGTCACCTATATGATACCATATCATCAGTTGACTTTGGCCGATGTTTTTACAGAAACTCAAAAACTTTTTGAATCTGATAAACCCGAGTTTCTGAAACTGCTCGAATCTTCCATAGATCTCAGTGAATTAATACCGGTTTCTTTTGGAAACCATTTCTATGCTTCTACGGGAAGCCCCCGTGAATACTCATTGACGTCTTTGCTTTGGGCTCTCATTATCCAGCGTATCTTCTCCATCCCGACTGATTCCCTGCTTCTGACTTTCCTCAAATACTCCAAAGATACATAGCTTCAAGCTTCACTGACATCTATTTTGGCACACGGGGTAATACAAAATAGATTGTCGTGTTTTTTGCTGTGGCTGATGTTTTATAATCAGCTGGTAAATAAAAATAATATGTATTGTCAGCTGATTATAACGCTAAAATTGCATTAAAACCAGCTGATAAAGATATAAAA
>NZ_AUKC01000096.1 GCF_000424545.1 Butyrivibrio sp. NC3005 | reverse complement strand
GTGTGCGCCGCCAATGTTATCAAAACAATTATCAATCATCATATCCATTTGGATTGTTCTTCTGCCATCTCCAGGAATCCTCGCACATTTCGCGAATTCCGTTCTCAGCCTTCCAGCCAAGCTCTTCTTCTGCCTTCTTGGCACTTGAATAGCAGGTTGCAATATCTCCAGCTCTTCTAGGTGCAATTACATATGGAATCTTCACACCATTAGCTTCTTCAAAATTCTTTACAATATCTAATACACTGTAACCTATTCCAGTTCCAAGGTTGTAGATTGAAAGACCGCTTCCTTTTTCAAGCTTCTTCAAAGCCTTAACATGACCCTTTGCAAGATCAACGACATGAATATAATCACGAACACCTGTTCCATCATGAGTATCGTAATCATTTCCAAATACATTTAAGTGATCAAGCTTTCCAACAGCAACCTGTGTAATATATGGCATAAGGTTGTTTGGAATACCATTTGGATTTTCTCCCATTGTTCCACTCTTATGCGCACCGATAGGATTGAAATAACGAAGAAGAACAATGTTCCACTCATTATCTGCTTTCTGAATATCTGTCAGAATCTGCTCCAACATGTGCTTGGTCCATCCGTATGGATTAGTGCAAACACCCTTAGGACACTCTTCTGTAATCGGAATAAACTCCGGATTTCCATAAACAGTTGCTGAAGATGAGAAAATGAAATTCTTTACATTATGCTTTCTCATAACATCGATAAGCACAAGTGTGCCATTGATATTGTTTTCATAATATTCCCATGGCTTTTGAACAGATTCTCCAACAGCCTTCAAACCTGCAAAATTGATAACAGCATCAATGTTTTCTTTTTCAAAAATATCATTGAGTGCATCACGATCTCTAACATCAGCTTCATAAAAAGAAACTTTTTTACCTGTGATAGCTTCAATTCGAGATAATACTTTTTTGGATGAATTGGAAAGATTATCAACGATTACAACATCATATCCGGCAGTCTGTAATTCAACTACTGTATGACTTCCAATATATCCTGTTCCACCTGTAACTAAAATTGCCATAAATGTGAGCCTGCTACTATAAACATATACAAATGTGTATATGCAAGATGATTCGCCATAATCTCACGATGTATGGTTACTGCTTCAACGTGTATGCTTTGGCGA
>NZ_AUKC01000095.1 GCF_000424545.1 Butyrivibrio sp. NC3005 | reverse complement strand
CCGTACCAGACCAAAATTTGTCGTTAAGACAAATTTTGTCCTGCGAAGCAGGATTCTTGCTGATGATTATCCTAAATCTCAGCAAGAAGTCATACCTTTTTACGATATTCTTTACCATCAGTAATAAGAGGGCTGAAGGTTGGCATAGAGTCACCATAGGTAAAAGAGATTGTTCTAGTATCAAAATCATCAATCGGAATCTTTATAAAAGCTCCATCTTCATACCATGTACTAAGCCAGGGGCTATGTTCAACTACCATGTAATGAGGCGAGTCAAGCTTTACGATTCCGCCTTTAGCGATGAATTCACTGCGTATGATAGCTTCACAGTTGCGCCTTTTCTCTATGTAGTCATCATCTCTTCTGGCACACATGGAATCAGGGCGTTCTCTTTTAATCTTCTCAAGAATAATCTTAGAATCCTCTTTGCATACAGCTGTAAGGCTTCTAAATGGTCCTGATCTTTTGTCATAGTAATGGTATAGGTACATAGTATTTTTACCTTTTATGTCTGTCTTCACAGTTTCTTACCCATTTCAATTCTCATGTTATGTTCTTTAGGTCCATCGTTTGAGTATGCATATCTGTCAAAGCCTATAAGCTCAAATCCGTTTTTCTTGTAAAAAGAAATAGCTTTTGAATTGTAGCTCTGCGTCTCCAGAACAGCCATCCTTGCACCGCTCTTTACAGCATCTTCCATGATTTTCTCAAGAAGAGCTGTGCCAACACCTTTACTGCGAAGGTCTGTAGCGAATACGCATATATTTGAGATTCTGTATCTGTTGTTCCAATCTTCGAGGAAACCTTCTACAAAACCAATGAGTGTATCTCCTTCAAAAGCGCCATAAGCTATAGGATTATCCAGCCATTCAGACAACATGTCATCTGTAAGGGTCTCAACTATCTCGTTGTCTGCTTTTTTCCATTCAATGGAGAAGCCTTCGCCTTCTGGTTCGATGGAAAGGCATTTATCTGAACGAATCTCAGTTTTATACTGCTTTCCTTTGTATTCATCATAATTAAGTTGTTTAATTACCATTGTTCAGTAACGCTCCTGTTGTCTCAAAAAACTTACATCTACTCTGACTGTACCCACGGGCAAGCCCGTGGGGTTCTGATTGGCAAGTGTAGCTTGTAATCGTACATCATTTTCAGACTTTGGAGTTACAAGTGTAAATCTATTTAAA
>NZ_AUKC01000094.1 GCF_000424545.1 Butyrivibrio sp. NC3005 | reverse complement strand
TGCTGAGATTTAGGATAATCATCAGCAAGAATCCTGCTTCGCAGGACAAAATTTGTCTTAACGACAAATTTTGGTCTGGTACGGTTATTGATTTTTCTGATGAAAACAATAACCTATACACATACGAACAAAGAGATACTGGGGATCATCGATAAGTATGGCTTGCCGCAGGACTGGAACGATGATGGGGCGCATGGACCGGAGAGATATATAGAAGTTCATATATGGACAGATGAAACAATTATTAAATGGCTGGAAAGGACTTCAGACGAATTTCTGCATTGATGCATCGGTGAAATCTGCCTTTGAAAGAGGATATAAAGTCATTATCCCTGACGGTACGAACTCAACTTTTGATAACGATTATATGGACGGTGAGACAACCTACAAGTATTACAACGAAATAATGTGGCCAAAGAGATTTACAGATTGCATTTCTTTGGACGAAGCACTTGGAATGATGGAGAGATAAATATGAATGAAGCATATTTTGCAGGCGGATGTTTTTGGTGCGTAACACCAATTTATAAGATGTACGGAGTGGATGAGGTTATCTGCGGTTATGCAGGAGGAGACGAAGTTAATCCTACCTATGAGCAGGTAAAACATCAGGAAACAGGTCATAGAGAGACGATCAAACTCGTCTACAATCCTGAGAAAGTCTCATATGAAAGACTTTTAGATATTTACTTTGCTAACGTTGATCCTTTTGATGCAGAGGGCCAGTTCATCGACAAGGGATTTTCATATACTCTTGCGATCTTCTATAAAACAGAAGAAGAAAAAGAGATTGCTCAAAAGAAGATATCTGTAATTGAAAAGAGCTCAGGTAAAGAGGCACAGGTGGCGCTTTTGCCATATAAGAATTTTTATGAGGCGGAAGAATATCATCAGGATTATTATTTGAAAAATCCAGAGGCCTTTGAGAAGGAGCTTGTTGAATCAGGAAGAAAAAAACAAGTATAGTATGATACAAAGTATGACAGAAAAATATATGAGAATAAGACGGATATAAATATATTCGTTAATTGATAACGTAAAAGCAGAATAAGTAAGGATTATCCAAGGTAGATCTATTCGAAAAAAAGTTTATAAATATATGTTGACTTTGGACGCTTATAGAGGTATTCTATTAAACGTCGCTGCGAGCGGAAACAAAATATAATCATCCTCGAATGAATTGATTTTGTAGAAATAG
>NZ_AUKC01000093.1 GCF_000424545.1 Butyrivibrio sp. NC3005 | reverse complement strand
CGCCCTAAGCCCTCGGAGAGCTTTTCGGTATCAATATCTACAGTTTTCAAGGTTCATTTGAGCCTTTTTCTTTCATAGGTCACTTGACACTACCTCTATATTTGTTTTGTTACGGTGAGATTATACTAAGTATTAAGCAGACATTACAGAAACACTGCGGTTCTTTTGCGCAACTTCAAGTTTACAAACTATCTTTCAAATTTCTTATTACCATCCTAACTTTTTAGTTGATAACGTTTACCTTTAGTAGCACCATCATCAACGAGTTTTCCTAAATCGACAAGGATACGCAAAAGCTCTTTTGTACGTGTCTCTTTGACATCAAGTACTCCCATGAGGTCAGAACTACGATACCATTCTCCCGGATTCATGCTGGAAAGAATAATATCCATTTGAAGTTTTGTCATCGGGGTTATCTTATATTCCGGTCCAAACATCAAAAGTCCGACGCCGGTCGGATGCATACGTCTGTCTTTGGACTTATCACTGGCGGCACCGATTCTTTCAAGGAACTCTTCATCTGACAGTTTTGTCCAGACGTTACCTTCGTGTTCAATATTGAACCAAGCACGATAGGAATTAATGGTCTGCTTTCAAATATTCATTCTCTGCTTTTCGTATTCAAATTGCGATTTATCAATTTAATATGCTAATAATCATACTACAATCCTTGGTACAATGACAAACTGATATTAACTTATGTCTTTAATAAATGTATAGTCAGAAAAAGGAAGCAATCAGTTCCAACTCGTTCCAAATAATAGATGAATCGAAGAATTCTTCTTCCAAGTTTAGTAATAGCTCCCCAACCCACCCAAATGTATATTGAGAAGAAAATTTTTCCAAAAACTGCAGATTTAGATAAAAAGTGTCCCACATATTTATTGAATGGATATTTTAGTAATCCACCTTAAACTGAACCAAATGTAATTTGAAGGAAAAAATGTACATTGACAAGTGAATATTGGATAAAAGATTTGTTGGTCTGAATTGATTTAAGGGAAGGAGGCGATTTGCATGAGCTTATATGCAAAGGAATTTGCAAGCGATCGGCTTACAAATGAAATTCAGCAACTCGACATGCAGATTACCTCCTTGCAAAAAGAAAAACACGAAGGTAAAATTACAGATGTCGGTGCTACTTATTTAAAAGAATTGACAAAAAAAACCCTGAAAATTTCAACTTTCAAGGGATTTTCCAAAAAAATCTTAATGCGGAAGAAGGGACTTGAACCCTCACGATATAACTATCACAAGATCCTTAGTCTTGCTCGTCTGCCAATTCCGACA
>NZ_AUKC01000092.1 GCF_000424545.1 Butyrivibrio sp. NC3005 | reverse complement strand
GCAATCGAACTGTTGAAAATACTTTATCTCTCACAAAATACATTAATATGTTGAAGTGCTGTATTTATTGCACCTTCATAATCTTTGTCTATAATAATTACTCCACAACTCCGCTTTCTAAAATAGAAAATGTCTTTTTATTGCAATCAATCTCTGCCTGTGCCCCATAAGGTAAAATGAACATCGGCGAAGAATGGCCAAAATTAAGTCCATACATAATAGGTATCTTGCAAGAATAATTTTCGGAAACGATCTGCCTTATAATCTGTGCTTGTCCGATAAAATATCTTTCCTCATTAGCCTTTCCGATGATAATGCCGTTTAGTCTATTCAGAATTCCCTTTTTTCCCAATTTCTCAAAAAAAGTCTCTATAAATTCTTCGTCAAAAAATTCCGGAATGTCCTCAACAAAAAGAATCGCATCTTCATAGTCTTCAAGCATCGGCTCTATCGCTGTATCCTCAAGTTCCATGATACCCGTGTGTCCGCCAATCAATCGTCCCGCTATCCGTCCCTGCCCTTGGATTATTTCATATCCGCTACTCGGGTAATAATTTCTGATCTTTTCGGGATAAAAATTATCAGACGGCTCAAAAGTCCACTCGTCTGCGGGTTCAATGTTTCCAAGAGCCAAACTGTCAAAAAGTGTTTTTATAAACCACTTCTTACTATACTCATGCCAACCGGCCTGATCTGCAATCTGTGTCAAAAGATTATCTCCGTAAAATGTTGAAAGACCGCACTTATAGCACAGAAGATGAATGTTCATAACATCGGAGTAACCGATAAATATTTTGGGATTGTCGGAAATCGATTTGGGATCAATAAAAGGAATAAGCTTTATACTGTCGCAGCCTCCTACATTGGCGATGATTGCCTGTACATCCTTATTCTCGAAAGCCCACATGATATCTTCTGCTCGTGCCCGAGGATTCTTCGCCAAATACTCGGAACCTCTCATAGAATTCGGAGCAGTGATGACATTAAGCCCCAATTCTCTAAGTCTTGAAACGCCCAACTCATATTTCCACTTTATGCCTTCATCTCCGGCCCAACCGTTGCAAGGGCTGATCGTTGCTATCGTATCCCCCGGCTTCAGTCGACGCGGCTTTACCAGCTGTCTCATAGTCTCTCCTAAAATATAGATGTTTTAATTGTCGCTTTCTAAATAATACACTAACCCCGTCCCTCGGAGTCCATTTCATTCATAAAACTATCTCCTGTAAAAGTGTGGTAGTGTCAAATCTGACACCCCTTTTTTGTTACTAAAACCTTTATTTTCGGGAGGTTTAAATAAAAAGAGCATTGACCTCCCTTTTGGTATAATGTTAACGACCAAGAAAACACTCCA
>NZ_AUKC01000091.1 GCF_000424545.1 Butyrivibrio sp. NC3005 | reverse complement strand
CATAAATCAAGAGTATTCGATAGACCAGTGAAATAGAAACAAGTATACTCTTTTGTTGTTGCTGCGTTATATACCACTCCGCTGTTCGTCGCCTCTTCGATAAGTCTTTGATATACTTCGTTTCCGGAAGTAACCGGATTAACAACCAAATGTTCTACAAGATGTGATAAACCACTGTTACTATCAGATTCATTCTTGCTTCCCTGTGCCACCCATAGTCCACATGCAATTGTCTTTGCTCCAGGAATCTTATGTAATATAATTTTTAATCCATTTTCCAAATAAGCATTTAAGATATCATACATTTTCACTTTACCCTTATTTTTGATTGCTTTTGTTCTCTTGATGTTTTTATTCTATTACTGTTTTTCATTTATTTTGATACCTAAAAACGGAAAAAGTCGAGTTTCCATTTAATTTAATGCACTTGGCTTTTTAAAGTTTTTTAACAAAAAAAACAGAGAGAACAATTAGGTTTCTCCCTGCTTTTACAATTTGTTCTGGTGTTTATTTCGAAATTTGGCAACACTGTTCCGCCGCTAGGCGCACCACAAAAAACACGACAATATATCTCCCAATGTTATAAAAATCACCTCTCGTCAATCAAACAATTCATCCAACGTAATAACCTTCTCAAATGACCATTTATACTCGTTATCTTTTATTCCATATGTTGTAATAAGGGTATTATGTATTGTGCTCTTCTTTGGAATCTTCTCATATAATAATGTTTGTCTATGCCTAAGAATTTCATCATAGTCTTTATCTACTGCAAATTTATCACTGTAAAATTTCATCTCGCACATATTTACAACATTATCTTTACGAAGGATGAGCAAATCTATCTGAGTGCCCCTTTCATCATCCCCTGTTTTAGTCCAGGCTGACTCTGTAGAGCTTATTCCACTTATTCCCAAAGCTCTTTTTATTTCCGAAATGTGGTTAAAACATACATTTTCGAATGCATATCCTCTCCATGTTACAATAGGTTGTGAATCTATATTTTGCTGCCAGAATCCATTCACTATAGAATCCTTTTTTTCTACAAACTTCAGAAAAAAGGCACAGAACGGATCTACAAGTTTATAATGTTCTTCTCTTTTACCGCATCCAAACGGAACATATTTTATAACAAAATCACTCGCCAATAGTGCATTAAGGCTTTTAGAAAGTGTTCCACCATCTGAATATCCTGACTCACTTATGATTTCTTTTCTGGTATATCCCTTACTCCTTTTTGCAAGCACCTTTACAATTGTCTTTGCCATATCCGAATTTGTGAATATTGAAGAAAAAAGTCTATCAAATTCTTGTGAAAGTTTCGCACCTTTTGCAAAAAACAACTCATCTACATTTTGAGCCAAACTATTGCCTCGCCTAAAATAATTCAGATAAAATGGGATTCCGCCAAATATCATGTAGGATTGCACAATATCATATCTCGAAAGATTTATCCCTCGCTCTTTGAATAGCAACTCGCTCTCCTTTAACGTAAAAGGAGAAAGTTTAATTTCATAAGTAACTCGCCCATATAATCCACCGTGGTTATTAATAAGCTCATTCTCCATCCATGAATTAGCACTTCCCGAGATAATGACCATTATATTTCTATGGCAAGCCCAACCATTCCAAAATGATTCAAAGCCTGTTATAAATCCAGATCTAGGAGTATCCATCCACGGAAGTTCATCCAGAAATACAACCTGACGTGTACCATTATCGATGCTCTGTAAATACATCTCCAGCATAAAAAAAGCTTCTAACCAGTCTTTAGGACAATGACTTTTTTTCAT
>NZ_AUKC01000090.1 GCF_000424545.1 Butyrivibrio sp. NC3005 | reverse complement strand
GTAGATTGTGGCAATAGGAAGCACGCGACTTTAGTCGTGTGAGGCTTCACAATTCAAGAATGCCCTCAGTGTTAGGGTAGTTGAGAAGTAGTTACTATTGTGTAAAAAGCAACAAAGATTATCACATATTTTATGTATATTTTATATTTATTTTGAATTTTTTTTTCCGATGTAGAGAGTGGAAGCTTAAATTTCTATAAAGTAAATAATAGAGGTGATTATATGCCGTTATTAATAAAATCTCTTCAGCAAACGAGTTATGGCGACTTAAGTCGAATAGAGAAAAAATCAGACTCTTCAATTGAATTTTCTCCGGAAGTTGCAGTAATTGAGGATGAGCCGAGTGAACATGAAAGCCAAAAGAAGAATTCTAAATTGTCATATTCTAGAGTTATTACAACTGGAATTTCATCATATGGCCTTGATATATCAAAAGATGAAAATGGAAACGAGATTTTTAATTATTCAAATAAGACCCAGTCATTTCAGATATGCATTGATGTTAACGAGGATGAACGTCAGTATCAAATCATAACACATGATGAAAACGGTGATGAAAAACAATATCAGTTTGACCCATATAAAGTTGATCCGACCAATTCCAATTATCCTGAATTTATTGCATTGTGCAAGTATATTCAGGAAACTGATGCTAGTGCGGATTCAATAATGCGAGATTTTTCGGAAGTAGAAGATATTTTTGAGAAAAAGAATTATTATCTGGCTTTGAACAATTATGAAAGTGTATTAGAGTCAAAAGGATGTGTTAAACTTGCAGAAAGTCTCAACAATATTGTGACCGCTCTTCAAAAGTTCATGGATAATATTGCCTCATATCAGATACCGGAAGAAGACAGAATGCCAGAAAGGTATTTATTACCAGAGTATTTGTCCAATATTACGGATGGGAATGGGCCTATGGCATCTGAAGACTTTTGGCAGCAGTATGTGAGAAGGCTCTATGGCGAGAATTATACGGCAACTGAACTTCATAGACTTGAGGTTGTAAATAGCAATAATATCACAGTACGAGATGTACTTACATTATTAGGAAGTATATCATGTAAGACTAGTAACGGGACAATAGAGCATGAGTATGAGACATTTGTGTCTAAGGACGGAATCAGAATTCACCAGAAAAAGGACTATGACACTAGAACAAAAGAATATATTGGCGAAGAGAACGATATTTGTTTTATTCCTTTTGAGTCGGATGAACAGTATGAAAAGGTGATGAATCTATTATCAAATTTTGAGGATTCATCTAAAATAGTTTTTATGTCACAAAAAGGATTCTGGGAAAATTTTCTTGCAGATAAAATTGATATGGAAGAGTTTACCCAGTGTTACGAACTGTATAAGAATGGTGACCTCTCATTGTTCCCCAAAAATGTTACTATGATAGACAGTTTAAGGCTCAATCATATCTATTTGGATGTTGCAAATTATTTTAGAGATGTAAATGCTTTTGCAGCCTATGGACGAGAAGAAATAGATCAAATAGACCGAGATTATAATCTTGCTATTAATGCTTATTATAATAATGATGACATGGTTGAGGTCTTTGAAAAAGAATATGAAGATGCTGACAAACGCGAGTACAGAATTTTGGGTGATGCAGTCTACTATAATCTTAGTGATTATATTGCAAAAGTTATCGAGAAGAAAAAGAAAGAGTTGATGCTAAACACCACGTAAGTCTCAGGATGGCAGAGGGATGTCGTACTAGATCATGATTATGTGATAACATTGGCGGCTAACTCGTGACTTTAGTCATGAGTTAGCCGCCTTTTCTTGACTCTGCTAATTACGTATGGTATTATGCAGACATGGATA
>NZ_AUKC01000089.1 GCF_000424545.1 Butyrivibrio sp. NC3005 | reverse complement strand
GCTAGCTCCTTTCAATATTATTATACATCAGCAAACTATAAAAACCAACATCTATTTATATAGTTTTATAAGTATTATTCAACAGTTATTAACCTTCCCTCCTTTTGAGACTGTGAGTGTTATACTTTTGGTATATTCAAGCCTTCTCCATCTTCTCTATAGAACAGGTATGCGTCTTATCCTTCTCATCATAATTTATACCAACAAAAAGAAGCTCTCCCTGATAATGAGACAAAGATTCGTAATATTGCTTATCTTTAATCTGACTTATAGCACTTGTCACTGAATCATTACGCTTAAGCTCAACAATCATCGCCGGATATCCTTTTTCAAAAGGAATAAATGTAACATCTGAGAAGCCCTTGCCTGCTGTCATCTCCTTGACGATTGTATACTTATTAAGCGCATATATATACGCAATATATATAGCGCTTTGAAGAGCGTCCTCATTATTGTAGCTTCTGTTTGATGTAACATGAATATGACTTATATCAAGTGCTCTTGCTACAGATTCAGCATTGCCAGCAATTGTCTCATTAAGAAGTTCACGCGATCTTTGAATAATCTGATTGGTGACTGCATAATCATCATTAACTTCAATTGCATTGCACCATTCTTGTCTTATCTCACGGTTAGGAATACAACATGTTCCTTCTGTCATATCATAAGCCAGATAACCAATATGAATCAAATATGTAAAAAGGTCACCTTTGGTCATAAACGAATCCATTGTGTTCATGTACGTTGTAACATTTACATCTATAGACTCGCCAGCAAGCATCCTTATAACATCTTCTCTTACTCCTTCAAAATTCTGTGCAATCATGTCGGAAATCACACGATATGTTGATGTCTTACTCCAATAATTCAGGAACATTCCGTCTTCAATTGCACAAACTACGGATTCAGGGTTATATATTTCGAACCCATGCTGATGATAGCCGTCATACCAGCGCCTACATTCTTCATAATTAAGATTATACTGTATGCAAAGCTCCTGTACCTCTTCCTGAGTAAAGCCTATATATTCTGCAAGATTACGAGCATTTAAAATTGTATATTCGCGAAAATTATTGAGTTTAGACTGCACTTTATCACGTACTACAGGAAGTATACCCGTTATATACGCAAGTGAAATCGCAGGTCTTACAGTATCACTCTTGAAAAGACCATTCAAAAAGCTTAGATATTTATTAAATAAAACATGTCCAACCTTCTCACGAACAAGCACATCATATTCATCGAAAAGGAGTATAAAGGTCTGCCCGGTTTCGGCATAGACCTTAAGAATTGACGTTGCCAATGTATCTCTATCTGATAATGATACCTGTGGAAATTCTACCTTAAGCTCTCCCTTGATCTTATCGGACAATATCTCAATAAGATCATCACGATCCGCTTCTTTTGTATTCTGATATTCACTGTTGACATCAACTTTAATCACATTATATCTATTGAGTTTTTCTTCAAATCCCGTATATGTTGCAATTTTAAGTCTGCCAAATATCTCCTCAGAATCACAACCTCGGGAATAGTACGCACTCAGCATATTAGTCGTAATAGTCTTGCCAAAACGTCTTGGACGCGATACGCAGATATACTTATTTGCAGAATCTACAAGTTTATTGACCTCAGCGATCATCATCGACTTATCTACGTACACATCTGCTATTACATTCTCTTTGAAATTTTCATTTCCTGGATTCAGATATATTCCCATTAATTTCTATCCTCGTATCTAATTCCTTATATGTGTAATACATGGAACTAATCGTCTCACCTACTGAAGGTTTACCGCGAATTAATCTCTCGTTCTCCTATATATCAGTAAATCCTCAACCATAAGTACCTGTTAATACTACCATATCCATGAGATGATTTCCCTAAAACATCATTTGAGCCTGATTACCTTTTATAGCAGAAACCAAGTCCCATTCAGCCAGACATACATCCATAAGAAAATTGACAGC
>NZ_AUKC01000088.1 GCF_000424545.1 Butyrivibrio sp. NC3005 | reverse complement strand
GATGCCCTAAAAGGCAACCACAACGTAGATTGTGGCAATAGGAAGCACGCGACTTTAGTCGTGTGAGGCTTCACAGTTCTGATGATATTTTTTGAATAAGTCTTATTTCATTTCACTTTGGAAAACAATAATTTGCGCATAAAAGTTTAGAAAAAATTTAGCACTCTAAGCTGGACAGTGCTAATTATGCGTATATAATGAAAATATCGAGGAATTTTGTGTTAATATAATTATTATAGATACAAAGTTTTGATTTTTTGATTGCTATATATCTTTTTGCGTATATATAGGATTGTAGCATGGAATAGTATGTTATTGCTTAGGTTAAAATGTGTATTATGATGCGCATTTCCAAAGAAAGTGATAGCTTTATTTTTCTGCAGTTGGCGGGATGATTGTTTTTTAGAGGAGATGAGTGTGTATGGTTATAATAAAGATGAGTGAGAAGACAGTTCAGTGTTGTATTGCTGCTCAGGAACTCAGAGAAATGGGACTTACTCCGGAAGCAGTTATGAGAGAAGATGAAAAGTGTGCTACTTTTATGGCACAAATAAATAAAGAAGTCGGAGAACAGCTTGGCTATGATCCGGAAAATGAAGTAATGATGCTTAGTAAGAATGTTCTTACGGATGGAAGTGTGCGTATTTTTGCTGTGAAAATGAATAATGATGATATTCAAAAATCAGCAGACAAAGTTAGAAGCATGGCGCAGACTGTACTGGATTATCTTTCTCAAGATAAAATAGATGAAGTTAAGAATGAAAAAGGCGAGGCCAAAGGGGCGGCGCTTAGTGAACTGATAAATGAAATGAATCGGATGGTTAGTCAGATTTATGTTGAAGGTTCTGATAAAAGTGAGAGCCAACCGTATGGAATCGGAGTATCAGGGGATGGCAATTTGAGTGACGAACAAAAGCCGTTGCAGATAAGCTCTAAACCGGCTATGGAGTATCAAAGGTATATGGGGGTTTTTAAAGATTTGGATTCCTGTATCAGATTTAGTCACATTGCGTTGTCTATGCCTATTGTTGATTCAGCACTTTTTAAGCAGAAGGATGTTTATTATCTGATTCTTGGTGTTAAAACTGTAAATGATGCAACTGTTTTTGAACTTCGAAAAGCAGGTCTTGAGTATGCAGAAAACTTTATTATTAATTCACCAGGAGAACTTCATCTTGTTGAGAATGGAGATTGTATTATTTCAAAAGATGCAGTTATGCATCTTGGAGAAATGGAAGTGGGAAAGTGAAAAACAAGTTAAATAATGTAGTTGTTTTTAATTTTTCAAAGATATATGAAGACGAGGATTTTTTGGATGATGTAAAAAATCCTCGTTTTATTGACGTATCAGATATATCAGGAACAAGAGGGATATGTGATGATATTGCAATAAGCGAAATCAAAAAAAGAATATCTGTAATTCAGGATGAAACTAATGAAAACATCTCAAATGGTGTCCACTTTATTGATAATGGAAATTATCATTATATGACAAAGATTCTTACAGATTATATAGATGAGCCATTTCAATTGGTCTATTTTGATCACCATCCGGATTTAAAGGCTTCTATATTTGGAGACATTCTTTCGTGTGGAAGCTGGGTCAGGAATGCTCAGATAGAAAATCCTAACATTAGAAAAATATCAGCAATAGGAATTGATAGTAGTCTTTGGAAAAAAATTCCTATAGAAGATAGGGAGCACATTGCTTATATTAAGGATTTTGATACAGATACTTTGTCAAAAGATGCCCAAAAGTATATAACAAGGATAGTGGAGACACTTGATACAGAACTTCCTATATATATTTCGATAGATAAGGATGTATTAGATAAAAAAGAAATTCAAACAAACTGGGACCAAGGGACTATGACTTTAAATAGAATGCTGATGATAATTAAGCATTTGAAGGAGAATTTTAGAGTTATTGGAGTAGATATTTGCGGAGAAATGGAACAAAGAGATAGTTTTGATGCCCTGGAAACCGAGCAAAAACGCAATATTGAGGCTAATAAAAAAATTCTGCAAATTTTTTTTGAAAAAGATGTTGACATATCATAGAGTTAAGTGTAATATAGCTTATGTCGCGTGAGCGCAGCATAATACAAAAGTGCATAAGATGCAGAAATGGCGGAATTGGCAGACGCGCAGGCTTCAGGTGCCTGTGATAGCAATATCGTGAGGGTTCAAGTCCCTTTTTCTGCACTCCCTAATGGGAAGTGGTTTATGTACTTTTGATTTCATACAGAATGCGGAAATGTCGGAATTGGCAGACGAGCAAGACTAAGGATCTTGTGAT
>NZ_AUKC01000087.1 GCF_000424545.1 Butyrivibrio sp. NC3005 | reverse complement strand
GTGATCTTAACGCTTCGTATAATATAGCAGCCCGCTATTATATACGAGAAATTTTTAAATCCTGTTCGGTGACGGACAGGTTGGACATTGAGGCTTCACGAAGTGAATATTCAGACTGTTTTGAATTGGTTAATAGCATTTTTCAAGTCATCTGCATTCATTCCGGTATTAGCAGCTAATTTCTTAATGTTCAACGATACATCATCAGTCATTAAATTCTTATCAATAATAGTAGAAACACCTTCAATATTCTTTACTGAAGCTTCGCTAACAGATGAAATCTGTATTGCAATTTCTTCTACAGAACCAGATAACGCTTCCATAGCCTCCCCAATATCCATGACGGACTGCTTTATTGTCATTATGCCGTCATCATAATATTGATTTTGAGTGGCAAATATTTCAAAACTGGCTATAACATCATTTTTTATGAAATCTACGAGCTTGGCTACCTGATTACGAACATTTTCCACCGATTCATTGCTGGCAGCAACTATCTTGGTGATATTCATAGCCGTGCCCTTAGATTGATCGGCAAGTTGCCCTATTTCTCCAGCAACCACAGCAAAGCCCCTTCCCGCTTCGCCCGCTCTAGCGGCTTCAATTGATGCATTTAACGATAGCAGATTGGTCTGAGATGTAATCGACATAATATCTTCTGCCAGAACATTAATCTGTTCAACCGCATTAAGACTTTCTATAGCTTCCTGCATACTAGCCATAGTTTGTCGTAATGTAGTCATATTTTTTTCGATTTCTTCATTTATTTTATGGGTAATATCAGCAGATGAATCAATAAGCTTTATCGAATCATTTTCTCCTGCCTTAACCTTATCAGATACTATTTCCACCTTAGCTACAATGTTGTCTATTGCAGAATGAATGGACTCAATTGAAGTATTGGTTTCATCAAATTTTTTGGCCAGACTATCTGTTATTGCTTTATTGTCAGAAGTAACCTCTTCTAACAGATTTGAATATTTCTTTAGATTATCTGAGTCTTTATCAAGAACACTACTATATTCTATAAATACATTAACAGCACCTCTAAGTGACATAATTACCTTTCGAGTATCTAACGCCAACCTTCCAATCTCATCTTTTCGTTTTTCAAACACTGCAATCTCTTTATTGTCAGAAACATCGAGTTTAGCCACCCTTGCAAGAGCTTCTTGAATTTTGGAAATCGGTTTTATAAGTAAACTTATTATCAAAGCCAGTATAATTCCAATAACAATAATGGTCAAAAATCCTCCAACAAAAATCTGACCTGAAGATTCTCTGGCTTTTTCATACAATTCATCCGTACTCGCACCCACAAACAATAGCCAATCTCTGTCCGGTATATATCTGTAATATCCATACATCAATTCACCTGTATTAGATTGTTTATACTCTATTTCTCCTTCATTTTCAGCTTTTCCGCTATTAATCATTTTAATAATAGACGAAACTGCTTCATTCTTCGTTAAATCCGTAATCTCTCCTTCATTACTCGAATAATAAACTACCGGATTCTCAACACCAGTAAGTATGACATCCTGATTATTCGTAATATGTATCCCTTTTTCCAAAAGTTCATACATATCGCTTTTATCTATTTCTATCGAACAATATCCCGCTGGTTTATCATCACTATTATATGAAGTCCTTGCAAAAACCAAACTTACTTCCTTCGTAGCCGGCGATACTGCTGCTACGCTATGATAAACATTTGTTTTAGCATCGTTATAATACAATTCTTGAATCTTCTTAATTTTATCCTGTTCATTTTGATAACCTATCATATCATCAAGATTATGCACAAGAACTTTGCCGTCATAATTGGTATAAAAAAGGCTTTTACACGCAGGAACTGACAACATATATTCTTTGGCAAATTTTTGAGCATTTTTTTGAACTTCAATGTCTTCTGGATTATCCACTAAATTGCGCATCTGATTTGATGCCATAAAGCCATCAAGATATGCATATTCTTTTTGAGTATACATATCTATACGCGCAGAAATCTGCTCAACAACACCATTTAATTCAATCTGTGCTTCTGTTTGCATTATGTTCAGCATCTTATACGAAGCAAAAAGATTCAAGAACAATATTCCAAGTGATGCTGCTATGACCATGTAAAAAGTTATTTTTACCGATAATTTTTTGAATCTCATATCTTTTCCTTCCTGATTACAAAAACATAAAGAATAGACTTAATGTAAAAACACAACACAATCAACTGATATATCGGAGTTATTGGTAGAATAAATTAGAATATCATGACTTCTTGCTGAGATTTAGGATAATCATCAGCAAGAATCCTGCTTCG
>NZ_AUKC01000086.1 GCF_000424545.1 Butyrivibrio sp. NC3005 | reverse complement strand
ATGGACAGAAACGCAGTCCGATGCCCTAAAAGGCAACCACAACGTAGATTGTGGCAATAGGAAGCACGCGACTTTAGTCGTGTGAGGCTTCACGTTATTCTTCAGGCCGGATCAGCAAATAAGGAATATGACGGAACAGAGCTTACTAATAGTACAGTAACAGCAACAGGACTCCCAGAAGGATTCACAGTAGCAGCAACAGCAACAGGAAGTCAGACAGATGTAGGCGAGAGTGAAAACGTAGTTGAAGATGGATATAAATTCTTGGATTCTACAGGAGAAGATAAGACATCCTTCTTTGAGAAGGTAGAAAAATTATCAGGTACGTTAACAGTAACTCCTAAAGAGGTCATAATTACAACAGAATCAGACAGAAAGGAATACGATGGAACACCGCTTACAAATGAAAATGCGACTATCGAAGGTTTAATCGATGGAGAAACAGCAACAGTAACAGGAAAGGGTAGTATTACAGATCCTGGTTCAACACCTAACGTATATGAAATTGAGTGGGGTAGCGCAAATAAAGACAATTATAAGATAACTGAGTCACTTGGAACATTGGAAGTATTGGCTAATAGTAGAGAGGTAAAAATCATTGCTCCAAGTGCTAAAAAGGAATATGATGGTACACCACTTACAGCTACGGGTAAACAGGTTCTTCTACCACTTGGCGAAGATGAAGTCATTAAAGTAGAGGGACTTCCAGAAGGATTCACAGTTGAAGCAGAGGCAACAGGAAGTCAGAAAGATGCAGGAGAAAGTGATAACGTAATTGCAGAAGGTTATGCTATTAAGAAGGGTGATACAAATGTAACTGAGTTCTTTACTAACATTAGTACAGTTAAAGGAACACTTACAGTAACAAAGGCTCCTCTTGAAGTATATACTAAGAGTGCTAAAGCGCGTTATACTGGAAAACCGCTTACAGCTGAAGGATTCTTGAACGGAATCGTAGAAGGCGAAGAAGCAATAGTTAAGACAACTGGAAAAATCACAAATGTAGGAACTACTCCTAATACGTATGAACTTGAGTGGATAAACGGAAAGATTGACAACTATGAATTAGTTGAAAACATTGGTACTCTTGAAATTTTTGATAGAGGAGATTACAAGTTTGTAATTAAAGGATCAGTTGATGACGTAGATAAGATTTATAGCGGATTAGAATATAAGAACTTTGATTACAGATTAGAAGCAAGTGGCGGATTACCTATCGATGAGATATTTGAACCAATGGCAGACAACTTGCGTAGACTTTTCGGAACTGAAGTTCGTGCCGAAATGGATGAAACAACAGAGACAACTGTAAGTATAGATGGTGTTGAATTCAAAGTAACAGGTGTTAAGGTTACAACAAAAGGAACTGACGCTGGCGAATACGGCATGGTTCTGGATGTAACTGAAATGAAGATTTATGACCCTGAAAATAATGAAGTCAGAAGCCAGTTTACGTATGAGGATGGTACATTAGGAAAGCTTACAATTAACAGAGCTCCACTTACAGTTACAACCTTTAGTGCGTCAAAGACATATGATGGCTCGGCGATTACCGCTGGAGGAACATTAGAAGGATTTGTTAATGATGAAACAGCTACGTTGAATGTAACTGGAAAACAGATTGAAGTTGGATCATCAGATAACACTTACGAGATAGTGTGGGATGGAACGGCAAAAGAAGATAACTATACTTTGGTTGAGAAGATTGGAACACTTACTATTACAACACCTACAACTCCAACACCTCCACCAACACCGCCAACACCACCAACACCGCCAACACCACCAACACCACCAACACCACCAACGCCGCCAACACCACCAACACCTACTACTCCAACAACTACAGTAGTAGTGACACCAACTCCTGTATTCCCTGATTCACCGGATGTATTAGGTGCTAGACGAGTAGATGATACAGAGCTTACAGAAGAAGAGGAAGCAGATGAGCCTGCTGTTCTTGGAAGAAAACGTAGGACAGGAGATGAGTCTAACCTTGGAAAAGATTTTGCAATTCTTCTTACAGCAGCTGTGGTAGCTAGTGCATTAGTTGTGCATGGACGCAGAAAAAATAGTAAATCCAATCACTAATTTTTGTAAAAAATATTAGTACTAATAATCATTAGTAATCATTAAACTAAGACCTCGCTTTAAGTGTAAAACATTTAAGGCGAGGTCTTTATTTGCGGTTTGTGACTTTAGTTAAATATGCAGGATAAGAAAAATATGAGGTCTCCAAAGTTTAGTGGGGGTTCCCAATCTTTAGGAGGGTCTGTTAGTGGGTTTTAGCCTGAAAAACTGCTGTCTTTAGTAGAGGCAGTCGGTAGGGTCTATTGAGAATAAATGAAATTGAACGGGAGTAGGTCGTGTTTTGACCTACTCCCGTTTGCATACGGATCCTTAAGCTTTAGTAGGGCTGATTAGTAAAGGAATTCAAAAATTTTAAGACATCTCCCACGCAGAGGTGCGGTGAATATACAGAACAAGTTTAAAAAGTATATATAACATTATCGATAATTCGTTTGTAAATATATGTTGACTTTGCGGGCTTGTAGAGGTATTCTATTAAACGTCGCTGCGAGCGGAAACAAAATATAATCATCCTCGAATGAATTGATTTTGTAGAAATAG
>NZ_AUKC01000085.1 GCF_000424545.1 Butyrivibrio sp. NC3005 | reverse complement strand
TATGGACAGAAACGCAGTCCGATGCCCTAAAAGGCAACCACAACGTAGATTGTGGCAATAGGAAGCACGCGACTTTAGTCGTGTGAGGCTTCACTCTGAGATAAAAGATATCGAAGCTATCGTGGCACATGCCGGCAAGGTAGTCGCAGAGGATGGTCTGTTTTCTTTCAACGGTGCTAACGTGGCAAACTGGAACAATCTCTTTAAAGAAGCTATTGAAGCTATAGGAGAAGACTCATCATTCATAGATGAAACAATAGCTGGTCAGACAGAGAAGAGAAATCGGTATATATCCATGATGGAGAAATATTTTGCAAGGGTGGAGTCAGTTCTTTTGCCTAATTTCTGGCATTATACCGAGGCAAAAGAAATCGTGGAGAAGATGAAGGATTACTACAAGGATTATGAGAAAGCTATTGCCGGATATGAGAACAAGCTCCTTGCATATTTTGAAGATAAAATTGAAAAAGACGGTGAGTTTGTGCTTGAGGCAAGAAGCCAGTTCTGGCATTGCTACAAAAAGTGACCGGATTCAAGAAGAGTGTTAACATTAAGAGATACATAGTCTTGCTTAAAAAGGGGGGCAACTTTTTCCAAAACAGAAATAGTTGTACGCTATTTCTTCACCCCTTTACCCTAAACTATGTAAAAAGGGGTAAACATATCTGGTGCCTTATCCTTTGCAGTATGTTTAAATTGTTTGCGGT
This sequence comes from Butyrivibrio sp. NC3005, assembly GCF_000424545.1. Taxonomy (GTDB): domain Bacteria; phylum Bacillota; class Clostridia; order Lachnospirales; family Lachnospiraceae; genus Butyrivibrio. Next base: position 1,964 of record NZ_AUKC01000085.1, on the reverse strand, counting down.
AGTACCGCATGTAAATTTTACATGGATTTTACATAAAGCTGTCCATACATTTTACTTTCAAGCGATATTCTGATAATCGGTTAAGCAGAAAATAGTGAAGAAAGAAATTTGTATGGATATTTTTAATGTTCTAAATATGATAGGTGGGCTATCCTTGTTTCTATATGGAATGAGCATGATGGGGAATGAACTGTCGAAGATGGCAGGCGGAAAAGTAAAGATTTCTGTGGGAAAAATAGACGGGCAGACGGCACTTACAGTTAAAGACAATGGGATAGGAATCCCTGCTTCAGAGCAACAGCGAATCTTTGAACGCTTTTACCGCGTGGATAAAAGCAGATCCAAAGCTACAGGTGGTACAGGTCTTGGTCTTGCAATCGTAAAACACATAGCTGAGATTCATGATGCAAAAATAACGGTGGATAGTGCACTTGGCGTGGGAACTACTATATATGTGTTGTTTTAGGATTATCATTTCTTCTTCCTTCGTCTATTTCCTTTACAGTATATTCTCCATCAAAACGTATCAGCAAAATGACAATTACAGAAACTATGCCAATGTTTGGTTAGATTAAAATCAGAGTTAGCATGAGACAATAATATTAAACAAGTCACTTGTCAAAAAATTATCAAAGGACTATCATAAAGAAGGGTATAAAAGCTACATAAATAATAGTTTCCAGAAAGAGGTAAATATGAGTAAAAAATTTTTATCCTGGATTTGTGTCGCATTAATTTTTACCAGCTTATATCTGACGGCATGTCAGAGCAATACCAATGATAATCCTAATGAGTCAGGTTCTAATGCTTCTGTAACACAGAGTACAGATGCAGGTTCTGATACTTCACAGGATGCATTGGTATCATCTGAAAGTTCTAGTACAGCAGATGCGTCTGCATCTACATCTGTTCCAACCACTTCTGAGCCAGTAGATATTAATGTTGCAGCTTTAAAGGGACCAACTGCAATGGGACTTGTAAAGCTCATGGATGATAGCGCTAAAAAGGCTACCGACAGCAATAATTATTCTTTTGAAACCTACAGTGCACCAGATGAACTCACACCTTTGATTATTCAGGGAAAAGTTGATATTGCAGCAGTTCCAGCAAATCTGGCAGCAGTCCTTTGCAACAAGACAGAAGGCAAAGTAAAAGTGCTTGCAGTTAATACACTTGGCGTTTTGTATATAGTAGAAAATGGAAATACTATTTCAAAAGTTGAAGACCTTAAAGGAAAGACAATTTATGCAAGTGGTAAAGGCTCAACACCAGAATATGCACTTAACTATATGCTCAAGGCAAACAGCATTGATCCAGAAAAAGATGTAACAATCGAATACAAGTCTGAGCATACAGAGTGTTTAAGTGCACTTGCAAATGACAAAAATGGTGTGGCAATGCTTCCTCAGCCCTTTGTTACAACAGCTATGATGAAAAATTCTAATATCAGAATAGCCATAGACATAAATGCTGAATGGGAAAAGGCAGCCAAAAAAGATGGTTCTGATGCAAAACTTGTCACAGGTGTCATAATTGGTAGAAGCGAGTTTGTAGATGCGCACAAGGATGCAGTATCACTTTTCCTTAAGCAGTATGAAAAGTCCATTAATTTCACAAACGAGAATATTGATGAAGCGTCAACTCTTATAGAGAATTTTGATATTATCAAAAAGCAGGTTGCAACCAAGGCAATTCCCCTTTGCAATATCAAATTTGTAGCAGGAGAAGACATGAAGACTATGCTTTCGGGATACCTTGGAGAGCTCTACAAACAGAATCCTAAGTCTGTAGGCGGAAAGCTTCCAGATGGCGATTTTTATTACGTTGAAAAATAAGTGACAAAAAGTTATGACTTCTTGTCACTTATAATCAGAAACTCGCATTTACTGCGAGTTTCGTGAGAATAAAAGTCAAGTGGCAAACTGGTCCAAGGCGAAGCCTTTTCAAATGGCCAGTTTGCGTAG
>NZ_AUKC01000084.1 GCF_000424545.1 Butyrivibrio sp. NC3005 | reverse complement strand
TTTATAAACAGTTCTGCTCATGAAATATTACAAGCCAGTAAAACTAATCTACTAAGTATCCAGAACAATAAATTATAGGTTTTTGATTTATGTAGTCCGTTTTGATGCTTGTATTACTTTTTCTGAAGAGTAACCTCCAGTTCATGCTCTTCGTAGCCACTTGCACCTTTTCTAAGGACTTTAACCTTGACTTTTTCTCCTGCTCCAAAGAATGAAAGGTTGTTAATCAAATCATCTCTTGAATTAATCTCTGTGTCGTTGAGCTTTGTAATAATATCTCCTGCCTTGATTCCAGCTTTTTCTGCTGCTGAATTTTTAGCCACTGATGCTACATAAGCTCCATCTACCCCAGTAGGAGTATATACTGTTACACCAAGGTATCCCTTCTTGTCCTTGTCAACTTTATACTTAGTCTCTTCATTCATAAGTTCATCGATAATAGGTTTTGCTATAGAAATTGGAATAGCAAATCCCATTCCTTCTACATCCTGAGCTGCATACTTTGCGGAGTTTATTCCAATAAGCTCGCCTTTGGAATTAAGAAGCGCTCCTCCAGAGTTACCCGGGTTAATAGCAGCATCAGTCTGAAGGAATGTTCCTTCACTGCCTTTTCCATTTGCAACCGCTCTATTTAATGCACTTATAACACCTACAGTTACTGACTGTCCATATCCAAGTGCATTACCAATGGCAATTGCCGGCTCACCTAACTGAAGATTATCAGAGTTACCAAGTGTAGCAATTGCAATCTGACTCATAGTATCATCAGACAGAGACTGAAGTTTAACTGCAATTACTGCCAAATCCATATCGGCATTTGTACCTTTGATATTGGCTCCCGCCTTAGAACCATCAATAAACTGAACTTTAAGTTCGTCTGCACCTTCAACAACATGGTTGTTAGTTACAACCAAAAGTTCAGTATCATTTTTTCCTATAATAATACCTGAACCATTAGCTGTAACTTCCTGCTCTCCAATTTTGCCCCAATAAGAATTAACACTCTGAGTGAAATTGTTATCAATTGCCACAATAGCTGGCATATTCTGTTTAACAACCTGTGTAACGTCTGTTACAACAGTCTTGTCGCCATTTTCTGATTTCTTACTACTATTACTATCAGCGGCAATGGAAGACTCAGTTGTTGCAACTTTTCTAGTGTCTTTTTTATTTTTGACAAAAAAATCTGTATGACGTACAGCGTAATATCCACCAGCTGCAAGTCCGCATAAAACTGCGCATACTAGAACAAATGCAAGAAGTCTTTTAAATACACCCTTTTTAGGCTTTTGTGGTTGAGCTCCATTACTATTTGCTATGTTTGCTCCATATGCACCATTGGCATTGTACTGATAATTACCGTATCTTTGCTGACTTCCTCCTGCTGCATAGTTTGAATAATTACCTGTATTTGCTGTATTCTGGGAATAACCTTTATTGCTGGTATTTACTGTATTCTGAGAATACCTCGTATTACTTGTATTTCCTATATTTTGAGAATTACCTGTATTTACTGAATTCTGAAAGACACCTGTATTACTTGTATTTGCGGCGCTTTGTGAATAACCTGTATTATGGTATCCTTGTGCGTTTCCGTAATACTGATAACTTCCTGTGCTTTGGGAATTTTGATTTCTTCCAGACAAAGATGCTGTATCTGACATTTTAGTAGTCTGATAGCTTCCTGACTGATAAGTATCCTGAGAAGTTTTATTCTCTGATGTTGTGGTAGATACATTCGATGTTTCAGTACTTTGAACTTCAACTTTTTCGTTCTCGTTTCCGCCTGCACTAGAACTTAATGAGTTCTCCTTTTCAAATATTTCATCTTTTTCCATATCCTTTTCTCCATTCATGAAAATTCTGACTTTTTTCTTATTTTACTATAATAAACTCCATTTGTGACCATTTTGTGTAATAAAGTAAATTTTAGCTTAACGTAGGCGAAAACCCACAGGCGAGCCTGTGGGTTTTCGCCTTTTTCTTTTTGACATATATAGAAAAAATATATAATCTATGTGATGTCTACATATCACCATGATACATTTAGGCACTTCTTCATATTTTATCGGAGATACACAGCATTATTTGAATTTCTATATAAAACAACTTATTATTCCTCGATTATCTGAATTTCCATATAATCAAAGCCAACAATTTCTATAAAACTATCTTTGGTAAATCTGCATTTTGAATGAATTTGAAAGTCATAAACATTGTTTTTTAGCCATATTGGTTTTGGTAAATCAAATTCATAGCAGGCTTTTTCCAATGAATTCATTACTTTGTGAGTCCTGCTATCTTCAGAACCATCTTCAATTACTACATCTTTTAACATATGACCATTTTCAAATAGTCGTACCCATAAACGAAACATATTTTCTCCATCTGACTAAAAATTGATATTGCTTATTAAGACAACTGCCATCTGCTTACTATTATATAATAAGTCATAGGCACTCATAAGCTGTAAAAAAAGGAACTAATGAGTTGAGGTATTCCTCAAAGTTGCATCAGTTCCTTTCATTCTAATTAACTAACATTTAGCTAATATAACTCTTCTGAGTAGACAACTGTTTTACTGCAAAGACCATTTACACAGTCCAAAGTGAAGCCTCACACGACTAAAGTCGCGTGCTTCCTATTGCCACAATCTACGTTGTGGTTGCCTTTTAGGGCATC
>NZ_AUKC01000083.1 GCF_000424545.1 Butyrivibrio sp. NC3005 | reverse complement strand
CAGCGCATAAGTACCAACGTTTATAAACAGTTCTGCTCATGAAATATTACAAGCCAGTAAAACTAATCTACTAAGTATTTAAAACAATAAAGTATTACTTCTTGTCACTTACATTCAGAAACTCGCATTTACGGCGAGTTTCGTGAGAACAAAAGTCAAGTGGCAAACTGGTCAAAGGCGAACCCTTTTCAAATGGCCAGTTTGCGTAGTTTTTTGTCACTGCGTTCAAAAAAACCAATCAAACTGGCTATTAAATAATTTTTTACTCTAGTTTGCTGTTTGAATATTATGAAAACAATGATGATTAAATCTGAAAAGAATACAAATATAACCGATAATTCACTTGATATTATGAGAATTCTCGCTGCCTTTTTTGTAATGCTGCTTCACTATACAGGCTATTGTGTGAATGTTTTTCACATTGATAGTTCTTTAATGCAATCAATAAGAGTTGTGACTGAGCACATTCCAGGGGTGGTGATTTTTTTTGCTATAAGTGGTTTCTTAACATCAAGAACATGTTCAAGGCTCTCTTTCAAAGCGTTTTTTTTCAATAGAGCGGTCAGGATTTTGCCACCGCTTTATTTGTGTACGATTATAAATGCTTGTTTCATAATTGTTGTTGCTGGTGTTTCTTTCTGGAACTTACTACCGTGGATTATAATGCAGATTTTTGGAGTGGCATTTACTCCTGGTTTTTTGTCAGGATTTGCAACGGGAAGTATAAATGGAGCACTTTGGACTATTTTTGTTCAAATCCAGTTGTATTTTCTATGTGCCTTTGTGTGGAAATATTTGAAAAAGATTTCCAACGCAAAAGCTGCATTGATTTTTTTAGCTTCAGTAGCGTTAAATATTATTTCCAAGATTATAGTATTAAGATTTCCTATTGCTGATAAATATCTTAGTAGAACATTTTTTCCTTATTTTGTCTGGTTTTATATAGGAATGGTAATGTATAAGAATTTTTCTTTTGTTTCTGAACATGCAAGAACAATTTCTGCCATCAGCCTTTTGGGTTGGGGAAGCATAGTATTTACTAGTATTTCTGACTTTGGTTACTATACTGGAATAATAACCAGCACGCTTCTAAGTGTTATTGTAATTGCATTATCATACAGTTTTGGGAGATTTCGTGTACGATTTGATTTTACTTATGAGTTGTTTCTATACCATTGGATTGTATTAAACTACTTTATTCACAAAGAATTGATACAGAGATTGGACCCTCTATTATCGCTTTTTGGATTTCTGATGGTATCTGGTATAATATCCATAATTGCGCATATAGTTATTTCTAGGATTATTGATTTTTGTAGTATTAAATACCAGATGGCACATGAAAAGAAAAATTAAATGGTAACAAAATTGTCGAAGAGAATAAGGATAATTTAGCCTTAAACGGTATTATAAAGTGTGAAGATATAAGAATAAAAAGAAGGATATTTTAATTTATGAAGAACATATGCATGATTGTACAGCAAAGAGATGTACATGGAGGAATTGCAGCTGTTACCAATGGGTATTATGGCAGTAGTCTTGAAAAAAAATTTAATATTTTCTATATAGAATCCTATTGTGATGGTTCAAAGACTGCAAAGCTAAAAAAAGCACTAAAGGCATATGTTTCCTTTCACAAACTTTTAAGGAAGAAAAACATAGATGCCGTTCATATTCATACTTCCTTTGGTCCGAGCTTCTATAGAGAGATTCCGTTTATCCTCATGAGCTGCAATAGGAAAATTCCTGTTATAAACCATATTCATGGTTCAGCTTTTGATGTTTTTTATGAAAATGCATCGGATTTTAAGAAAAAGCTTGTTAGAAAATGGTATGGAAAATGTTCCAGAATGATTGTATTAACGGAGCATTGGAAAAAGGTTTTGTCTAGAACATTTCCTATAGATAGAATTGAGGTTGTGTCAAATTATAGTAAACCACAAGCTTCTATGCTGGATGAAAAGGTAATGAAAAAGAGATTTGAGGCAAAAAAGATTCTTTTCCTTGGGGTTATAACCAAAGGTAAAGGAATGGAAGAAGCGCCTTTCATAATCCAAAAAGTAGTTGAAAAAGTTCCAAAAGCTAAATTTATATTCGGAGGAGTTGGAGATACAAGCCTTGTGACAAATTCTCTTTCAGAGGAGATTGTTCAACATAATGTTGTTTTTCCGGGATGGGTGACAGATGATAAGAAAGATAGCCTTCTTAAAGACAGTATGCTATTTTTTCTGCCATCACATATGGAGGCAATGCCTATGTCTATACTGGATGCTTTTGGATATGCGCTTCCCTGCGTTGCAACTAATATAGGAGGAATCCCACAGCTTGTTGAAGATAAGACAAACGGAACATTATGCGAACTGAAGAATACTGATCAGTTTGCCAGAGCTATTATTTCCTATCTGACAGATTATGAATTTTTCAAGCAAACTTCAGAAAACTGTATCAAAATAGTTAATGAAAAGTTCAGTTTCGATATCCATGTGGAAAAACTGGAAAAGATATATGTCAAAGTAATTAATGATTCTAACAATTGTTAGATTTATTCCTTGTTCCATTTCCAAAACAGGTGGAAATAGTTGACATATACGTTATAATAATAAAGGTGCGTTGAACCTATAAAAAGGACAAAACATTTTTTAAATAATAAAGTATAGATTTTTGTCTATTATATTTGATAGCTGAGTTTTGATGGCTTGTAATATTTCATGAGCAGAACTGTTTATAAACGTTGGTTCTTAGATGCT
>NZ_AUKC01000082.1 GCF_000424545.1 Butyrivibrio sp. NC3005 | reverse complement strand
AGGCTTCGCCTTGGACCAGTTTGCCGCTTGACTTTTGTTCTCACGAAACTCGCAGTAAATGCGAGTTTCTGAATATAAGTGACAAAAAGTCATACACTAAGAAGTATTAAAAATGTTAATTAAAATTTTACGGAAATAAATTGATTCATTAAATGAAATACTGAAAGTTTTGTATGTGTACTAAGGTGAATTAGAATTTCTTAAACATAGTTAAGTTGCGGAAATAATTAAACAAGTAAACTTTGATAACAAATAATAGTAAAGTTTCTCTGAATAGAATAACTTCTTTTGTAACTAATAACTCATATATAAAGAATAGAATATAAATAAAATAAAAAAGGATAGACATAAATCTATCCTTTAAAACGACCCGAAAGGGGTTCGAACCCTTGACCTCCGCCGTGACAGGGCGGCGCTCTAACCAACTGAGCCACCGGGCCATACGTATCTCTGACGCGTAAATAATATTATCATTAAAAATGAGATTTGTAAAGAGAAAAATGCAAAAAAATTTTCTTTTTACATAAAACATGTTATTATGATATAAGTGTCAAAAGTATTCAGAGTAAATTCTGAGAAAGGTATTATGCATGAAAGCTTTAATAGCAATGAGTGGCGGAGTGGATAGTAGTGTAGCCGCTTATATGATGAAAAAGAACAATTTTGAATGTGAAGGTGTTACTATGCGCCTTTATGAAAATGAAGATTTAGGATGTAGTAGATTTCATACTTGTTGTAGTTCTAAAGATATAGAAGATGCCAGTGAAGTTGCATTTAATTTGGACATGCCTTATGAAGTTATAGACTATACAGCTGATTTTCGCAAGAATATTATAGATAAGTTTATTAAGGTATATGAGAATGGAGGAACTCCTAATCCTTGTCTTGATTGTAATAGATACATGAAGTTTGAAAAGCTTCTTGAGGAAGCAAGAAAAAGAGGTGCAGAGTATATAGTAACTGGACATTATGCCAGAATTGAAAAAAATGAAAATACAGGTAGATATTTATTAAAGAAAGCACTAGATGATACAAAAGACCAAAGTTATGTTCTGTACATGCTAACTCAGGATCAGTTGAAGCACATTTGCTTTCCATTAGGATCTATGAAAAAGACAGAAGTTAGAGAAATTGCTTTAGAAAAGGGCTTCGTAAATGCAAGAAAGCATGATTCTCAGGATATCTGTTTTGTTCCAGATGGTGATTATTCAGCCTTTATATCTCAGTATACTGGGAAAAAGTATCCATGTGGAGATTTTATTCTTTCTGATGGAACAAAACTAGGAGAACATAAGGGTATTATTTCTTATACCGTTGGTCAAAGAAAAGGACTTGGTATTGCATATAAGAAACCGTTGTATGTAAAAGAAATCAATCCTGTAGAGAATAAGGTTGTTCTTGGAGATAACGAAGAACTGTTTAGAAAAACAGTTATATTAAAGGATATTAATCTTATTTCGGTTCCTAAAATTGAAGTACCAATGCATTGTAATGCCAAAATAAGGTATAGACAGACTGAACAGCCGGCAACAGTTACGCAGATAGATGATAATACATTAAAAGTGACTTTTGATATGCCGCAAAGAGCAGCAACTGTAGGACAAGCAGGCGTTCTATACGATGGAGATGTTGTTATTGGTGGTGGTACAATAATGGAAGTTAGAGATGAATGATATAGTATATTTAGATTACACAGCAAATACTCCTGTAGATATACAGGTTCTGGATTATTTTTATGAAACGTCCAAAAAGTTTTCAGGAAATCCTAATTCACATCATCAACTAGGTAGAGAAGCTTCAGCTTTTATGGATGAAACTACTATGAAAATTGCAGGGTTATTAAATGTAAGTCCTGCAGAAATTATATATACATCATCAGCTACAGAATCCAACAATACAGCAATTAAGGGTATAGCATATGAGTATAAAGAATATGGGAAGCATATTATATCTACACCACTAGAACATAGTTCTGTGAAAAGTGTTTTATCTTTTTTACAGAAAGAAGGATATGAAGTTGATATTGTAAAAGTTGATTCAAACGGTCAGATTTCCGTGGAAGATTTTAAAAAGAAATTAAGGGATGACACAATAATAGTTAGCGTGACGGCAGTTGATAGTGAGCTTGGAGTAACTCAGCCTGTTGCTAAAATAAAAGAAATTCTATCTGATTATCCAAATTGCCATTTGCATGTTGATGCAACACAGGCAATTGGAAAGATAGGTTTTGATGTTAATGGTATTGATTTAGTATCTCTTAGTCCACATAAATTCTATGGTTTAAATGGATGTGGGCTTTTAATAAAAAAGAAAGGTGTAAGATTAGAACCACTTCTACACGGCGGGACAAGTACCACTAAGTATAGAAGCGGTACTCCTGCTGTTAATCTTGCTGCATCAACTTATATGGCTTTAAAATTAGCATTAGAAAATCTTGATGAAAGAAATTTGGCAGTTAGTAAATTAAACAATTACTTGCGCACAGAGCTTTTGAAATTTGAAAAGGTAAATATTAATTCGCCCCAAAGTGCGATTCCGCATATTTTGAATCTAAGTGTAGAGGGGATTAAAGGTACAGTCTTTCAGCGTATGTTAGATGAAAAAGGAATTTGTGTTTCCGTAAAATCTGCATGTAGTACAGATGGTATGCCATCTGAAGCTGTCATGGCAATAAGTGGAGATAGAAGAAATGCACTTTCATCATTTAGGATTAGTTTGAGTCATTTGACCACAATGGAAGAGCTTAAATTTTTTATTGATATTTTTGGACAGTTGTGTCCTATATAAATAATTATTTTATTGAAATTTAGGAGAACAAGTTAGGTAACAGAAAATATTGTCAAACGTGAGTGAATATGCTCAAAGATGCCTAGAATCCATGGTATTAGTTAGTCACTTAAAACTACTGGAAACACAGGAA
>NZ_AUKC01000081.1 GCF_000424545.1 Butyrivibrio sp. NC3005 | reverse complement strand
ATCTTTATCCATGTCTATATAATACCATACGTAATTAGCAGAGTCAAGAAAACAAAAAGTACTAAACAAATTCCCACAAAAAAGGAGTTATGGCTTTTATAAACCATAACTCCTTAATAATCAATATTATTACAAAAGACCAAGTCTTATTGTAAATCCTTAACCACTGAATTAATCAGCTACGTAAGGCATAAGTGCAAGATGTCTAGCACGCTTAATTGCAACAGTAATCTCTCTCTGGTGCTTAGCGCAGTTGCCAGTAATTCTTCTAGGAAGAATCTTTCCGCTCTCAGAAACATATTTCTTAAGAGTAGCAACATCTTTATAATCAATTGAATGGTCCTTACCACAGAATACGCAAACTTTCTTTCTTCTGTGCATTCCGCCCTTCTTACGAGGAGCTTCGGATCTTTCCTTATTGAAAGCCATTTGATTGCCTCCTTTTGTAATCAGTCAGCAATATGAGCTGACTATTAATTAAACGGCAGGTCTTCATCAATTCCATCTGGAATATTCATGAATCCATCGGCTGCCGCTACAGGCTGTTCGGAAGAAGAATTAGCAGCCGGAGCGGAATATCCTCCGTTCTGAGCTGATGCATTCTTACTCTCAGCGAATTCCTGATCTTCTACGACGACATCTGTAGTATATACTTTAACGCCATCCTTATTGGTATAGCTACCAGTCTGGATACGTCCTGTGACGCAAATCTTTGTTCCTTTATGTAAATACTTCTCTGCAAACTCACCAGATTTACCAAATGCAACACATCCAATAAAATCTGCAGTCTGCTCATCGCTGCCCTGACGGCGAACTCGACGATCTACAGCAAGCGTATATCTGGCAATAGCCATAGGCTGCTCGCTCTGAGTATATCGAACATCCGGATCCTTTGTTAAACGTCCCATAAGTATAACTTTATTCATTTATTCTTGTCCTCTTTCTTATGCCTGCTCGTTCTTAACGCATAAGTATCTGATGACGTTCTCTACGATGCGGACACGAGACTCAAGTTCTGCAGGAACAGTTGCTTCGGCATCGAACTGAATGAAATAATAGAAAGCTTCTGTCTGATTCTTGATCTCATAAGCAAGCTTCTTCTTACCCCAATCGTCAACGTTAGTAACTGTGCCACCGAAACGCTCGATCAGTGCCTTGCACTTGTCAACGGCTTCGTTCTTTTTCTCGTCATCGACATTTGCGCTGATTACAACGGCTAATTCGTACTTGTTCATGTTACTTAACCTCCTTTTGGTCTCTGGCCTCCGATTTCATTTGGCATTGTGATTCGCGCCACGGAAGCAAGGAATTTATATCACAATATGGTACGATACCATATTTCGATAACTTTTTCAAGTACCATTAATCATTTTAGATTTTTTTTATTTCTTTCACACTCTTTTCCAAAGTAGAACGTGGAATCATTATCTGATGCGCACACCCTAGACACTCAAGTCTAAAATCAGCTCCGATTCGTAAGACTTTCCATTCATAGGAACCGCAGGGATGTTTCTTTTTTAACTTTACGATATCCCCTAAATCAATCTTCATTATCACTTTCCTTTTTATTATCTATGGGAGTTGATCAAAAACCTCTCCAATACTTCCTTTAACAAGCAAATTTGCTTCACTGTCCCTTGGTGTAGCTGATTTATTAACAACAATAAGCTTATTGCCTCTATAATAGTCTATAAGTCCTGCCGCTGGATATACAGCAAGCGATGTTCCTCCAATGATAAGAACATCTGCATTCTGAATAGCATTTACAGCCTTGCGCATAACATCCATATCAAGACCTTCTTCGTAAAGTACTACATCAGGTTTTATTCTTCCACCGCATCCACATACAGGTACATTATCCATTTTCAAAATTTCATCAAGTTTATAAAACTTTCCGCACTCTTCACAGTAATTTCTTAAAACGCTTCCATGAAGTTCATATACAATTTTATTACCTGCAGCCTGATGAAGACCATCAATGTTTTGTGTAATTACAGCCTTAAGCTTTCCTTCACGCTCCCACTGGGCCAGTTTCAAATGCGCTTTATTAGGTTTTGCGTCTGGATATATCATTCTATCTCTGTAAAATCTAAAAAATTCTTCTGGGTATTTCCTATAAAAAGTGTGGCTTACTATCCTCTCTGGGGGATAATCATATTGCTGATTATAGAGACCGTCCTGACTTCTAAAATCCGGAATACCACTTTCTGTTGATACTCCTGCTCCACCAAAGAACACTATGTTGTCAGTTTCTTCTATTATCTTCTTAAGTTTTTCAATATTCTCCATAATATTCCTCACTTTGCACATGATATTTATGGGTACATTTTAGTATTAGAAAGAATATTTATTCTATAACCTACTTCCTTATCCTGCGTCAAATCATAGACCATTCTATAACAATCTAAAGCTTGATCGAACATTTTTTTGGTCTCTGCTTCTTCTCCAGCTTTATATAAAAGTGCAAGCGTTATATTATTAGCCTCTATTGGTATTTTATTCTCTTTTAGAATCTCTTGCAATTTTTCAATCGGGTATTCTGCCATCGGATGTTTCATAGCTTTTTCCAGAAACTTTATTTCGTTATCAGCCTGTTTTGTATCATCAAACAGCATGCTATATCTATAGCATGCTGCAGATATTTCCGGTTTATAACTTTCAAGATAATACCATCCAAGATTCCTATAGTATGCCGCAAGTTCTGCTCTCGTACAAGAATAATTATAAGACATAATAGTATATGTATATTCCCCTTGAATATCTCCAAGCTGTTTACAACAGGAAATAATCTGCAAAATAATCTCCATATTTACTGGATTTTCAACATTTGCCTTCAGCCATTTTTGCAAAGCCTCATTTATATTCCCTCTTGCCATTAATGATTTGGCATCATTTATAAATGATTCAATCTCTGAATTATCATTTATTTCATATGCTTCATTTGGGGCAATATAATATTCATATAAATATACTTCTGATATATGACTTAAACTTACACTATTCATAATTTTAGTCCTTTTTTATATCGAAAAAAAGGAACTCTTAAGAGTTCCTTT
>NZ_AUKC01000080.1 GCF_000424545.1 Butyrivibrio sp. NC3005 | reverse complement strand
TTTATAAACAGTTCTGCTCATGAAATATTACAAGCCAGTAAAACTAATCTACTAAGTATTCAAAACAATAACCGTACCAGACCAAAATTTGTCGCCAAGAGAAATTTTGTCCTGCGAAGCAGGATTCTTGTTGATGATTATCCTAAATCTCAGCAAGACCTATGTCAATTTAGAAATTGGTGTTACCATTTGGAGCAGTAAAGTTTTGATTCATCTGTCCATATGTATTTTGATTATTGTATCCCTGATTCATCTGCCCGTATGCATTATGATTGCTATAGTTCTGAGTGTTATAGCTTGATGTATTCTGTGCGAACATATTCTTATTGAAATTAACATTTTCTACCTGCTTCATGTAAATAGCACCACCGCTTGTGATATAGCATTTCTTTAAATACTCATAAGCTTCTGCCATTGTCTGAGTAATATATGGACCACCATACAATCCAATAGCTAGTCCACTTGTAATAAGTCCAAGCATAATCCATCCAAAAAATGAAAACTGAAGAAGGAACAAATCCATTTTATTGCCTTCCATCATTTCTGTTGAAATCTCGCTTGCTTCTTCCCATGTGATATCCGGATTCTCTGCAAGAATAAATGGAACCATTGCATATTGATACTTTTTGATAATACCTGGAACTATAAGACAAAGTGACCACAAAAAAATGGTTACTTTCATTTTAAACATTACTATTCCAATATTGAGCCAGTTTGTTTTGAAAGAATATAAGATATCTTCGAATGTTCCATATCCTTCTCTATTATTTAAAGCAAATCTGCATATTGAAACACTAAGTGGTGCTATTACGAAACTTGACGCAATTACCGCTCCTCCAACAGGAATCCAGCTTGTAAGAGCTATTCCTATAGCTGATATTGTTGCCATAGCAATAATTATTCCCACATACAAATAATACTCTGCTTTAAAATCCGCTTTTGCCTTTTGTTTTAATGACCTAAAATTCATACTACACTCCTTTGTTGATTAAATTTCAGTTTCAATAAAGATTAAAAAATTGCAAAAAGAAAGCCTTTCGTTTCTCCCCCACGAAAGACATTTCTCTCTCCCGATTGCCATCAGAAAACCCGAGTGACTACAATGAACTTTTTTCTTTATCATTTTTCATACCGAATCGTTGTGTTCCCCGTTCGATATAAACACTATAACATCTTTTTCTTTATTATGTTCATTTGTTGATGAATAACCATTTTTATCCGACGAGCTGTATTAAGACTGTCCAAGTACCTTTGTTTTGCGGGATTATTCTGTAAATAAACCATTAAAAAAGGCTTAAACCACGCATTATTGCCGGTTCAAGCCTTTTTAGTAGATTACTATAGATGACTGCTTGTCACTTCATTCAGAAGCTTCTTTTTCAATATATTTGATAAGAGGATCTATTTGTTCTAAGACGTTGTGCATGTCTTCGAACATGAAACCTTTTCTGGTTATTTTCTCTTTGAGAGTGTCTATTCCGTCTGAAACGTCTTCAAAGAAATGATTCGAATCGCTAATATCAGTTACAATATTGACAATTTCTTGCTCGCAGCTTTCAAAAGTTGTAGACATTTCATCTGCTGTTCCTCCAACTTCATCTGCAACACCTCTGATTGAACCTATAACTTCCTGAGTTGCGACTATTTCATTATGTGACTGATCCATAGCATTTCTGGTCTCTTTAATTGATTCATTAAGTGAATCATTATTTCTTGTAAGACCTTCCATACTTTCTCCAATGGAGCCGACTAACTCTTTTATTTCAATGGAAAGCTTGTTTACCTGCGTTGCAACTACAGCAAATCCTTTCCCGGCTTCACCTGCTCTTGCAGCTTCGATTGAAGCATTTAGTGCAAGAAGATTTGTTTGTGTCGCCACTGAATTTATCTGATTTACCTTTTCCTGAATTTCATCAAAACTTGCTTGGAATGCTTCGAATACTTTCTGCATTGCATCGATTGTTTCTGATACTGTTGCAGAACTTTGATCAACTTTTTCCATGCTTGCCTGTGAATTATCAGCAGTTTCTAGCATTTTGCTGATAATCGACTCAAACTTGTTGGATATGGCTTTAGCTTCCATAAACTGCTCTTTAAAAGCGTCAATCGAAGAACTCATGTTGTCGTACCTATCTTTAACAAGATTGAATGAGCTTCCTATTTCGTCAATTCCTTCAATTGTAATTGCTTCTTCATCTTGGAGTTTATCCTTTTGTTCAATTGCAAAACGTCCAATTTCACGAAAAGGATCAAGTTTTTCTATTACACTTCGTTCCTTTGCTTTTTCTATAGCTTCATTTTCTTCTATATCTTCTTTTTTTTTGAAAAAAGCCATTTTTTAATCCTCCTCATTCAAATACAGCACATACCATAGTCTGATTAACATGTTGGTTCTTGTACTGTTCTCCACCTCCTACTACTCCAACATGAGTTCCCAATGTCCCCATATCCTTCAAGAAATCCTGAAGGTGGTTTCTTTGAGAAAAAAGAAGATGCCTATAAATACAGTTTACTGAAAATACAAATGATATCTTACTACCGTCAGCTTTTATTGCTCTCCTTGTCTCTTGATTGATTTCATCATAGTCCATGAGCTTTAGAACTGTAACTGTATCATTCTCATTAAGTCTTTTATAATTTATCAAAGAACCATTAGAACCAATCTCTTTCATAGAAGAAATAAACACTTCATCGCCTACTACCCTTCCAAGAGGAGCTTCCAAGACGTTATCTATAATCTGATTTTTGGATATTCCCAATTCATTTGCATAGACATCTGCTGCCGGTCTGTTATCAAGACTTATAAGTTCTTTTTTTGCAAGGTTAACCTTGGTTGCAATATGTCTTGGATTATTATTACTTGCTCTATATATAAGTTCACTATAAGTTCTAATCTTACCTGATTTGTTCTTAATAACTGCATAACAGCATGCATCTTCATATATATCGCCGTTTACGCATACTTTAGATGCTTTATTCTCAGGAACTCCAAAGACTGTTCCGCCAAGGAGCGGTACTTTCTTTGGTCCAAGCGCCACATTCATTGAGGTAACAAGCCTTTCCTCATCTCCTGTACAAAATTCGATACATATGCTATTCCTTTCTCCTGGCATTACCTTATTGATTGCATTTTTCAGTCCATACAAGTCATACATAGGAGCTGATGATATATTTCTAAGTACACCAACCTGTGCTTCTGCATCGTTTCCAAATCCTATTATACAAAGAGTCTGGTCAGATGCATTATTTTTGTAATAGGTTATCGCACTTGTGCCTATAAACGGCACATTTGCATACTTTTCCTTTAATAGTTCAGCAACTTTAGGAAGACCATCATACGAAGACATGAAAATCATGAGATTAGGATTATGAATTGCAGCTATTGCTTCTGTAAACGCTGCTGTAATATCACGATTTTTACTATAGCCAACATTTATCTGCATTTTCCCTTCTTTCCTCACATAATAGTTGTGAAAAGCGATAGCCATTATCTTTCTTGGCTTATATACATGTAGCAAAAGAATTATAATTATATATACTTTTTTGTTTTATATAATCTGTTCTGATGTTTGTATATTTCGTCGCAGACACGCTTTCGCTTGATTATAAACGTAATGGTTCGTAATGC
>NZ_AUKC01000079.1 GCF_000424545.1 Butyrivibrio sp. NC3005 | reverse complement strand
ATCTTTATCCATGTCTATATAATACCATACGTAATTAGCAGAGTCAAGAAAAGGCGGCTAACTCATGACTAAAGTCACGAGTTAGCCGCCAATGTTATCAAAAATGAAAAGCCTCCAACTGTAATAGTTTTAAACACTATTTAATTATCAGACTTTATAAAGATTACAGCAAACATTTTTGTGATTCTTAAATATATTAATTAAATTCAGCGACTATAATAAATTCATTGCAGCAACTGACAAAACTACATTTCATGCACTACTTATCAAAAAAATGTTTTTTTAATCTATACGGGTGTGATTTATTTATCGCCTTATTACATACAATGTAATATCACATTAATGAAATGATTGCTATTGACGAAAACAAAGTCTTCTGCTAGAATAACATAGCAATTAGAGATTTTTCAAACGGGGAATTTATCTCACAGCATATCGCTGATAATCGCCACTTTTTTAGTGTTTATAAAAGAACTGATTTGCTCAGTTTCTTATTTTTATGCACAATTTTATCTTTATAACCAAAACATTAGACAGATTAAATGTCTTTATGTTCTTTTTTGATTTAGTACTGATACTCATTATAAAAAAGGAGTTTTAATTATGAGTGAAAGAAAAACTTTTACATTATCAGAATTACAGGAGAAAGTTCTGAATGCGCCATTGTTAACAGATTCTCAAAAACTCGATTTAATGGCACTTCTAAACGGTAAGAAGGTCGCAGATTTAACTTATAATATAATGGCTAAAAATATTTTTTCACCAAATTCTCAAGAGTCAAGATTTGATTTCTTATTGCAACGAATAATGAAAGAGAAAATAACCCAACTCGAATCAAATACGAATTACGAAAAAAACAATGTCAGAAAAGTAATCTGTGATATAACTTCTCATTTAAAAGATGGTAGATCGTCGAATTCTGATGTACAAAATGTTGTTCAAGAATTCATCTTCAGTCGATTCGAAATATATACTTCACGAATTTTAATGATGCAATATAGCTTACCTGTCAAAGAAGATAAAAATCAGGCGAGATTGGACAAAAATCCTTATGTTATCTTAGTGGTATTAATGAAAGAAAGCCCTCAAAAATTTAAGGATTTCGATAGCAATCGATACATACACCGCGTCAAATGTGCTGTCAGTGATAGTGGATTAGAATTCCCTCTTCTTCGTGAAATTGCGTTTGTTCAGTTAGATAAAGCTTTAGATATGTATTTGTCTAAAACTTATAGTAAAGATGAAGATGTTGAACTTCTAAAACTATTAGCTATGATAGCAGATGTTAATAATCCGTATGTTGAAAAAGATATAAAAAGTGATCCTTTTCTTGCTGGAATATATAATGATGCATTAAAACTCTCTCTTAATAAAGACGCTTTATCCATGATTTTCGCAGAAGAAATTGCCGTTGCAGACTATAATTACAATATTCATGTTGCCAAAAAACATGGTCGTTCTGAAGGATATTCAGAAGGAAAAAACGCGGGTTTTTCTGAAGGAAAGCATGAAGGAACGAAGGATACCAACAAACTTTACTCATGGCTTATAAATTCTGGAAGATACAATGATTTAAAACGTGCTACTGAAGATGAAGCCTATTATGTGAAGATTTTAAAGGAGTATGAGCTGTATCGTTTTCAAATTGCAAAGCAAAAAAGTGCAGTCTAATGTGATTGATTACTTGTCTTGTATAAAATAATTTCTATCTGAGTTTTTTTGCTCAGTTAGAAATTATTTTTATCTTTTTATTTTTCTTTGGCTAGTTTAATATGTTTTATGATTTTCTTTTTGTGAGATTATGTAAAACATAATCTAGTTTGTGGTACTTATGTTCTATTTCTTTTCTTTTTTTAATAGAATTCCTGCAAAACATGAAATCGAAAACATAGCATATACTATCCACGATAGTAAATAGTGAAAACCAACTATACCATTTTTATACCTTATACTGTAAAAAATCACTTCACTTATCGGAAATATTACTAAGATTCCAAATAATCCTATAGCAAGTAGTCTTCTATAGAACTTGTTATTGACTATCTTTATAAAAAACGGATATCCAATAAAATATTCTAATCTGGAATTTTCACTGATTCTATCAAGTACAGGCATGATATCTGGAAAGTGTACTCCTTCCTTTTCAGCTTCACTAACATATGATATATATGCATCTGTATCTTTTAAATCAAAATTCTCATCAATCATCTTTTTACAAAGCATAATTGATCCATCAATTCGCTGCCTATCCTGCTGCAATTTCTTCATTTGAACATAAAGCATATTTTCTATAGAATTCTCATTAACAAGAATACTTTTTATATCCTCTATTGACATATCCAGCTTTCGTAGAAGAACAATCTGTTTAAGACATTCAATATCTTCAAGAGAATAATCTCTATATTTGTTATCTTCTCCTCTGTCTGGATTTATAAGACCTTTTCTTTCATAGAATCTAATACTACTGACATCTAATCCAACGATGTTTGAAACTTCACCAATTCTCAATTACCCAGTTCACTCCTTTTAATATTTTTTGTCTAATGTTATCAGACATAACCTCTTTGATTTCTGCTTAAATATATGTCAATCATACTCTTTCTTATGCCCACTTTAATTTGTTCACCTTGCCATGTTTCTAGCTTGTTCCTGCTCAACAATGCATCTAGCCTCTTCTACAACTTCTTTTGGAAAATCATAACATGATAATAAATCAATCGCATTTGACCCTTCTCCAAAACCTTTTTTTATAAGATAGTCAAACTTTATACTTCCTTTGATAAATTCACTGTCAAAATGATAAAAATCATAATATTCTTTTAGGCTCCTTGCCAATTCACTATCATGTGTAGAAACTATAATCATACCACTTTTTCTACATAAATAGCTTAAAACTGCTTTTGAAGCCGCAAGTCTTTCTTTATTATTCGTTCCTTTTAAAATTTCATCAATACAATATAGAACACAACTTCCTTTTTCTGCTTCATTAAGCATTCTCTTAAGATATTTTACCTCTCTAACATAATAGCTTTCTCCAGTACTAATATCATCTCTAACCGCCATTGAAGTCATAACTAAACACGCTTTATACACAAATCTTTGAGCACAACAGGTAAATATTGTTTGCGCTAATATCATATTCACTGCCAGAGCTTTCATAAAAGTACTCTTACCAGATGCATTCGCTCCCATTATCATGGTAGATTTATTTAAAACAACAGAGTTTTTTATCGCATTTTCAATAAGCGGATGATATATATTACTAACGTTTATTATCTCATTATTATTATCCTCCGGAAGACAGTATTCAGGTAGACTCTTTCTAAATGAAGCAATTGAAATAAGCATATCAATCGTTCCTACTACCTCATAAATTCTCATGACTGATTCTTCATTTCCTCTTATTGTTTTAACAATTTTGTTAAAAGAGACAATATCAAAAAGGGTAATTCCTATAATATAATCTGCAAGCATTCCCTGAGGATCAGCTGCAGCATTATTTTTTTTTGCGATAATCGCCCCTATCATTTTTTTTAATGAATGAAGCTTTTTGATATCTTCTCTAATTCTCTCGATTTCAATTAGCTTATCAGGCAAGCATTTTTTATTAATAAACGCTTCACATACATATAACAGATTACAAATCCCATATAGACAATCCATCATATATTCTGACTCGGCCTTTTTTTTCATATATATTAAAAGGTTGATGCAGGCTACTACTGTAAAAAAAAGTACCCCCTGTGTATTATGAAATATAACTCCCAAAGCCAATGACACGAAAAATAATAACTGCAAAAATTTATAGAGAATATCAAACTTAATTTCACAGTTAGATAGAATGTCGATAAGCTGAGGCATATAATAGCTATTACTCTTTTTACCAACCTTTAATAAGTATTGTTCAGCTATAAGCCTTTTATCTTCATTTTCCTCAAAAAAATGTACTGCTTGTCCAAAATTTTCTGAATTTTCACTATCTGTACAATGGAGCTTATGATATAATACTTGTTCTCCTATATAGGATTTTGTATTGTTAATTCTAAAAAAAACATCATCCATTTCAAGATCATTCCATGTTACTTCGTCTACTGTACCAGTACCCATTTTTTCATGAAACTTTTTAATTAGCTTAAGTCTATCTCTTCGTATATAATGATAAGGATCTTTGGTTGGATTCTTACCAAATTGACTCTTAAGCTGCTCTCGTATTCTTTTCTGACTTTGAAACATTATTTCTCCTCCAAATTGCTCTTTTTAAACTTTTCTTGTCCTTAAACAACCTCAATATATACCTTGAACCAAGTGTAGAGTCAATAAAATCTGTAAAAAATCATGACTTCTTGCTGAGATTTATAATAATCATCGACCAAACAAAAAAACTGCTCGCTTTAAGAACGTTACTCAAACAACATATGCTTAAGTATTATTCTCAAAACAAGCAGAATCATTTACTGTTAACTATCTATTTTAGAGCATAAAAAAATTGTTCTCTGAAAACCGAACACTGAAATTCTAAACTAATCAATCTATTTCCTATCTTGGTTAAGTCCTCGACCTATTAGTACATGTCAGCTGAGTGAATCTCTTCACTTACACCTCATGCCTATCAACCTTGTACTCTTCAAGGGGTCTTACCCATTTCTGGGGGATATCTCATCTTGAGGGGGGCTTCACGCTTAGATGCCTTCAGCGTTTATCCCTGCCAGACTTGGCTACCCTGCCTTATGCGATTGGCTTCGCAGCAGATACACCAGCGGTCCGTCCATCCCGGTCCTCTC
>NZ_AUKC01000078.1 GCF_000424545.1 Butyrivibrio sp. NC3005 | reverse complement strand
GATATTCAGCGATGATCTTTTTCCATTTGAGCTTAGGGAGAGGTTCTTTGACAATAGGGAGCTCATCTATCTTGAACTTTTGATATTTTGGAGAATGGGCATCATCAAAGGCCCATTGCTTTAAAGGTATATATTTGCAGATAAAATTTATCAGCCAGCAATTCTGCTGATAAAGGTATTGGATTAACTGAAGTAAATAAAGTATAATGTCCATGAGCATTGGCTCCTTTCTGGATGTCGGTTTGGTGATTGACATTATACCAAAAAAGGGAGGTCAATGCTCTTTTTATTTAAACCTCCCGAGAATAAAGGATTTAGTAACAAAAAGGAGTGTCAGATTTGACACTACCAATATAGATGTGAGGAGTTGAAAATGAGCTTTGCTGAAGAACTTGCAGATGCGAGAAAAAGGAATAATCTTACTCAGGAAGATCTTGCCGAAATGCTTAATGTAAGTAGGCAGACTATTTCGAAATGGGAACGAAATGAAGGGTACCCGGAGGTTGAAACTCTTTTGGAGATAGCACGTCGCCTTCATTTGTCATTGGATCAGCTGATGCATGAAGAATTGTCCTTTGTATCTGATTTTGAGAGTATATCTACCATCGCTGCTGAAAAATGCCGTAGTAAACTTGAAAAGATTTCAAAAGAAACCCTGGTAAAGGCATGTATGGGCACTTCTCCCACCAATGCCAAATGGATTGCCGGCGTATTTCCTGAGATAGATTTTGAAAAGCGCTTTTCTGAAATCGGCAGAATTCGGATAAGCGAGGTCGAGGACGCACAGAAGGCGATACTGGCAGCAATCAACGATAAATCATAATGATTGGATGTGATGAATTGAAATACGCAGAACTTGCAGCAACATTTAAGACAAAAATATGTGAAACGGAACGTCTCCTCGTCCGTCCTTATCAAGATAGTGATGAGGACGGGCTTCTTGAGTTATTTCGAGATGAAAACACAATGCGGATGGATGGAGATCTTTCAATTTTGGAGAAAAACGAAGAATTTGTTCGCAGAATCAATTTAGTCAAAGAAGGTCCACTGATCTGTTTTTTCTCGGAAGAAAGATGCAGCCATGATTTTGTAGGATATGTGATGCTTTAGGACGAAGGTGATGCCATTGCGCTTGGATTTGCTGTCACTGCCTGGAAGCAGCATCGTGGATACGGATACGAAATGCTGAAAGCTGTGATCGATATTCTATTCGATTATGGCGTAAATGAAATACGGATCAAGACCTGGGAAAAGAATCTCCCCTGCCAGGAACTTGCAGAAAAACTTGGATTTGAGAAGGTTGAGGTTGTCAAAGGAAATCATAAAGACTCATTTACCGGGGAAATAAGTGATTGCTTCTTGTACTCGTTAACCAATTTTTTCGGTTGAAAAGCCTTAACCCGTGTGATATAATTACATTTGTTTTGATAGAATAAATAAAGAGGTTGCGAAAGATGCTTCATTGATTTTCTGACAAAAAAGTTATAAAGAGAGTGTTCTTGCCTGCATGACAAGTCTGTTTTTGTACGCTTTACGTCAGATTATCATATTCGTCAGTTGTCCGGCTCGCTCCGGACTCTCGTATTCCTCTTTCTATATATGAGGTTTATTTTTGATGGATATGACTGCCTTGCGTACAGAAATGTATGCGAGGCAGTTTTTACGTTTAAACACATACTTTTTTGTTGGAGGATTCGATGATGAATAAGAAACTAAATATAGATAACCTTGAACTTGCGTCATTTTTCAATGGCCTGGTTTTCTTTGCACCGGTAGCACTTTTAGTTAGAACACGCGCAGGGATTAATCTTGACCAATTCTTTATTTTACAAGCTACGTTGTCTCTTGTGATTTTCTTAGGAGAAATTCCTACAGGAAAGATTACTGATTTTGTGGGCTATAAGAACACTATTGTTCTATCACAGATCATGTTTCTGATTGCAAGAAGCCTGATATTAGCTGCTTTTTTATTTAAAAACTACTACTTGTTCTTTACAGAAGCCATCATTGAAGGTATTGCCATCAGCTTTACCTCGGGAACTATCAGTGCATATCTTTATCAGAAATATGATGAAAGTGAATATGTTGTTAAAAATGCCAGGGTAAACAATTTCAGCACGGCTGGTTTTATTGCCAGCACCATTATGTATGCAGGCATTTACCACTTCTTTGGGATAGAAGGTTTACTTGTTCTCACTGTTATGATGAATGTTATAGCAGTTTTTGTAAGCTTTGGCATAGAAAGGGAGCATCTAAGAAAAGACTATACTACTGATAAGCTGGTTACGGAGAAGCATAAGCTATTCATTCTAAAGTTCAATGCTGAGAATATCACAATCATGGTTACCTTGGCGCTTGTTAGCATATCCTTTATCCTTATCAACTTCTTTTATGTAGATAAGCTCGAAATGCTTGGAATATCCGAAGAATGGATGACAGCAATTATTCTTGGATATTCTATGCTCCAGATGGCATCGGAAAAGATTCTTGCCATTATTGGAGAGAAAAACTATTTCAAGGCTTTTATAATCGGTTTCATTGTTTCGGGAATCTGTATGCTTGTTTTCGGTAGTGTGAATTCAAAGCTGATCATTATTCCAATCATGCTGTTTCTTCCGCTTGTAGTTTCAGTTCCTGCATATATATTTGATGGGATTGAAAATAAAGTCGTTGATAAAAATCATCTTGGAGATAGGCGGGCGGAAGTTTTATCAGCTTACAACATGGGAGTAAGTCTCGTGGAAGTCTTATTTCTCTTTGCATCAGCCTACGTTTCAGGGCTTGGAATATCTGCATGCTTCACGGTGGTAGGAATACTTATGATCCTGCTGGCAGGGGTGCACGGAGTATTGAAAGAATAATATGTTTTATGAAAAAGGAGCTATATTAATGAAAATCATTGCTATCGGTGCGGTAACAGCAGGAGGAAGAACTGGGAGCGTATTCCAAAGAAACTTCAGGTTGAAGGCTACGACATTCATGGAAACTGGGCTGATGATCTTTATGATTATCTTGAAGAAACACGAAGCACTTTGCCGGAAGGCTCTGACATACAGGTGATTTTTAGCAACCTTGAGAAGGAGGAAACCTGGGAAAGTATAGCACAGAAGAAATATTCCAAGATTATCGCACATTATCTTTTATCCTATCTGAATGATGAGGGCTCTTTTATCCGGAATGTAGCGAATGTGCTTGCTCCAGACGGAATGTTTTCCGTAAACCACTATGGAGAGGCAAAAAAAGAGTATGATTTTTGGGAAAAGATAATAAAAGATATTGGGCTGGATGTTTCTTTTGCTTTAAAGAAGAGAGCAGAGCGAAAGGAGATGGATGATGATTTTGAAAAAATATTATCAGAGCATTTTGGTAAGGTAGAAAAGGTGTTGCTTCCATGTCCACTTACCTTTGACACTGCAGAAGAACTATTTGACAGGTTGCTTCGAAAGTATCCTGAGAGCAGGAAATACCTTGAAGACAACAAGAGAGTAATAGAAGATTATTTTGATAATAATCTTTTGAAAGATGGTTCTATCACTGTAGACATGGATAGCACATTTTATCATTGTTATAAGAGTGAGGACTAAGGATGGATAAGATGGGCATTTCAAATAGAATAAGGAAAGATATCGCAGGTAACAATATCCCTTTTGAATGTGTGGGCTGCGCTATTTCACAGGGCAATCTTAAGTTGCCGGGCGGGATCATATATGAAGGAAAATCGCTTATTCTGGGTGCTGATCCGGAGATTCCTATTCCGGGATTTTTAGTTATTACCAGCAAAAGGCATATACGATCATTTTCAGAATTGACAAAGGAAGAACGAGATGAAATAGGTGATGTCTTATCTTTGGCAGAAAAAGCTATCAAAGAGCTTGGAATTAGTTCGGAAATTACGCTTGTTCAAGAGGAACGATCCAAGCATTTTCATATCTGGATTTTTCCTGCATATGACTGGATGGAAGAAAAGTTTGGAGTAGGAATCAAGTATTTGAGGGATATTTCAAATTATGCAAGAAACAATTTTGACCAAGATACAGTAGACCAAGTTGTAGAGGTTGCAGGAATGATAAGAGATTATATTAAAAGGATGGAATTCTAAAAATGGATAATAAGCTCTTTCCGGAGAGGCTTGATAGAAACAAAGTGTATGAATGCGGTATACTGTGGGACATTTGGAGTGGGAAATTCCTGCGGGCGGAGTAGAAGATGGAGAGTCTATTGAAGACGCTGCAAGAAGAGAGGTTATGGAAGAAACGGGATGTACAGTAAAAGACCTTAAGTTCTTGTGCTCTCAGAATCCGTCAAATGGTATGTCAGATCAGGTAATGCATGTTTTCGGAGCTGAAGTGGATTCAGAAGGATGTATCAAAGATACTGATGAAGTAGCAGAGAAAGTCTGGATGCCAATTGCAGAGGTAAAAGAGCTTCTTAGAAACAACCAGACAAACGATGGCATTGCTATTTTGGCAATTCTGTATGCGCTCACATTTTACCATTTTACGGGAGGAAGCAAATAGAAGGGAATATCTATAACATGAGAATGGAATATATGATTAAATCTGTGTCGGATGAGGAACAGAAGAAAAACATAGCAAGACAGATTTTAAAAGCGTTACCCGAATGGTTCGGTATTCCAGAATCTACGGAAAAATACATATCGGAAAGTGGAGAACAAGAAATGTTGGTAGCTTTTGAAAACGAAGTGCCAATTGGTTTCATTTCATTAAAGAAAACTGGGAAAGACACAGTTGAACTTGCAGTTATGGGGGTTAAAAAAGAGTACCACCGACAAGGTATCGGAAAGGAACTTTTTAATACAGCAAAATGTGCAGTAAGGGATAAAGGATATTCTTTTATTCAGGTAAAAACGGTACAGATGGGAAAATATAAAGAGTATGATGCCACAAATATGTTTTATTTAAGCCTTGGATTCAAAGAATTTGAAGTATTTCCAACATTGTGGGATGAGTGGAATCCGTGTCAAATTTATGTGATGGCAATCTGAGTTTTAGAGGACTATTGATAATTTGCTTGATTGATGGGGGTTCCTTATGGGAGGACGGCGTCAGAACCTCCTTTCTGTCTGGGTTTCAGACGTGTCGTTATTATTCAAGTCCCTTCTTCCGCATTGTAATTTTTGGGTGGCAAAGGTGAATAACACTGTTAAAACTTTGGTGTTATTATTCTAAGAGGACTTTGCAAATGTTAGAGCATAGGTGTTGAGCCTATGCTCTTGTTCTTATGTCTAAAAATAATTTCTACTATTAACTATAGATTTTTATCTCTCAAGATTGTTCTTGGGGGATATTTTTTTCTACAGTTATTTTGATTCGAGGATATATTTACGTGGTTTATTTGATATTGTTTCAAGCGATTCTAATGTCTGAGCCAGTTGATAACATTGGCGGCGCACACTCGTGACTTTAGTCATGAGTTAGCCGCCTTTTCTTGACTCTGCTAATTACGTATGGTATTATATAGA
>NZ_AUKC01000077.1 GCF_000424545.1 Butyrivibrio sp. NC3005 | reverse complement strand
ATTTCAAAATGGCAAAACATACAACTGTGATCTTAACGCTTCGTATAATATAGCAGCCCGCTATTATATACGAGAAATTTTTAAATCCTGTTCGGTGACGGACAGGTTGGACATTGAGGCTAAAGTCCCTCAGTGCTCTAAGAGAAGCACCTGCACGTTGGCTGACCTTATTAGCTTAAATGCGGTCTTAGACAATATATTAGTTGTCTAAGTACTGAGTTTTAGCCGTATGGACAGAAACGCAGTCCGATGCCCTAAAAGGCAACCACAATGTAGATTGTGGCAATAGGAAGCACGCGACTTTAGTCGTGTGAGGCTTCACAGATGACATATAAGACATAGAATATGGAGAAGACGAGGAATTACCATTTGACTGAAGAACAAAATAAAAATCTTGAAATTAAATATATTGAAAAACAACTTGAATTACAAAAGCAGATTGATTTTAATAATGCTGTGTGCATGGATTCTGTCAGGACAGTAGCTGGTGTTGATCTTGCATATTGGAAGGAAGATGACGGAGAACATGCCGTATGCTGCATAGTTATTATAGATTCTTTAACCAAAGAGATTATTGAGAAAAAGTATGTTTCATAAAAGATAAAAGTACCATATATTCCTGGGTGCCTGGCCTTCAGAGAAATTCCACTTTTTCTGAAGACATATGAAAAAGTGGAGACAGATGTAGATGTTCTTTTCTTTGATGGTAATGGATATCTTATTTGATCGACATAAAGGGCAAAGTTATTTCAATTGGAAAATGCCTTAAATCGAATGATAATTTATGCAGCACTAGTATATTAAACAAAAAGGAATAATATAAATGGAATACATAGACATCTTTACAAGGGACGGACAATATACAGGAGTAACAAGACCCAAGCATGATCCTAAAAAGCGCGGGGAATATTACAGACATGTACTCGTGATCATGAAGACAACAGACAGCCCTGCGCCGGGTGAAGGCGAGGGGCTGTATATTGTTCAGCAAAGATCTCTCAAAGCCAGATTCTATCCCGGTATGTGGGATATGACAGGAGGCGCTGTGATGGCAGGAGAGCTGCAAGAGGCAGCAGCCATCAGAGAAGTCAAAGAGGAACTTGATATAACTATTTCTCCTGAAGAGTTACAACTTGGTTTTGAGAGGATCGTTGATTGGGACGATGGTACAGGGCTCCTATTATCTGTATTTATGTGCAGAGTAGATGTTCCTGAGAACGGTTTTAAGTTTGATTCCCATGAAGTTAACGATGTGAAGGTCATGCCTTTCCATGAATTTCTTCATCACGTATCGGATCATAACGATGAAGATTTTTGTAATGGTCTTAAGGAGATTGAAAAGAAACTATAACTTTTTTATATAAAATCACGAACCTCACAATTGCTGTGCGGTTCGCGATTTTTGGTCTATCTTAACAGAGCTGATTCAATTGAACTATTAATATAATATTGAATCAAAGCTTTTGTTAAATATTGATTCAACTTTTTTACATCTGACTTGCGCCATATGTCATCAGATCCTCTGAAGCTGACATCTGGAAATACGGCGTGCCATCAGCTCTGAAGTGTACTCGCCTTATACCATCACATCTAAGAGTACTATCTATAGCAGTCTCTCCATGATAAGCTATCATCAGTTCGCCGTCTTCGTTAGTAAAGAAAGAGTTGTGACCGGGGCCGAAAACTCCTTTTACAGAATAGAAGTTAAGGACTGGTGTAATGCTCTTGGTCCAGGAGGAGATATCTAACAGATCAGCATCTTCATCAGCTGTCAGAAGACCAACTGCATAGGTATAGGAGTTGGCAGCACCGCCTGAATATGTAACATAGAGCTTTCCTTCATGGATAAAGCCATAAGGGCCTTCGTTGTTGATAGTTCCTGATACATTCTCCCAGCCAAGAAGAGGTCTTGTAAGGAGCACTGGTTCACTTGTAAGGATCCATGGCTTATCCTCATCAATGGATGCGATATAAAGCATGGAACCAGTATCATTTGGGTGTCCGATGAACTGTCTGTATGACCAGATAAGATATGAACCTTTGCTTGTTTTAACATGGGTCATATCAAGGGTTATGGCGCCTTGCCCTATTGGCGTTCCATCCATTTTGCACACCTTTACAGGATCTTCCCAACTGTCAGCTTCTATGATACTTGCGCCTTTCTTTTTCTTCATCATATGACACTGTGGGCCCCACTCATGGCCGCTTACAGCAAAAAGAATATATAATTCGCCTCCGATCACATGGAATTCGGGTGCCCAGAAGGTCTGCTCGAAGCCTCTTTCAGGATCAAATGGAAGGATGAGATGCTCGGTGATGCCTTCTGCAAAGAGGTCATGTACATCATCAGCTTCTCGCACATAGATACCTATATCATGGCGATTGTCGCTGGTTGATATGAAATACCATTTTCCTTCCCATGGGAAAATAACTGGATCGCCGTATCCCTTTGCAAGAGGGAAGTCAAACTTCTGCTGGTGTATACGTCCATTCGGACCAAACTTTTTCTCTCTTGAAGATCCATCGCTGTATGAAATTAGTATACCTGACTTGTCGTCCTTGCAGGTTACACCGGTGCAGACGATTGGATTCCAGTATTGCTCGGCTTTCTTTATTATTTCGGAATCTACTTCAAGGGTGTCTTCTTGCATAGAATCTGTTACAGGAACAAGCTCCTCCTTTTCAAAGTGAATCAGATCTTTGGTCTTCCATAGAACCCTTTTGTCTATAGCATCCTTATCAATCTCACCGTTTTCAAGGACTCTTTCTGCGGTAATACCAATCCATCCGTCTTCCATATTGAATATAAGCGGATTCTGAACACCCTTTGGAATGATGGTATTATCCTTGCTTATAGCACCTTTTGCAAAAAGAATTCCGTAGTTTCTGTTTAAAGGTGCAGCGCTTCCGTCATCAGAAATAACCTCGAAATGTACACTTCTTGCAAGTCCTTCAGGATAATTGGTTTCATTAACTTCTCTTGTAAATACTCTTATTTTCATAAATAAAATCCTTTCGGTTTCGTAGGCTCCTCCCACTGCCCTTGGGCGGTGGGAGGAGCCTTGTAAATTTGTAGTCATTAACCTTGGCTTTCAATGTATTTCTGTATGGTGGCTGATGATACTTCACCTATTCTACAAGCAAAGTATCCGTCAGTCCAAAAGATTTTCTTCTTCCAATACTATTTAGACAAAAAGTTTGGATATTTCTGCCAAAGATAGTATGTTGTTTGCTGTTTAATCAGCTTTACAATATCACAAACTCTATCCGTGGTATCGTAACTGATAATAAAATGTATATGGTCTTTATAAGTCTCCATAGCGATAATTTCATAACCATTGGAATTACAAATATCGTATATCTTTTGTTTTACATCATCAGCGATAGAACCTTTAAGCAGTTGCTTGCGGTACTTCGTTACAAGGACTATATGTACTTTTAGACTATACTTACGCCTATTGTGGCGATTATATCTGTTATCCATAACCTATTCCACGACAAGAGTAATATCGTACTTATGCATAAAGTTATCATTCAAGTCTTGAATGCTGGCATACCAATCACTGCGCTCTATCGTGAGAGAATGCATATCCATAACAGCTACCGAATATTGTCCATTATTTTCTTTTACTCGCAGTACATGCTTCTCGGTTATCGGAATTCCTGTATCTACGCCATAGTATTTAATTTGCGTTATTAATAAACTCCTTTTTTACGTTGACTTTTCACTAATGATCATTATATTATATATTTAGTGAAATAACAATGAGGCTTACTTATGGAACAAATGACAGTTACTGCTAAAATTCAGATATCAGTCGATACAGACAGTAAGGTTTTACTTGATGAAACCATGTCTGTTTATTCTGATGCCTGTGATTATGTAGCTGCCTATGTGTTCCGTACTCACGACCTAAAACAGTTTTCGCTTAACAAGGTACTGTATTCTACATTACGAGAAATGTTTGGTCTTAAATCTCAAATGGCTCAGTCTGTATTTAAGACTGTTATCGCAAGATATAAAACCATTCTCGAAAATCAAAAAGAGTGGATTCAGCCATCTTTTAAGAAGCCTCAGTACGACCTTGTTTGGAACAGGGATTATTCTCTTACACAAAACTGCTTTTCAGTCAATACTCTGAATGGTCGTGTGAAACTTCCTTATTTTGATAGAGGTATGTCTAAATATTTTGACCACACAATCTATAAGTTTGGTACAGCCAAGCTTGTAAATAAGCATGGCAAGTATTTTTTGCATATCCCTGTTTCTTATGATATCGAGGAAAGTAATATCTCTGATATCTGCAATGTTGTAGGCATTGATAGAGGTATTAACTTTGTTGTTGCCACTTATGACAGTAAGCACAAGTCTGGTTTTGTAAGCGGTAAAGCCATCAAGCAGAAACGTGCAAGCTACGCCAAGCTTCGTAAGGAACTCCAAATGCGTCAGACTCCATCATCAAGACGTAGGCTCAAAGCTATCGGTCAGCGAGAAAACCGTTGGATGCAGGATGTAAACCATCAAGTATCAAAGGCACTCGTTGAAAGCAACCCGAAGCATACGCTCTTTGTTCTTGAAGATTTGTCCGGTGTCCGTAATGCTACAGAGCGTGTCAGAACCAAAGACCGCTATGTTTCTGTATCGTGGTCTTTCTACGACCTTGAACAGAAGCTAATATACAAAGCAAAACAGAATCAATCAACTGTTGTTAAGGTTGACCCTCGTTATACGAGTCAGTGCTGTCCAGTATGTGGACACATTGAAAAAGCCAATCGTGATAAGAAATTGCATCTGTTTACTTGCAAGAACTGTGGCTATAAATCAAACGATGACCGCATTGGAGCTATGAATCTGTACCGCATGGGAATCAACTATCTCGAAGATAGACAAGTACCTGATACAGTTACGGCAGAGTAAATCTTTGTCGTAAGGGGCGGTGTCAACCGTCCCATGATGCGACCCCACGGAAGTTACACCGATAAAATGTAGGAGTTATTGCAACGAACTACAGGGGAGTTGCAAGCCCATTACCTTTAGGTGATGGGGAGTTGACAAGGATATCATGAATATGCCTGATGGCTATGATACGCTAGTCGGCGAAAGAGGTCTTAGACTTTCGGGCGGCCAGAAGCAAAGAGTAGCTATTTCAAGAGCTATACTTCGCCAGTCTCCTATAATAGTACTTGATGAAGCAACTGCATCTGTCGATGTTGAGACTGAGAAACAGATTCAGGAAGCAATTAACAACATTACAGGTAAGCGTACGATCGTTGCAATTGCACACAGACTGTCAACTATTCGTAACACAGCTCTTATCCTTGTCATTGAAAACGGACATATAGCAGAAAGAGGAACTCACGAAGAACTCGTGGCACTTGGAGGAATATATGCACGAATGAACAAGATACAGGGATGAACTAATAATAAAGCCGGAGGAGTCTATGTCTACAATTGATATAGATGAGATCTTCGCCCCAGGCGAAGTAATATACAACAATTTCCATATATCATCGACTAAAACTATGGAAGAACAGTGGGATAATCTTCATGAAGACCTGATTCAGGTGGAATATGAGGATAGTTTGTTACTGGACGTTGCCTGGTATCCTGAATGCGATCCGACAGGAAGGTTTATAATCAACCTGATACAAGATTATGATTGGGAGAATCCGTTAAAGAAAATAGAAGCAAAAAGCATAGATGAGATGTATAAATCTATAAATGCAATAATATCAGAATTCATTCAAAAGAAAAATTATTAAAAAATTCTGAAAGAAACTGCGTTATAGCAGAAAAATGCTGTAATACAGTTCCTTTTTGTTATAAAGTAAATTTTTGCTTAACGTAGGTGAAAACCCACAGGCTTGCCTGTGGGATGAAGCCTTTACACTTAGGGTGCATTAAAGTATATTATGCTTTAAGGAGTTAAAAGAAAATGACTGGTGAAGAACACAAGAAGGCTCTAAAGCAATACCATAAACTTTCTGATAGGCATATTTTAGTCGCTGAGACTGATATGCCTTATTCTGATGTGCTTAAGATTGTGATTCTTTCTGATAAAATCCGTAAGGCAGGCAATGAACTTGTTGGTCTTATGAGAAAGAATTATGATCAGCTTTTTCGAACAAAGAGGTATCGCAAACTATTATCCCTATATGGTAATACAGGAGATAAAGCTAAACGCAAAATTCTTGCTAATCAGCTTAATGAAATGCAGAAATCCTATAATGTCACATGGGATTACTGTAGAAAATCTATGATTCCAATAGGCAAAAAGTATGGTGTCGATGCTGTCTTTGCTCTAACCAAAGCTGAAGATGTTTGGCGTGGTATGGAAAAATGTCTGTATGGTAATGGCAGGACCATACATTTTTCAAAATATGGAGAACTGCCTTGTATCCGAGCAAA
>NZ_AUKC01000076.1 GCF_000424545.1 Butyrivibrio sp. NC3005 | reverse complement strand
CTGTCTTTTAGCATCTTATGAACCATTACGTTTATAATCAAGCGAAAGCGCGTCTGCGACGAAATATACAACCATCAAAACGGACTACATAAAAACAAAAATCTATAGGTTTTTGTTTTCATCAGGAAAATCAAAAACCGTACCAGACCAAAATTTGTCGTTAAGAGAAATTTTGTCCTGCGAAGCAGGATTCTTGCTGATGATTATCCTAAATCTCAGCAAGAAGTCATGACTTCTTGTCAACTTCATTCAGAAACTCGCATTTACTGCGAGTTTCGTGAGAACAAAAGTCAAGCGGCAAACTGGTCCAAGGCGAAGCCTTTTTAAATGGCCAGTTTGCGTGTTTTTTGGAACGCAGTGACAAAAATCTATAGGTTATTGTCACTTTCATTCAGAATTCATGGTCTGGTTTATTCCTTGAAATCTGGTCCAAGCACATAATTATGAAGTTTTGTGCTTGACTTTTCAAGATGGTCATTTCTAAGGCTGACTTTAGAATTTTCTATTTCATTCCAGAAATCCCTTGCTGAAAGTCTTACAGCACCTGCACCATATATTATAAGCTGTTCCACAGAGTCCGATGTGGCGACTCTGACAGTGTAGTTTTTTTGCAGGATGTGTGATGTTTTTTCTATATATTGGTCGGCGGTTTCAGCCTCTTTGGTATAGACAATATCAATATTGTGGTATCTGCTTATACTTTCTTTTCCTCCCTCAACTTTGTAGGCATCAAAAACTAAGATTATATGTTCACTGCAAGTTCCCTGGTGATTCGATAAAATATCGCAAAGTTTATCCCTAGCGCCTTTTAAATCCTTTTGAGCTAGCTCGTTTAAATAAGGCGAAGCGAATAAAACGTTGTAGCCGTCAACTAAGAGGAATTTCTTTAAAGAAGCATTTTTCTTTTGCTTTGCTAATATTTTTTCATCATATTTTGAATCGGATATACCTTTTTCCTTTTCTATGTAATCGAAATTGTAATTTCTATCCTTGTCTTTGTTGTAGTTTCTTTCAGGAATTTTACCATAGGTGCGTTCGAATATATCATGCAATTCTTTTTCGCTTGCAAGAATATCCCTTTGTTTTTCTGAAAAACTTCTGTTATCTTCCTTTTCAAGATCCTTTCGATTGAAGGATTTCATAAATTCTTCGTTATAATCTAAATCGTTTGAAGAATTCTTTTCTTCATCGAATAAGAATTCTGATTCAACATGCATATAATGTCGGACTTCATTCCATGGGATGACTGTTCCGACTCCGTGAGAGCAAAAGACTGATCCTGGCGGGTTATTAAGGTCTGCTTCGGGATCATAAGCAAAGCTTTCTATTACTTCTTCTGCATTATGGCATGGTTCATAATCTTTGAGAAAGCAGGAAATAGAACCTTCTCCCTTTGTATAGCTTCTGACTTCTTCTGCGTAGTTTCCAAGACATGCAACTGGAATAGTTCCTTTGAGGATAGCTTTCCCATTTTCGATAATGGGTGGCTCAATCGTAGCGTTTTTTTGCTGAAGATCAGTCATAGCTCTTCCGACATGTTCCTGTAAAATGTTTAATTCATAACGATATACAGGCTCTAAGAGTATTGATTTTGCCATCATTAACCCTTGTCTTACAGCTCTGTAGGTTGCCTGCCTGAAATCTCCGCCTTCAGTATGTTTATTATGCGCACGCCCACTTGTGAGAGTTATTTTCATATCGGTAATTTCTGAGCCTGTGAGGACTCCAACATGTTTTTTTTCCTGAAGGTGAGTCAATATTAGTCTCTGCCAGTTTTTTGCCAGAATATCAGTTGAACAGTTACAGTCAAACGTTAATCCGCTGCCAATTCCTGTAGGTGTCAGTAGAAGATGAACTTCTGCATAGTGTCTTAGAGGTTCGAAATGGCCTACACCCTCAACGGTGCTTTCGATTGTTTCCTTATAAATGATGCGACCTTCTCCAAAATCTATATCTGTATTGAAACGAGTCAGCATTAAATGTTTCAATATTTCCATTTGGACTTTTCCCATTACGCGTACATATATATCGCATGTTTGCTCAATCCGGTAGACATGAAGCATGGGCTCTTCTTCTTGTAATTCCAAAAGCTGCATATATACCTTGTAAGGGTCTTCATCATCAGTTAAAATGATTCTGCAGTTTAGAATAGGTTCTAGAAGCTCTTGTGTACTTTCTTGCTCGTATCCTAGACCTTCTCCGGCTTTTGTAGTCGAAAGACCTGTAATTGCACAGACAGTTCCTGCAGGAACGCTTGTTACCAGTTTGAAGCTGTTTCCAGAATATAGTCTTATTTGAGCGATTTTTTCTTCGAGAACTTCGTTTGTTTTGGGATTGACAGTTTTTATCATATCGCGAACTTTCAATCCACTTCCTGTTATTTTACAGTAGGTAAGACGAGTATTATCATCATCTCTTGCAATTTTGTAAACTTTGGCACCGAATTCATCCGGGTAGTGTTTTATTTTACAAAACTTGCATATTTTTTCGAGGAAAAAGTCTATTCCTTCAAGTTTTAAAGCACTTCCAAAAAAGCATGGAAAAAGTTTCCTATCGTCTATAAGGTCTGAAATATTGCTGTCATTTATAGAAGCATTTTCCAGGTATTGTTCCATTAAGTTGTCATCGCATACTGCTATAGCTTCTTGAAACTCTTCTGATTCCATTTCTAGTGTAAAATCTACTATGTGAGAACTTAAAGAAGAGGTTAGTGTTTTTAAGATGATATCTTTATTGGCGCCTGCCTGATCCATCTTATTTACAAAAATAAAGGTTGGAACGTTGTAATGATTTAACAATGACCATAGTGTTTTAACATGAGCATTGGAAGAATCTTGCGAGCTGATAACGAGTATGGCCGCATCCAAAACTTGGAGAGTTCGTTCCATTTCAGGAGAAAAATCTACATGCCCTGGAGTATCAAGTAACGTAATATTTCTTTCAAATGCTGTAAGCCTTGCTTGCTTGGAAAAAATAGTAATGCCGCGGCTTTTTTCTAAATCATAGGTATCCAAAAAAGCATCCTTGTGGTCTACTCTTCCGATTTTTTTTAGTGTTCCAGATGCATAGAGAAGAGCTTCTGACAGAGTTGTTTTTCCTGCATCAACGTGCGCTAATATTCCAATGTTGAGTGGAGTTGTGTTGGTCATTTATAGTTGCCTTTCAATCTTTATTTCTATATTTATGTTTTTACAGTAATCGTTACTGTTGTATTTTTTATGCAAATTTAGTCACTAATATCGATATCAAATTTGATATTGAATTTGTAACCTTCGTATTTGTTTTCAAGCTTTGTTATAAGATTTTTTTTGAATGCTGCCTTGTCTTCGATTTCGAAGCTTACTACAAGATCGAAGACAATGTTCTTTGTATCTTCGTCAAGGTGAAAACCATGCATTTGAAGAACATATTTGCTTTCGGTTACTATTTCAGAAATTTCTTTTCTCATCCTGGAAGCTACATTGTCAGAAGTATTGGAAGCATATACTCCGATAGCAGAGATGATTATGTTGAATTTCTGATAGACTTTTGCTTCAACTGTTCTACTTAGTTTATCAATATCTGCTGCGTTCATTGTATCATCAACTTCTATGTGGATTGAAGCAACTTCGGTATTGGGACCGTAGTTGTGCACAAGAAGGTCATAGGCTCCGTTTACGCCTTCAATACTGGATACGAATTTCTTGATTTCTTTTGAACGTGCAGGAGTGAGTCTTTCTCCTAGAATCTCACTTAAAGTTCCTTTTAACATTTCAAGACCTGCTTTGATGATAAAAAGAGAAATAATAGCACCTAGAAAAGCTTCAAGCGAAAAACCCGTGAAAATGAAAATAAATGCGGCAACAAGTGTAGATGCAGAGATAACGGAATCCATTGCTGCATCCTGGCCGGAAGCAATGAGAGCATCAGAGGAAACTTTTTCTCCTGTTTTCTTAACATATTTTCCTAGAATAAATTTGATTACAACAGCGCTTGTAACTATTATGAGAGTTGATGCAGAATAGTTTGGAAGCTCAGGGGTTATTATCTTTTTTATAGAGGAAACAAGTGCTGTAGTACCTGCATAGAGTACGATTACAGAAATAATGGCAGCACTTAAATATTCAATTCGTCCGTATCCAAAAGGGTGTTTCTTGTCAGGTGATTTTCCTGCAAGTTTAGTTCCTATGATAGTGATAGCAGAAGACATCGCATCACTTAGATTATTAACGGCGTCTAGAATGATTGCAATTGAAGATGACAATACTCCTACAAAAGCTTTGAAAGAAGCTAGTAAAATATTTGTAGCTATACCGATTATGCTTGTTTTTATTATGATAGAATCTCTTTTTTCTTTAGATAATTGTTGCGGCATATGAGCCTCCTTTTTATGAAGATGGTGTTAATGATAAGCTGGTTTTATTTATATGTGACTAATTGTGCATGAAACTAAGATGTTAGTCTAAGTTCAATCAATAGTATTTTATCACAAAATATGGGAAAATATGCTTGCATTGTCAGTAATACTATGATATATTACTTTTTGCGTCGGGGTGTGGCTCAGATGGTAGAGCACTATCTTAGGGAGGTAGGGGCCGCGTGTTCGAATCACGTCACTCCGATTGATTGGAAGCCGCTTGTTAAGCGGCTTTTTCTTTGCCCTTTTTTAGAAATTGTGTAAGAAAATATTTTAACTAATCAGCCGAGAGGTTCTTTCAAATTGTTTTGGAAGTACTTCTCGGCTGATTTGCTTGTTGCTTCAATGTACTAGTGTTAAGGACATTATCCCTAGATGAATAAATGAAAAGTTTAATAACAGCTATTAACCATTAATGTATGTTATCGATAAAAAAGATGTAAGGATATATTATTGAAACATGATAGAAGCATTATAAGCATTTGTATGATTTTAGCCGAAATAGAAGTAGATAACTATTTCTTTAAGCAATAATAGATTATGTACAAGGAGGTAAATGATTATGACAGGAATCAATATTACTTCTGTAGATGGATAATTCCTTACTGGCTGTAATGGGGATTAACCATAAATATATTGTAGTAGACAGGTAAAAGATATTAGTCAGGAAATATATAGTATCAGTTTTGCCATAAGTGGAGGTGCTTTATGAGAATACAACAGAACACGGATGTTCAAATAAATCCTTTCCAAAACCAGAATAATGCCCAGTCGACCACTGAGGTAGGGAAGACTGCATATAAGAGCGGCAATTTGTCCTCTGTATCCGGTGCTAATCTGAAAGGGGAAAGTCTTGTTCAGCAGAGGCAGGGCCTGGCCAGAAAACAGGCACTCAAGGTGGTTTCCGATGCATTTGGCGGAGAAAAGAAGCTGGATGCACAGATGCAGTCTATTAAAGATGAGATAAAGCGCCTTCAGGACGAGATCAACGAAAAGACTGCGAACACGATGGAAAATAACGCCAAGTTAAAAGAACTTCAGGAAGAATATGGTATTGATCCGGAAGGTGAAGAGAGTAAGGAACTGTCGAAGTTGGCGGCTAAGATGAATAATGCTGACTACGGATTATCTGATGAAGAGATTAGTAAAATGTCGGAGTATCAGCAAAAAGCACTTTATTATGTGGCAGCAAATCAGCAGAACTCTCTTGACATTGATAGAGCAAAAGCTCAGCAGACGGGAAATGTTCAGGGTTATGCAGATATAAAAAGAGAACGTGCAAAATCACAGGATATGCTTAAAGCTCAGGATGAAGCAAAAGATATTATGGAAGCAGTGGGCGAAGAGGCTATAGCTCTTTTGACACAGGAAGCTGTTGAGCATGTAGACGAAGAGCAGAAGGAACGCGAGGAAGAAGCCAAAGAAGCTGCCGAAAAGAAGAAAGAAGAGAAGAAGGAAGAGGCAAAGAAACTCGAAAAAGAAGCTATGCAACAGGAAATGATAGAAAATCTCAAGGAACACGCGATAGAGTCCCAGAGGACAAGTGCAGATACAAAACGTGCTATTGCAAGAAGAGAACGTGCAGAAGCTGACAGCATGGAAGCAGAGGATGTGCAGAGAACTATTGTTTCTGAGAGTGCATCAATGGAGAATATGCAGAATGCTGTCAATTCTGAAATTACGAATATTCTCAATAAGCTGAGCTTACTTTCAAATGATGTTAAGGGCAGCACTGTTGACAGTCAGATATAAGAAGAATGCTATTCATGACATAGATGATGCTATTGGTGACATTAGTATTATCTAATAAAGGATTGATAACATTGGCGGCTAACTCGTGACTTTAGTCATGAGTTAGCCGCCTTTTCTTGACTCTGCTAATTACGTATGGTATTATGTAGACATGGATAAAGATGGAATATTTACAATAAATTCAGATGTAACTCATGGTAGAGGTTATGTATACTGCTTACAGTACCATATAGTATGGTGCACCAAGTATCGTAAGAAGGTCATTATTGGCAATATAGAGTCAGATGTTAAAGAACATCTTTACCGTACAGCCGAAGATTTAGACATTAAAATCCTTGCTATGGAAACAATGCCCGACCATATACATATGCTTATAGAATGTAAG
>NZ_AUKC01000075.1 GCF_000424545.1 Butyrivibrio sp. NC3005 | reverse complement strand
AGTTTATACCGGAACCAATATCACTTATTATTTCAAATGGTTGTCCCTTTGCTATAAGATACGTTCTCACATTTTCAATTTGCCGCTCTAAGTCATCTTTTTGTTTTTGACTCGATACTCGGCAATATCCAATTGTGATACGATTTTTAGGCTTTACATTCATTACTTGGTTAAGTTGTTCATCAGAATAATATCTATAACCACTTGTTGTAGTATGATGTGGATGAAGTTTTCCGTTAGCATCCCAATTTCGTAATGTCTGCGCAGATACACCTATAATCTTTGAAAATTCATGTATAGAATAATATTTACTCAAAGTGCTA
Source organism: Butyrivibrio sp. NC3005 (assembly GCF_000424545.1). Classification (GTDB taxonomy): domain Bacteria; phylum Bacillota; class Clostridia; order Lachnospirales; family Lachnospiraceae; genus Butyrivibrio. The sequence continues at coordinate 6,733 of NZ_AUKC01000075.1, read as the reverse complement.
GCTCCTTTCAATATTATTATACATCAGTAAACTGTAAAACTCAACATCTATTTATATAGTTTTATAAGTATTATTCAACAGTTATTAACCTCTGTTTTCATCATTTCTCTTTTTGAATCTGTCTTATCAAAAAATCATGTTATCTACTTTTTTCTGGCTCTCATGAAGCTCATCCATAAGGTGACAACGGCATTTCCTAAGATCTCGTAAAAGCGTATCGGTATCACCTTCTTTATACATTTTCTTCATGAAGCATATTTGTTTATCGTCACAGCCCATATCTGAAAGGTTTTCAAGAATCTTTACTGTATCCATCTTATTTCTCCTTCTAGTTTTCATATTAAAACCTTGACCGGATTTTCGCTAATGAATAAAATAAATATCATGATATTCGTTTTTAGAATAACGCTTAAATAGTTAGCTTTATGGAGGATTTCATGGAAATAAAAAATCTCAGATATTTCCTTGCAGTTGCCAGGGAAGAAAACATGTCAAAGGCTGCTGAGCAGCTCCATGTATCGCAACCCACTCTTTCAAAGACATTAAAAGCGTTAGAGGAAGAACTTGGGAAGAAACTGTTTATCAGGCACAGTTTCAGTATTTCACTCACTGATGAAGGGATGCTCCTGCGTGACCGCGCACAGGATCTTGTGACTATGTCAGATAAGATTGAACAGGAATTTAACTCCCTGGATGATATAACAGGTGGGGATATATATTTTGGACTTGCAGAAAGCTATCAGATCAGATACCTTGCCAGAGAGATTTATAGATTAAAGGAAAAATACCCAAACTTCACTTATCATATAACCAGCGGAGATACTGAACAGGTTACTGAAAAGCTTGATAAGGGCATTTTAGACTTTGCTGTACTATGTGAAACACCTGACAGCAATAAATATGAATATGTTAAGTTTCCGGAAGCCGATGTATGGGGAGCAATCATATCTTCATCTCATCCCCTTGCAAAGAAAAAATCCATCCATGTCTCTGACCTGATAGGACAGCCTCTGTTTGTCTCTGAGCAAAGCTGGAACAATGAAATCAAAACATGGGCTAAAGAAAGATTTCCTGAGCTAAAACTTGAAGGATCCTTCAGACTATCTTATAACGGCTCTGTATTTGCAAGGGAAAACCTTGGAATACTTCTTACATTTAAGGATCTGATAAATACTGAAGGAACTGATATGGTATTCAGACCACTTTCACCTGAACTGAAGTCAGAACTATATCTCATATGGAATAAGTATCAGACCTTTACTCCTATTGCTGAAAAGTTTCTGGAGCAGATAAAAAGGGCTTTCAAGTAAGATGTGCAAAGCCCTGTAACGCAAAAAAGGGACCACCTTCTCGAAATGTTTTTCAAGAAAGTGGTCCCTTAGATTTTATTCCTTCACGGTCTTCATGGCCGGGGCCTAATCAATATCTCTTTGATCCAAGGACATCGTGCTCTCAATAGCACATCTCGGAAATGTCATTTATTACTCTCCTATTCTATCAATTTTATATATCTTTGTCTCTATCTTTTTCAAGAAAACCCAGTATTTATGCGAGTTTAAGGTGTACTCCATAACAACACATTCTGTTATCGCTGGCGAGTCTCGTTCGAAAATCACAGAACATCTCATTTGATAGTAACAACGGGCAGCAAGTAATGTGCCGACCACTCATCATCAAAATATAATCTTGCCCTGCAAGCTTTCAAAGGCCTTCTGCTTCTTTTCCTTCTCTACCTCTGATAGACAAAGTTTTGATTTAGCACTATTTTCTTGTCCAATACTTATCAAGTACATTTAGTATATTACTACAATGTTTTTTTCTGCTATTAGAGCGCAGATTTGACTCAATCAAAGATTCGATGAGTTTCTTTCTTGTAAATTCATCTGCCCTTTTCACTTTCTCATCATCGCTAACTTGTTTTCCCAGAAATACATCTTCAACATCATTTGTAAAAAAAACAAATTCATACTTATTCAATATACAATAATTTACGATGTCATCATATAGCTTTTTTGTTTCAGGATTAACATCATAATCATCAACATCAATAAAATATATTACCGCTGTATCACCTGGATACTTTTTTACACATGTGTTTATTTCCTTAACTTTATCCTTAGCGTTGTATTTTGTCTTTGATTCTAAGAAAATTGGGCGATAAATTATTTTTTTGTCATCCTTGTAGAATCTCTTAATCGCTGCATCAATATATTTATAGTCAGTTCTTGAGCGTTTATTTGTTTCTACACATAGCAAAACCTGTCTACTCATTCGAATCCCCCAAGATTCCTAAGAAATCAGACGCATCTACATTGAAAGGAGAGTCCTCTATAAATCCATTTTTATACGCATTTTCAGGACTTAAATTTCCACTATTCGTCCAAACATGAACCGTATTAATACTCGAAATAAAATTGATAGAGTTTTTATTTCCCTTCAATACTGACATTGGAGAAAGGTTGTGTGATGTAAAGCACAACTGTCCCTTACCATAATATACAAAATATTCTATCAATTTATCTAAATAAACATCATTAATATTAGAGTCCAGTTCATCAATAAATACAATAGATCCTGTACTAGCAGCATCCAAGAAATTGAACAAATCCATCAATTTTTTTATACCGCGACTCTCAAACTCTTTGTCAAGTGTATAATCCTCATATACCATTTTCAAATTACATCTATAGCACTTATCATAATCTTTCTTTTCAATCTCAATTCCCTTTAGCTCAGGTTTGAATATCTTAATAAAATCACATAATCTATCTATTTTTTTCTCATACCGATTATAAAATTTTTTAAGTATCATATGCTCATTACAATTTGCACTTAGTACTTTGCTACTAATCTGATGAATCAAGTCTATACCATGGCTCTTAAGAGTCTCCTCATCCATCTCACGAATTCTTTCCCTAATAGCATAGTTTATATGATTGTCCGCCTCATCTAAGGAAACATATAATGACAATGCAAATATAGATAAAAGCATTTGTTGAACAAATGCATCCGCTTTCCTATACTCTTTAATAATATCACCAAGATCAATTATGCTTGAGGAAAATGTCTGTTTATCTAGCAAATTCATTGTTTTCTCTTTAAAGTATGCATAAGCACTTTTATCTGCATACTTAATCAAAGAGCCTTCATTTGTTACAAAGACGGGTGAAAAAGCATTTTTCGAATATCTTCCATTTTTGCTCTCTAATTTCTCTGCAGTTAAATAAAATCTCTCATCGTTCTTAACTGCAAAATCAGCCCTATAGCACATAATCAACTTTTCATCATCAAAATTAACATAGAACTCACACTCGACAAACCCTTTTTTTGTTTTTTTATTTACCATCTCAACAAGCGAGCGTTGAGTATCACTATCTGCTAAATAGCTCTTATCCATGAGTAGATTCTGAAGTAATTTTACAGAAGTAATGACTGCAGTTTTTCCAGATCCATTTTCTCCATATATAGCCTTAATCCTATATTTCTCTGGGTCAAAATCATTACTTATGGTTTTCTTATAGAAGTTAAATTCAACTGGAGCCTCAATGTTTTTTATTCCACATATTTTCAAACGTAAAATATAAAAAAACATGTCTATTTTCCACCTCCTTTTTTATATAATATCACATTATTAGGTGATATTAAATACTTTTTGTATTTTTCTTTACCACTTGTGTTCAAAAGGCTTGTGTCCAAAAAACCACATAAAGTGAAATTCTAAATTCCACTTTTTTACAAAGGATGTGCGGACAAAATCTTGGACCAACTAACGTATTAAAAGGTCAGTATGGTCTGTCTTCTTCCTTTTTCCCATTGATCTGCTTCCTTTCTTTTTATGCAGAAGATCTTCCGAGAAAAAAGAGTTACTTCTTAGAATTGTTTTCTAAAAAGTAACTCTCATAACTTAAAGTTATATATTCGAAAAATTGATTATCTGACTTTCAAACCTCGCACGATTGCGCATCACTGCTAACTATTTCGCACGAAAAATTTGTCATTTGTTTGTCAAAAGCGATGTTTCTTGTCTCAAAGCCGCATAAATACTAGGCCTATTATTTAGCACTCTTGAGTGTTGGAATTACTCCTCTCATCTCATTATCTTTCTTCGAGACGGTTTATCATGCGATTTTTGCTATCTATACGTCTCGTTGTGTTGACAATACATCGATATTGTCTATTATTCTGGCTTTATCATATATTAAAAAGAAAATGTTTTTATTTTCATAGTGAACAATGTCAGATGCTACTTCCTCTGAAAGCTTTTTAGCGGAAAGGCTATCTCTTGTACATTTTAACTCTATCGCAATGTCAAACTCATCAATACATATGTCTTTTCTAACAGCACACGCTCCTGCATCCTGATACTCTTCTATTCTGGCAAGCGGAAACACTGCTCTTAGCAGAGCATATACTATATGTTGCAGATCATATTCATTACCAATATCAAAACACTTTTGCATACTCAAAATACTGTCAGTACATTTAGTATGTGGCTGTCGCTTAAACATATCCTGCAGATAAAGCTGCACATTTCCTAATACTCTCTCAACGATGCAACATGCTTCTTTCTCGCTGACGTGATTAAATTGGGGTTCACTCTTAAGTATGCTGATAGCTCTTCTTTTGGATTCCTGTAATAGTTCCTTCTGCCCAATTACAGAAAATCTATTATTTGATATCGGTATAAGCTGCTCTAAGCCATCTGCGATTTCTTTGGAGCCCTCTGATTTCAATTCATCTATGATATCTAAAATTGCTCTTTCTAACGCTTTAGTGTCTTCTATAGCCTGAATAAACTCAATACTCTGTTCCCTGTTCATTGCGCCCCCAACGTAAATAGAATAAGAATAATGCTTCTATAACATACAGTACGTTATCTCTCCACTCAAGAACCTCAAAAGTTCTGTTTTTATCGTTTAGGACTTCCTGTATGTTGCCCAGATATTCTTTTAATGATTTAGGTGTAACCTTATCATCTCCAACAATTGTTTTATTGATTCTCGTCAACAGGTCATCGAATCCAATCTCCTCTATAGGCGGATCCTGAGCAATAGCTTCAAGTATAAGCGAATATAAATCCAACTCTCCCTTGCTTGTACAATATTTTTTTCGTTCTCTACCACGTTTTGTCTTTCCTTTACTGATAACAGCAGTGACATTTTTAAAGTCCAGGTTCAGAGTTGAAAACTTATAAGCTTTTTTTATAATCTCTTCGCTAACATCAACTGCATTACCAGAATCTGCCTTTATAAGCACACACAGATTCAGGCATAACAATTGCATCAATTGAGGTGATGCAAGGCTCTCGCCGACTAAGCTTTCAATATACTTATCATCAACATGTATTCCAAGCTGCTCAAATCCTTTTCTTGGAATCTGTCTCAGTTCATCCTTAGACCAGGGCTTAATATCGATTATACTTATACGTCCCTGCAGATCAGGATTGGTTCTGATTGCATCGTCACATCTGTGAGGAAGCGAAGATATTATTACCTTTAGTCCTTTCCTGATAGCATCTTTCAGCTGTTGCGATAAAAATCGCTGTATTTCTTCGCTTGCGTAATGAAAATCATCAATAAGCAGCACAAGTTCATGCTCCTGATAATAAGCTATAACATTTTCTCGTGTTACAATGTACTCCTCAGATATAGAATTATCAGTATTTCCTGTAGTAACCATTCCCGATAAAGGCATCCCTGCCTTTGCACCGATTGTCTTCCATACATTTTCTTTATTCAAAAAGTCTGAACCCAATACTTCTACAAGGTTGTCGATTCCCACAACTCTTTCACACAGTACCGTTTTTCCTATTTTGGATGGACCAGTAATAAGTGTTATATACCCAAACATATTTAACGCCTGCTCAAGTCTCTCCTCATAAGTAAAACCTAGCGCAGCTTCTCTGGAAATATAAGTAGTCACAGGTAATGCCCCTGGCTTAAAAATTTCAGCTGATTTGTTCATGAAAGTGATACCTCCTGTTAATGGTATTATATCACTTTTTAAAGGCTTTTAATGACTTTATTGTATATTTAATGGATTTTAATGTATTTTAATGGTTTTTAAAGGTTTTTAAAGGTTTTAATGCATTTTTATATGTTTTTAATGTAAGATAATGGTGAGATACGATTATGTGAGAAAATATTGAAAAAATAATTCAAAATAAAGGAATTAAGTGAAGAATCAGTTTTTGTGTACCTCTAAAGTGCTCTCAACCATAACAAGCATCTTTCCTGCCAATTTGCCATTCTCTTTAGTTGTCATTATATTTGTAGTATAAAATAAAATCAGTCAGATCTTTGCTACTTCCCTCATCTGCACCAGCATGATTTGCCTGGTTTTCTCATCCATAGCTCCAAACAATTTAAGGATCTCAACAGAATCTGCATCCAGCTCAGGAGTCTTGATAACTCCGCAGATAAGATATTCAACAGTCGTCCCCAGAATATCTGCGAACTCAGCAATCATGCTTTGCTTCATATCTCCGTGGTCATTCTCATAATAAGAGATCATGATCTTGGTTGTGAGCATTGCTTCGGAAAACCCTTCCTGTGTCATATTCTTCCTGATTCTTGCAGCCTTAAGTCTCTGTCCCAGTGTCTCCTCTTTAAGTGTTTTATTCATTTTCTTTCTCCGTTTCCGGAATCGGTAGTGTCAAATCTGACACTCCTTTTTGTTATTAAATCCTTTATTCTCGGGAGATTTAAATAAAAAGAGCATTGACCTCCCTTTT
>NZ_AUKC01000074.1 GCF_000424545.1 Butyrivibrio sp. NC3005 | reverse complement strand
GAAACCGTGGAATACCGGAGCCGGCAAGACCGGCGAGGATATGCCGCGAAAGTTCCTTGACATAAGGTTCACGGATTATCCTGCATCCCTGGTCAGCAAGTGTGCTTGCTGGCCTGCTTCCGGCGAGGACGGGTGCGGGCAGAGCCCGCTGATTGGGTCAAGGGACTGGTCCCTTGCAGGTTCTTAGGGCGGCGCCCTAAGCCCTCGGAGAGCTTTTCGGTATCAATATCTACATTTTCAAGGTTCGTTTGAGCCTTTTTCTTTTTAGCTCATTCTTTCATAGGTCACTTGACACTACCAAAATATATATCAGCAAAAAAGCAGGAACCGGACTGACACTTGAACGCTGCCAATCAAATCCTGCCATCATTGCTACACCCCAAAGTAATACCCACGCAGCTATACATAAAAACATTTGCCGTGTTAGCTTTCTAAACTCTCTTCTAAAAACCACATAAAAGAAAGAAAGGAATTCAAAAAGCATAATCGCATTAGTCAATACAATTTCAACACTCACTGCTTAAAATGAAAGCAAGGCATAATTATCATGCCCAAAACCCTCAAAAGTTCCTCCGCCCGTCCGCAGAGGAAAACCCAATTGATGTGATGGCTCTCCTCGCAAGAGAGCTGATACCTATCCAGGAAGAAAAGCAGTACAACCGTTTGCAGACAGCCCCTTTCCGAAAACCGCGGTATTTTATTTATCGCACAGCATAAGCACAGACGACGACCAACTAATATAATACAGCTTTTTGAGGCGGATATAAATCTGTCTTTTTGTCATGCCTTGATTTTCTTATCTTCACGTTACTGTTCACAGGTCTCGGACCTGCGAACAGTAACGCTCGGTCGCAATTCAGTTCGCCTTCGGCGAAGCTCCCTCACTGGCACAATATACTTTACCCACCTGTAACTGCGCAGTAAATGCGCAGTTCAGGGGTGTGAACAGTAACATCTTCACCATCTTTGCTACTTCTTTTTCTAAACACGGCATTTTGGTCTGCCAGAAGTGAGCCTACGTTATGGTTTGTAGTCATTCTTTCAAATGTATGTCTCCTTAACTTACTGACATTGGACCGTGAACAGTAACTATTTTTTCGAGAGACAATCTTATGAGGGTTAAATATCCAGAGAACTAAGAGCAATCAGGTTGGGAGAGATCAAAAGTCAATTATCCTTGTAGCTGTATTGTCTCGGAACGTCTTATCATGTTCAACAATAAGCATTGTGGGTTCGTATTTAAGTATCAGTTTTTCAATCTGGATTCTCGAAAACACATCAATATAATTAAGAGGTTCATCCCAAATATATATATGAGCTGACTCCGCAAGGCTTCCTGCAATTAACACCTTTTTTTTCTGTCCTTCGGAAAATGACTCAATCGGTTTAATGAATTGAGTTCTGTTCATTCCAAGCTGTCTCAAAATTGCAAGCATTAGGCTTTCTTCAATCTTTTTTTGCTCACAATATTTTTTCAGACTGCCTTCTAAAAAAGAAGTATCCTGACTGACATACGATATTTTCAACCCTGATCCTATATGAAGTTCGCCAGACGCAAGATGCATCCTTCCAGATCCCTTGCGAGCATCCAGAATGAGCTTGATAAAAGTACTCTTTCCAGATCCATTTCCTCCATTCAGAAAAACACGTTCACCCTGTTTGATTTCAAAGCAAAAATCAGTAAGTATGTCTTTTGGACTCCCTGGATAGGAATAGCAAAGATCATTCGCATAAATGAGGCTTTCTTTATGATATTTCAGAGGCAACAGCTTTAATTCATCAGTTTTCTCTATATCATCCAACAACCCCTCCTTTTCTTCTATCTCTTTGGCAATCCTCTTCTCATAGTTTTTGACCCTTGCTTGTATTTTCTTAGTTTTTGCGCCGATAAAAGCCCTTGTGTCCTTATATCTATCATGTTCTTTAACGGGATCAAAACCAATCTTGGTATTTTCATTTGCCTGTGCCCATCTCGTTGATTTATCCGCTGCTTTTTTGAGGGCATTTATTTCTCTTATGTGTTTCTGATTTTCCGCTTCCAAAAATGTATCCCGCTTACTCTTATTATTCCACCAGCTTGAGAAATTACCTGTCTGGACTTCAATAGTCTTGCGATTCAACACGAGAACATGATCAACGATTTCATCCAAAAGGTTCCTGTCATGAGAAATAAGAATAAATCCTTTCTTACCGCTCAAATAATTAACAACTGCTATTCTGGCTTCATGGTCAAGATGATTGGTAGGTTCATCAATAATCAGGAACCTATTCTGCCCCGAGAACAAAACAGCAAGCATCAGTTTGGTTCTTTCTCCTTGGCTTAGTGTTTCAAAAGCTCTGTCAAGTATCTCAGGGTCTACTCCCAACTTATTGAGCTCACAAATCACCTGCCACACCTGGATGTCACTTTTCCAAATAAAGATAGCATCACCAGCGTTGATGCTAAGAATATCTTCGTTGACTTCATAAGGAAAATAATCAAAAAAAATGCCTCCTGACACTATACTCCCGCTGTAATCCATTTCTCCTGCAAGAAGTTTTGCCAGCGTCGTCTTCCCCTTTCCATTCCTTCCTATCAACCCAAGTTTCCAACTGCTGTCGAATGAAAAAGAAGCATTTTCAAATACATTATCAAAACTGTCTTCATAACCAAAAGTAAGATTTTTAATCTCTATCTTTGCCATTGTGTCCTCCACTCACTTTACAGCAATCTCCAGAGCATTAGGAAAATTTTTTACAACTTCGTGAGAGTGAGAAACAAGTATTACTGTTTTATCTTTGATATATTTTTCAAGAAGCATTATAATATCACTAATCATATCTTTTTGAACGCCTTCAAGTGGTTCGTCAAAAATCAAAAAATTTTTATTTCTACCTTGATAAAGGCATCTTGCAAGAAGTACTCTACTTTTTTCTCCACCTGATATCGTTTCTTCAGAAATCAGTCTGCCCTCGAGATATGCTATATCCATGATCTCTATCATTCTTTTATATAGGTTCATATCTGACATATCTCCCATGCATATGTTCTCTTTGATTGAGCCTTTAAAAATATGTGCTTTTTGCAGCAACATTCCAATATTATCATACAAGCTCCTGATGTCAATATTCCTCACATCACATCCATTAATCAGAATTTCTCCTGCATAATCCTTTCTTAATCCTAATAAAGCATTTAGAAGTGATGTTTTACCTTTGCCGGAATCAGCTGACAGATAATATACTCCTCCTTTTTGAACTATACAGTTAAAATCTTTCATCAAAATACTATTATCTTGATTTTTGAAACATATTTTTTCAAACCTAACCTGTTCTATATCCCTGATATTATACGCACATTCAACTTCTGTCCTATCACACATATTATCTGTGGATTCCTTAATGACATCAATTGCTGTTAGCGAGTCTCTTATATTATCTAAGGCAAATGCCAGTTCGAGAATAGGCTGACCTATCAATTCCGAATAATAAATGATCAACAATGACGTGGCTATTGAACTAGCGCCACTGTATGCTGCATTAAATGCGATACCCATTATGGAAAGGCTATAAATCAATCTCAAGCCGTCTATATAGACAAAAAAATACTTAAAATCACGAGTGCCTGCCTTTATTGAAGATTCTATCTGGACGCTGTTTCTTTCGTCGAACCTTGAAACCATATACTTCTGTTTTTTAAACAAACGAATTGTACCAGCACCTCTTATAATATCCCTACAAAAGCTAAAAAGTTTCAATTGATCAGTCTGATAGTCACCCGCCCAGTTCATGTAAAGATGATTCCCTCTGCGTGCCAGGAAAACTACCGCTGCAACAAATAAAACACTTAATAATCCGCATGCATAGTTTCTTGTAAAAATAACTATTATCATTAGTATAACTGTAAACAGTTTGAATACCGACTGTAAATTTGCAATCAAAAACAGATCAGCAACCTTTTTTCCGGTAAATGTAAGAAGATTGCTGAAATATCCCGCTCCCTTTTCTTTAATCTCTGTACTGCCAAAGTTAAAATATTTTTCACAGAGATAGTCATGCATCTCGCCAAATAGTTCCAAATTTATAATACTGTTCAGATACTCCACTGTCCTCTTTGCAATTACAATTACTATATCAGCAACAATCCATATACAAAACAGCATTGCATTCAGTTCCATGCTAATGAATGTCTTCAATATCTTCTCATAAATTATTGGCACAAATGTATCCGCAAGGCATAATAACAGATATCCAATAATTGTTAATAATGCCGCAATAATATATTTTATCTTAAAAACACTTTTAATATATATTATTCTGTCCAATGTTTTCTCCTGTACTCAGATCAACTATTATTATATTTTCTGAATATTAATTCTTTTATTCGCACATCTAATCATATTCATATCATGCGAAGTAAAAATTATTGTTTTTCCAGATAATTCATTGATCAAGAATTTAAATATTTCTTTTTTACCTTTTTCATCAACTCCAGTCAGTGGTTCGTCAAATATATATATACATCAGCATCTGTAAGTAGGGTTCTAATCAATGTGAGTTTTGACCTTTGCCCTCCTGATATTTTTTTACCGCCATCACCTATTTTATCTGATAATTGCTTCTTATCTAACCCGAAAATAATAAGATATTCGTCAAGACGTTTGTTTTTATTCTCATCATCATCTTCAATAAACATATTCGTTTGAATTGAGTCATTAAGCAGAAATGATTCTTGCTCACAGAATGCTACTTTTATATTTGGGTTTACTACAATCCTTCCTGACTCCTTCTGTTTTCGATTGGTCATTACATTTAAAAATGTCGATTTTCCGCTGCCACTATCACCTGTTATCGCAACTATGTCACCTTGAGAAATAATGGCGTCAATCATTCCAGCTTCTTCATCGGATATTTTAAAACAAACCTTGTCTATGATTACATCTCCATTTTTGCAGTTGTCGTAAGAATAATTGTCTACATTATTGTCTGTTCTATCGCTTAATGAGTGCAGAATCTTTTCCATATGCGGAATAAATGAATTAACAAAAGAAACATCTTGAGCAAATCCGGAAAGGAACTGAAAAATCTTTTTGTTATATTCATTTATTACGACTGCAATTCCAAATGTATAGTAATGCAGAAGGAATCCATGAAAATCCGCAAATACAACCAATATATAAAATACTGAATTCATAAGGTCTGTCATTATATTTGTCAAGGCCGAATATACATAATATCTGCGTGAACATCTGTCATATTTTCTTAATGCGTTTTTTTGACGCACCAAAACCCAGTCCTTGCTGTTATTTATTTGAATATCCTCTGCTCCTACCAGATCATCTCCCAGGGAATTATTAATCTCAGTATAGTAATTCTGCGCTTTTTGCGACTCCGGTATTACCTTTTTATTCTTATATTTTGTAATCACAGCAAAACATAGAATCCATATGATTTCTATACAAAATACACGAAAGGAATTAACAGTTATAAGTGTCATAGCAATAAGAACAGACAATATTGAAGAGGGAATAGTAAAAATATAGTCTCCAAAGACTTCCGTCAATTCTTCCATATTATGTGATAACAGAGTACTATCGCCTTTATTTTTGTCAATTTCTTTTCTTAATACCAGAGACGTTAATAATTGTTTTATTTGATTTTTTATCACAATGTTCATCATGCTGAATATTTTGGAAACAGTAGCTGTTACTATAGAACATATACAATATAACAAAATAGCCGCGTTATCAAATTTTGCCAGGTACAAACCATCAATAACCTTCGAGTATAATAATGGCAAAAGCATAGATAAACAATCAATAATAATATTGATTATTGTATAAACACAAAAGTACAAACGATAATTGGACGGCAGTTTTTTGAACAACGTGGTAAACAAGTTAAGAAATTTTATCATTAGAGTCAAGTTCCTATATATAAGTTTTTTCTACAATCTTACAGAGGTTAGAAATACATTACACTCCCAAGCATGGTAGCTGGCTTGAAATTGCAGAAATAAAAATAAATGTAATGGCAAGACAGTGTCTGGGTCGAAGAATCGACAACATAACTGATTTCAGATCCGAATTGGAAGCATGGGAGGATGAGCGTAATAAAAATCAAGCAACTGTAAACTGGCAATTCAGAACCGCTGATGCAAGGAGCAAACTGAGCTCGTCATACGCTGTTCTATAACAGGGGCGAGTTTTGATTAATCGTCAACGAGGCACTACACTAGTTGTTATTGCTGTATTGATGCAAAGTACGAACCGATAGAAGTCTTAATCCTTTCTCTGATCACGTCCATGCAGTTTACTGTATATTCATGATATTGATCATTCTCAGTTTTCTTAAATATGCGCTTCCGAACAAATGGACACATTCCCTGGCAATAGAGAACATATTTGCAGGAAAAACACTTTCTGTCATTAAGGTTATCCAGTGAAACATCTTCTACAACTTTCGACTCTTTTTGAATCAGCTCAGCTGAACTTCTGTTGACATTTCTGATGTTAGCAATTATTTTTGCCCGATTAAACACATTATTCCAACACTTATACATATTTCCGTTATAATCTATAACATAACTTGAATTAGAACACTCAGCGGCACAAAAAGCATTCAGCGATCCTATTTGAACCATTGGTTTCATAAAATGAAGTCTGCATGCTTTAATGGTCAGTTCTCTTATAGCTTTTTCATAACTCATCAGATCAAAACTATCCTCTGAGCCAAATATTCTTGCAAGATCAATAAACAACGTCTTTCCTATGTATTCGTGTATATCACAGCAAGTAAGGTCATCAATAAGTTGATTCACAGCCACTATGTTTTTCTTGTCAACATTTACTCGTATAATTATAGTCAAGCCGGCTCTTAGCGCCTTGCTTATATTTTTCAATATAACATGATATGAATTCACTGGTACCGTAAGGTTTCTTGTGCGGTTGTGAATTTCTTCCGGTCCATCCAGTGTTATCTGGATAAAAGAGATATTAAACTGAGCCAGCTCATAAATAAGTCTCTCGTTAAGCAAGAAGCCATTAGTCACAATGGCTTGAGATATTTTTATATTATGTTTTTTTCCAAAATCTTCAAGTTGCTTTCCATACTGTATTATTAACTTTTGCTCAAGAAGCGGTTCGCCTCCATACCAGACAATTTGTATTTCTTTGACAGTATTTGTTATCCTGTTTTCCAAATAAAGAAGTAATTCGTCAAGAAACTCTTCACGTTCCATCGACTCTTGTTCAGCGCAACAACCTTCACTGCTTTTTCTACAGTCTTTTTCAAAGCAATAAGGGCAAACAAAATTACATTCATCAGTAATTGGAATATCAATCTTAATAATATTCCCGTCACTGTACTTGGATTTATGATAAGTAAGTTGATTCAAATCACTTATATTTTTATCATCCACTATAAATCCGGTATTATTAAGCAATTCAATTTCATCATCAGATAGAACTTTTTGCAATTCATCACTATCAAGATTAGAGAACCTTTCATATGTATTATTATCAAGTTCCAAAAGGCTCCCATTTATAAGATTATACAAAATAAGATGCTCATCCAACGTTATCAGTTCTCTGTATTTTGTGATTTTTTTCATATCAAAATCCCAGACATTTCACTTTATGTATTCTATAAAGCCACCTTTTTACAACTATCATGTGCCAGATATATTCCATGCAAAAACAGGTTCATTTCTAGCGTTTAAACGGGTATTACGTCTTAACGATTATATGTGCTTTTCATCTAAATAATAAAAAAACCGGCAGCTACCGATTTGACTTTATGCTTAGCAACTGCCGGATTTTCTTTCTCCTGTTCTTTCTTGTTAGTGCAAGATATTATACACTTTTTATAACTCTGCATCCACCAAGATGACTGCATGAACCAGCTGCCAGCTTTACTTCTACTGTGTTTTCCTGGTCATTAAAATTCCTGATAACCTTCATCTCAATCTCCTTTCCGTCTATTATTATAAATGATTGTATCCACTCCCAGATATCGATCTTATAAGGCACAATTACTATCCTTGATAATGCTGATAGATTACACCGTTATTTTTAACCGTAGACAAAAATAATACTTATTGCTTTCACCTATTTAACCCGTATTATGGATACAATATTTACCATCAAACCTAATGTCCACCAAAAATTTTGTCCCACCATTCTAGCCAGTTTCCACCTGATGTAAATAGCATTTCCATCTTTTGTACCTCCTAAAAATGGGTAGTGTCAAATTTACTACCCATTTTTAGTTCTAAAACCTTGATTTATCGGGCGTTCAAAATAAAAAGAGCATTGACCTCCCTTTTTGGTATAATGTCAATCGCCAAACCAACATTCCCAAAGAAAGGAAACAATGCTCATGGACATTATACTTTATCTACTTCAACTCATTCAACAACTCTATCAGCAGAATTGCTGGCTTATTAGCTTCCTGAATAACAACTTTTTTTCATTTTCAAACATATCTTTTGGAAACACTCTATTATTCATAGCAATGTTAGAAAGACACTTTACGCATAAATCAAGAGTATTCGATAGACCAGTGAAATAGAAACAAGTATACTCTTTTGTTGTTGCTGCGTTATATACCACTCCGCTGTTCGTCGCCTCTTCGATAAGTCTTTGATATACTTCGTTTCCGGAAGTAACCGGATTAACAACCAAATGTTCTACAAGATGTGATAAACCACTGTTACTATCAGATTCATTCTTGCTTCCCTGTGCCACCCATAGTCCACATGCAATTGTCTTTGCTCCAGGAA
>NZ_AUKC01000073.1 GCF_000424545.1 Butyrivibrio sp. NC3005 | reverse complement strand
TACCAGACCAAAATTTGTCGTTAAGAGAAATTTTGTCCTGCGAAGCAGGATTCTTGCTGATGATTATCCTAAATCTCAGCAAGAAGTCATAGGTTGTTGTTTATGCAATTTCAAAGCATACACAGGCATGAGGCTTAAGTGTTATTTTATCCTTATCCTTAAGTGCAACTACACTTCCATTCCAGATATCTATAGCTTCTACCTCAGCTCCTTCTTTAAAACCACAGTCAGAAAGAAGAAGTTTAGCTTCGTCTTCTTTGTCTTTAAGGTTAAATACTGCAACATATCTTGTACCTTCTTTGGTCTGACTTGTCCATGTCACAATATCTTTTTTTCTTGCAACCTGATGAGCTTTCCTTCCGTCATGATGCATCTTAAGAAGTCTTGCATTTGTCAAAAGCCCATAAGTAAACTCATCGTTATCACGCAAATCTCCACCGAACATTAACGGTGAACGGAAAATGCACCATAAAGTCATAAGAGTCTTCTGCTCATCTTTAGTAAAATTAGTCATGCGATCGCCTTTTCTTTCAGGATCAGTTCTGATACCTATATGTCCAAGTGGAAGCATATCGCAATCCGGCCAATGATCTTTGCAGCCTACACCGCTCCATACGTCTGCTCTTTCAAACATTCCATACAGAAGATCCCATCTGTCCCAGAAATCATCTGTCATTCGCCACATATTCGCTTTTTCGAGGAAAAAATCTGCTTCATCTCTTTTAGCAGGTCCCGGAGAAAGGGAAAGAACCATATCTCTGCCGCAGTTTTCAATGGCTTTTCGAATCATATCAATTTCACCAGTTACAGCTCCCGGAGCCTCTGGAGTATATCTTGTAGCTGCGATATCATCAACCTTTACAAAATCTACTCCCCAGCTTGCATATAATTCGAAAATAGAATTGTAGTATTCTTGTGCTCCTTCTTGTGCAGGATCAACACCATACATATCAGTGTTCCACGCACACACTGAAGAAGGATGTGCAATCTCTCTTGCTGTTCTTGTTGTTCCCAATATACTAGTATTTCTATGAACAGCCTGTCTTGGAATTCCTCTCATAATGTGAATTCCAAACTTTAAACCCATGTCATGAATTTTATCTGCAATAGGCTTAAACCCCTGACCTCCTGCAGATGAAGGGAATCTGTTAACAGCTGGAATAAGTCTTGAATACTCATCCATCTCAAGTTCTGCAAATTTGTGATACCAGCACGAATCAGCTGTTTTCTCTGACCACTGAATATCGCAAACTACATATTTCCAGCCATACTGCTTTAAGTATTTTGCCATATATTCTGCATTCCCTAATAGTTCCTCTTCTGTTACGCTTGCGCCATAACAATCCCAGCTATTCCATCCCATCGGAGGTTGCTTGGCTACATGTTTTTTCTTTTCTGAAGCAACATTCTCACACATACTTTCTCCACCTTCTCTTTAAATTGTATTTATGTCAAATCTTATCGGAAAAAATGCGTAAAGTTTTCGCATTTCCTCATTCTTTTCCAATAAGCATCTGATAAATCTCTCTTTTTTGCATTCCTCTGTCAGCTGCAACTTTTTTCATTGCATCCTTTTTGGAAATCCCCTGTTCTAAATAAAAGTTCATGTGGTCTTCAACAGACATCTCTTTAAAAGATTCCTGCTTTTCTTTTTTCTGTTGTTCGAGGCTCCTTCCTTCTATGACCATTACGAATTCGCCTCGTGGCTCATTTTCATTATAAAAAGCTATTGCCTGCTCAAATGTTGTAGGAACAGCCTCTTCGAATCTCTTGGTAAGCTCTCTGCAAATCGTCACCCTTCTATTGCCGAGTGCTTCATATAAATCAGCAAGAGCATTTTTTAAATGATGAGGCGCCTCATAAATAATTATAGTCCTGCTCTCATCTTTCAAATCGTCTAGAATTTCTTTTCTTCCTTTTTTGTCTTCTGCTCCTGGCAAAAAACCTTCAAAACAAAATCTTCTGGTATTAAGTCCTGATAAAGTAAGCGCTGTGATAAGTGCAGCAGGTCCCGGAAGGGAAGTAACTGTAATTCCAGCCTCATGACACATTCTTACCAAAACTTCACCCGGATCTGAAATTGCCGGAGTTCCTGCATCTGTTATAAGTGCAATATTTTTTCCGGAGCGCATTTCATCAATAAGATAATATGCTTTATCGACTTTATTGTATTCATGATAACTTGTCATCGGAGTTCTAATACCAAAATGAGTCAGCAAGTGAATACTGTTTCTAGTATCTTCTGCTGCTATCAAATCCACCATCTGAAGTGTTTCCAACACTCTTGGCGTAATATCTTTCAAATTACCGATTGGAGTTGCACATAAATATAACATTCCCTGTCCTTTGACTGGCTCTTTTCTTGTTTGTTTTTTTATTTTTTCTTCCTGCATATAAATTCCTTTTAGATATCGATGTTAACATAGATTTTTTACTTCGCTCAAAAAAAACGCGCAATACTTGTCTTTATCTTGATATACCAGATTTACAACACTTAATAATAGTAAACCTTTAATAGTTCTTTCGTGTATTTTCCAGGTTCTGAATAGATTATCATTGGCTTTTCAACCTTCATTCTGGATTTTCCTCCTCGAACCGCTTCTATCAGTACCATATTGGCATCTTGGTCTGCAAAAGGGTATACAAGCTGCATTCTTTTAGGCTCTAATTTATGCTTTGTCAATGTCACCAAGATTTCTGAAAGTCTGAAGGGACGATGTACAAGGAAAAAACGTCCCGAAGGACAAAGGAGCCTTTCTGCAGCACTTGCCACATCTTCAAAGTCACATAAAACTTCATGCCTTGCGATAGATTTTGCTTCATTAGCATTTTTTAGTCCATGTCCACCTATCATATATGGCGGGTTGCAGGTAATTACGTCAAAAGAGGCAGCATCAAACAAGTTTGCTGCCTCTTTAATATCACCTTCAACAATTCTTATACGGTCCTGCAAATCATTAAGAAGTACACTTCTTTTTGCCATTTCAGCGCTGTCTTTTTGAATTTCCAGACCAACGAGTTCTCTTGCGGTAGTCTTTGCCGCAAGGAGAATTGGAAGAATTCCGGTACCTGTTCCCATATCCAGAACTCTTTTTCCATCCATTGGAGTTTTTTCAACTACTACATTTTTATCCGAATTTTCTACTGCAAATGCTGACAAAAGAACTGCATCCATGCCAAAGCAAAATCTCTTCGGATCCTGAATGATACGATATCCGTTTCGCTCTAAATCATCAATTCTTTCGCCCTCTTTTAAAACCACTTCCATATTCATTCTCTCGTTGTAATAACATTTTTAACTGTTCTTGTCATTACCTGCATTGTTATTTGCGCCATTTCCATTATTATTGAACTGGCGACGTCTATTATCTCTTTGACGATTGAAATTCTGTCTATATTTGCCTTTATTAAAATCACGTCCGTTACTGTTATCTTTTCCGTTGTCTTTAACGTCTTTTACGTTATCTTTTGCAAAATTTCTGTCATTCTCTCGGTTGTTATTTAAAGGCTTAGTGTCTCTACTAAAATCCCTGCTACCATCCTTATTAAAATCTTTAGTGTTATCTTTGTTGTTATCTCTATTGTCCCTACTGTCTTTGTTAAAGTTTCTGTCAGAATTTCTATGCTGCTTCCTGTTTCCTGCATTATTTGGAGTATTTATCAGCGTTCCACCTTCTGTAACATCAAGGTTTCCACTAGTTCCACTATCCTCAAGGGCCTTAAGATCTGCAGTATCAATCTCACCTTCCATTTGGCTATAATCCGGAAGAAGATTATTCTCACGATGCTTTGCCTTTTTTCTAAGGAATCGAACTTCATCAGCAAGATACTCATGAACTTCCTTCTCATCATCAACATCTACAAGAATCTTAACAGTCTGTCTCAAAACGCTTACACTCGCAACCTCACCTTCAAGGTTATCCTTGGTAATAACTACATCACCAACTTTTGGAAGCTTTCTATTAAGTTCTTCATATACTTCCTCTTCGTTCTTGAGGCAACACATAAGTCTGCCACATACACCCGAAATCTTAGTTGGATTAAGTGAAAGACTCTGCTCTTTTGCCATCTTAATAGATACCGGTGCAAAGTCTGCAAGATATGTATGACAGCAAAGCGGTCTTCCACATATACCATAACCGCCTATAATCTTAGTCTCATCACGAACACCAATCTGTCTAAGTTCGATTCTGGTACGAAATACTGCTGCCAGATCTTTTACAAGTGCACGAAAATCTATTCTGCCATCCGCAGTAAAATAAAACAGAATCTTGTTATTATCAAAAGTATACTCTGCATCAATAAGTTTCATTTCAAGACCATGCTTATTAATCTTCTCCTGACATATCTTAAAGGCATCTTTTTCCTTGAAACGATTCGCAGCTTCTTGCTCTTCATCTCTTGAGTCAGCAATTCTAAGAATTGGTTTAATAGGTTTTACAACCTTATCATCCTCAACATCCATAGGCTCGCCCACTACTGTTCCATATTCTATTCCTCTAGCAGTCTCTACTATTACATGACTGCCACGCTTTACATCGTAATCTCCGGGTTCAAAATAATATATTTTACCGGCAATTCTAAAACGCACGCCGATTACTCTTGTCATCTTTTCCAGCCTTTCCGCTTATAAGTTATTCTGAATGTCTAAAATCAAAAGTTCCAGAACATTATCCGAATTAACATTTGCTTGTATACGTTTTTGCGCTTTATCAATTGAATCATAAATTGCCGTCAATCTATCAAAAGCGAAATTTTCACTTGCTTCTCTAATATACGATAATTCGTCCCTGAAAATCAAGTAATCGCTTTCTTCAACCGCTTTATACACGGTGACGTCCCTGACGAAAATTCTCAAAATATCCAAGTAATTATCAATCATTTCTCTGCTGCTTACAGGCACTTCCCCTTCTTTTGGTTCTGAAGGTGTCAAAATATCCTTCTGCATTTCAATGATTTCATGTATCTCTTTTTTCTTTAACTTTGAAAAAAAGGAAAAAATCTTTTTTCTCATGTTATCAAAATCTTCATTTTGAGAAAGAAGAATAGCTTTCCCGACATTTCCTCTTGCAAAACTTGCGCATAATTCTGCACGATAGTCTGGGATATGATACTGATTCATAAGAAAAGTTTTAATATCACTGTCTAGAGCAGGCCGCATTGGAAGCACCACACATCTGCTCATTATTGTAGGCAGAAAAGCACTCTCGTTATCAGTAAGTATAATAATGATAACATAAGAAGGCGGCTCTTCTAAAGTCTTTAAAAGAGCATTTTGCGCAGCAATATTCATCTTTTCACCTTCGGGAATAATATAGATTTTATGTGTCCCATAATATGGCTTTATAGCCACATCATCACGTATTTTTTCTCTTATTTCATCTACTGTTATCACATTGGGCTTTTCATGAGTCACCATGATAATATCAGGATTGTCATGTAAATCTGCCTGCAGGCACGAATGACACTTATCACAAGCCTCTAAATATCCATTTTCTTCATTTCTAGACTCACACAAAAGAGTCTTGGCAAAAATATTAGCAATAAACTCTTTTCCAGATTCTTTCTCTCCCGTTATGATAAAAGCATGCGAAATATTCCCGGTTCTGAGGGCATTCTGCATGTGACTTTTCAAATGTTCCTGCCCGATTATATCGGAAAATTTAGCCATGTAGTCCTCTCTTTATCTATGTAAAAATATCCAAAAGAAGTCCCTCGATTGTACCTATTTTTCCCATAATAGCAATCGAGTCTTTTTCCTCTTTAAAGAGCTCTTGAGCAAGCTCATCCAAATTTTGATCAACTAACCTTATAATACCATAAACTCTATGCCTACCTTTCCTGTCGAGGAAATTCTCTCTTGAAAAAGTATGCGAACGAGTAATGATTTCATTTAAAAACTCTTTAATCATCTTGCGATAATGTTGCATATCTCTTATATCTTTTCGCTTGGCGATATCTCTACCCTGTTGCTGAATATCCT
The DNA here is from genome assembly GCF_000424545.1 of Butyrivibrio sp. NC3005. Taxonomy (GTDB): domain Bacteria; phylum Bacillota; class Clostridia; order Lachnospirales; family Lachnospiraceae; genus Butyrivibrio. The sequence continues at coordinate 3,179 of NZ_AUKC01000073.1, read as the reverse complement.
GCATCATCGCTGTCAATCTACTTGCAAGCGATGCATCTTCAAGTTTGCTGGCAAGTGTAAATTTAAAAGTATCATCAGCAACCTGCATCGTTTCAGAGCTTTTGGCCTGCTGAAGCTGCTGAGCCTGATTTACTTTGATATCCATAGATCTTACCTCTGATAAAATCTGCGATTTTTTTTCTAGTATCTTCTATTTTGTTTTCATTTGAAAATCGGTTCTCATCTGCAATATTTGCTTCTTTAATTTTTTCCTCTGCAAAATCTTTTTCGTCAGCAAGAAAACGCCTGCACATTTCATCGTACCTAGGATGTTCCTGACGATTTTCTCTTTTTAAAGCTCTTTCTATTCGTGTTCTATCACTTGTTTCAATAAGAATTGGAATAACATTGTCATTTCCAAAGTAATCTCGTATAGAACAATATGATTCAAGTGTTCCTATCATCAATACACTTCCGCTTTCAAGGTCAATTTGATTGTCATCTACAGTAAAATATCTCCATGGACCTGCTGCGGTCATATAACATCTCTCTTCAATTATTTTTCGGTCATCTGCAAGCTTCTTATAAGCTTTTTCATCTCTAAAAAAATACTGAATTCCTTCAACTTCTCCAGACCTCATGGGTCTTGTAGTATAGAGCACCACTTTTTTTAATTCTAATGCTTCATCTTCTAAAAGCCTCTTGTACAGGGAATCTTTTCCTGTAGAGCTTTTTCCCATAAGCAGCACTATTTTTCCCATCTATGTTAGCATCTCCCTGCATCAAATGTTAATTTTTATAAGAACTATATTTTTGGTTATTTTGCTTTTTCTAGTCGTGTTGATGTTTGTACTATTCTAAATAGAACCAGAACAACACACCAAAACTTTACCATCCTGTATTCCCTGAACGTTCAGGCCTTCTTTTATGTACTTATATATTGTTTTGCACATATTGTCAGAAATAACTTCTCCTGGAACTACCAAAGGAATTCCTGGCGGATACAAGTTTATAAAGTCTCCTGCAATTCTTCCTGAAGCCTTCTGCAGTTCTACTTTTTCTGTTATTTCGTCGTAAGCTTTGTATAATGGCAACCTACAGATTGGGTATTCTGCTACTTTGGAATTATCTTTTTGCAAATACAGATAATCGTTTCTTTCTCCTTCATCAGAGTTAATGTATACCTTATCCATTGTTTCAATATTACCAGCTTTATCTATACTATTGCTTACTTCAATACTACTAGCTTTATCTATACTATTACTTAGTTCACTATTATCAGTTTCATCAATAGTATTGCTCAATTCACTATCTATTTTTCTTATAGCCTCTGAAAGCCTTCGAATTCCCTCTTGTGTATCGCACCCGGTTATTATCATGAGTACATAAGTTTCACCTGCCATTTCAGGCTGTAATTGATATTTTTCTCTTAAAATATCATAAAGCTTTTGCCCTGTAATTCTTGTATTCTTACACGAAATAACTATTTTGCATGGATCTGGAACAATCTCCCATCCCGGAATTCTCAGACTTTGACAGTTTCTTCCAACCGCAAGTAATGCTTCATGATAATTTATAACGTTATCACTCCATCTCTCAGCATTATGATTCATATATTCAATACATGAATCTATTGAAGCCATAAAAAGATAAGAAGGACTGCTTGACTGATATATCTTTAAATATCTCTTTAGTTTATTTCTATCAACAAGGTCTCCCTGTACATGAAGCAAAGCTGTCTGTGTTAGAGCTGGTAAAGTCTTGTGAAGACTGTGTATTACAAGATCTGCTCCAAAATGTATTGCTCCCTTAGGTAATTTTTCATTAATTGAAAAATGAGCTCCATGCGCTTCATCGACAATTAATGGAATGCTATATTTGTGGCATATTCTTGCAATTTCTCCTATATCCGACAAAATTCCCTCATATGTAGGCGATGTTATAAAAACAGCTCTATATTCTCTGTTGGAATTTTTATTTAAATTACAATTTAAACTTTCTTTTATCTTCCTTTTAACGTCTTCTGGATTTATTTTACCGCAAATATCATATTCATTGACCATTTCAGGATATAAATAATCCATTTCTGCATGCATCAAATACGCTGCATTATAAAGCGATTTATGTGCATTTCTACATACCAATATTCTTCCAGATTCTTCTCCGGATAAAACTGCAGAGACACTTGCTAGAACTCCACAAGAACTTCCATTTACCAAAAAGAAAGATTCTTCGCTTCTATACAGAATATTTGCTTTTTCCTGAGAACTCTTTATTATTCCCTTTGCATCATGCAAATTATCAAAATTATCTATTTCTGTGATATCTCTTGAAAACAGGTTACTTATAGAATCATTAAAGCCTTCAATTCTAGTATTTCTTTTATGTCCTGGCATATGAAACGGGTATAGATTGCTTTCATTTAATGCCGTCAAGTTATTCCAAAGATCAGACAAAACTTACCTCATTACTCATTTTTATTATTATTTCATTACTCTAATTATTGTACCATTTTCGCAAGCTTCTGTAACCCATTGTTGAAGTATATTGTACAACCAAAGAGTAAGGCTATAGTGAACTTATATACTCCAACAAAATAAACACTTGCAAAATTTTAAAGCTATTCTGAGTAATAACTGTAACTACCAATATATTCAATTGCTATTTATTCCGGGATAGTGAATAGAAAAAGATTTTTACATAAAAAAAGATGCCTTGAGCAGGAATCGAACCGGCGACACACGGATTTTCAGTCCGTTGCTCTACCAACTGAGCTATCAAGGCATATAGTAGCGGGGACAGGATTTGAACCTATGACCTTCGGGTTATGAGCCCGACGAGCTTCCAGACTGCTCCACCCCGCGTCATCGAAGTTCACAATGAACTCCCACATATTCATTTGTAATGGGTGGCGGTGGATTCGAACCACCGAAGCAATTTGCAGCAGATTTACAGTCTGTCCCCTTTGGCCACTCGGGAAGCCACCCATATAAGCCGACGATCGGACTCGAACCGATAACCTGCTGATTACAAATCAGCTGCTCTGCCAATTGAGCCACGTCGGCATGTTCATATCTAAAGTATATACTCTAGATATGAGTGGGACCTACAGGGCTCGAACCTGTGACCCTCTGCTTGTAAGGCAGATGCTCTCCCAGCTGAGCTAAGATCCCATTTAATCAATATTCAAATATAAAGTG
>NZ_AUKC01000072.1 GCF_000424545.1 Butyrivibrio sp. NC3005 | reverse complement strand
GTTTTTGGAACGCAGTGACAAAAATCTATAAATATCTATATTGCTTCTTTGACAATCTCTATATCAGGTTCATATATCATACGAACGTCTTTTCGTCTACCCCAAATTAGTAACCAGCTTGAAAGCATAGCGATTGCACCGCCAATTGAGAGACACCACCTATAATCAAGTATCTCCCCTAGAACCCCCATCAATAGTGAAAATACACTTGCCCCAGCTGTAATCAGTACACCTTCGAAAGAATTGACTCGAGACCTAAGTCTCTCAGGAATATAAGTTTGCACCGCTGCACTTCGCATAATTGCGCTGTTGCTGCCAAGAAAGCCACAAATCCCTCTGTTGACCAGCATCAACGGATAGGGAAGCCAAAGTAAGCTCATATCCATTGCTTCGTAGACTTGATAAACAAAGAACACGAAACCAAACTTCTTCTTGTTAGGAATCTCTATTCGATATTGCAGCGCGCTACCAATTGTTCGTCCTGCAAACTCTACTACTGAAAATGCTGAATACATAGTAGCAGTTAAGCCCGGGAAAGTACGGAAGAAAGCTACAAGAATAGGAGAAAAACCGCTCGCAACACCATTGGTGACTGCCATATATTCATATATACCGCAAAGACCTCGTTCTTTCTTTAGGTACCGGACAGCCTCATGTATATCAAGCGCCCATGCTTTTAGAGAATATGGCGTTCGATCATGTCTATTTGTTTCATCCAAACATATAAAACTCTCTGTAATTGCAGCTGTAAAGGACAATGCACTCTGTGCAACCAAAATCCATGCAACACCAACTGTATCCAAAAGAACGGCAGCTAATGGTGTCATGACTACCTTTAGTACCGGATAGAGCATAGACGATACAGCATAGCCCTTTTGCTCAGATCCTTCCGGAATCAACTCCGGATAGATGCTGGTAAAAGCCAGCTCATCAACGGAACCTATACAAGCCAAAAGCAAAGATACTGACAGATAACCAACATAGGAAAAGTCAAAGTAAAGTAGCCACAATCCCATTCCAAGCAGTAAAAAGGTATTTGCGATATCACCTGCAACCAAGAATGTCTTTCGTGGTAATCGATCCATAAATGGTGCGACGATTACAGGTAGTAATAACTGTGGAATTAACTGAATTGCCATAATAAGAGCCGATGCAAGCGTACTCCCGGTTTCATCATAGACCAGAAATGCTAAAGCGAAGCTTCCTGCAATTGATCCAATTGTACCAAGAGCTGAAGCAATAAACACTAAGCGGAAGTTTCGAGTCCAAAGTTTCGTTTTTTTCATTAGAATCACCTCCGTAAATAGTGTAGCAGTTCATTTAAGTGAAAAAAATCCCGTATATTTGGGAAAATATCACCAAAATATACGGGTTAAACAATGCTTTAAACTATTTTTTTAGGAAATTCTTCTAACAAGTCACATACTTTCTTGTACTGTCTAGTTGCCTTATACCATTCTAATACCCAAGGCAAGTGGAATATTGCATATCCTGATGGCAATTCTTTTTGCATGCGGGTAAAGCAATCCAAAAGTAAAGAACCATATTCATCATGTGTAAGATAGTCTGAGTGTTCTAATCTATATCGAACCAACCTGAGTAACTGCAGTGCAAGATTCATATTGATTTCCTCATCATTCATGGTTTCTGCCCGGTCCAAAGCTGCAAGAGCTTCTTCAAAGCGCCCAGTTTTTTCGCAGCAAATTGCCAATTTATGTAAGGACATAAGTGTGTGTGTTTCCTGCTTGGAAAACCATGTATATGCATCCTCATATCGCCCTATTTCAATCCAGGAAGATGCTGTATTATATCCGATATAGTGCAGCGCTCTTTGATCTTGTAAATCTTCTGCCAGTCTCCTTCCAATCTGATAATGACGATCCATATTGGGAATGTACTGCTGATTGCCATAAGCATTTCCAAGGAAAAGTTTTGCATTCAGCATAATCCTTACTCTACCTTCCATGCTCGCCAAATCATAGGCTGTCTGGAGAGCATCAATTGATGATGAATAGTTTCCAACCTTGTAGTCTGATATGCCTAACATCAAGTAAGTATATGCGCATGGCATAAGTCTTACTGCCTCAGTCTCCTGCCCTTGTAATATTCGCTGAAGTGCCAATTGCCTTTTATCCATACAGGATTCCAACGCAGTATCTAGTGGACTTTTAGAAGAAAGTAAGGTCAAATCTAACCATAAAGGTGTGGCCCGATAGTATTCAATATCCTTTGACTTTAGAAGTTCGCTTAATTGATCATGCCTACCGTCAAATAGTAGATTCCAGCATTTGTTGGCCAATTCAGTGGCTTCTAGCTCAATTTCCGGTTCAATATGTAATTCAAGCCTATTCAGGAGAAGCCTCAAAACATCCTCTGACGGTTCTGCTTTTCCAGTTTCGATTTTAGATAAGTATGATACTGCGCAAATCCCTTTGCACAATCCTGCCTGACTCCAATTTCTTCGTAGCCTCTCACGATAAATGATGTATCCTTGGTAATTCAAGTTTTTCTCCTATCTCAATAGCTTTGGAATTGTGTCCATGTCCTATTTCTGTTGTAGTAGCAACAGGTAATGAACTCGAAACATGCATTTTAAGCAAATCATAAACCGACAGTTCTAAATCTGCTTTTTCATAATTTGTAAATGTTCCAAGCAGCACTCCGGAAACCTGCTCAAATACTCCGATGTGCTCTAGTTGTGTAAATAACGTAGCTACCTGTCCTGATCCTCCACCCAGAGATTCAAGTAAAATAATCTTTCCATTCATATCAGGCCAGTATTTTGTTCCAGCCAGCTTCAATAGGCATCGTATATTGCCGCCTACCACTATGCCTTCCATGTGATTGCCATGAAGGAACTCATAATTAAAATCAAATAACGATTCCTTATTTCCTGACAAATAATCTGCGAATCTTTTTTTCTGCAGATCAGCTTCGGAATATACCATATTTTTTACCTGATATAAAACAGAGGATTTTCCCGTCATTGCATAAATAGCATTTATCACAGTTGTAAGGTCGCTATAACCCCAGAATCTTTTTCTTGAATTTGCAATTACATCAAAATCAATGTATTTCAAAACTCCATTTGCCAAATCACCACCGGAAATATCATATATCGCCTCAATAGAATCGTCTTCATAAAAGCGCATGAGATCAGCAGCCCTTTCTTCATCTGTTCCGCTGAATTCATCCGTTGTAACCAATATATGAGGTGCAAACACGGGCTCGATTTCAAAACCTTTAAGCACTGCTGTTAACTCATCTATCTGATATTCCCATTCCTTCAAATGCCCATTTGAGCATGCGGATATACCAACTCTCATTCCTTCGCTCATGCTTTTCATTGTCCTTGTTATAATCAATGGTTTTTTAAACAAAAAAGAGAGAACTACGTCTGTAATTCTCTCTTTAGTGTACGGGAGGGGATTCGAACCCCCGACCTACCGCTTAGGAGGCGGTTGCGCTATCCAGCTGTGCCACCCATACAATTCATATGTCAGTTTATACCGACATATGTTAATTTATCATAAAATGTCCGTTTTTTCAAGCCTAGCTTACTTTTCTTCCGGAAAATTAATTAGTCCCTGCAGCCATATTTCACCTTTAAATCGTCTTCCTATAGCCGGTTCGCCAATTAAATCTTTTTTGCAGATTCCAATATTCATTTTTATCCCATTACACAAAACGGTTAGGATGTAAACTGGCTCTTGTGTATATTTGTTTATGACAAGTTCGTAATCCTGAATTTCCGCGAGTATTTTATATTTATCGCTTTCTACGCTACTTGGCATAAAATAATTATCAACTAGTGTTAAGATATCTTCTGCTACTGATTTTGTTCCAATTACAGAGTAAATATCCATATCCTGAAGTGTTAGAGCTTCAATTGCATTTTCATTTCCTTTTTTGGCAGAATTGATAAGCTTTGCTCTTTTTTTACTTTTTTTCTTTAACATTCGTTCTTGATATGGAGTCTTTGCAATGGGCAAGACAACACATCCTTTTAAAGCAAGAGCTGATAATGATACACTAACGTTATCAATAGGCTTTTGGCCGGATTCTGAATTTTTTAAGTAAGATATGATATTCTGCAGATAAAAAATCATAGTAATACCAAGTCTGGAATCATCACATATTCCAGCAAATGATTCCGTAGCACTATGTCGCTCTACGGTAATATCTTCACAGCTTGAGACATGTTTGCCGACAACATATGGAAAATAGTATTCAAAAATAAAGTGATTATCATTTTTGAATTCTCCACAAACGGCAAGACCAAGTCCTGGTGCAAATTCTTTTGTGAACACAGAAAAAATTTCTCCATACTCATTAGGAATATAAGAGCGTTTTTCTGCATATCTTACTGTAAAGTTTAGCAGTCCTTCTAGTGCGGGTCTGCCTTCCAGGTTTGAAAAACCTGCAGCTCTTAAATATTTATGCATATAGATTCTTTCTTATCTGTTTTTTATGTTACAAGTAGCCAGCAACAAAGTAATGTGCTGGCTACTTATTTATAATTTTAGTGTTTCTTTTATGCCTTAGGAGTAAGGACTTCTTTTCCACCCATATATGGCTGAAGAACCTTTGGAATTCTTACAGAACCGTCTGCCTGTAAGTTGTTTTCAAGGAATGCGATGAGCATTCTTGGTGGAGCAACTACAGTGTTGTTAAGTGTATTGGCAAGATAATTTCCATTTTCGCCCTTTACACGAATTTTCAAACGACGTGCCTGAGCATCGCCAAGATTAGAGCAGCTTCCTACTTCGAAGTACTTCTTCTGTCTTGGAGACCAAGCTTCAACATCGCAGCTCTTAACTTTAAGATCAGCTAGATCACCAGAGCAGCATTCAAGTGTACGAACTGGAATGTCCATTGAACGGAAAAGGTCTACTGTGTTCTGCCAAAGCTTGTTGTACCATGTCATAGCTTCTTCTGGTTTACATACAACAATCATTTCCTGTTTTTCAAACTGATGAATTCTGTAAACACCTCTTTCTTCAATTCCATGTGCTCCTTTTTCTTTACGGAAACATGGAGAATAAGAGGTAAGAGTGTAAGGAAGTTCATTTTCAGGAACAACTTGATCAATAAACTTACCAATCATTGAATGCTCAGATGTACCGATAAGGTAGAGGTCTTCTCCCTCAATTTTGTACATCATAGCTTCCATTTCAGGGAAGCTCATAACACCAGAAACAACATTTCCATGAATCATGTATGGAGGGATTACATATGTGAATCCACGCTCAATCATGAAATCTCTTGCATAAGCAATTACTGCAGAATGAAGTCTTGCGATATCACCCATCAGGTAGTAGAAACCATTTCCTGCTACTCTTCTTGCAGCATCAAGATCGATTCCATTGAATTTCTCCATGATGTCTGTATGATAAGGAATTTCGAAATCAGGGACAACTGGTTCACCGTATTTCTGAATTTCGACGTTGCAGGAGTCATCTTTTCCAATCGGAACAGATGGATCGATAATGTTAGGAATTACATACATGATTTCTAACAGTTTATCATCAACTTCTTTCTGTTTTGCTTCAAGCTCAGCAAGTCTTTCAGCATTCTTTGTAACTTCTGCTTTTACTGCTTCAGCTTCTTCTTTTTTGCCCTCTTTCATGAGAGCACCGATTTGCTTGGATATTTTGTTTCTATTAGCTCTAAGGTCATCAGCTTCCTGCTTGATTTGTCTGCTCTGAGCATCAAGGCTTATAGCTTCATCAACGAGAGGTAGTTTCTGATCCTGAAACTTCTTTTTAATGTTTTCTTTAACTACATCTGGATTTTCTCGAACGAATTTTATGTCTAACATTATATCTCCTTTTTCTCTCCACGTATTAATATATCGGTTAAGTGAAAGAGTTTGTTTATATATTATATGTAATTTAAAGCTTTACCTCATATATTATACTTATTTCAAGGCTTTTTTTCTACCTTTAATTGAATAGAGTAGAATTTAATGCTATATCCATAGCTTCTTTTTCTTCGGCAACTAGATCTACATCTGATGAACCATCTTTGATAATCTTGGTGTAAGAATAACTTCCCTCATTACCATGAACGTAGTTGATAACATATCCATTGTTGTTTGCATCAAGAAGAACAATTGCGCAGCTAAGTTTGCCGCCCATGTGAATTGCATCGTATTTTACAACACCAACTTTCTGGAAACAGTGAGTTAGACGTTCATTAATATCTGCTATTGCCTGCTTATTATCATCAGTGAATTTCTTGATATATCTGTTATCTTCAAAGAGTTCAGTTATCTGATCTTCAAGACTTTGCGCTTCTCTTCCTCTCATGAAGTTGTTGATTCTATTGGTTAGTTTCTGTATTTCTGATCCCTGTGCGATTACAAGGATACTAAGAATAATGCACACAAAACAGAGAACTGCGAGCACAATTACATAAATTCCTGGATCAATTGATCCTAATCCTATTTTATTTAAAATATTGCTATTCATCTTTAGAAATAGACTCCTTCTAACTAGGTTGAAAATAATATTTATCACAATATTTAAATATTATTTATATCATTAGCATTCTTGTGATTTTCTCTAAATCATCATTGTTGTAGAATTCAATCTCAATTTTGCCTGCGCCTTTGTTTCCCTTGCTTACAATTGAAACTTTTGTTCCAACTTTCTGTTTGCATCTTTCTTCAAGGTCGTGATAGATTGCTTCGAGGTTTGAATCAACCTCTTCTACTACTGGTTCTTTTTTTACTTTTGAAAGACTCTTTACGAGTTTTTCTGCTTGTCTTACACTAAGCTTTTCGTCAAAAATTCTTTCAGCCATTTCGAGCTGGAGTTTCTCATCTTCAATAGCGATAAGAGTTCTTGCATGTCCGCTGGAAATCTTTCCATCAACAATCATTTGCTGAACTTCTTTGCAAAGTTTGAGAAGTCGCATTGTATTAGTGATAGCTACTCTGGACTTGGAAACTTTTTCTGCTACTTCATCCTGCTTTAATCCGAATTCATTGATAAGTTTCTGGTAACCCATTGCTTCTTCTATTGGGTTTAAATCTTCGCGCTGAATATTCTCGATTAGCTGAATTTCAACGATTTGTTCTGTTGTTAAATCATCTCTGGTTATAATTGGTACTTCTTTTAAACCAGCAAGTTTTGCTGCACGCCATCTTCTTTCGCCTGCGATTATTTCGTAATAATCTTTCTTGGTTTTTACCAAAATTGGCTGTATTACACCAACCTGTTTGATGGATTCTGCGAGTTCTTCGAGTGCATCCTCTTCGAAGTTCTTACGTGGCTGTTCTCTGTTTGGCTCGACGGATGTTATTTTGACTATTTTTTTTGAGTCAGCAACCTCTTCTACCTGGTGTATATTTGCTGTGGTTTCAGTGTTGTTTTCAGTTTTTGTGACAGTGTTTCCTATTACAACCGGAGCTTCTTCTTTTTTTAATTCGTTTTTTGGAATAAGACTATCAAGTCCTCTTCCAAGTCCTCTTTTCGCCTTCATTGACATATCCTTATCCTCTTGATCTTAATTGTTCATTCAATTGATGTTGTTTTAATCATCTTCTTTCAAATAATTTTTGGTAGAATCATTTTGTCTCGTAATTATTGACTTATATTATTCTTTTTTGTTTGATTTTTCAAAAATCATTTGAAAGTTTTGTTTCACATGAAACGCTGCACAGATTAAAGATTGTAATTTTATGTTTGTTTCTGTGGTATGTGATTTTGAATTTCATTAAGGCAAAAAGAATGACTTTTTGTCACTTATATTCAGAAACTTGCATTTACTGCGAGTTTCGTGAGAACAAAAGTCAAGCGGCAAACTGGTCTAGGGCGAAGCCTTTTTAAATGGCCAGTTTGCGTAGTTTTGGAACGTAGTGACAAAAATCTATAGGTTATTGTTTTCATCAGGAAAATCAAGAACCGTACCAGATCAAAATTTGTCGTTAAGACAAATTTTGTCCTGCGAAGCAGGATTCTTGCTGATGATTATCCTAAATCTCAGCAAGAAGTCATAGTTTTCTATTTGCTTTAATGATGTTACATAGAAAGTTCAAATCAAATTCTGTAAAAACTTCTCTTATGAGTTGGTTATTACTTCCTCTGCAAGAAGTTTATAAGCTTCTGCTCCAGCTGACTTTGGTTCATACATATTAATTGGAATACCATAGCTTGGTGCTTCTGCTAAGCGAATGTTTCTTGGGATGATTGTTCTGAAAACATTCTCTTCTATGTGATCTTTTACATTTTCAACAACCTGAAGTGAAAGGTTTGTTCTAGAGTCGAACATTGTAAATACAACACCTTCCATTTTTAATTCTGGATTTAATCTATCCTTTACTAGGTTTATTGTGTGTATTAATTGGCTAAGTCCTTCCAATGCATAGTATTCACATTGAATTGGGACAAGTACAGAGTCGGCTGTTGTCATGGCGTTAACTGTCAGCATACTTAGTGATGGTGGACAGTCAATTATGATGTAATCATAGGAATCCATTATTTTTTTTACAGCTTCTTTTAAGATGTACTCTTTATGCTCTGCATCAATCAATTCGATTTCTGCTGCTGATAGATTTATGTTAGCTGGAATGATATCAAGAGTTGGCAAATCATCTATTATCTCATGGTGGATACATTCTTCAATATCGCTTTCGTCCAGCATGAGTTCATATACTGTGTTTTCAACTGAATTTTTGTCAAGACCAAGACCGCTGGTTGTATTTCCCTGTGGATCCGTGTCGATGACTAAGACTTTCTTTCCTGTTTCTGCAAGTGCTGCAGAGAGATTAATGGATGTAGTTGTTTTTCCTACTCCACCCTTCTGGTTTGCTACGGCTATTATTCTTCCCATGTTAAAATCCTCCCAGAATAATATAAAGAATATTTGATATGTAAGATCACTTTTATTTAAGCTGTTACGTTTTTGTTGGTAGTGATTACAGCATATCGTATTTGAGTTTCAGCTTATATATTTAATATGTTTCACGTGAAACATTATTAAACCAAAACGTAATTTTTATTATACACTTTCAAAATTAATCAGTGAAGTAAAATTAAAACCTAATTGCGCTATTCGAGAAAATTTGGTACATGTCACGTAAATTTCTTTTAATGCCAAAAATTTTTTGTGTAGGTTTTAGCTTTGGGCTTTGATGAATTTATTGATATTTTCAATTAATGTTGTTGTTGTGTCATTTTGCGTTGATGATTGATGGTTTTAAATAAACTATAAATGGTTGCAAGTAATAATGATTAACTAGGAAAGAGTACATTCAACTACTACTGTCTTTTGTATATTATTATTCAAAACTGTTATAAAATATCTAATTTGTAATCAACTAAATTAATACGTGCTTCTTATTTGTAAATTCATTTTAATTATAAATATGAATTATGTATCAAAATGCTAATCATTAGTATTGAGGATTTTTTATAACTATAAAGGATTCTATGATTTATATTTGTTTCTTACAATATAGTTTATCTTCGTTTTTTAAAGAGGTATTTGGTTGCTATACTTTTTTATGAATTGAAAGTTTTGAATTATATATTTTATAATTATATGCTTTGGTGTGTTATGTGTTGAGCGTTTTTAATCTAGTAGTAGATATAAATTTAAAATAAGTTGAAATATGCTACACTCTTCTGCCTTAGCTTGTATTTCTTTTCAAATCAAATAGCTTTGAGCAATATTTTAAATATATCTTTTTACTATATATGCATTTTATTTTATAGGCGTATTAAATATAACTTTGTTATCTGATGTTTCACGTGAAACATCAGATGTTTTTATAATTAACCCAATAAATAATAAATCATATGTAAATACTGATATGCGCATTTGATTTTTCTGAAGATTTATAATTTATATTCTAAAAAGAAAAAATCAAGTGGTAAAACTAGCTCAAGGCGGATCATTTTTTAATATCTAGTTTGCATGACTTCTTGTCACTGCGTTCCAAAAACTACGCAAA
>NZ_AUKC01000071.1 GCF_000424545.1 Butyrivibrio sp. NC3005 | reverse complement strand
CTGTGGAAATATCAAAAAAGATTTGAAATTATCTGACAGGATTTATAGATGTGAATGTGGAAATGTCATAGACAGAGATTTTCAGGCATCACTAAACTTAAAAGCTTATGGAGAAAAATTTGCAAGCTAACACTTGAACGTTAATGCAAATGTGTACGGATACGTTAATTCGGAATTTACGCCTATGGAGAGTACAAGAACTTGTGAGTAGATTGATTCTTTCATCGTCAAAAGCATACTCGATGAAGTAGGAATGAAACATAAAAGTTTATAACTTTTTATAAGTTTTCAGTAACGGAAAATTGAACATAGTAAATGATGACTAATAAAGAAATATTTAAAGAAATAGTTGAAATTATGCGAGAAGATTCCGCAACCTGTAAAGATTACGGAACGGGTAATTCTCAGGAATATGAAAGCCAGATATCTGATGACATGGATCGAAAGGATTTTTTACATCTGGTACAGGAATATCTGGCCACTTTTGGTGTAGAAGGACATCTTTTATTTACAGATTTCAGTCTTGAAAAAATTGGTTTTTCAGTGATGAGGCAGGACGATGTACTATACGTGATAAAAGCAAATAAAGATACAGGGCTTGTCTCGGAAGATAAAATAGTTGAAATCGATGGTTTTTCAATAAAAGAATTATTTCAAAGAGAAAAAACATTTTTTATGGGGGAAACAGCGGAGCGTGAAGGGAAAATTTGGTCTTCAGTGCTAAAGTTTTACAACGTTTTAACTGTTATTCATCCAGATGATTCAAAAGAAGATATTTCTATTATTCATAATACAAAGGGGACAGAGACGGAATGTTATTCTTTTGAAGAATATGATGATACGCTTTATCTAAGATTTGCAGATTTTGCTGATTTGGACGCGATAAATCAGTTATTTAGCAAATGTAAGTACATTCTGGAAAAATGTAAAAAACTTATTGTGGATGTCCGTGGAAATGGTGGAGGTGCAGATTCTGCATTTGTACCGCTCCTGGAGTATTGTTTTCCAGAAGGAGAATTCGTTACAGACTATTATAAGCCAGAATATCCTATTGAAATTAATTATTCTGTTAGAAATTGTAAAGATCGAATCGAGAATCTAAAAAAATATTTGGTTGGGGATATACCAGAAGAAATGACAGCAATGCTAAATACAATGATTGCCAATAACACTGAAAATATGGGCAAAGGATTTCTTGATGACGATGACGAATTTGCAAGTGGAATTATAGGGAAAAAAGGTCCTGAAAAGGTATTGATTATTACGGATGAAAGCTGTGGTTCTTCTGGGGATGCATTCGCAGAGGTTATGTCATGTTCTCCTAAAGTGACTTTAGTTGGAAGACCTACTATGGGAATTACAGATTTTTCAAATTGTAATGTGGTTTCCTTTGATGATTTTAGATTTGTTTATCCGACGTCTAGAGACAAAAGAATTGATTATGGCAAAGGGCTTGCGCATAAAGGGGTACCTGTAGATTATTATATCCCATGGTCTCCTGAGCATATAGGCAAGGATGTGGAGTTAGATTATTGTTTGAATTATTGATAATTTGAAATCAAAGTGCCTGACCACATTCAATAATCGGAATCGTGGATATGGAACAGAGGGATTAAAACTTTATGTGATGCTGCCAAAGACAACGGGATATTATATTTCCGTTTATAGCGTTACACATGGGATGATTAAGATGCAGTTGGGAGATTTAATGAAAAGAATACTCTTTTTTCAATTAAATAACTTCGCGATTCATTGAGCTGATGGGGGTTTATGAAAACGATATACAAATCTGAAAAAGGAAAAGAAGAAATACTGAATCTATATGACAGTCAGCTTTCAAGGCTGCTAGCACCTTGGAAAGATGTCTATGTAGATACTTCTTTCGGGAAGACACATATTATCGAGACTGGTAACTTAACCGGTATACCACTTCTGGTTTTTCACGGTGGAAATGCCACCACAGCTTACAATCTTCTTGCCTGCCATCAAAGGGATATGATTATGGAAAATGGGTTAGCGAAGTAATAGATGGCCTTAAGTACGATAAAATAAGTCTTTTTGGCGGGTCCTTTGGTGCTGGTGTGATTGCGAAAACAATGTGTGTTTGCCCTAATAAGATTAATCGAGTTGTGCTATATGTTCCCTCAGGAATAAAGAATGCACCAGCAATAAAAAGTGCCAGTATGATGCTGCCGATGATAGCTTATTGGATTACTGGAAAAGAAAAATGGCTGAAAAAGTGCATGCTCCCAATGGCTATAACCGAAGATAATATTACAAAAGATATATATGAAACAGCAAAACTGAGCATTGACCATGTTAAGATTAAAAAAGGCATGCCAAGTAATGTTGATGAGAAATTAATAAAAAAATGTACTGCACCAACACTTGTGATGGCGGCTGAAAAGGATTGTCTGTTTCCAGGAAATGGCGTAATCGAAAGAGCAAAGAAAATCATTCCCAATTGCAAGACATACCTGTTAAAAGGTCGCGGTCATATGAACTTTTTGACGGATGAAGAGAAGGAAATGATTGTTGATTTCCTGTTAGGATAATTCCAGTTGATTGGATTAAAAGATAATAGCAGAGTTCTTGACCTTGGATGTGGATTTGCAAAGCTTTGGAGAAATAATTGGACTGACATTCCTAAGGGAACAAAGATTACTGGATATGATATTCATGGTAGCTGGGCGGATAACTTTGCACAGTTCATTCCTGAGAACGAAGATAAATAAAGAAAAGATGTACATGAGCTTTGAAGCTTGTGTACATCTTTTTTACAATATGTATTTGTATGTTTTTAAGTCTATTACAAGACGAAATGTAGTATAATTATATGGGGATATAAATCTTCGAAGGAGATAAGATAAATGGATAACAAAGAAGTTTTTGGCTATTCCAAAGGTGTGTGCTTAAAAGGTGCATCTGGTAACGGATAAGGTAACTACTGTGACCGACTGATGAGAGGAGGCAATTCATGAAAAAGCGTTTATGCAATCAGCTTTGGATAGTTTTGGTATTAACCATATGCGGGAGTATTCTTTTGATTGCTTGTGGTGCACCATCCGGAAATACTCTTAGTGAAATGGAGATTCCTTTATATTTTCACTCTGTTGATAATGAAGAAAGTATCAAACTCTGTTTTGCTGATGAAAGTAAAGAGGTTCCCTACGTTGACATTGATACTGCCGTCTCTCTTATGGAAAGAGTCAATCACGAGATTATTGAAGATAAAAACTATGCACTGACCACTTCGTCCCAGGGCTCAGTGGTAATAATTACCCGTGAAAACCAGTATACTATGCAGATAGACTGCGATAAAGACACAATCAGTTTTTATGATTTTGATGCTTTTTTCGTTCCTTCCTGGACAAGCACGGTTATAGATGTACTGCAACCAGATAGTGCCTTTGATGGCCTTATGCTCTCAGAGGAAAACTCCTATAGCCGCTTTGGTTCGGGAGTGGTTTTTGATCTGAAAAAATATGGAATAGACCTGATTGAAGAGAATGGTAAATGCTACATTCCCATGCAGACATTAAGTGATATTATGCTGTCTCTTCCAAGTTATGTATGCCTTCTATACAATAGCAAAGGAGTATTTGTCTATGAGTATGGTTCAGAACCTGGAAGGGAACTTTTGAGGAAATATTACGAAGCAAAGCCCAAGGAGAGCAAAAGTGAGAGACTCGCGGACTATACATATAACGAATTATGTATGATGATGGACCATTTTTATGGTTTGAAAGAGAGCCATGGAATTGAGGATTTTGATAAATTCTTTTCCGAAACAGCTCTTCAAGACGCATTAAGGAGTACTAATCCTAAGATGTCTGCAAGAGCGATGAAAGTTTTGATGGAGCTTTACATTGATGACTTACATAGCGGGTATATGCTTAATTCGTGGCGGATTGGCATGGATGCGCAAATCGACGGGATGACTGGCAAGTCAATTCAAAACATGAGTGATTCGGCGATGAAGTATTATACCGCCAGGGAAAAGTATTATCCCGACGGGATTCCCGGATACGAGGAAGTCGGAAACACAGCATACATCACCTTTGATAGTTTCCAAGCAAAAGATAAGGATGCTGATTATTATAAGGACGCACCTACCGCTGATACACAAGATACTGTTGGCCTTCTTTTGTATTCATATTCACAGATTACGAGAAAGAAAAGCCCTATCGAGAATGTAGTTATTGATTTAAGTATGAATTCCGGAGGAGACACCGTCACTGCAAGTTTTATGATAAGTCTGTTTCTGGGAGAAGGTTCAGTATGTATCCAGGATACACTGACAGGTGCTTATGCCAATGAATGTTTTCGTGCAGATGCCAATCTTGATGGTGTATACGACGAAAAGGACTCGCTCCTAAACTACAATCTGTACTGTATTACCTCATCTATCAGTTTTTCCTGCGGTAATCTGGTGCCGAGTGTATTAAAATCGTCGGGTCAAGTTACTATTTTAGGCCAGCAAAGCGGAGGCGGCGCATGCACAGTAATCCCATTTTCAACAGCAGATGGAACTCTGCTTCAGATGTCCAGCAATCGCCGTCTGAGCTACATGAAAAACGGTTCTGTGTATGACATTGACCAGGGCGTAGAGCCGGACTATATAATACATCAGCCTGAACACTTCTATGACAGAGAGGCTTTGACTAAGTATATAAATGATCTGTATTGAACTATAAGGGCACCTGTATAAAGTATTTTATTAAAGAGGAGAATACCAATGCTTAAAAAGTATATAGAATTCATGAAAAGATCTCCACTGATTACTGCTACCCTCTGCATAGTATATATCGTCATATGTTTCAAATCAGTGCCGACTCAGACACATTTTCAGTTTTTCATCGTAAGAACGATGCTATGTGGAGTGGCGTGTTTTTTCCTGTATCAGATATCGGGAGATAAGACACTTGCATCTAGCTATAATTCAACAGGCTATGTTTTGAAGTATTCTGTTGGATTTCTGATTGTAGCCTTTGCATTCGGCACTATTGTGTTGGTTTCAGATATAAGTGAAAAAAGACCGCTTTTGCAGAATCCTGTTCTGGAGCTGTTTGTTGTGTTCCTCATGTATATGTCTGTGGGGCTTTTTGAGGAGTTGTCTTTCAGGGCTGTCATCAGCGATGCAATCATATATAAATTTAGGAATTGGAAATATGTATTTGTGCTTGGAGCAGTTGTGTCCTCACTTGTCTTTGGAGCAGTACATGTTTTAGGTGGATTTGATCCATTCTCCGCAGTGGCTTGGGGACAAGCTATTGGAAAAACTCTTGAAGCAGGTCTTTTCGGACTTGCTCTTTTGATACTGTATTGGAAAACAAGAAATATATGGGCATGCGGACTGGCGCACGGATTAAATGATTTTCTTACTGATTATACCTCAGGATTATTTATTCCTGAAGAGAATTCTGGATATTATGTTAAGACAGGTGCAGGTGCAGGTAAATTACTTTGGGTTTATGTCGGACTAATAGTAATCAATCTGGTCTTTGTTCTAATCATATGGAAGAAAGTCGGTAAGACAATTGATTTTGAAAAGATAAGGCGCGAGTGGTAGGAGGCATTGTATGAAATATGAATATTTGCGTTTTTGAGCACGGCATTTTTTAAGGTTGTTATTAGGGAAAAATAAGGATTATGAATAAGCCTAGTATTGAGATTCCGCTTTTTCAGCTTGATGAGAAAAAGAAACTGATAGATATAACAACTGTAATCATGACAGTTGTAAATGTATCCTCCATTATCTTTAATACATTAGTTAATAATCTGATTGCCAGGGTTGGTACGACGGATGCGATGGCAGCTTTTTCAGTTTTTAAGATGACAAAGTTTATTTTCTTATCTTTTTCTGAGGCAATCATAAGTCCTGTCAGAATGATTCAGTCTATGTTGATTGAAGAAAAAGACAAAAAGATGCTCAGAGAAATCTTTAGATACTCCTTATTAAAGGGGATGACTTATTCCGTGCTGCTATCGACACTTCTCTGGGTATTCGCAAGAGAAATGTTAAAACTTATGATCCATGGACTGGTATGCAGTAATAACTATTTACATATTTTATTACAGGAGGAAAAAGATGAATACAAAAACAAGAAAGCATTCAATATGTGAAAAGATGCCTTATGTTGCAGTTATACTCGGTATGATTATACCGTCAATTATTGTTGCCATAGGTGGGAGTGCGGGTGAAGGAATCTCATCTTATGCCGGAAATATAGGTATATGTATATTTGCAGTAATGGCAATGATTGTTTTCAAGTTTTGGTATGCTCCAAAGTTTAAAGGATTTGTAAGACCAGAAGTTTCAATTAAAGATATATGTATCATAATGATCCCATTTGTTGTACTTGTAGTTTTAACTGTGCTTGAACCTTTGTTTATACAACGACCGTTTTATTATAACCCGTCTTTAGGAGCTCTTTTTATGGGGCTTGCAGCAGGATTTGGCGAGGAGACTATGTTCAGAATATGTTCACTGGCTATTGTAATGAGATATGTTAAGAAAGAGAAAAGGTTTACTGCGGTGATTATACTTACTTTGATATTTGGATTGTCGCATTTGGGAAACATTATGAGTGGTGCAGATACGACCATGACTATATTGCAGTTGATAACGTCCACATTCCATGGATTTTTATTTGCAACATTATATCTAAAAACAGGAAGTGCAATATTCCCAATATTTGCCCACGGCTTGTATGATTTTATCAGTTTTACTATGGAACCGACAGCTACAGAGAACGGTATTATAACACATCAATATGGCACTGTTCAGCTGATATTTGAGGTTTCTTTAGCAGTAATCATTGGCATAGCTAGTCTCTATATGCTTAGAAAAGATAAGCTTGCTGCAGCTGATGAGATATGGGATAAAAAATGGTCAGTTAACTGATAGCGTGTTCCATATCATGTCTTAGATTTTGTTTGAGTAGAGTACTTCAAATTGGTAAGGGAAATGCCGATAAAAAAGTAGAATACAGTTGGCTATGAAAAACATTCTTAAGAACAGTGATAATTATGGTCTCATTTGTAAGAAAGATAGGAAAAAGCTATATGGAAAAGATGACTTCAATGTACATCTTTTTTGTATATATGCATTTATTTGTGCGTTTTTAAGATTATCACAAGATGGAATATAGTAAATTTATGGTATATATATCCTCGAAGGAGATAAGATAATTGGATATCAAAAAAGTTATGGCTGTCCCAAAGGTATGTGCTTATGCGATGGTAGCGATTTGCATACTAGGAATAATAGTGGGGACGTTTTTTGATTACAGTATCAATGTGACATTGGCTAACAAGACTGACCTTGGAGCTTTTTTTGCTACCTATGGTTCATACTTTTCCTATTGTTTATATCCTGCAGCCGGGATGTGTATTTTTAAGGGACTCATGAAAAAAAGTGAGAGATTTAAAATGCTTGCGTGGGTCATCATGGTAATTTCATACTTCATGGCTGTTTACTACAGCAATAATTACAACGGATCCAAAGTAAGAGAGTTGTTTGGTTATTCTGCAGGCGAGTCGACAGCTCTTATATCTGTAATTAGCTGGGGATTTTGGGTAGTGCTGTATGCCTGGGTACCTTTTGTCTGCTACCGGATATTTGATGATGTAAATCCCGACAAGCTGATAATGACAGGTGCAGCTATTCTGGTTGCCGGGGTTGTAGCTGATAATACAAATCTTTGGCTTAAGCAGGTGGCATCGAGACCAAGATATAAGTATCTGCTAACTCTTGATGATCCTATGTCAGAATATAGAAATTGGTGGCAGATGATTCCTAATCTTGCAGGTTCCAATGACAGCTTTAAGAGCTGGCCTAGTGGCAACATGACCATAGCAACCATGATGTTCTCGCTTCCAATGCTTTCAGATGTCCTTAAAAACCGTTCAGAGAAAAAGAACATAGTCTGCTTTGTTATTGCATCGTGTTTCGTTATTATCTATGGCTATAACAGAATTCATATGACAAACCATTTTCTTTCTGATGTATGCTTTGGAACGCTGATAACTTATATCATTTATGCAGTTGTGAGCACAGCATTTTTACAGGGTGTTAGTAGTGAAAAGTAACGGGAGAAATCTATGAAATACAGTGTTGACAATCCCAAGCGGTTGCTAAAACATGAACTGACTTAAAAACGGTTCTGTGTATGACATTGACCAAGGCGTAGAACCGGATTATATGATACATCAGATTGAGCACTTCTATGACAGAGAGGCTTTGACTGAGTATATAAATAATCTGTACTGAGCTATAAGGACACCTGTATAAGGCAATTTATTAAGGAGGAAAATTATCATGGATGCAACAACAATTATTATTTCAATTATTGCCGCATTACTTGCCTTTGTTGTCTGTGGATTTATCTATCTTCGTATGATCAAAAGGGAAGTTCCAGAGCCTATAGGGAAACTACAGGCAATTCTTCCGGTTGTTTTGGGCTGTATTTGCGTTCCAATTTCCGCAGGTTCCGGGATTGGGTTGTTATTCGTATTAAGAATCATCGGGATAGAGGGATCAACAATGCAGGCTCTACCGGCATCTTTTTTTACAGCATTTTTTATGGCTGGTGGTGTAGAGGAACTGTTTAAGTTTCTTGCAATCATCATAACGCTGGTTGTTCTGAAAAATAAGGTAAGCAATGTTTATGAGTATATCCTCTTGGGAGCAGCAGTTGGCTTTGGCTTTACGTTTGTAGAGGACTTTACTTTTGGAGACTCGATTATTGTGTTATTAATCAGAACTCCTTTGGCGTTCACTCATATGACACTAAACATGATAATGGGAGAGTTTATGGGAAGAGCTAGGTATAACAAATTACAGGACGAAGGTCCGACGGTGCTATACTGGGTTTTGGCGCTCATTATTCCAATGGCTTTACATACTCTATATGATGCCGGAACAATTTTTAACTTTTCTGTTTTGAAGAATGGCGATTTTGTTACAGGTGGCATACTTGGTGGAGTAGCCATTTTGACAAATATTGTTCTTTTGATTTATGTGCTGGTAAGAGCCAAGAAGAACGCTGAAAAGTTCTCTGCTCTTTCTGTATTGATTGAAGACGAGCAGTAAAGGAGGAAAATAGTATTTATTCCCGAAGAAAATTTTAGATTATATCAGAAGACTCAGTACGTTTGTACTGGGTCTTTTTGGTAGTGCGCCTAGCGGCGCACGTTTCTAACGGGTTTAAGTCCCGAATCCGCCCGGTAGTGGGAAGGATATAGCCGAAGGCAAGGGTGTCTGCCGCGAGACGGAATCTGAAGGAAGCTGGATGTGGGAAACATACCAACCCACGGGCAAATCTCCGGTCTGACGTACAGAAATCTCATATGAGGTTATGCATGAGGGTAAGGCTGCTACACAAGTTGAAGCCCAATAACTACACGGAATCATGCATGATAAATGAGGCAGATGGATGGAGAGGAAGAAACGTGTGGTACCTAGGGAGGTCTGTGTGAAACGCTCTGAAAGGAGTAACCACCGTACAAGGTAACGAGGCGGTGCTGAACATGCAGAAGTCAGCAGAGGTCATAGTAGGGATATGGACATGGAAACATGGACATGCTAACCGAAGGACCGAATCATTAGGAGTCTTAAGTATGACCGAGAAAGGAGAAATGACCGTCAATGGCAGAAAACATGGATAATAATGGCTGTTTGCAAAGAGATAGTGCGGAACACGAAGGGTATGCGAAAGCGCTTAGGTCATTCAATCGGATATGGAAAGAAAGAGACAGTGCACAGCCGAAACTCTTGGAAGCGATACTGTATAAGGATAACTTTAATAGAGCGTATAAGAGAGTTAAGGCAAACAAGGGAGCGCCAGGAATTGATGGAATGACTATCGAAGAGGCACTTCCGTATCTTAAGGAACATCAGCAAGAGTTAACTGACCGAATATATCGCGGTAAGTACACTCCATCGCCAGTCAGGCGAGTTGAGATTCCAAAACCAGATGGAGGTGTGCGTAAGCTTGGCATACCTACCGTGATAGACCGAACACTCCAACAGGCAATAACCCAACAGTTAGTGCCAATCTATGAACCGTTGTTTGCGGACGGAAGCTACGGCTATCGTCCTAACAGAAGCGCAAAGGATGCCATACAGAGGGTAAAGGAATACGCAGAACAAGGTTACACTTTTGCAGTAGTCTTGGACTTATCAAAGTATTTCGACACCTTGAATCATGAAATCCTTATCAAACTCCTCAGAAGGAATGTGAAGGATGAACGTGTGGTTCAGCTAATAAAGCGTTATCTAAAAAGTGGGGTAATGGAAAATGGCGTGGTCATTGATACAGAAGAAGGTTCACCGCAAGGTGGGAATTTATCTCCACTTCTTGCGAATATCTACCTCAATGAGTTCGACCAAGAGTTTCTGAAAAGAGGTGTGCCCTGCATAAGATATGCAGATGACATCGTTCTTTTAGCGAAAAGCAAAAGAGCATCAGAGAGACTCTTGGAAAGCAGTACAAAATATCTCGAAGAGAAACTGAAGTTAACAGTAAATCGGGAGAAAAGTCGTACGGTCAACGTGTTTGCAATCCGAAATTTTAAATTTCTTGGCTTTGCATTGGGAAGGAACGGAAGTGGCATTTATGTCAGGGTTCATCCAAAGTCATGGAAGAAGTTCAAGTCCAAGCTGAAAGATTTATCTTCCCGTAAGTCTGTGCAGTCCATCAAGCCTAGTCTTGAGAAAATCAAGATATATGCGAGAGGATGGCTTAACTACTACGGTATAGCAAGCATGAAGAACAGCATAGACGATATCAATGGGTGGCTCTATCACAGAATACGTATGTGTATATGGAAACAGTGGAAGAAGCCCAAGACAAAGGTGCGAAATCTGATTAAGATGGGTGTACCCGAAGACTTGGCGTACATGGCTGGTAACAGTCGGCGTGGTTATTGGTTTACCACGCATACAGTCGCAGTCAACATGGCGATGACAAAAGAAAGACTGATAAACAGTGGCTTCTATGATTTAGCCACAGCCTATCAGTCTGTGCACGTCAACTATTGAAAGCGCCGTATACCGAACGGTACGTACGGTGCTGTGAGAGGACGGGAGCTAATCACTCCCTCCTACTTGAT
>NZ_AUKC01000070.1 GCF_000424545.1 Butyrivibrio sp. NC3005 | reverse complement strand
AAAAGGCTTCGCCTTGAACCAGTTTGCCACTTGACTTTTGTTCTCACGAAACTCGCAGTAAATGCGAGTTTCTGAAGTGAACTAACAAGAAGTCAAACTTTACACTCTAATTACTTCTACTTCTTGTCCTGTTATTTCATACACAAGATCTTTCATAAGCTTCTTCAAATCGCTTGCTGAGCCGATATGTTCGAAACCAAGTTCTGTAATAAGACTATTTCCACATTTGTTATCAACATCCATTGTATCTTTCTTGGAAAAGTTAGCTACAAATACCATACATGCTCCTAGAGCTTCATAGCTGTCAATCTTCTCTTTTCTTACCATATCAATAGCATCATCTGTAATATCAGCAGTGATTCCACTATTCATCTCAATAGTATTAACCACTCCATCTACATCAGTTGAAACCCTCTTATCTCCATATACCATATATGTAGTAAAATCTGTATCATCTTCATCGAGCATTATTTTCTCATCCTCAATACCTCCATCTACATATAAACGAATAACACCTCTCCATCTTTCATCTTCATCCTTCTGAAGAGTTGCATACATATTCTGCATCCTGGACAGGTCTATTACTACTCTATTAGTATAAAGAGGATTCGATGACATCTTATCCAAAGACTTCCTTGTCATATATAAACTCTCTGTTTTGGTAAAAAGGTCTGAAGAAATAATTAGCTTCTTGGCCTTAATCTTAAGCTGTTCATTATTTTTACCTGTATATTTAAGCATAGAAAACTCCTTAAAAATCAATTTCAAAAAAACATCAAAACAACTTTATCACATTGAACGCAAAAAGTGAAGCGCGAATATCTACGAATCCGACAAGTTCCAGATAAAAATAGATTAAATTGTAACTTTGTAAAAGTTAATGATGTAAATAATTAATCCGATAAACAATTAAACACTTACTTATGCCAAGGAAACAATAACCTTTACTATTGGAGGTCTGAATGTCTAATTTAGAAAACGGTATTATTCCATCCATAAGCACTGCAGAAAATGTTTCTGATTATTTAAAGCAACTCGGGGATCCTAGCCGACTTCGGATTTTCTGGCTATTATGTAAGAAAACTCTGTGCGTAACACAGATTGCAGAAGAGGTTAATATGTCAAGTCCTGCAGTATCTCACCATTTAAGAGTACTAAAATCTGCATCGCTCATCTCATCCAAAAGAAATGGAAAAGAAATGTATTACTATGCAGCTAATACAAACATGGTAAAATCTCTATACCTGACAATAGAGACAATCGCCAAAATTGTAAACGTCTAATTTACAACTTTTATCGTCATCAACGAAAATGATAATAAAAATTCATTCTATAAAAAGCAAAAGAACAGCCCAAATTAAGTGATTCACAAACAATTTGTGTTTCAGTTAATTTGGACTTTTTCTTGCCACAACTATTTATACCCACATAGACTAAGATTCATCTGCTTTTCTAAAATACAAGTTTTCGTTATTAACAAGAATCATTACTAGTTCAAGGACTTCCATACTATCACTATAAAAATCAATTGAAAATCCGCCATTTATGCTCATTAAGCTTAATTTATCACTGTCATTTATAAGAATTTGCAATGAAGAAACATCATAAATTATAGTATGTCTAATTATCGAATCTATTACTGATAAAGGTTGATTTCTTAAATCTTTATCTAGATAATCTTTATAAAATATATCATCTTTTTTAGACGGTTCAACAATAAAGATTTTTGATGGATAATAATGAATCAATCTAATAACAATATTTGATATTTTTGTTGCAAACTCATCTATATACGTTTTAAGAAGATATTCTTCCAAATCAAAAAAACGATTTCCAGACATTTTTCGAGGTAGAAAATCAACAATATAGCAGGTAGCATCTGAATGCAAAGAATCGATTATAGTTTTTAACTTTTCCACTAGACTCTCCTTATTTTCCAAGTACTTTTCCGTTTTCATCCAACGAAGCTATCCTATCTCCCTTTTTGTTTTTCAACTTCCATTTTCTACCACCATGTCCAGCAGTATCTTTTTCAATTGTCCATCCACCTTTTTCCTTATATGCAGTTTTCCCTGAAACAGGCTGATTGAAATCCCCTACTTTAACATTTCCATCACCATCCTTTAATCGAGAAGGAATATTAGCCTTTGCTTCTTTTATTTCCGCTTGTTTGGCAAACCAATCAGTAACTGCGTCGTAAACCCAAGAACCAACTTCCACTGCAACGCCAGATATTAGTATTACACCTGTAGCAGTAATAATAACTTCGCCAACCCCTGGAACAAACCATGTCCCTGCCACAAGTGCAGCTGCAGAGTTTAAATGTATTTCCGAATTTACCACCGAATCTCCTGTTGATATTTCTCGCGCATTACATAATAATGCCTCAAATTGATTTCTTGTATAGTATCTACCATCAATAAACAGACCGTCTTCTTCTACTACAAGTAAACTTTTATTATGATTACGATACATATAATCATTATTTCCACTTGCAAGAGCTGTAATTCCAGTGTTTACAATCATAGCAACAGAAATCATAATTATCAATGTACTCTTCAATTTTTTCATTTTATAGTCCTCCAATTAATTGAAATCATAGATAACACCATTTCTATTAAAAATCACTTTGAACACAAACTAATCTATCCCTACCTCTTTATAAGCTTCAATCTGACACCCGATAATTTCCAGAAATCATTACTATCCCCAAACATAGGACACATACAGTATTGCATCTCATTTTCCGGATCAGATATTAATGCTGCAATATTGAACAAAAAATCGCAATCGCCTTCTAGTTTTATACTCTCCCACTTAATATCAATACTCATGCTAAAACTATTATCTGTCACATCTGCAATAAACTTGATATTTTCTTGAATACTCTGTGTTATTTTTCCAGTATTATCTGAATAGATAACTACGTTAGCTTTCTCACATCCATTCGAAAATGTGAACATTTTATGTACTATAGATTTACTTTTTACTATTACCAATTCAACACCATCTTTGTGGTAACACTTATCATTTTCATTTATAGCGATATTATCAATATTGTCTTCGTTAAAATAAACACATTTTTTCCCTCTACAATGATACTTAATA
Organism: Butyrivibrio sp. NC3005; assembly: GCF_000424545.1. Taxonomy (GTDB): domain Bacteria; phylum Bacillota; class Clostridia; order Lachnospirales; family Lachnospiraceae; genus Butyrivibrio. The sequence continues at coordinate 8,940 of NZ_AUKC01000070.1, read as the reverse complement.
TGAAATCCATCAATATCTACAATGCATCTTATTTTTATATCAATTCTATCATTATCTTTCAATTTCATTTCAGAATGTTTCTCAAATGACAATTTTTCATGATTTATAATAAGGTCATTTTCTCCCTTTTCTACAAGTTTGAGTATATTAAATGATTCAGGCAATCTTCCTAGAATGAAATCATCAGCAAGAATCCTGCTTCGCAGGACAAAATTTCTCTTGACGACAAATTTTGGTCTGGTACGGTTCTTGATTTTCTTGATGAAAACAAGAACCTATAGGTTATTGTTTTCACCAGAAAAATCAAGAACTATAAACTATTGATAATACTGATTTTGTACTGAGAATAGTTTATAATACTTTCCTCTTTTGGCGATTAACTCTTGATGACTACCATCCTCAACAATCCTACCGGAATCAAAAACAATAATTCTATCACAACACTTCGCTGATGAAAGTCTATGCGTCACATATATAACAGTATTTTTCTCTTTATCTATTATAGTATTATAATACTCATATAATTCAGCTTCAGATATCGGATCTAAAGATGCATGAGGTTCATCTAAGATAATGATTTTATTCCCATTATTTCTAAAAAAGCATCTAGAAATAGCTAACTTTTGCCATTCTCCGCCTGAAAGATTCACACCTTTTCCTTTTATAGTCCCTAACTCTGTATCTAAATCAAATCTTCTTTTGATGTAAGTTTTCTTAAATCCACTTAGTTCCATAGATTCATTTATCCGTTCTTCATCATTATGATTCTTGATATTTCCCAAAGTAATATTATCTCTCACATTTAAATCGTATTTACAATAATCTTGAAATGTTACTGAAAATTCATCTTCTCCATTTACTTGAATTTCACCATTTGAAGTTTCATATAATCCAAGTAATAATTTACAAAACGTTGTCTTTCCACTCCCATTTTCACCAACAATTGCAATTTTCTCCCCCTGCTTAACTACTAAAGAAACGTTCTCTAAAACATTTTTTTCACATGAAGGATAATTAAAAGAAATGTTACGAACTTCAATTGCATTCTGCTTGTCTTTCATATTTTTATCAGCATTAGAATCAAATATAAATTTTTCTATTTCAAACAAATCCTTCGCATATAAAGTAGATTCTTTATAACTCAAAATATTATAATAAGAACTAATAAATGTATCTTGAACATCAACAATACTATTAATAACTATCACTAATCCATCAACTTGTATAATCCCATTTTTTAGCAATAAAAGCCCGATTACCAATGATATTCCTAATCCCAATCCAAATGAAGCAGACTCGATACTACCGCCTATAAAACCATGCCTATAATAATGTTTTCTCTGCTTTTTCAGTATACTTTCTGTAAGCTGTCTATACCTAGAATAGAATATCTTCTCTAGTCCCCAAAGTCTTATTTCCTTCAAGCTGTCTTTATTTGTTAATGAATTTCTATACCAATTTTGATAACTTCTATCCTCTTGAAGTTCTTCGTACATATGTCGCATTTCTGGAACAAATTTTGCCCTACAAAAAAATCCAGGCAAGGATGCAGCCAACACTATAATAATAAAAATTGGATTTATTCTTAAAAAAATAATTGAATAACTAGAAATCGTAACTATAATAATAATCAATCGCTCTGTAGTAGATATAAATCTTATAGCATAAGTATCCAAAAATAAATCTGCTCTCTCACGAGTTCTAATATAATCAGCACTTTCCAAGACATTATTGGGAATTCTTAGTTGCAAATCCATTAGATATTCTCTTAGACTTATCAATATTTTATCATAAGAATATTGAGATAAGATGTTTACATATCGTGCAATGATATTCCAAGAAAACGAAATCAGCACATACCCCCCTAAATACTTAACTAAACTCACACTAGATTTTTGAACTAAGGAAAGAGATATTTTACCTAGAAAAAAGGCCATTACAGGAGGAATTATTGAATTCATTAAAATAGTTGCTATTCTTAAAATGACATTCTCTGGTGATGATTGAATCATTATTTTTATGATTTTCTTAATAATCGAATACATTTTAGCTATAGATCATCCTTCCCCAATTGATAATTTTCTTTGAGTTTCATACATTTTGTAGAACATTTCTTTTCTTTCCATCAATTCTATATAATTCCCTTGTTCAATAATTCTACCATCCTGAAACAACAAAATTTTGTCAGCATATTTAGAAAATGCAAGTCGATGCGATATAATAATTTTAGTCTTTTCATGAGATATATCAGAATATAATTTATATATCTGTTCTTCAGCCAATGGATCCAAAGATGATGTTGGTTCATCAAAGATTAAGAAATCACTATTCCTGTACAATACACGCGCCAATGCTATCTTTTGCCATTGCCCCTCTGACAAATCAATTGAGTTTTTCCTAAGCTTTCCAAGATATGTTTCTTCTTCCAAAGGTAATTTTTTCACATAATCTTTTATACCTACATTCTCCATAACACTGTCAAGATTATTATCGTTGTTATCTAAAGTAATATTAAATTTAATTGAAAAAGGAAATTTAGAATAGTTTTGGAAAAGTGTTGCAAAATTTGAATATATATTTCCTATATTTTTTCTATCAACACCGTCATACAGTATTTTTCCCTTTACAGGCTTGTACAACCCTGTAATCAACTTTACAAATGTACTTTTCCCTGAACCGTTTTTACCTACTACAAATATTGTATCCCCTTTATTAATTTTAACACTAACTCCATCTAGCGCATAGTTTTCCGCGTTTTGATATTTATAATATACATTTTGTAATTCTATTGATTTTTTTATGTCAAATTGTTCACCAACATTTGAATTCTCTTTTTTAAATTCATACTTTTTTGCAAATCCCTTCATCTCTGAATAATTAATTTTTATTTCCTGAAAATCAGAAACAAGAGAAGACAGTTGCCTAATAGTATTTTGGTATTGCTGAATTGTAGAAAATAACCCAATTGCATTACCTACAGCCATTGAATTCTTAAATACATCTCTAACTAATAGTATTACAGCCAAAACAAAAGCAACACATTGAACAAAACGTTGTAATAGCTCTCTTCTCATTTTATTCATATTATACTTATAGTTAAGACTAATAATAACTACGCTCAGCTTTTTCCATCTATTTTTGATTTCATCAATATATCCGAATACCTTACCTTCTTTAAGAAAAAAACTATTAGTTAATACCTCATAATAGTATTTAACTATATTTTTCTTACCTTGAATTTTATTTTCAAAATCATTTTTTTCAATTGCTAATTCATTATAACTAATCCAAACAGGTAACCCGCCTAAGAATAAAACCAATACTATTGACCATTTTATTCTACATATCAGTAGTGTCAATGAAAAAAAACGAATCAAAGTCGTGAGCACATCTAATAATTTATCCCACAATGCTGACACATGATCTATATATCTTGAAATATTTGAATACTGTTCTTGAAACTCTGGGCTTTCAATACTCTCATAGTCTGTATCTCGAACCATTTCGCAAGACTTTCGTTCTACGAATTCTTTACTTCTAGCTTTAAGTAACGAATCTACAGGCATTTGAATTGTCAATCCTATTCTATCCAAAAATATAGTTACTGTAAAAACAACCACCAGCCATATCAACTTAGTTGATTCAAACTCATTTTTAGAAACAATATTTACTATTCCTATAATCGACCAAGAAATAATATAAGGAATTAAACCTGAAAAAACTGAAAAAAAAGACTTTAACCCCAATAATAATTTCATTTCCTTGAAATATTCTTTAAGAAACATTTTCCCCCCAAACAACATGTTCATACTCAAACTAATCTAATCTCTTATATACCTTATCCTATCCCACAAAAAATAAACGATTATTCTTCATTTATTTCTTTATCTTTTAACTCATATAATGAGCTATAGTTTTTTGCTCCCCTTCCTTGCCTGCGAATCAATCCAAACTGCACTCCAGCTATACCTAATCCAAACACAAAATCGATAATCCATCGAAACTTTATATTTCTACGTATCTTTATTTATGATTGTACATCAATTTTTTTTAATAAACTATGCAATTTCGCTCCATTTAATAGCTTTTCCCACTTCAAAATATGCAATTTTGCTCTTTGCCTAATCTTTTTTTCTCCACTCTCTTGGAGACATATGATATTTTTTCTTAAAAGCTCTATTAAAGCTTGAAATAGATTGAAAACCAACGTTTTCTGATACTGCAGTGATTGAAGCATCCATTCTTGTCAACATCGTTATAGCCTTATGAAGCCTATAATCAGTTATATATTCAATTGGACTACTCCCAACTATTTCTTTAAACTGCTTCCCAAAATACGAGTAAGACAAATTACATCTTAAGGCTAATTCCATAATTTTAACATCACTAGCAAAATTCGCATGTATATAATCAAATGCAGGTTTTAACTGTTTTCTTCCTATTAGTCTTTGTCTTTCTACGCTCAATACTTTTTCATATTCATGAAAAAACTCCATCATAATATCTAATATTAGCCCTTTAACACTAAATTGATAATTTGTTTTCTTTTCATTTACCTTCCTGGCAACCATACTTAACAACGATGATATTTCTTCATTCCTCCCACGCTTTATATGTGTATGGTATGTTTGAGACATTTCCAATATATCTTCTGAAAAATCCAATTGTCCAATTGGTATAGTGTTATTAAGCATTTTTTCTACATCTATCAAGTAATAGCTACATACAAAATCTGAATTTAGAGCTGGATAGACCACATGTGCAACTTTGGTTCCAATAAAGCTAATATCACCCTCTACAAATGATTCACTGCCTTCTATAAAGTCCAAATATCCGCTTCCTTTTTCGCAAACACCAATTTCAATACAATTATGGTAATGCATATTTATACTTGCATCACATAATTGAGGCCATGAAAAGTCTTTTAAAACTATAATGGGTAAAAAATCAGTTATACCAAAATCGTATCTTACAATACTATCATCTATATAATCCATTGAAGTCCTCCACTAATAGGTCAGTTAGTACAATTAGATTATTTTTATAACTTTTGTAAATTTCATTAGACAAAAAAGGAACAAACACAATACTTAATAGCATTGTATTTGACCCTTTTTAGTTAGATTTTTAGAATTTTTTATTTTAAAATTGGTTTTAACGCTTCAGCAAGTTTATCTTTCATAGCCTGTGCTTCTTCAAGATTCTTGCCCTTTGTTGTAAAATATGTCTTAATCTTTGGTTCTGTACCAGAAGGACGAACTACTACAGTACATCCATTCTCAAGACCATATATAAGAACATTTGCAGATGGAAGTCCAGTTTCCTCTGTGTTCTTATAATCTGTCACCTTAGAAACTTTTATTCCCGCAAAATCTTTTGGTGGATTCTCACGAAGAGATGTCATAATTCCTGCCATAGTATCCATGCCGGAAAGACCTGGGAACTCAAATGAATCAACCTTGTTGAGATAGCGACCATATTCTGAATAGATTTCCTCAAGTCTCTGTTTAAGTGAGCTTCCAATACTACGGTAATAAGCTGCCATTTCACAGATAAGCATAGAACCAATTACAGCATCTTTATCACGAACATATGGACCAGCAAGATATCCGTATGATTCCTCGAAACCGAAAATAAATCTATCAACTTCTCCGTCTGCTTCAAGACCTGCAATCTGGTCACCAATCCACTTAAATCCTGTAAGAACCGAGCGAAGCTCTACTCCATAGTGCTCTGCAACAGCATCAGCAAGAGGTGTAGAAACAATTGATTTAACAGCTACTGGATTCTTTGGCATTGTACCCTTTTCAATACGTCCTGCTGCTATGTAGTCAAGAAGAAGTACGCCGACTTCATTACCAGATACAAGCTCATAGCTTCCATCAGGACACTTCATAGCAATACCAACTCTATCAGCATCTGGGTCAGTAGCAAGCATAAGATCTGCGCCTTCTTTTTTTGCAAGTTCAAGACCAAGTTTAAGAGCATCGAAAATCTCTGGATTAGGATAGCTGCAAGTAGTAAAATAACCATTTGGATATTCCTGTTCAGGAACAATTGTAATATCTGTAATACCAATGTCATTAAGAACACGTGTTACAGGAACAAGACCTGATCCGTTAAGAGGGCTATACACCAGCTTAAGTCCTGCTGTTTTGCAAAGACCTGGTCTAACCTGTCTATCTTCAATTGCTGCATAGAATGCATTCTTACAATCATCTCCAACAAATTTGATAAGTCCTTTTTCTACGCCTTCTGCAAAAGACATTACCTTAGCACCTGTAAGAACATCTGTCTTCTGAATTTCAGCATAAACAATAGCTGCTGCATCATCTGTCATCTGACATCCATCAGGACCGTAGGCTTTATATCCATTGTATTTTGCAGGATTGTGTGAAGCTGTAACCATAATACCTGCATTACATTTATAGTAACGTGTAGCAAATGAAAGTGCCGGAACCGGCATAAGAGCATCATAAATACGAACATTAATGCCATTTGCAGCAAGAACTCCAGCTGCTGTTTTAGCGAATACATCGCTCTTTAATCTACTGTCATAACTGATTGCAACTGTCTGATTGCCTCCTTGAGTTTTAACCCAGTTTGCAAGTCCCTGAGTTGCTTGACGAACAACATAGATATTCATTCTATTAGTACCAGCACCTAGAACTCCACGAAGTCCTGCTGTTCCAAATGCAAGCGCGACCGCGAATCTGTCTTTAATTTCTTCGTCATTTCCTTCAATTTTTCTAAGTTCAGGCTTAAGATCTGCATCTTCTAGATCTGCAGCAAGCCAGCGCTCATAATCATTCGTATACATTTTACCTAGCCTCCCATTAACGTTTAATTATATGTTTCTTAGTCCACTAACTATTATACATCTATTTAACCGTTAATCGGCAAAAAAACTTGGAAAAAGCGACATTTTCTCGATTTTTCCAAGTTTTTTATTTCAAAACCTATAGGTTATTGTTTTCATCAGGAAAATCAATAACCGATCAAGTAGGAGGGAGTGATTAGCTCCCGTCCTCTCACAGCACCGTACGTACCGTTCGGTATACGGCGCTTTCAATAGTTGACGTGCACAGACTGATAGGCTGTGGCTAAATCATAGAAGCCACTGTTTATCAGTCTTTCTTTTGTCATCGCCATGTTGACTGCGACTGTATGCGTGGTAAACCAATAACCACGCCGACTGTTACCAGCCATGTACGCCAAGTCTTCGGGTACACCCATCTTAATCAGATTTCGCACCTTTGTCTTGGGCTTCTTCCACTGTTTCCATATACACATACGTATTCTGTGATAGAGCCACCCATTGATATCGTCTATGCTGTTCTTCATGCTTGCTATACCGTAGTAGTTAAGCCATCCTCTCGCATATATCTTGATTTTCTCAAGACTAGGCTTGATGGACTGCACAGACTTACGGGAAGATAAATCTTTCAGCTTGGACTTGAACTTCTTCCATGACTTTGGATGAACCCTGACATAAATGCCACTTCCGTTCCTTCCCAATGCAAAGCCAAGAAATTTAAAATTTCGGATTGCAAACACGTTGACCGTACGACTTTTCTCCCGATTTACTGTTAACTTCAGTTTCTCTTCGAGATATTTTGTACTGCTTTCCAAGAGTCTCTCTGATGCTCTTTTGCTTTTCGCTAAAAGAACGATGTCATCTGCATATCTTATGCAGGGCACACCTCTTTTCAGAAACTCTTGGTCGAACTCATTGAGGTAGATATTCGCAAGAAGTGGAGATAAATTCCCACCTTGCGGTGAACCTTCTTCTGTATCAATGACCACGCCATTTTCCATTACCCCACTTTTTAGATAACGCTTTATTAGCTGAACCACACGTTCATCCTTCACATTCCTTCTGAGGAGTTTGATAAGGATTTCATGATTCAAGGTGTCGAAATACTTTGATAAGTCCAAGACTACTGCAAAAGTGTAACCTTGTTCTGCGTATTCCTTTACCCTCTGTATGGCATCCTTTGCGCTTCTGTTAGGACGATAGCCGTAGCTTCCGTCCGCAAACAACGGTTCATAGATTGGCACTAACTGTTGGGTTATTGCCTGTTGGAGTGTTCGGTCTATCACGGTAGGTATGCCAAGCTTACGCACACCTCCATCTGGTTTTGGAATCTCAACTCGCCTGACTGGCGATGGAGTGTACTTACCGCGATATATTCGGTCAGTTAACTCTTGCTGATGTTCCTTAAGATACGGAAGTGCCTCTTCGATAGTCATTCCATCAATTCCTGGCGCTCCCTTGTTTGCCTTAACTCTCTTATACGCTCTATTAAAGTTATCCTTATACAGTATCGCTTCCAAGAGTTTCGGCTGTGCACTGTCTCTTTCTTTCCATATCCGATTGAATGACCTAAGCGCTTTCGCATACCCTTCGTGTTCCGCACTATCTCTTTGCAAACAGCCATTATTATCCATGTTTTCTGCCATTGACGGTCATTTCTCCTTTCTCGGTCATACTTAAGACTCCTAATGATTCGGTCCTTCGGTTAGCATGTCCATGTTTCCATGTCCATATCCCTACTATGACCTCTGCTGACTTCTGCATGTTCAGCACCGCCTCGTTACCTTGTACGGTGGTTACTCCTTTCAGAGCGTTTCACACAGACCTCCCTAGGTACCACACGTTTCTTCCTCTCCATCCATCTGCCTCATTTATCATGCATGATTCCGTGTAGTTATTGGGCTTCAACTTGTGTAGCAGCCTTACCCTCATGCATAACCTCATATGAGATTTCTGTACGTCAGACCGGAGATTTGCCCGTGGGTTGGTATGTTTCCCACATCCAGCTTCCTTCAGATTCCGTCTCGCGGCAGACACCCTTGCCTTCGGCTATATCCTTCCCACTACCGGGCGGATTCGGGACTTAAACCCGTTAGAAACGTGCGCCGCTAGGCGCACTACCA
>NZ_AUKC01000069.1 GCF_000424545.1 Butyrivibrio sp. NC3005 | reverse complement strand
TTAGAAACAAGCTTAGAAAAGAAGAAAAGAAAAAGCGTGACGAAAAGTCAGAAAAAGCGGATTAAAAAGATGGAATAAGATTGAAGATTTCAAACTAGTCGGGTAAAATAAATAAGAAAAGTGTTACTAGGAAGAAAATCCGCTTGGTTATGAGAAAAGTTTGATAAATATTTTTATTTTTTATTATAAGCATGACTTCTTGCTGAGATTTAGGATAATCATCAGCAAGAATCCTGCTTCGCAGGACAAAATTTGTCTTAACGACAAATTTTGGTCTAGTACGGTTATTGATTTTCCTGATGAAAACAATAACCTATGCAAAGCGGAATATATTTAGATAATAAAATTGAAACTGTATGGAGAGTAGCTATGGCTTTAGGTGATGATGTTATTGATGGTGTAAAAGAAATTACTGACACAGTGACAAGAGCAGTAAATACGGGGGACTTTAGCCATTTAAGTTCAGATATTAAGAGAACTACAGAACGTTTTACTAGCTATTATCGTCATAATCCCAATAATACTCCTGTGGTAAGAACACAGGGGCGTGTAAATGAATTTGAATATAAAAGACAGCAAAGAGAACAGGCGAGGCTTGAATACTATAACAGAACTCAGCAATACACTGAGATGCGCAGGAGAACAAGTGCTTTTTATAAGCGAAATGTAGGAAGTACTATAGGTATTGGTTCAGTGATTTTTGGAGGAATTGGTACAGGTATTAATTCTATATCTGCTCTTGGTACATTTTTGGGAACATTATTTCTTCCAAATCCGGCCACAATAACTCTTACTGCTATATTTTCAGCCTTAACATTTGCTTCCTTGATGCTTCTTAGAAACGGATTAAAGCAAAGAAAACTTGTTGCTGAATATAGAGTATTTAAGAGAATAGCTGGCAATAGCGAATTTATAACATTATCTGAATTTGCCAGAAATGTTAACCTGACAACTGAGAAGTTAAAAGAAGAGCTTAAGAAGATGATGGGACAGGGGATGCTTCCTGGAGCAAGCTTTGATGATCAGGAGACAACTCTTTTACTGACTGATAATGCATATAGTCAGTACATAGCAATGCAGGATGCTAGAATTCAGAGAGAGAATCAGATTCGTGCAAATCAGATAGATGTCAGCAATATGTCAGAAGATTCTGAGGCACAGAAGATTTTGAATGAGGGAAATCAGTATATTTCTTTTATTCATAGTGTAAATGACAAGATAGCAGTTAGTGATCCTATGACAGACAAGCTTAATAAGCTTGAAGAGATTATGCACATTATTTTTGAGCAGGTTAGAAATCATCCTGAAAAGGCAACAGAACTTAGAAAGTTCATGAATTACTATCTGCCAACAACTAAGAAATTGTTAAATTCATATATGTCACTTGATGATGCATCACAGAGGGTAGCAAACGCTGCAGAATCAAGGGCACAGATTTCAGAAGCTATAGATATGATAAATAAAGGTTTTGAAGCTTTATTAAATGATTTAATGCAGGATCAGGCGTGGGATATTTCTTCAGATATATCCGTTATGGAGACAATGTTCCGTCAGGATGGTCTTGTTAAGGAGGAGAATAAGTAAGTATGGAAAATCAATTTGGACAAATGAATGCATCTAGTACCAATGACACAGTTATGGAGAAACCATCAGCACCAACTCTTTCTTTTGGAGCAGCCCCTGCGCCTGCACCGCTTGCTGTAACACCAAGCGCTATGATTACACCTGAACAGGCAAAAGAAGAGGTCGAAAAGAAGGCAGAGCTTTCACCAGAAGAGAGAAAACAGGTTGAAGAGTTCGTTAAGGTTATTGATATTACTGATTCTGGTGCGATTTTAAATTATGGTGTCGGAACACAGAAAAAGCTTGCAGATTTCTCACAAAAAGCTATAGACAACGTTAAGACCAAGGATATGGGTGAAGTAGGCGATATGCTTACAGGTCTAGTAACTCAGCTCAAGAACTTTGATGTTGAGGAACAGGAACATGGTATCATGGCTTTCTTTAAGAGATCTGGAAATAAAGTAAACGAACTCAAGGCAAAGTACTCTTCTGTTGAAACCAATATTACAGAAATAACCCAGAAGCTTGAGCAACATCAGGTTACTCTTATGAAAGATATTGCTCTTATGGATCAGATGTATGAACTTAATCTGAACTATTATAAAGAGCTTAATATGTATATTATTGCAGGAAAAGAAAAGCTTGAGCTAATTAGAAACGGCGAATTGGCACAGCTTCAGCAACAGGCTGCTTCAACAGGTCTTCCAGAAGATGCACAGAAAGCAAAAGATCTTGCAAGTCTTTGTGATCGTTTTGAGAAAAAGATTTATGATCTTGAGCTTACGAGAACAATTGCAATGCAGACAGGCCCTCAGATTAGACTTGTACAAAATTCAGATACCATAATGGCTGAGAAAATTCAGTCTACAATAGTTAATACTATTCCACTTTGGAAGAACCAGATGGTAATTGCTATTGGTGTAGAGCACTCCACACAGGCTGCAAAGGCTGAACGTGAAGTTAACGATATGACAAATGAACTTCTTAAGAAGAATGCAGATAGGCTTAAAGTTGCTACAATTGAAACAGCCAAAGAGTCCGAAAGAGGCATTGTGGATATCGAAACACTTCGTCATACAAATGAGCAGCTCATCAGTACAATCGATGAAGTTCTTACAATCCAGCGCGATGGAAAAGAAAGACGACGCGTTGCAGAACAAGAGCTCAACCAGATTGAAAGCCAGTTAAAGGATAAACTGATTGAAGCATCAAGAAATTGAGTGATTAGATAAGCTGTTAATACTAAAATACAACTAAAAAAATATGCTAAAAGTGGCGCTTATTTGCGCCACTTTTTTGTTGTTCAATGCCCTGAAAAGTGTTAAGGTAAATATAGCCTGAAACGTCTAGACAGCGCGAAAAAACAAGCTTTTTAGAAATGGAGAGTATAGCTATGACAGAGAAGGAAATTAAAGATTTACTTATTGAGGGATTTGCCAGAGAGTTTGGGGATTCTGAAGGCATAAGATTATTTTTTGCACCAGGGCGAGTAAACCTCATTGGTGAGCATACAGACTATAATGCAGGACACGTATTTCCATGTGCTCTTACAATAGGAACATATGCTGCAGTGCGTAGAAGAGATGATAGACAGATTCGCTTTATATCACTGAATTTTGAAGGAAGTAGAAGAGATTCTTCACTAGATGATTTAACACCATCAAATGAAGCCGGCTGGACTAATTATCCCAAGGGAGTAGTTTGGGCATTTGAAAAAAGAGGTATTAAATTTGAAACTGGTTTTGATATGGTAATCTATGGAAATATTCCAAATGGTTCAGGACTTTCTTCATCAGCTTCACTTGAAGTACTTACAGGATTTATGCTCAAGAATCTTTACAACCTTGAAGTTACAAATACAGATCTTGCAGTAATAGGCCAGTATTCCGAGAACAATTTCAATGGGTGTAACTGCGGAATTATGGACCAGTTTGCATCAGCTATGGGAAAAGAAAACAATGCTATTTTCCTTGATACTTCAGATCTTTCATTTGAATATGCACCTATAGTATTAGACAAAGCCAAGATTGTAGTAACAAATACTAATAAAAAGCATAAACTTACAGATTCTCAATATAATGCAAGACGAAGTGCATGTGAACAGGCACTTACTGAACTTCAGACAGTATGTGATATTAAAGGGCTTGGAGAACTTAGTATCGAAGAATTTGAAGCTCATAAAGATGCTATCAAAGACGAAGATAGAAGACGTAAAGCAAAGCATGCAGTATATGAGAATCAGCGAACAATAAAGGCAGTTAAAGCGCTTAAAGAAGGAAACCTAGAAGAATTCGGAAAGCTGATGAATCAGTCTCATGTATCACTTCGTGACGATTATGATGTTACAGGAATTGAGCTTGATACACTTGCAGAAAAAGCATGGGAAATCGATGGAGTTATAGGATCTCGAATGACCGGCGGCGGATTCGGAGGCTGTACAGTATCTATTGTAAAAGATGAAGCAATTGAAAAGTTTAAAGAAGAAGTTGGGAAAGAATACCGAAATAAAATTGGATATGATTGCACCTTCTATACAGTATCAATTGGTTCTGGCCCAAGGGAATTATAATCTATTTTTTATTGAATGGAGATAACTATGATCCGTAAAACAAAAGAAGTGACAGAAAGAGCAAAAAAAGTGTGCGAGCTTCTGGATAAGCAGTATGGCAAAGATTTATACACTTACCTTACTCATACAAATCCATTTGAGCTTTTAATTGCCACGATTTTATCAGCACAATGTACTGATAAAAGAGTAAATATGGTCACACCAGGATTGTTCAGAAAATATCCGACTGTACACGATTTTGCTATTGCGGATCAAAAGGAACTGGAAAAGGATATCCATTCAATAGGTTTCTATCATAGTAAGGCTAAGAATATTATTGGCTGTGCTCAGAAACTTGAGAAGGATTTTGGAAGTGAAGTGCCAAGAAAGCTTGAAGATCTTATATCACTTCCAGGAGTTGGAAGAAAGACAGCCAATGTAATACGAGGTAATATTTTCCAGGATCCCAGTATAGTAGTGGATACTCATGTAAAAAGAATATCAAGAAAGCTTGAATTTACTGACTCTGAAGATCCTGTAGTAATAGAAAAGGATTTGATGAAAATCTTACCAATGGAAAACTGGATTAGATATAATATTCAGATAATATATTTAGGAAGAACTGTCTGCATTGCAAGAAATCCAAAGTGCGGAGAGTGCTTCCTAAAAGATATTTGCCCATCGTGCAAAGCGGAGTGACAAAAATATATTATCCAATTTGATCTTCGATATAATTCACGATTGAAGTTTTGCTGAGAGCATTGATAGAGTTTGCAATTGGAAGAAGGCTCTTTATTTTTTCTTCAGCTTCTTCTGGTGTAAGATCCAAATGGTTTTTATAAATATCACATAGAATGAAATATACTTCTGAGGTGTCTGTTCTTGTGGAAACTGCAAATTCGCATACGTTTGCAGCTTCCTTATATAACTTATCTTCGTAAAGAAGCTTTGCCCATTTTTTTAATGTTGTCACTAATATCATGTAGTTTTCATCATATTCTGTTAAAGGCATAAGGTTTGCTGCGCCATATTTGAATTTCAATTCAGTATTAGTGATACCGGTAAGGTTTAGGATTTTTTTGTCTTTAGAAGCAAGCCTTCTTATTGTTTTCTCGCAGGATATAACTTCTGGTTCTTCATTCAAAGCGCCAAAAGGAAGACTATCTTCTGGAATTTTAATATAGGGAAGATAATCAATATTTTGCTTTCTTGTAGAGTTGGCTCTCTGCTCGCGCTCCCAGAAATTTTCATTTTGCTCTGCGCCTTTTTCTCTTATCATTTTCATGCGAAGATGAATCCAGAAACATAAAACAATAATCATTGCAAGAAATGGAAACTTCATATATAATTCCTCGTAAAAGTAAAGTTAATTATGTTAACGGGTTAAGTGCTAAACAAATGGATATTTTTTGATTAAATACTGTTAATGATTTTGAATTTAAATGGATAAATATTAAATAAATATCAGCTTTACATATTGAAAATAAGTAGTAACATAGAGATATGTGTCATTAAAATTTTTTGTGATTTTTAGAGGAGGAATCATGTTTAAACGAAATAAAACAAAAAATCTAGTGGCAGCAATAATTGCTGGACTTATGATATTAACAATGGTTATATCACTTCTTTCAGCTGCTGTCTAATTTGATTATATCATAATTATGGTGAGGGTTTATGAAAAAATATTTATTTATCTTGCTGGCTTGTTTGACGATTATGAGTGGTTTGTCAATTAAGGCAGAAGCAAAATCTGGCAAGATACCAAATAATGTACACATCGGAAGTGTTGATGTTTCAGGGATGGAAGAAAAAGCAGCTTTAGCAGCTGTTGATAATTATATGTCCAAGATAGCTAATTCGAAAGTTACTTTTACAGGACTTGATGATGCATCTGTAACACTAAGTGCTAGTGAGCTGGGTATTCTCTGGACAAACAGAGATGTTATAGATGATGCAGTCAATATTGGGCATAAAGGAAATGTGGTACATAGATATAAGGAAAGTAAAGACGTAGTAAACGGTGGCAAAAACTATAATCTGGATGTTTCTGTAGATGATACAGTTCTTACAGAGGTTTTTGAGAATAAGTGTTCTTCTTTTAATCAGAAGGCTCAGAATTATACGTTGAAAAGAAATGGTTCTTCTTTCACGGTTGTAGATGGAGTGGCTGGACATGCTATAAATGAAGCTGAATCCATTAAAAAAGTTCATGAAACAATGGATAATTGGGATGGTAATGATTGCACAATAGGTTTGTCTATAGATGTTACAGAACCTGAGGGGAGTAAGGATGCACTCAAAGATGTAAAAGATGTTCTGGGAACATATACTACTACTTATAAGACATCTGGTGCTGCACGTTGTACTAATATTGCCAATGGATGCAGACTGGCAAGTGGCCTTACACTCTATCCTGGTGATGAATTCAATATGCTGAATCAGATTACCCCTTTTACAGAGGCGAACGGTTATGCTCTTGCAGGTTCTTACTTGAACGGGCAGGTAGTTGAGAGTTTTGGAGGTGGAATCTGTCAGGTATCCACGACTTTGTATAATGCAGTTCTTAGAGCAGAACTAAAAGTTACAGAGAGAAGTAATCACTCCATGATAGTAACTTATGTAGATCCTTCATGCGATGCAGCAATTGCAGAAAATGGTGGTAAGAATTTCCGTTTTGTAAACAATACAAAGTATCCGGTTTATATCGAAGGATATACAAGTGGTAAGGCTATTACGTTTACTATCTATGGAAAAGAAGAACGTGATGCAGGAAGAAAAGTATCTTATAGTAGTGAAACTTTAGAGACTACAGATCCTGATAAGGATAATTTTGTGACAGATGCATCTCTTCCGGTTGGATATGTCAAAGTTACCCAGTCGGCACACAAGGGTATTAAAGCTCAGCTTTGGAAAATAGTTACAGTAAATGGCAAAGAAGAGAGTAGGGAAGTAGTTAACAGCAGTAATTACAAGATGGTTCCAAGAATTGTAACTGTGGGAGTTGCAGGATGTGATGAGAACTGTCTTGCGATGTTAAATGCAGCTATAGCAACAGGCTCTTACAATCAAGTATCAGCTACAGCTTCAACAATTGCAGCAACTCTTCAGCAGGCACAGCCTCAGGTTGTAGATCCTAACGCACAGGTAGCAGATCCAAATGCACAGCCGGCACAGCCTGCAGACCCTAATGCGCAGGCGGCAGATCCAAATGCTATGCAGGGTCAGCAAGTGCCTCAGGTGCAACAGCCGGATGCACAGACAAATCCAGGACAACAGATACCGGTACCAACAGATCCTACAGTAGTAGGTAATTAATTTATTAAATAGGAGTATGTTTTGCGAATTGGAAAAATAACAGAGAATGTTTTAAAACGTTCTATTTGGAAAATTGCAAGGAAGACATATACTGATAACAGCGCAGAAGGTTATACCGACTGCGCCGTTTTTGCTACTGACAATAATAGTACTAATATATGCTCATCCATAGCAACTTGGACCCTTGATATAGAGAATGCAGGAAAGTATGCAGTAGTAAATGCAGTAAATAACCTTGCGGCAGCAGGCGCTGATGTTAAAGAGCTGATGATTTCAATAGTCATGCCAGAAGATGCTGAAGAAAAGAAACTTAGGCAAATAATGGAAGACGCTGCAAATGCAGCTGTTTATTTTGGAGCAGAGATAAAAAGCGGTCAGACAGAAGTATCCCCAGCTGTTAAGAATTGCATTATTACAGTAAGTGCTGTTGGAGAAAAAATTAATAGTGAAAATAAGGATACAGAAATAAAGCCACAAAAAGGTGATGCTATTATCATGACCAAGTGGATAGGACTAAGCGGAAGTGCTATTCTGGCAGATGAAGGAAGAGATGTAATAGATAAACACTATCCGCCGTTTATCAGAAATGCAGGAGTTTCGTTTGGAAAACTTGAATATTTGGAAGTTGTAAAAGATGCTGAAATTGCCAAAAGATGCAGGGCAAAAGTCATGCATGACGTATCATTTGGAGGCATTTTTGCTTCTCTTTGGGAACTTGGTCAGATGACAGGACATGGATTTGATGTGTATTTAAACAGAATCCCGATTAGACAGGAAACTGTTGAAATGACAGATATACTCAATGTTAATCCATATCAGATGACATCCCAGGGAGCGCTATTGTTTGTGACATCTAATGCTGATAAAGCCTTGGAAGAATTTGAAAAGGAAGGCATAAATGCGCAGGTAATAGGATATTTAAAAAACACTAATGACAAAGTTATTTATAACGATGAAGAGAAAAGATTTCTGGATCTTCCTCAAACAGACAGCATAGTTGCTTATAAATATTCAAGATGATTAACGATTATTACATTACATTGGCAGAAAAAAATATGGCACAACTAAAGAAAAAAGCATCAGTATCATAAATAAGCATGCGGATTTTTTTCCAAAATCTCTAGACCATATCATGGTGCTGTGTTAGGATAGGGATAAAAGTGTTACTGTATATTTGTGTATAACAGTAGCATATTTAGGACAAATATAATTTTATCTATGGAGGGTATAATGGCACTTCGTGAAGAGATTTTAACAGTAATCGAGAAAAATAGTCGAATTGGAATAAATGAGCTGGCGACAGTTCTTGGAGAAGATGAAATAAATGTCGCGAATGAGCTCAAGGCTATGGAAGATGAAGGCATTATTAGTGGATATCACACCATGATTGACTGGTCTAAGACTTCCATCGATAAAGTAATGGCACTTATAGAAGTAAAAGTTACGCCAACAAGAGGAATGGGATTTGATTCCATTTCAGAGCGTATTTACAGATTTCCACAGGTATCAAGTTTGTACCTTATGAGTGGTTCTTTTGACCTTATGGTAATTGTTGAGGGAAGATCACTTCTTGAAGTGGCTGAATTTGTTAATACTAAGCTTGCTGTACTTGATACAGTTCAGAGCACAGCAACTCATTTCATATTGAAAAAGTACAAAGATCATGGAACAGTTCTTGCTAAAAAGCAAGAAGATACTAGAGAGAAGGTAAGCCCATGAGAAATCCATTATCAAACAAAATAACTGAAATAAAACCGTCAGGCATTCGTAAATTTTTTGATATCGTTCAGGAAATGGATGATGTTATTTCACTTGGTGTAGGAGAACCGGATTTCGATACTCCGTGGCATATTTGCGAAGAAGGTATTTATTCTCTGGAAAAAGGAAGAACCTTCTATACCTCTAATTCTGGTCTTAAGGATTTGAGAGTAGAGATTTCCAATTATATTGGAAGAACCCAGAATGTATTTTATGATCAGGCTGATGAAATATTCATCACAGTTGGTGGATCAGAGGCAATTGACCTTGCAATGAGAGCCATGATTAATCCTGGAGATGAAGTTCTTATCCCTCAGCCTAGTTATGTTTCTTATGAGCCTTGCACTATTCTTGCAGATGGAAAGCCGGTAATAATCGAATTAAAAGAGGAAAATGATTTCCGACTTACTGCACAGGAAGTCGAAGATGCAGTAACAGATAAGACCAAGATATTGGTGCTTCCGTTCCCGAACAATCCGACAGGAGCAATCCTTGAACAAAAAGATCTCGAAGAGATTGCAGAAGTAGTCAAGAAGCATGATTTATATGTTATTTCTGATGAAATATACTCTGCACTTTCCTATAAGGAAAAGCATGTTTCAATAGTGACAATTCCGGGAATGAAAGAAAGGACTATTCTTATTAATGGTTTTTCTAAGGCATATGCAATGACAGGATGGAGACTTGGATATGCATGTGGACCAAAAGAAATCATTAAGCAGATGGTGAAGATTCATCAGTTCTGTATTATGTGCGCACCTACTACCAGCCAGTATGCGGCGATTGAAGCTTTAAAAAATGGTGATGATGATGTAGAAATGATGCGGAAAGAATACAATCGCAGACGTTTGTTTCTTCTAAGCGAATTCAAGAAAATGGGGCTTGAATGCTTTGAACCGTTTGGCGCTTTCTATGTATTTCCCAGTATCAAAAAATATGGACTTACAAGTGATGAATTTGCAGTAAAACTTCTGGAACAGGAAAAGCTTGCAGTGGTTCCGGGAACTGCTTTTGGTGATTGCGGCGAAGGATTCATCAGAATTTCCTATGCATATTCTATGGACAATTTGAAAGTTGCACTTGAAAGATTAAAAAGATTTATTTCTACGCTTCAGAAGTAAAAAAGCGTTTGAATTCTGATTTAGTAAGTAATATTAGGGTATAGAGGGTTAAAATAGCTTTTTAGTTGAAGATAAAGGGGCATTTTTAAACATAATAGCAAAAACTAAATATCGGGGAGGTTTTCATGAGGAGTATTTATGTAAATCAAGTAGGATTTTTTCCTGAAAGCTACAAAAAAGCTGTTCTTAATTTCAAGGCATCAGAGTTTGAAGTTTGTAATGACAAAGGTGAAAGTGTATTTAAGGGAAATATCAGGCACTTTGGGACAGATGAAATATCTGGAGAAGATACATTCGTAGCTGATTTTTCAAAAATGATTCAAACAGGAAAATTCTATGTCTGTGCAGAGGGCTATAAATCCACTACTTTTGAAATTTCTGAAAATGTCTATGACAAGCTGATGAAAGATATCTGCAAATGCTTTTATTATCTTAGATGTGGTGATGCACTTACCAAAGAGTTTGCAGGTGAGTATTATCATAAGCCTTGCCACATGGAAATGGCAACTGTTTATGGAGAAGAGAATGTCAAAGTAGACGTAAAAGGCGGCTGGCATGATGCAGGCGATTATGGAAGATACTCAACAGCAGGAGCAGTTGCGCTTGCTCATCTTTTATTTGGTGTTCGTTTTTTTAATAATCTTTTAAAAGTAAAATTTAATATTCCAGAAGTTGAGGTTAATGGAAATGTTTTACCTGATATTTTATCAGAGTGCAAGGTAGAACTAGATTTCCTTATGAAAATGCAAAGAGATGATGGCGCGGTTTGGCACAAGGTAACAACCTTTTGTCATGCTCCTTTTGTTATGCCGGAAGATGATAAGAGTGAACTATTCATATTCCCTGTTTCATCACTTGCAACAGCCGATGTAGCAGCAGTATTTGCCCTTGCATATACAGTGTATAAAGACTATGACAAAGAATATGCGCAGCTTCTTTTAACGCATTCTCTTAAAGCTTACGACTGGCTTAAGGCAAATCCTGAGGAACTGTTATTTTGCAATGCAGAAGGCTCTAATACAGGCGAATATGGCGAAGCGGAAGACATTTCTAATAGATTTTTTGCAGCATGTGCTTTGTATGAAGCATTAGATGAAAAGAACTACTTTGAAGATGCCATCATTCAAAAGGAAAGACTTGAAGAATATGATAAAAAGCAGAAATTAAAAGGTTATCAGGGGGATATATTCACCTGCCTTGGATGGGGAGATGTAGCAGGACTTGGAGCACTTTGTCTTTTGCTAAAAGATGAGAGTAACATTCTTACAGATAAAATAAAGAAACACTTTGAAGATGAAGCTGACCGGCTTTGCGCAAATGCTAAAAAGAACGGATTTGGTCTTTGTATGGAAAAAGATGATTTTATCTGGGGAAGCAATATGGAATTGTTAAAGTATCTCATGGTGCTGACAGTTGCAGATAGAATAGAGAAAAACGATGCGTATAAAAATACCATTGAATCCGGCATAGATTATCTTCTGGGCTGTAATAGTATGGACACAAGTTATGTAACAGGTAATGGAGAAAAAGCATTTAAAAATCCGCACTTAAGGCCGACAGCAGTCGATAATATTGAACTTCCATGGCCAGGTCTTGTATCAGGAGGACCAAATGTGGGACTTCAGGATGAAAGAGCAAAAGAAGTTCCTAAAGATTCAGCTCCTATGAAATGTTATTTAGATCACATCGATTGCTATTCTTTGAATGAAATAACTATTTATTGGAATTCACCACTGGTGTTTGTAATGGCAGGATTAATGAAGTAATGGATAGGAAATTATAGGTTATTGTTTTCATCAGGAAAATCAATAACCGTACCAGACCAAAATTTGTCGTCAAGAGAAATTTTGTCCTGCGAAGCAGGATTCTTGCTGATGATTATC
>NZ_AUKC01000068.1 GCF_000424545.1 Butyrivibrio sp. NC3005 | reverse complement strand
GTGAGAACAAAAGTCAAGCGGCAAACTGGTCCAAGGCGAAGCCTTTTCAAATGGCCAGTTTGCGTAGTTTTTGGAACGTAGTGACAAAAATCTATAGGTTATTATTTTATCTAGAGAATGCAAAAAGAGTCTTTGGGTATTTCTACCCAAAGACTCTTTTTGTGTTCGCAAGACTTATATTTAATTTTTATTTAGTTATCAGTTTCCAACGAATACAAATGTAACATATGCAACGCCATCAGCTGCTCTTGTAATATTCATTCCACCAATGTTGAAAAGGTTGGACTGAGTAGACTGTGGAGCTTTTGTAAACAATGCATCAGCTGTAAGAATTGCAAGTGAGTTGTCATCAAGGATTGCTGCATATTCTTTCTTTACTGAGCATGTTGCAAAACCAACATTCTTATATCTCATTGTTGTGCTCTGGTTCATCTTTCTAAGGCTTGCCTTAAGCTGTGCCTCTGAGGAACCATTCATGAACTGTGCGTTAAGACTTGTGGATACTGTATCAAGCTTAGCATCATAAGCTAAAGTCTTAAGTGCCTTCTTTGCACGAAGAGTATTAAGCTCGTTAATACCATATGACTGATATGTTACTGCCTGTGCAGGAGTAGTAGCTGCCATTCCGCTTACAGCTGCGCCGCCTGCAGCGTTTGCGTTAGGTTTTCTGCCTTCTTTCTGGCCACATGTTACATAATGATTAAGAAGTGCCTGTGCGTTGTTTCCTACTGCTGTAGCTACGTCTGGATATGTCGCTGCATAGTATGCTGGATCAAACTGTGTTGCTGCGGCAGTGTTTACATTTGTATTAGCAACGGAAGTTACTGCTTCACCAGGCTGTGCTGATGCAGATGGTCTTCTGCCTTCCTTCTGTCCGCATGTTACATAGTGATTAAGAAGTGCCTGTGCATTGTTTCCTACTGCTGCAGCTACATCCGGATTAGTTGCTGCATAGTATGCCGGATCAAACTGTGCTGCAAATGCAGTTACACCTGTACCACTAACAATCATAGCCGCTGTTCCAAGTGCTGCCATAGTTTTCATCAACTTACTCTTTAACATATAGTTTCCTCCTGCCCGTAATGGGACTTTATAAATAAATATTTTGTTTTATATTGTTTTTGAAAAAATAAAGAAAATCGTTTAACCCTTACAAGAAAACATTATACATCATCTTTATGTTTTTTTGTCAACTAATTGACCAAAAGACATTTTCATTGGATAAACTGATTATTTTTTCAAATTCCTCTAAAAGCAAAAGTAAACTTTAATTCTCCCTCCGGATGTATGCAAAATTCTGGATGAGTAAATGCACCCCAGGTATTATCGCCGGCTATTCCCATCTGTGCCATAGCTGCTCTTATTACTGTATAGTGAATTTGCGGAAGTTCATATCCATGTGCAGCATTTTCAATTTCATGAACAGTCCATGGAAGAGCAGAAAAGCTCATTCCATTCCAGCTATCACTTGCAAATATAAGTCCTCTTCCAAGCTTATTGGTAACAGCTGCAAATCTTGTCTTTTCATGATTTCCGCTTTCCTGTGGCATAAGATATGGTGCCAGTTGTTTAGCAACATCTTTTCTAAATACTGAAAGCTTTGCTCCCTGCATACGATCTGAGTAAGTTTCATCCTCTCCGTATCCATACCAGGTAAGTGTATCAAAATCTGCATCCATCTTGAAATTTATGCCAAATTCCGGTAAATCTCCCAGCTCTTTTGCCGGATTATAGGTAAGAGTAGTCCTTATGGTTCCATCTCCGAATACATCATATCCAAGGTTACACTTCGCATCAGGCTTAGTGAATAAATCAAAAGTATAGTCAATGTGCACCATGTCTTCTTTTTCTTCGATATTTACTGGAAGTCCGCCCATAAAATGCTCATATTTAGTATATATGTCGTATTTTGGTGCTGCATAAAGACTTGCTGTCTTGTACTGCGAATGACGTATCTGCATACCGTTTCCGCTATCATTCTGGACAGGAGCACGCCAGAAATTAGGTCTAAGTGGCTGCAAAATCATTTCCTCTTGTCCATAACGATAACTTGTAAGCCCCATTCCTCCATTGAATAAAGCTTCAAAGTTCTCACCTTTTACTCCCAGGTTATTTAGACCATTTGTAACTTTCATTGGCTTTTTCTTATACAATGTAATGCCACATTCTCTGGAAAATACATTGTCCGGAACTGCAGTTATTTTCTCACTTCCTACTACAAATGCTTTCTGAGAAAAAGCTACTTCATAGCCAGCCTTTTCATATATTCTATCTTCCTTCAAGAGGAAAGAAGCAGTAATAACATACTCACCTTCTTTTACAAAAAGGTTATTCTTTCTACCTTTTTCAAGAATAGAAATAGGGAAAGTTTTTTCTTCTAAAGGCAAGAGATTTAGTGTTTCTCTTGAAGAAATAATAACCTTTCCATATCGGGATACTTTAGTGCAAAAAACATACTCGTTTGCATTTGTGAAAAGATGTCTGTTCTTTATTGTGATAACAGAATTCTTTTCATCTATTTTTATCACAAATGGCTGGTAATTAAATTTTACGCTTTGCATCTTAGGAGATGCGCTTCTTTTATCATCACCAAATGCTATTCCGTTTCCGCAGAAATCATAATCTGCAGGTCTATCGCCACAATCTCCGCCATAAGCCTGAAACTCCTTGCCATAGCGATCTTTTTTCATGATACTCTGATCAATATAATCCCAAATAAATCCGCCCTGATAGAGCATTTCTTCATCTGCAAGGTCTGTGTATTTGAACATTGCTCCGCAAGAGTTGCCCATTGCATGTGTATATTCACAGCACATAAATGGTTTTTGTCTGTTTTCTTTTAGATAATCCTTTATCTCTGTAACCGGCGGATACATACGTGATTCCATATCAGAAGTATCGTTATAACTTCTGTCATGGCATACCCCTTCGTAATGAACAAGTCTGCTGTTATCTTTAGCATGGAAATATTTAGACAGCTCATAGATTACTTTTCCTCCATGAGACTCATTTCCACATGACCATATGATAATGCTAGGATGATTCTTGTCTCTTTCGAGCATAGAACGACCTCTATCTAGAAGGAGAAGCTGCCAAATATCATTATCGCCTGGCACAACAAAGGATTTGTCTACCTGGCCACGTTCATATACATCCCAGGTTCCATGAGTTTCCATGTTGTTCTCATCTATTACATACAGCCCGAATCTGTCGCAGAGTTTGTACAAAGAAGAACTGTTAGGGTAGTGGCTTGTTCTAATAGCATTAATGTTGTTTTTCTTCATCAAAAGAATATCTGTAAGGATTTCTTCTTCAGAAATAGCCCTGCCTTTTCTGGATGAAAACTCATGACGGTTAACTCCGTTAAAGACGATTCTCTTGCCATTAATCTTCATAAGCTTATCTTTTTCATCAAGCTCAAAGAATCTGAAACCAACATCCTGTTTAATAACAGATAACAGTTTTCCTTCCTTATCACAAATCTCGATTATAAGAGCGTATAGTTCCGGCTTTTCAGCGCTCCATAGTTTTATATTTCCTGCATCAAGACTTGCATTAATGGCAAACAAATCATCACTTTGTCTTTCATAAACTCCTTTTTCCCCTGCAAAAAACTCCTTGTCTGTATCTGAAATATTACTATCTGTCTTATAGTCAGCAGTATAGAATACGCTTTCTGCTATTACCATAGCTTCATCTTCCAAGCATCCGCACGGCGTATTCTCTGTACCTTTTTTCACGAGACTTAATTTTAACGTTTCGCTATCTAGAACTTCTTTATAAAGCCTTACAGTAATGCAGCCTTCGCCGCTTCCTTTAAGGGTAATACCAAGCTTTGCCTCTTCAAAACTGTCTTTTCTCTTTTTTAAAGGCATTACTTTAACATCGTCAACAGTGACCTTTTTTCGAGTAAAAAGAGTTACATCTCTAAATATTCCCGAGAATCTAAAGAAGTCCTGATCTTCCATCCAGCTTCCGGCATTAAATCTAAAAACCTGAACTGCAAGTTTATTCTCACCTTTCATATCAGCGTATTGAGTAAGGTCGAATTCTTTTGCATCGAATGTATCTGAGCTATAACCTACAAAATGTCCGTTAAGCCATAGTGCAAATGCACTTTCTACGCCATCGAATCTGATGAAAAGGCCGTTAGATACAAAATTATGAGGAAGGGTAAAATATTTCACATAATTTCCAACCGGATTCTCTATCGTAGGAATCGCAGGTGGTGTGAGCATTTCATGTCCATCCCATGGATACTGGGTATTTACATACTGAGGTACTCCGTATCCTTCCATCTGAATATGCGCCGGAACTCTGATATCATCCCATTCTTTGCAATCATATTCTTTTGTTTCAAAATTTTCAGGAAGATAGTTAAGATTTTTGGAATAAAAGAATTTCCAAAGTCCGTTTAAGGACATTCTTAGAGAGCTTTCTTCTTCAAAAGCTTCTAGAATATTGGCACATTCTATGTGATCTGAATGTGCCATAATACGATTTTGTGCATAATACTGCGGTTTGTCTAAAAGCAAATAGTCGAATTTTTTTTCCATTTTGTGACCCCCGTTTTGTGTCTTTTGCTTTACTCAAGTTAAAAACCTTCTCGTGATACTTATATTTATTTCTCTAATACGGTTACTTATTTTCCTAATGAAATCAATAACCTATATGATCTAGAAATACGTTAATTCTACCCCAATACTCCTTTGGGTCGTACCAAACGCCATCAATATGTCCAGCCCCTAAAATCATTGCATATTCGTTCTGACCTTTGGATTTTTTATATAATTCTTTACACATAGACGGTTTAATCACAACATCTGCATCACCATGCATAAAGAGAGTAGGAGTGTTACTGTTTTCGATAGCCTTTATAGGCTTTATCTTTGCAAAATCATATCCTGCTCTTAGCTTAACCTCCAGTCTTAACAGCATCATCGCAAGTGGTATAGGAAGGATAGATTTTGTCTTTGTCTTTTTGGTATACACATCAACAAACTGCTGTCTAACATCTGTATAAGCACTGTCCGAAATAGCACCTATAACATTTTCAGGTAAATGCTCACCTGTTGTCATAAGTACTGTTGCTGCCCCCATAGACATTCCATGAAGGAGTATTCTAGCATCCTTATCATGCTTTATAATCCAGTAAATCCACTCTATAATATCGAAACGGTCATCCCCGCCATATCCTATATAATCGCCTTCACTTTGACCAAATCCTCTAAGGTCAGGAAGGAGCATATTGTAACCTTTTTTCTCGTATTCCTTTGCGTAAATACCCATACTTTCTGAATTATCAGACACGCCATGTACCAGTAATACATAATGGTGTTCTTTAGAATTCTCAGATGGGATAAAGGTTGCATGAAGACGTAAGTTGTCAATTGCATCGATATAAATATCCCTGCGATTTGCATGATTTCTAACGTAAAAACGTCCTTTAGTTACTTCTTCAGATGCATCTTTGTCGTCATCACCATGCTGTCTAGGCTGTAGTGCAATTCTGTACAACTCGTTTCCTGCAAATATTCCACCGCAAAAAAGAGCAGAAAGTAAACCAAGTGTAACTACGTTTGCTTTTTTCTTCATCCAATCTCACCTCTATTACTAATAATATGTTTGTTGAAACAAGAATTATTACTTTTTTGCAGCTTTTTTTAGCCCCAAAAGAAGCAACAATCTATTTCTAGTATATCCTTTTCCACACTTTGTTGCATTAAAAAATGCTTTATTTTAATTTTTTTTCATATTTTATGCTTTTATTTATTTCTAAAATAATTTAGAATATACATAGGCTTTGTTTAACGATAAACAAGTTCGCCTAAATTGTCAATCTTTTATTCTATTTCAAGGGGGCTTATATCTTTATGAGTAAGGAAATTAAAAAAACACAGCTTTACTTCGATAGAAATATTGAAGTTGGCGAAGTAGACAAGCGTATATATAGTTCTTTCATTGAACATCTCGGCAGAGCAGTATATGAAGGAATTTATCAGCCTGGAAGCAAGTTCGCAGATGAAGACGGTCTTAGAAAAGATACTTTGGACCTTATCCGCGAAATCGATGTTCCTTGTGTTCGTTATCCTGGCGGTAACTTTGTTTCTGACTTCCATTGGGAGGATAGTGTAGGACCTGTTGATAAACGTCCTCATAGAATCGAGCCTGCATGGGGTGTTATCGAGACTAATGAATTTGGTATGCATGAGTTCATGAACTGGGCAAAAAAAGCTAATACCCAGACAATGTACGCAATAAATCTTGGTACACGCGGTATTGAAGATGCCAAAAACGTTGTAGAGTATGCCAATATAAAGGGTGGTACATATTACAGTGATATGCGTAGAAAAAATGGTGCAGAAGATCCTTTCAATATCAAGCTTTGGTGTCTTGGTAATGAGATGGATGGTCCTTGGCAGATGGGACACAAGACTGCAGAAGAATACGCACGTACTGCAACAGAAGCCGGTAAGCTGATGCGTCTACTTGATCCATCAATTGAACTTGTAGCCTGCGGAAGCTCCAACATGCAGATGCCAACTTTCGGAAAGTGGGAGTCCACTGTACTCGAAGAAGGTTACGATACATTTGATTACCTTTCACTTCATACTTATTATGGCAATCAGGCCAACAATACTCCTGACTTTCTTGCCAGCAGTGTAAATATGGACAACTTCATAAGCGCAGTTATCTCTATCTGTGATTATGTTAAGGCTATAAAGCGCTCCAACAAGAAAATCAACCTTTCTTTTGATGAGTGGAACGTTTGGTACCACAGTAACGAACAGGATAAGAAGCTTGAGAAATGGGTTGAGCATCCTCACCAGCTTGAAGATATCTACAACTTCGAAGATGCCCTTCTTGTTGGAAGCATGCTTATTACACTTCTTCGTCATGCAGACAGAGTTAAGGTTGCATGCCTTGCCCAGCTTGTTAATGTTATTGCTCCTATCATGACCAGCGATACCGGCGCATGGAGACAGACTATTTTCTATCCTTATATGCAGGCAAGCAGATTTGGAAGAGGAGTAGTTCTAAATACAGTTGTAAAATGTGATACTTATGAATCTGTTCATGGTGATGCACCATTTATTGACAGCGTTGTATTAAAGGATGAGGAGAATAAAACTCTTACAATATTTGCTGTTAACAAGGATCTTGAGAATGACTTCGAGCTTTCTGCTGACCTTCGACAGTTTGAAGGATGCAAAGTTGCCGAGCATATTCTTTTAACACATGATGATGTTAAGGCAATTAATACAGAAGAAAATCCTAACAATGTTATCCCTGTAACCTGCAGCAATTCCAAAATTGATGGAGGACATTTAACATCTGTTCTTCCTTCTAAGAGCTGGAATGTAATTCGCCTTACTTACTAATATATTTCGCTAAAATGTATTGGTATAAGAAAAATTAATCCCATAGGAATCTTTCTGTGATATAGCAATAATAAAGCCATCCAAATACTTCGCGCATTCGGATGGCTTTATTATTGTCAAAATTATTTATTTAATTCCAGATATCCTGTCGAGAAATCATTCGAAGGATCTTCATTACATTTAAAGGATATGGTGCACTCAATTTTTGCCTTAGCATTCGTTCCTGCATTTATATTGTCTGATTGGAAAATATATCCTGAGTACAAGAATTCATCATAAAAACCTGTACTGTTATCTTTTCCATCAATCTTTAAATTAGAATCTTTGATTCTGAATATTTTATCAGTTTTATTAACTACATATATTTTGTAATACTGTTCTCCATAGGAATTCGTATCCATATATTTGCTATATATATCAACTTTATCATTAGAAAAAATCTGTTTCTTATCTTTAAAGTCTATTAACTTGGAATCATCCTGATTGGCAGTAGTATTCATTACTATCGGTTTATCTATCTCATCACTTAACTTGTAATCATCTTTATCAGTTATACTGAGCTTATGAATAATAAACTCGGAAACGGTCTGATTTTGAACAAATCTAAAAGGCTCATAGATTTGAACTGTCTTATGTTTGCGATAGGTATCATACATATAAAAACCGCTGTTTTCGCTTGCAACTTTATTAACTGAACTACATTGCATATACAGACTAATATTATAGTTCGAATTATTTTCAACTTTAAATCCGATTTTTACATTTTCGCTGGCATTTTCCGGATTGTAATAGGATTCTTTCTTTTTGGCCTTAGCAATATAAAGACCTGTTACTGTAATCTTGATATTGTTTTTGTTATAGATTACGCTATTACCCTTAAGCTTATAATCTGCCTTTACATAAGTGCAATCATCATCTTCTTTGCTAAGCTTTTCATTACCTCTATATTGTCTTGTTGTTCCTCCATTAGTACCAATCTCATATAAGAATAACAGTACTGCAAAAACAGCTATTAATATTATTCCGTTCTTTTTTACCCTCTTTAAAACCTTTTTCTGTTCTTCTTTAGATTTTTGTTCTCTTTCTTTGAAAATTCTTTCAGCAGCTTTATCTATAAATTCTTTACTTGCCTCATGTCTTAATATCCACTCTTTATCGCCAGCATATGATGCTCCGCAATGCGGACATACGCTATCGACTTTTGTATCAATCTTACAACCGCAATAATCACAGGTAATAACAGGATCTTCATAAGAAAGCTTACTTGCTTCTTCAATTGCCGCCTTTTTTGCTTCCTTTTTGTCAAAAGCAGTTGTTTTTAAAATTAAATACTTTATTATTCCAGAAAAAAATCTAAATATTAAAACCAAAATACCAAGTATTACTAAAAGTGAAGACATCTTTATAAAACCTCTCAAAAATTAAAGTAAATATATGTCTGTACCCTTGATAATGACAAAATAGACAATGCCGCAGTAAGAGCTATTCCTACAAGTTCTTTTTTGGTAAATTCTTTTTTCTCAATAAAAGAGTATGCATTCTTTCTAGTTATAACGAAAAAACTAATTCCAATCAAGAGCAAATATATAATCATATACAAAATATTAGAATACTGCATCGATGTCATTTCGACAGCTTCTCTAACTACATATAACTCTGATATTTTCAGATTCGAAACCGCTCTGAACGTAAAACCTGGCCATGTAAAAAAGAAGAGCTTTTGTATAAGAACAAATGATTCTTCTAAAGTTTTGGCTCTGAAAAAAAGCATACTAAAACAAAAGAATGCAAATGTACATACCTGCCCAAACTTTTTCCCTATCTTAAATGGTCTAACTTTATCCCATATGACTGTAAGTCCTTGCATAACTCCCCATACAATATAGGTCCACGCAGCTCCGTGCCACAATCCTGATAGTGTGAATATTATCATGATGTGAATAAGTGTTCTTGTTTTTCCTTTACGGCTTCCACCAAGAGGGATATACACATATTTTATAAGGAATCTGTTAAGTGTAATATGCCATCTTCTCCACAAATCTTCTGCAGACTCTGCCTGATAGGGGGAGTTAAAATTCTGCGGAAGATTTATTCCCAGCATCCTGGAAATTCCATCTGCCATATCGCAGTATCCTGAAAAATCAAAATAAATCTGAAATGCATAAGTTAATCCTGCCATAATTACACAAAGAGTATCAAGGTAATAGACCTGTGAATAAAGATAATCCACAACTAATCCTAAATAATCCGCCAGCAGAACTTTTTTTCCAAGGCCTATGGAAAAGAGTATCAACCCTCTAAGTACTCTATCTGCATTCCACTTTATCTTTTCCTCATCAAACATTTGATCTAAGATTTCCTTAGGAAATGCTATAGGTCCTTGCATTATCTTGGGAAAATACAATGTATATGCAAAGTAGGAGAGTATATCTATATGTTCTATCTCTTCTTTATATCTGTCTACCAAAAATGCAATCTGCCCAAAGCTATAGAAACTTATTCCAATCGGAATAAACAGCTGCGCGAAATTTATATCAGTCTTAAAGACTGCATTTACATTGTCTACAAAAAAACCTGTGTATTTAAAATAACCAAGAACAAGGAGCTGGAACGCTATTCCTGCAAACAGAATGAGCTTACTCTTTTTTCGTGATAACCAATACGATATTAGATACGTAATTAAACTCGTACTTATAATCGTAATTAAAAACCTTATATCAAAAGAGCCATACATCCACATACTCATTAGAGTTAGAAAAACTAAGGCACTTTTAATATGTACTTTCTGTAATATATTCCACCCTATTAATAATAAAGGCAAAAAGACAAAAATAAATTGATACGAGTTAAACAGCATCCGATTCCCTTTCATTTCTGGCATGTAATTTGTGCTTCAAAAATAGCCTAGTCTATTTTAGAATAATACAATGCAAACGTCAAAGAGAGTGTGATAGAATGAAGTTTGATTAAATAGATAATGCACACTCATGACTTTAGTCATGAGTGTTTCAATAACTCCATACTTGTTTCATATTTCTCTATGGAAAACGCATAGCGCTTCTTAATGTATGAGAACTGTGAAATAAGATTTTTGTTACATATTATAAAAAAACATAAGGAAATATCTTGCTTACTATGAATACCAGAAACACTTCAATTAAAAGTATAAAATTTTTACTATCCATGGTCGCTTTTTTGCTGATTCTATCAATTTCGATTGTATTTATTTTTGATCCTTTTTATCACTACCATAAACCATGGTTTGGTCTTAAGGCTGTTCTTACAGATAAAGAGTATCAGGTTGTAGGTACATTAAGAAACTTTGATTACGATGCTCTTATTGTTGGTTCATCTGTTGCCGAGAACTACGATAACAGCTGGTTTAATGAAGATTTTAACTGCAACTGTATAAAAGCCATTCGTTCCTATGGTCCTACTGCTGATCTTTGCTATCTTTTAGATGTTGCCTTTGAAAGCCATATTCCTAAGCTGGTGTTCTATAACATTGATTCATCATCACTATCAGGCAGCGCTAAAACCACTTATGAATCGACTGGTGCACCTATATATTTATATGACCACAACCCGTTCAATGATGTGAAATACCTCTTGAATAAAGATGTTATTTTTGAAAAAATCCCGTATATGCTCGTCAAGTCCTTGAAAAACGGCTATGATCCAAATCTTTCATATAACTGGGAAGAAGGTAAAATTTTCTCTGAAAGTACTATGATAAGCCATTATGAAAGACCCAAGAAACAGGAATCTTTTTTACCTGAGAATTACTATGAAAAAAATCTTTCTGACAACATTAAACTTTTACAGAATGAAGTTTCTACTCACAAAGATACTGAATTTAAGTTCTTTTTCCCTGTATATTCTATGATTTGGTGGGATGGAATATACAGAAACGGCGAACTTAATGCTGTTTTACATAACGAAAAAGAGTGCATGAAGACACTACTTTCATATGACAACGTTAAAATCTACTTTTTCCAGGATGAAGAAGAGATTGCTTCAAACCTTGACAATTACATGGATCCTATACATTTTTCTTCAGAGATTAATCATTTTATGGAAAAGAAAATGGCTGAAGACTCATGCCGTATTACAAAAGATAATCTTGATAAAAAAATAGACAACTTAAGGAAAATTGTTGAAGAATATGAGACTAACAGGATTAAGGAACTGGAAGAAAAATACTGGAATTAATTTACTGGCAAAACTTTGTAATTTAAAGATGGAGGTTTACTGTGAAAAAATTTATTTCTTGGAACGTTAATGGACTTCGTGCCTGTATTTCAAAGGGAACATTTACTGAATTTATAGAAAAAGAACAGCCTGATGCCATCGGTCTTCAGGAAACTAAGCTTTCTGAAGGTCAGCTTAATCTTGAACTTGATGGTTATCATCAATACTGGAACTATGCTGAGAAAAAAGGTTACTCAGGCACAGCTCTTTTTACGAAACAAGAGCCATTAAATGTAACATACGGAATTGGAATAGAAGAGCATGACCACGAGGGAAGAGTCATAACTGCTGAATTTGATAATTACTTCCTCATTACAGTTTATGTACCAAATTCCAAGCAGGATTTATCAAGACTTGATTACCGTCAAAAATGGGAGGATGATTTCCTATCCTATATTGAAAAGCTTCAGGAACAAAAGCCTGTTATTTTCTGCGGAGATTTGAATGTTGCTCACAAGGAAATTGACTTAAAAAATCCATCTTCCAATCATCATAATGCAGGTTTTACAGACGAAGAACGTAATAAATTCAGTGTACTTATGGAACATGGATTTATTGATTCTTTCAGACATTTCTATCCGGATCTTACTGGTGCTTATTCATGGTGGTCATATCGCTTCCATGCAAGAGAAAAGAATGCAGGGTGGCGTATAGACTACTTTATAACCTCTAACTCTCTAGAAGATAAGCTGCTAGACGCAAAGATTCATTCTGATGTTATGGGCTCTGATCACTGCCCTGTAGAACTTGATATTGAAGTGGAATGAGATTTAGGTTAATCATATTATTAAACATAGTCCGTTTTGCTGTTTGTATATTTCGTCGCAGACACGCTTTCGCTTGATTATAAACGTAATGGTTCATAATGCGCTAAAAAAACAGCGCATAAGAACCAACGTTTATAAACAGTTCTGCTCATGAAATATTACAAGCCAGCAAAACTCATCTATCATATATTAAGAAACAATAACCTATGACTTCTTGCTGAGATTTAGGATAATCATCAGCAAGAATCCTGCTTCGCAGGACAAAATTTGTCTTAACGACAAATTTTGGTCTGGTACGGTTCTTGATTTTCCTGATG
>NZ_AUKC01000067.1 GCF_000424545.1 Butyrivibrio sp. NC3005 | reverse complement strand
GCAAGCTCATTCATTCTCTGAAGCATATCTGTAACTTCGTTCAAAGCACCTTCAGCTGTCTGTACTACAGAAATACCGTCCTGTGCGTTAGCAGACGCCTGATTGAGACCTCTGATCTGTCTTCTCATTTTTTCAGAAATGGAAAGACCTGCTGCGTCATCAGCTGCTCTGTTTACTTTATAACCGGATGAAAGCTTTTCACTTGACTTTGCCTGATTTCCAGTTGTAATTCCGAGCTGTCTCTGTGCGTTCATTGCTGTGATATTGTGTTGTACTACCATATTGGTTTCCTCCTTGAATTTAACGGCGGCATCCTTACCACTCGTTTGTTAGCATTACATGCCTGCTGGCAGCTGTGCAATGCTCTGTTGTTTTACACTCTATATATCGGAGGCACTTTCGAAAACTTAACCCTTTTATCATAAAAAAATATTTTTTTGATTTTCACTTATTTTTCTGATATTTTAATAAGAGAATATCACGTAAAAAGAGCCGCTTACGCGGCTCTTTAAAATAAACTCTGTTATGAGTTTTAAATTACTGAAGAAGTGAAAGAACACCCTGTTTACTCTGGTTAGCCTGTGCAAGCATCGACTGACCTGCCTGTGCAAGAATATTGTTGTTAGAATATCTAACCATTTCAGCTGCCATGTCTGTATCACGGATAAGTGATTCAGCAGACTGTGTATTCTCAGCAACGTTATCGAGGTTCTTGATTGTATGCTCAAGTCTATTCTGAATAGCACCAAGGTCTGAACGCTGTTTAGATACTGATGCAAGAGCTGTCTTTACTGTATCAATAGCTGATCTTGCTGAGCTTGAACTTGTAACAACAAGTGATGCAATACCGATACTTGAAGCTGTCATAGCAACGATAGAGATGTTAATGTTACTGTCTGCTATATTTTCAGAACCAACCTGGAGGTTCTTATTTGTGAACGATCCATTGAGAAGGAACTGATTATTGAACTCAGTTGTAGATGCTGTACGATCAATCTCAGATTTCAATGCACTAATTTCCTGCTGAATATAGCCGCGGTCTGTACTTGTCAGAGTATCGTTGGCAGCCTTAACTGCAAGCTCATTCATTCTCTGAAGCATATCTGTAACTTCTGCAAGAGCTCCTTCAGCTGTCTGAACTGTTGAAATACCATCTTGTGCATTGGAAGATGCCTGGGTAAGACCTCTAATCTGTCTTCTCATTTTCTCGGAAATAGCAAGTCCTGCTGCGTCATCAGCTGCTCTGTTAATCTTATAACCTGATGAAAGTTTCTCACTGGACTTAGCCTGGTTTCCAGTTGTAATTCCGAGCTGTCTTTGGGCATTCATAGCCGTAATATTGTGTTGTACTACCATAATTCTTTTCCTCCTTGAGTGGGCTTCGCATCCGTGCTACCGTTTTTCCTTTACTGTAACATGCCTTTTGCGGAATCCTTTCCAAGGCGGTTTATTTTGTTACTGTTAATGTGTTACTCTGCTAGCAGTAACTATTTACTAATTATTTACACTTTATGTATCGGTGACTTTAAGAAAATCATAACCTTTTTATATGAATTTTTTTATTGATGATATTCTTTTTTCAAAAAAATTCATATAAATTCTATTGCTTTTCGTCCATAAACATAGATTCTTCTACTTTTGAGCGATTCATATTCTGGTAGTAATTCATAGAAGCTCTACTGCTGTTTCTTACTCCTTTTAGCTTCTTCCTTTCATTGGAAAAGAAGGTATCAGCAAGCTCTTTATTGGCATGTTCCTGAAGTTCAATTGTATTTGTAAGATCCATTATGTCTCTAATCTGCCCCTGCATATGAATTATCTGATCTTTATACCTTTCTTTGTTATCATTTATTTCGTTTTTTAAATTGTCAAACAAAGAGGTAAATCCATCATTAAGCACATCAAGCTCATCTGCTATCTCTGATTTTTCTTCTACTATTTTGTCAAACGCCTCCTGATCTACCTCATTATCTTTAAGCTGAACTGACAATATGTTATACTGCTCTTTATTTTTCTCCTGAATCTGCTTTAACAGTTCTATTTTTTTGTCCAGACTGTCTTTCATCATTTCAAGATACGATTCAGTTTTTACCACTTTTCCCATGCTTACTCCCTTCAATGCTGATATTAATAGTTCCATTTTTCAAATATTCTTTGCAAAAAATAAGCAACGGACACTATTTAGCATCCGCTGCTTACTTACTTTAACTTCAAGTACTACATCCTTGTAGATTTAATTGTTTTTTGGATGAAGTCCATTCTTTATCATCACCTGTTTCCATGTATCTCTAATCGAAATCAGGTGTTCTTTGACTTCTTTCAATATCTCTGTATCTTTCTTTATATTAGCCTCAACAAGTCTTTGATACAGATATACATACATGTTCTCAAAATCCTGCGAAACCTGATATTTTAAATCTAAAGTTTCTCTGAGATACGTTATGATTTTCTCAACCTTTTGTATATTAGTATTCGCATCTGGAACGTTTTTCTCATCTACTGCCATGATTGCAAGTTCGGTAAATTTAATTGCTCCATCATAGAGCATCAGAGTCAAATCCGCTGGTTGGGCTGCTAAGACTTTATTCTTAGAACTATTTCCATACTGAGCCATTGCCTTGGCATACGCCGCATTCATAGATGACATAGAATATCCTCCATATTACAATTAGGTTCCGCCGCCAAAGAATCCTGAAAGTGAAGATGATGTGGAATTCAACTTAGCCATAAGTTTTTCCATTCTGGCAAACTTATCATAATAGAAATCCTGCTTGGCAGTGAGAGCTTTCTCAGCATTGGAAATCTGGGTATTGTAATCGCTATACTGTGAAGCCATAAGCTTATCTTCGTAAATTGTATATGCACTTCTATACTTTGTACCAGCCATAAGCTTATTCATCTTGCCATACAAATCCTGTGACAGGTTGGTAAAGAAATCTGTTACCATATCCGGATCTGATGCTATCATTGCTGCAAGCATATCATCTTCAGAACTAACTGCTGCATCATCTTTGTCACCATTTATATGGAAAGAATTTCTTTCATTCTCAGTAGCTTTGTAATAGCTTAGTGTATTGATTCCAAAGCTTGAAAGTGATAATTCTTTTTCTATTCCGTCTTTATTTGTAATTTTATAACTGCCGTTCATAACTTCTCTCATTGCCGATTTGAGAGTATAAAGTGTTTCATCTTTACTGAACAGACCGTCTTTAATTTTCTTTTCCCAATCTTTAACATCATCTTCTGACATCTGCTTCTTCATGTCATCTGTGAGCATGTTGTATTTCTTAGCAGAATCAGAATTATAAAGCTTATCAAACTCATTAACTAAAGCATTGTATTCTTTGAAGAAATTCTTCACCATATCGTAGATTCCGCTTGTATCATTGGTCGTTGATATAGTAAAGGTGTCATCTGTCTTCTCTTTAGCTGTTATAGTAAGACCATTTACTGAGAAGACATTATTCTTGGAAGTATACTGCACTCCATTTAATGTAATCTGTGCATCTTCGCCGCGTATATAATTGCCGCTGTCAAGTCCAAGTGCACTTACAAGTGCTGATGAACTTCCTGCTGTATCCAGTTCGAATGAGGCGTCTTTTCCTTCTTCTTTTGCTCCAATGTAGAAACGCTGTTGTGTTGCATCATAGTTGGCACTGATATTCTTGCCGCTTGTAGATGCTGTTGAACTAATCTTGGATGCAACATCTCTTAATGTCATATCAGAAGTAACATTAATTTCAATTGTGTCAGCATCATTTCCACCCATCTTAAACTTAAGCGTTCCATCTGCTATTCCAAGGCTTGCAAGTGTTGCACCTGCGTCATTTCCGCCTGTTACCTGGCCACCTGTAAGATACGCACTCTTTGCAAGTTCATCAACTTTCATAGTCTGTGTTGTATTCATTGCAACAGAGCTTGAAACAATTGAAACAGCACTGCTATTAGAAGCCTTTGTTACTTTTTTATTAAATGCATCTGAAAAGCGAAGTGGTGACAATGTGGAATTAAAAAACTTTGTTACTTTTGAATTAAGAGTTTTCCATTCATCACGTTTCCACTGTAGTTTCTTTTGATTTCCTTTAGTTTTATCAACCTTGTCCTGATACTTTTGAGTTAACGCGGTAATAAGACTTTCTGTATCAAGACCGGAGTTTAATCCAGTTATTCTGTTTGCCATGCCTTACCTCTTTTCTCGCAAATCCCTTTGCGCAATAACTATATCGGTCGTCCCTGACCATTTTTGTACTTTTCCCCTAGAACTTTTTTATTTTTTTTCATCCACTGCAATTCCTGCAATCTCCCACACCTTTGCAATCAAATCAAGTGTCTTTTCTGGTGGAAATTCCTTTATTACTTTCTTCGAGTCTTTATCAACAATTTTAATTGTCACACGATCGGTTTTTTCATGAATTCCAAATACAGCCTCAGTATTAGCATTCAGCCTTTTATTCATTTCAAGAATCGCATCATGAATCTTTTTATTATTCTTTTTGTTTTGTTCTTCCGATACTTGAACTGACTGCTCAATAGCATCTTCCTGTGCTTCATCTCTATCAGAAAAGACATTTTCCTGCGTTGACGATGGTGTCTGTGTTGCCTGTTTTATTGTCTGGATTTCCTGAGCAAGCTGGTCTTCATTGCCAGCAGAATCCGGTGCTAGTCTGCCATAATGTTGCGATTCTTCTACTCGAACTTTCTGAAGCCCTAGCTGCTGACTTTGCATGACATTCAGGCTCTGTGTAATATCGATTGCCATTCTAAATCACCTCCATGGCATTTTGGGGTCTGATTAAACCTACTTTGCTCTGTTTCTACTAGTTTTATCGGTACCATGCAGATAATGCTTTAGCTTTTTCAAAAGAAAAAAAGCCATATTTACAATAAATTAATACTGTAAATACGGCTTTTTATAAAATATTTATAATACTTTCATTATTCTCTTATAAGTTTGGAAATCATGATTAGATATCCACCCATCTGTCTTGCATAATTATCCGGATCTAAACAATCCTCTATGATAAGTTTCTTCATAACACCCATACCTGTATAGGATATCATATCTGCTACCTTCATAAGATTAACTCCATCCTTTATTCCTGAATAAACAACATTCTCCAACATATTTCGATAAAGAGTCTTATACTTTTCAATAGTCTGAGTAAGCATCTCATCTTCAATATCTTTTTCTTCCAATATCTGTTCCATGAACAGCTTCATATACGGATATTTTCTCATTATGCTGGTCTCGCCTTTTAATATTCCGAGCTGTAATGCAAAAAAATCACTTTCGTTTTCATGAACTTCCGACTTAATCTCAAGTTCCATGAAACGATAACTGTAATCTATCAAAAAAAGATATAGCCCCTTTTTATTAATAAAATAATGGAATAACAACCCTTTACTAACTTCCGCAACTTTGACTATTTCATCTGTACTTGCATGTTCATAACCATATTTTGCAAAAACCTGTAATGAGGCGTTAATTATTCGATTTTGCCTTTCTTTTTTTAAATCAAAAAACTTTTCATTCACAACCTCACCCTCCCAACTTATCAACTAACCTGTTACACTAATATCTTTTCTGACTATTAATGCGTTTATCATATCAATTATACTAAAATCTTTCTAAAATGTGTTACTTTCATGTCATTTTATCTTTTCGATATTTAAAAAATGTATTACAATTAAACGGTGGGTTTTATTTCCCAAATGTTTTTAATGCATATAGCATAGGAAGGTGGAAGATATGTCTAAATCTAACCATGGCTTTGGTAAATTCGTATTATTCTGTGCAGCTGCTCTTTGCTCTGCTGCAGGTGTATATTACTACTTTAACAAAAAGAATTCTGAATTTGATGATGAATTGGAAGATGACGATTTCGATGATTTCGATGATTTTGATACAGATGAGGAATCTTCTGTACGTGCTCGTCGCGGATATGTAAATCTTGATCGTAAGAGCGATGAAGAAAAAAGCGCAGATTCTCATGATTCATCAAACGTAGCTGGTGAATCTGCAAAGACTGAAGAATTCTTTAATGACGAAAAGAAAGAAGATTAATTATTTATTTTTTTTAAAAAAGAGCTTCTCAAAAGAGAAGCTCTTTTTGCTTAATCGTCTTCTTCGTCAACACCTTTCTTTTCCTGAATAAGATCTTTCAAATCTCGTGCCTTATCCTTAATTCTGGATGTGGCTGATCTTGATGTCAGAATTGAACTGATAATCTTTCCTGCCTTATCATATTCTTCATTCTCAACATATAAGGCAGCAATAAGATAATCAAGTGTTATTTCATTCATTCCAGCTATTGGAAAATCTTCTGACTGCTTTGCCTGAACAAATCCATCCTGAGCATTCTTTAGAAGTTCCTTTTCCTCTTCTTTAAGCTGGGCTTTCTTTTCAGGAGTATATTCTGGCTTTGCCATCATATTTTCATCCTGCAGTATTCCTCTTATAAGCCACGCATATCGAAGACACAAATATGCCTTTTCTGACGCTTTGGCATTCTTTACTATAGCATTTGCAAGAGCAAGCTGATAGCGATCAAGCGCGTCATCATACGTATATATCTCATATTTCTTATCTATAGGCTTAAAATTGGAACTGATTTTAGCTGCAACTTCTTCTTTCTGACGCTTTAATATAGAGTCAAAATAACGTGCAAGTGCAGCATATCCACATTTAGGACATGCTACAACATCATATTTGATCATGTCGACTTGTTCATACACTGGTCTAAGATCCGTCTCTACTGCCTTTACGTGTACTTTTCCTGCGCGTACTGTAAGCGTATTAAACTTATTATCGCAGACCGGACAAGTGCAGCTTTTCTCGAAGAGAACATCCCTCTCATCGAATGGAGTCGGTGCAACTTTTACCGCCTCCTTTTTTGTAACTGTTTCCTTTACCGCCTTGTCATCGAAAACTTTTTCGTCCTTCAAATTGCCAAGTCCGAATTTCTCAAGTCCAGAAAAAATAGACATCCTTATCTCCTTTTCTAATCAAAACACAAAATATGTGAAGTTAACTCTTATATCCATATATTCGGTTAATCTTCTTCAACATTTAATAATAAAAAAATATTTTTTATTTCACTTTGCAGCTGGAAGTTTAAATGAACTCTTAAGTGAAACAATTCGGTTAAATACCGGATTTCCTTCCTTTGAGTCCTTGCTGTCTACACAGAAAAATCCGTTTCTAACGAACTGGAATCTGTCACCAACTTTAGCCTCAGCAAGCTGTGCTTCAACCTTTGCATCCTTTAATACTGTCTCAGAATTAGGGTTAAGGTTGAGACTTCCATCTTCGTTGTAAACGCCCTTTTCTTCATCTGTAAGATTCTCATACAGGCGAACTTCTACTGTCTTTGCATCTGCTGCAGCTACCCAGTGAATAGTTCCTTTTACCTTACGTCCATCTGGACTATCGCCGCCTCTTGTTTCAGGGTCATATGTGCAATGAATTGCTGTAATATTGCCATTTTCATCCTTGTCACAACCTGTACATGTAACATAGTAAGCATTCATAAGGCGAACTTCATTGCCAGGGAACATACGGAAATATTTCTTTGGAGGGTTCTCCATGAAATCTTCTGCTTCTATATAAAGCTCACGTCCAAATGTTACTTCTCTTGTTCCAAGTTCCGGATTTTCTTTGTTATTCTCAACTGTTACTTTTTCTGTTTTTCCTTCTTCATAGTTGTCTATTATAAGTTTCACAGGATTAAGAACAGCCATCATTCTCTTTGCCTTAGGCTTCAAGTCTTCTCTTATGCAGTATTCAAGCTCTGCCATTTCTGCAGAGGAATTTGCTTTTGAAATACCAAGCAGATTAACAAACATGCGAATTGACTCTGGTGTATAACCGCGGCGACGAAGTGCTGCAATTGTAACAAGGCGTGGATCATCCCATCCATCAACTACGCCATCTTCAACGAGCTTTTTAATATAACGTTTACCTGTTACTACATTTGTAAGATACATCTTTGCAAACTCAATCTGACGAGGTGGATTAGCAAATTCACACTCTTTAACAACCCAGTCATAAAGCGGTCTGTGATCTTCAAATTCAAGCGTACAGATAGAATGTGTAATTCCCTCCATAGCATCTTCAATTGGATGAGCAAAGTCATACATTGGATAGATGCACCACTTATCACCTGTTCTTGCATGTGTCATATGTGCAACTCTATAAATAATAGGATCACGCATGTTGATATTAGGAGAAGACATATCAATCTTGGCACGAAGTGTCATTTTTCCATCTTCAACTCTTCCACTCTTCATTTCTTCAAAGAGTCTTAAGTTCTCTTCTACACTTCTATCACGATTTGGATCATCTTTTCCAGGTTCTGTAAGAGTACCTCTATATTCACGCATTTGCTCAGCTGTAAGTTCAGACACATAAGCTTTTCCTTTTTTAATAAGGAAAACTGCTTTTTCATACATGTCATCAAAATAATCTGATGCATGGAAAAGTCTATCTTCAAAGTCAGCACCAAGCCACTTTACATCTCGCAAAATAGCATCCATGAACTCTGAACGCTCTTTTGTAGGATTAGTATCATCAAAACGAAGATTAAACTTGCCGTTGTATTCATCAGCAAGTCCAGAATTTAAAATAATACTTTTTGCATGACCAATATGAAGGAATCCGTTAGGTTCCGGAGGAAATCTTGTATGAACGTGATCATAAACTCCCTCTCTTAAATCTTTATCAATCTCCTGCTCAATAAAGTTTCTTGAAGGAGTGTTGTCTTTTTCTTCTATGGAATTGTTCACTATTTCTGCCATATCTATTATCCTTACCTTTTCTTAATATGCTTTTAAAAGTGTAGCACCTTTTCAAATTATAAACAATACAAACCATCTGCCGCAATTAAAATTGACATTGCTGCCGCTAATATCAGGATTTTATTAGAAAAAACCTCATTATTATAACTTAAACCTCTATTCCTTAAATCTGTATTTTGATGCTTTCCTTTACTATTTTTATCACTAATATTTGGATTATTTTTTATTGCTAAAATATTTTTTTCCTTATGCCCTTGGTTAATAAAGCATAAACCCTTGCTATTATATGCTGCAAGCGCAAACGAGGCAAATAGTACCGGTATTAAACTAACTCCGGATACGAGGCTACCTTCAAATACTATTACCATAACTGATAAAATAACGAATGAGATGATTTTTGTTATCACCCTTGATGTTAACTGCTGCCTATTGCCGTTTGTATCACGAATTGCGAAGCTTTTACTTATTCTGATAAAACTTACTACTGCACATAGCAGCATTACATACATGATAAAAATAAGATTATCTCTTTCATTTCCATCATATAAAACAATATCATGGAGAAATACATCTATCTTTTGCGGAAAATTCTGCGCATTGAAAGTAAATGCATTTCCAATATAGATACTTCTAATGAGTACTATAAAAACATTAACAGCTATAAGAATTCTTCTCTTATTATCATCGGCAGTTTTATAAGTTTTTAAACATATCCATAGGCAGGTTATTATTAATAATCCTCTTCCTGAAAAAGAAAATGCTGAAATAATAACAGATGGAAGAAGTGCAAATACTTTTACGAAGTCCACTATCTCCACATTATTTTCATATTTCTTTAGAATAATGCTCAAAAATATGAAAAACATTAGAAAGTTAACAATCCATCCGCAAGCAAAAATCATTTGATACGGCATTTTCAAAATTCGCATTAGGCTTACTGCCAAAACTGATGGAATTTGGAACACATCGCTAATCCACTTATTTCCTGTTATTGTATAAACTGTACTTTCTTT
Organism: Butyrivibrio sp. NC3005; assembly: GCF_000424545.1. Classification (GTDB taxonomy): domain Bacteria; phylum Bacillota; class Clostridia; order Lachnospirales; family Lachnospiraceae; genus Butyrivibrio. The sequence goes on along the minus strand of NZ_AUKC01000067.1, from coordinate 3,542 downwards.
TATTTCACTGTGTGACTGCTGATTATCTTTACTAACCTGACCAAAGTTTCGATCTTTCCAAAACCTGCATATGGGAACATCATATGACATGTATCCGTTATTACGTATTCCGCTTTCATCAATCAGCACATGACCATCATTTCCTTTATACTCTTTTGAAAGAATCACACTTGATGTTGCATATGCTTTCGAAAAACTTTCTGTTTCTAAATTTGTTTGCAATTTGGGCATTAGAAACAGAAAAATCACAGCTTCCAATACAAAAACTGTTTTGAAATAAACGCTTTTCTTTAATCCGCCAAAAATTGCTATTCCAAGTGATATTATCAGCATCAAAACAAGAGCAAAGCTTATCCTGTTTATATCATAGCTGTCACCATATAAAAGAAATGATAAATGGTCAACTTTAGTTCCGTCCTGCAAAAAAGCTGTATAAGTTATCTTATAGCTTTTTCCCTCTTCAAGTGCAAATGGAAGATTAGAAAATGAGCTGTTAGGTACATAGGTAAAGCCGTTTGTATGGATTTTTAAATTATCCATACCACTTTCCAAAAGTACATTTCCATCTGTACCCATTATGTACAAATAAACAGATGCACCATCATCCTCCAATTCTTGGCTTATCTTTAAATCATTATTATTTACTACTATAGTATTAATCGATGGAATAGTAGCTGTAAAAGTCCCCGTCCCATCTTCTATTGATATTTCTCTATATCCTTTTGCTCTATCCTTTAAAAAGATTCTCCATCCTAATAGAAGAAATATAGCAATGAAGCAAAAGACGAGAATTTTTCTGAAATTGTTTTTTATCTTTTTCATCAATCCAATTTTCATCCTTCCATTGCTATTCCAACAAACTTAAAGAAGATAATAAGTACGTTCATCACGACAAGTCCATAGATAAGAAGCGTATTACCTGACAGGCTTGTTCTTTCCTTTAAAAATGAATTAACCTTAAGTGATACCTTTTTGGAACCTAATGCAAATGGCAAAAAGATATAAAAAGGAATAAAATACCTTCCATGAAGTCCTGCTATTGTTCCTATATCATACTGATTTACTGAAGTAAAAAGAAACAAAAAGGCAAAATACAAAACAAAATTTCCCATCATAATCATTATGACTGAAAAGATGCGCATCTTCTTGTTTATAACAAATTCATTCTCATCAGATGCATTGTTTTCATAAAGCGTAGTAACCATTACAAGCATGAATATTGCAAATACAGCAAACATCAAATAAGACGGAACATAAACATTGTAAAATTCTCCGCTTATAGAACGTTCAAGATATGCTGATGCATTTTGATAAAACGTTTTAAAAAATACAAAAACTGTATCTAAAAAGTTATGTGCTACATATCCTATTGTATAAGTTGTAACTTCTCCGTTTACACTTCTATAATCAACATTTTGGGTTGTCAGATAATTCAATACTTCTCTTCCTCTTGCAATAATCATAACAGCAAAAAGAAGTACTCCGGAAATAATACTCCCCCAGAAAAGTCTTTTATCCTTCCACTGAGAAAATGGAATCACCAATACTGTTAATACCAATATGACATATACATACTTTATAGGTGCAAACGCTACCAATATCATCAGTAATATTATAATATCTTTTAGTTTCATTCCGCTTTCTTTTTCTCTTATATAGAAGCAGTAAGCAACAAACAAGAGGCAGAATGAGATATTCCATACATCATAAGAGTATGAACAACAAAGCCATACAACAGACGGAAGAAGACATATTGCTGCTATTGTATTTTTCAGTTTAGGACATATTCTCATAGCAAGAATTGCCATAAGCGCCAAAAATAGTATATTACTTAATCTTCCAAAACAAATGACAAACTGATATGGCAAATGCATTACTCTTGCCAGTGTCATACCTAAAAAGCTTGGCAAAAAAGCATAAAACGGCATTGGAAATGCGCTGGATAAATATTTCTGCGTTGTAGTGTTTTCTTCTACATTTCCATAGTCATAGTCGGTATAGAAATGATACAAATCCTCTATTGTAACAAGTCCGTCCATACGTCTTACGCCGCTTTGATAAAACGGAACTTCAAAATTTCCTGTTTGCTCACTAGTATGAAGAACATAATTTCCTAACAGATAAGATCTTGACATATGGAAAATCTCATCAGGTACGCACAATGGTTTAATGGTAACGTTATAGAGGATACCTAGCAAAACCATCATTATCGCAAAAAATGCATAGAAACTTTTTGTTTTTTTTACTGTTATATGTACAAAAAAAGCCACAAATACTAATATTAACACACAAACAAAAAAATAATAACCAAGTATTGATATAGCATCTCCGCCGAGAATCAGCGTTATATGACTTGCCTTGCTACCTTCTGAAAGACATTCAAATGAATAAGTCTTTCCTTTGGACAATTTCAGTTTTTCCTTGTATTTGGTTATATCTTCCTTGTGGGTAATCCCATTTTCACCGATTTTGTCTGAAGATAACTTGTAATTCCATATCTTTTTGCCTGAATCATCATAGATATTGATATCTACTGTATCTCCTTGTACAGGATTTTCTTTTCCATCATATACTAATGCAATTTCGCGAATATCCTCGTATTTTGCTGTAAAAACCTTCTGACTTTGACTTTCAACTATCTGCATATGATTTATTCTGATATTTCTAAGCTCGCAAAACCAGAACAAAACCATAAAAAAAACGATACAGGAAAATAATATAAAACTTTTATTCTTCTTCATATTATTGCTGCAAACTCCAATCTTTTAATGTTCTTACATTCACTTATCTGTAAGCATTAACTTTATCTTCTAATTCTCTTATCCTCTTTTCAAGCAGCGCATTTTCCTGAGTAAGTCTCCTGATTTTTTGATTCTGTCTTGATACAATAGATGTTATTGACATTAAAATCATCATAATAAATCCTATACAAAACAGGAAAAATCCATTCATATACCCCTGAATCCCAAGCATTCTGAGCATATGAAGAAGTAAGCCTGGAAACAAAACCAGAATAAACATGCAGATTCCGCTAAAAATCCACACAAGAGTATATTTTAATGATAAAGATTTATCTTTTAATAGTTTGAGTATAATCGCAAAATAGATAATAAGCACAACTATAAGTGTTACTCTAAGTGTACTTCCAAGCATCATTTTATAATCCTTTCCAATTGCTATCCGCGCAAAAAAATCATTAACAAAAATCTATAGGTTATTGTTTTTATATAGTCCGTTTTACTGTTTGTATATTTCGTCGCAGACACGCTTTCGCTTGATTATAAACGTAGTGGTACGTAATGCGCTAAAAAACAGCGCATAAGTAAATGCGGCATAATTTAAACACTTTTAAATTATGTCGTCTGCCGTAGGCAGATTTAAAGGCATTATTTATGCCTTTAAACCCCAGACCAACGTTTATAAACAGTTCTGCTCATGAAATATTACAAGCCAGCAAAACTAATCTACTAAGTATTCATAACAATAACCGTACCAGACCAAAATTTGTCGTCAAGAGAAATTTTGTCCTGCGAAGCAGGATT
>NZ_AUKC01000066.1 GCF_000424545.1 Butyrivibrio sp. NC3005 | reverse complement strand
AAGAAGTCATGACTTCTTGCTGAGATTTAGGATAATCATCAGCAAGAATCCTGCTTCGCAGGACAAAATTTCTCTTAACGACAAATTTTGGTCTGGTACGGTTTTTGATTTTCCTGATGAAAACAAAAACCTATAGATTTTTGTTTTTATGTAGTCCGTTTTGATGGTTGTATATTTCGTCGCAGACGCGCTTTCGCTTGATTATAAACGTAATGGTTCATAAGATGCTAAAAGACAGCATCTAAGAACCAACGTTTATAAACAGTTCTGCTCATGAAATATTACAAACCATCAAAACTCAGCTATCAAATATAATAGACAAAAATCTATAGTTTTTTGTCACTTTCTATACTCTTCAAGCTGTGCATTGAGTTCTGCGCAGATTTCATCTGCATCAATTCCATGAACCGCACAAGCTTCTTCTAAAGACTCCATCTGAGATGCCGGACAGTAAATACATTCCATTCCACAATCCATAAAGAACCTTGCTGCAGATGGATGCTTGCTGATAATCTGACCAATAAGCATATCTGTTGTAACGATTTCTCCACTGTCAGCTTCTTTCTCATCAGTAGCAGCAGCATACTTTGCTGCAGCTTCTGCTCCTCTTCTTTCGGCTTCCTTATTTATTTCATTCTCTTTTTCTGAATCATCACCAAATAAAATATCTCTAAGACTCATATTCTATTACCTACTCTTTCCATTAGATTTTCTGCATCATATACAAGCGACTGTCACCAGTACGAAGTATGCCTGTTTTGCCATCGTTTCCAAAACCAATACCGCTAAACTTTGGGAGAAGACGCACACCGACACTATTAAGAACGCATCCAGACACTTTACAGTCCTCTTCTTCATTTTTCAAAGTCACTATGCTGTTTGCAATTGTATGGATAACTCCATCCTGTTTGACATGAATAGGAAGATTCATAGTGTTTATAAGACTTCCCATCGCTTTTAAGTCAATATTAACATATCTATTAGTGAAATGATAGATTGCATCATTATCAAGCCCGCTCATTTTATAGGTTGTAATATCCCTATTTGGTCTACTATCCCGCTGTAACAGCAAGGCTATAGCTCTTTCTTTTTTGTCATCAACCGCCATAATTCTCTCATCTTCAAGTCTTATGAGGTTTCCAAACTGAAAAACCCTTCTCCATTCTTTATAAAAAGCTATCTGACTTGCTATCTCTTTCTTCTCAGGAAGTGACAAATCACACAAATTAAGTTCATATCCAAAGCAGCCAAATGCAGCAACATTAAATCTTGTATCAAGCGGTACGCTATTTAATGTCTGATGATTAGGTGTAGCAGAAACATGTGCTCCCATGCAAGACTGAGGATATCCATAGCTATAGCCTCGCTGAATTCTTGCTCTGCAAAATGCATCTGTATCATCACTTCCCCATATCTGTGGAAAATAACTTAGTATACCTAAATCAAATCTGTTACCACCGGCAGAACACCCTTCAAACAAGATATCAGGGAATCTTGATGTAAGTTCATCCATGATACGATAAAGTCCAATATAATAGCGATGAATAAATTCATCTTGCCTATCATTTGGAAGCGCTGCTGAGTAATAATCAGAAAAAATTCTATTCATATCCCACTTAACATAAGAAATATCAGCGCTTTTAAACACTTTACTCATAGATTCTATAATGTAATCCTGAACATCTATTCTCGAAATATCAAGATTCATCTGATTTCTACCCTTAGAATGATGATGACTCTTAACCTTCACTGCCCAGCTCGGGTGTTTTCTATATAGATCACTATCTTCATTCACCATTTCAGGCTCTACCCAGATACCAAACAAAAGTCCAAGTTCTCTTACTTTTTTCGAAAGGCCCTTTAATCCATTTGGAAGCTTTCTTCTATTCTCATGCCAATCACCAAGAGATTTTTTATCATCATCTCTTTGACCAAACCATCCATCATCTAGCACGAACAACTCAATTCCCAGATTTGCTGCTTCTTTGGCGAGTTTCAAAAGAGATTTTTCGTTGAAATTCATATACGAAGCTTCCCAGCTATTAACAAGAACAGGTCTTTCTTTATCTCTCCATCTGCCTCTAACAATGTGCTTTCTTACAAAACTATGCATGTTATAGCTCATTTTGTTTTTTCCATTTACAGAAAAAGTCATAACAGCTTCAGGAGCTTCAAATTTATTCAAAGGTTCAAGCTTCCATCCAAAAGTCATTGGTGAAATGCCACTTATAAACCTGCTCTTATCATATCCATTGGATGAAAGTGCTTCATAGTGATTACCACTATAGATAAGGTTAAATCCGTAGCAATCTCCAAAATCCTGAGTTGTATCTTTATCCATAACCATAACAAATGGATTAGAACGGCTTCCTGATTCTCCAGCTGCCATCTCTTCGCTTACTACTCGTCCTCCGTCACATACAGTTTCAACCATACTCATTTCATCTGCCCATCTTCCATGAAAAGAAGCAAAAACAAGTCCTGACTTATGAAAATCAATCTGATTACTCATAAGTCTATCTATGTGAACAGTCTCTTTACTATCATTTACCAAAACACATCGCTTTGTTATAACATCACAGTCTGGATAAACATTGTAGTACAGATAGAGTCTCAAATTATATTCTTTATCTACAAGAGTCACTTTAAGATGTTGTATTTGATCAGCTTTTTTCATGCTCTCATATATATTTCCTATTTTTTTATCTTCCCTGTTCTCTTCCTTATTCTCTACTGTATACTCTGCTTTATTTTCTTCTTTGACTTTTTCTTTATTTCCTGCTTTATAGCCATATGAGCAAGGAAGTGTCTCCATTTTCTCAATTCCATCAACGATTTCGGCTTTTTCGAATAAAAAATCAGACGTAATACTGCCATCTGTATGTGTAATCAACACAAACGGATCTCTTATATCTCCTTTTCCCACAGAACTTATTTCCAATGAAGTGTTCTCAAGCGCTATATTTCCAAACTCATCGCTATAATTTATTGCATTTCCACTAGCAAATGAGTGTTTTTCACTGAGTGCCTCTTTACATCCTTCAAGGAATATGTCAATCTTTCTTTTATTGTCAGCTTTATCGCTGGTTGTATCACCATCCTTGTTACTATCCTTAGAAAAAAGGTTATCAACCAGATTCTCATACATCTTTTCTGTCATTAATGATTTTCCGTAATGAAGATGCTCTAAGTGACCTGACTTCATAACACTAAATAAATATGAAGTGTTACGAGTTTGCAATAAAAAAATATTATCCTTACTTAAAATCATATACCCCTGCCTTACCCAAAAAATATTTTAAAAAACAAAAGACCATAGCCTTTAATTTCGTGTTTTCATACCATATACAAGCAAATCAACCATTTGTGAAAGAGCCTGTGTATAATCCATATCCATTTTTATCAAAATATCAGAACTAAGAAATTTCTCAATTGTCGACTCAAACATCAGCTTAACCACTGGAATTGAAACATTTCTTATACTTCCCTCTTTTATTCCAAGCTCAATAAGCGCAATAGTATTATCCCAATCACTTTCAAGTCTTGAATTAATCTTTTTATATACTTTCGGATATTTCTCAGCAAGCTGGTATAAAAGTCTGAAGTCAAGACTTTTATAATTATCCGGTAACGCTCCCAGAATCTTTTTAACTTTCTCATCAGTAGACAGCATCGGATTTTTCATAATCCTTGCTTCTGTTTCTTTAATCGAATTAAACACATAATCTACCATCTCATCAAGCATTTGCTCTTTGTCACGATAAGTTTTATAAATTGTTTTCTTGCTTATATGAAGTTCCTTTGCTATATCATCCATTGTGAACTTCAAACCCTTTTTCTGATATTCGATTACAACTGTTTCTAATATTTTCTTTCGTATTTCGTCCATTTTCACCTTCCCTTTTGTCATGAATATTTTCAAGGTTTCCTGATAAAAGTTATGTCGAGTTATTTATTAGTACATTTTATCATCATCACTTGGAAACTTTTATATTCTTCATAGTTTCCATTTTATCATCAGTTTCCTTTAATTAACAGACGGAATAGTTTACAAAAAATCAAAATTCATTTTGTGCATAAAAAAAGACCTATCACTCTAATCAGAATGATAAGCCTTACCATAAATCATATATATAAATTAAGCGATCTGCTTCTTAGCAAGCTCAGCAAGTGTCTTGAATCCTTCAGCATCATTTACTGCAAGCTCAGCAAGCATCTTGCGGTTGATATCAACACCAGCAAGCTTGAGACCATGCATCATATTGCTGTAAGAAAGTCCATTGATTCTAGCAGCTGCATTGATACGAACGATCCAAAGAGATCTCATATCTCTCTTCTTCTGCTTACGACCTGCGAATGCAGAATTGAGTGCTCTCATAACGGACTGCTTTGCAATTCTATACTGCTTGGAACGAGCTCCTCTGTAGCCCTTTGCAAGCTTTAATACTCTATTGTGCTTCTTCTTGGCATTTAATGCACCTTTAACTCTTGCCATTGTTATTTCCTCCTAAATAATCTCAAATCAAAAACGGAACTTCCTGACAATATTAGATGTAAGGAAGAATCTTCTTCATTGTCTTTACAGATGTTGCATCAACAGATGCTGGCTGACGAAGATTTCTCTTTCTCTTTGTAGACTTCTTAGTAAGAATATGGCGCTTGTTTGCCTTATTTCTCATAAGCTTGCCTGTGCCAGTAACTCTGAAGCGCTTGGCAGCAGATCTGTTTGTTTTCATCTTGTGCTGCATAATATAATTCCTCCTATTTCTTACGAAATCGACATGTTCTCTTAATTATTTCTTTTCGGCTAAAAACATTATCATGCTTCGGCCTTCAGTTTTAGGCTGTTTCTCAACAACCGCACAATCTTCTAATTCTTTTGCAAAATCGATCAGAACATGAACGCTTGCACCCATGTGTGCCATCTCACGACCACGGAAACGCATAGTAACCTTTACCCTGTTGCCTTTAGTAAGGAACTTTCTGGCAGCACTAATCTTTGTATTAAGATCGTTGGTATCGATATTAGGAGAGATACGGATTTCCTTAATCTCAACTGTCTTCTGCTTCTTGCGAGCTTCCTTCTGCTTACGAAGCTGCTCATATTTATATTTTCCGTAATCAATAATTTTGCAAACCGGCGGTTTCGCATTCGGAGCAATCTTAACAAGATCTACGCCGGCTTCTTCAGCAGCCTTACGTGCATCCTGAATAGACATCACACCGAGCTGCTCGCCATCTGGCCCAACCACACGAACTTCTTTGTCTCTGATCTGTTCGTTTATAAATAAGTCGCTAATGGTTTTATACCTCCAAACAAATAAAAAAGTGGACACGCGAGACGCATCCACCTTATAATCAAATCTATACGTTAAACTTACGTTACATTTGAAAATATTAACACCTGAAACAACTGTCGCAGGGTGAGAGTGGATACTCTGCTTTGTTATCAAACATATATAAGATACCACTAAGAAATATAAATGTCAATAGTTTTTAAGATTTTATTCCTGCAACAAATCAACCACACCTTTTTTGGACTGATTTGCCTGTGCCAGCATTGACTCACCAACATTTTGAAGAATCTTTTTATTAGAAAATCTAACCATTTCAGTTGCAAAATCAGTATCTCTAATAAGAGATTCAGCACTTTGTGTATTCTCATGCGCATTATCTCTGTTCTTCTTAGTATGCTCAAGCATATTCTGCTGTGCACCAATTCTGCTTCTAAGGGACGATACATGTTCTAATGCATGTTTTAATCTATCTATAGATTTACGTGCATTATCTGAATCCGAAACACTCAGATTCCTTATATCAAGTGTATCTAGATCAATCTTACCAAAAGTAATGTACATACCATCTTCTGAGTTACCACTTGCCTGAATCCAGAAATCTCTAGCTTCTGTTATAACCGAAGCAGGGTTATTAGAAGTGTGAACTTCGTTCTGATTAAGGTTAGGATCATTTGCTGTAGGTGCTATACCATAATTTAAGCTAATATGAAAAGAATTTCCTCGTGCTATGCCATTTCTTTGCCAAATAGCTCCAAAACCAAGATCTCTACTATTAGTGATATTTCCAAGCGCAGTCTGAGAATAATAGTTCCAGTTATTATTTATAGCATAAACATCTACCGAAAGAGCATCTGGTCTATCATTAAAAACAACTTTTTCAGAGAAAGCAAGTGCTTCATCTTTGTTTACTACAGACAAGCTCAGTGGAACATCGTTTGTAGTAATAACTCCGTTTCTATCAGTAACGCCTGTATAAGAATCTGTTTTATATATTCTTGTAGTATCAATTCTTTCACCGCCTATATAATAGGATTCACAAATATCGTTATTGTTATAAGCGGTATCAACGTGAAAGAGCATCTCAAAGTTTATTTCCGCATCACATTCATTTTCAACATCATAATCAATTGTATAATACTTAAAATCGTCTGCTGCATTAGGATGCGGCGTAACCTTTTCAGTTATAGAAAACTTTATTCCATCTGTATCATAGGTCATCTTTCGTGACACTGTTCCATCTATATCTGTATTGTTAGTATATTCAGATCTTACAAGTCCTGCCAAAGCTGCGGTCCTCGTGGCCACAGTAGTTCCTGTATTGTATGTAAATCTTATAGAGGGAGCAGATGTTGAACCATTTCCGAATATAAGTCCATATCTGTTGCCATTAGCCGCAGAATTCGTATCATTTACTATAGCCTGAAATGCATGAGTATTCCCCCCATCCCGCTCTGTAAAAACAGGATTGGGATTAATCGTAACATCTGCAAAACTAAAGCTGTCAAAATCGATATCACCTTCTATAAGGGGAGAACCATCACCATTTCTAATTATTTCTGCGCCATTTCCAAAAAGCTTTTTTTCATTAAAAGTAGTCGTTTCTTCTATTTTGGAAATTTCTTTGCAAAGAGCATCAATTTCACTCTGGATATATTTCCTGTCGCTATCTGTCAATGTCTCATTCGCAGATTTTATAGACAGTTCACTCATTCTATGAATCATGCTGGTTACTTCATCCAAAGCTCCATCACCAACCTGCAGCATAGATATGCCATCCTGAACATTGTGCGAGCCTTGCGAAAGGCCACGTATAGACCTTCGCATTTTCTCACTTATTGCAAGGCCTGCTGTATCATCTGCTGCTCTGTTTATTTTATATCCAGAACCTAGCTTTTCTGCTGATTTTTCTTTTTCACTATTTACTATTCCAAGTTGTCTTTTGGAATTAATAGCCGACATATTATGCTGAACAACCATTATCAATTCCTCTTATCTAATTTACTGTTATAAATATCTACTCATAGGATATATCGGACAAAAATGCGTTTTTATAATTACCATCGTGCATTTTCTGCATCCTCAGCGTAAAATTAGATATAATGAAAATACTAAAAACTTGGAGAATACTATGTCGATTTTTGATACAAATTTAGAATATTATAAAGTTTTTTACTACGTCGCAACCTGTAAAGGCATTTCTGCTGCTGCGCAGAAGCTCTCTTTATCACAGCCAGCCGTAAGTCAGCAGATTGCAGCTCTTGAGCGCTCTCTTGGAATAACATTATTTAAACGAAACGGTAGAGGAATCACTCTTACTACTGAAGGAAAAGTATTGTTTCAATACGTTTCAAAGGGATATGAAGAAATTCTTAGAGGCGAAAAACAATTATCTCAAATGATGCATCTAGATGCTGGTGAAGTCAGAGTCGGCGCAAGCGATATGACTTTGCGCTTTTATCTACTTCCGTATCTTGAGAAATTTCATGAACAGTATCCCAAAATAAAAGTCACAGTCACAAATGCTCCTACACCAGAAACACTCCAATATCTTGCAGAGGATAAGATAGACTTTGGTGTAGTGTCTTCCGGAATAGAACATCCAAAGCATAGAATATCTGATAACTTAAAGTTTTCTAACGTTATGGAAATTCAAGACTGCTTTGTAGCAGGAAGGCAGTTCATGCAGCTAAAAAATCACATGATAGACGTAACTGACCTTACGAAATATCCTATCATTTCGCTTGAAGGTTCCACATCAAGCGGAGAATATGTAACAGACTTTTTGAAGCAACATGGTGTAGAGCTTCAACCGGAATTCAAGCTTGCTACAACCGATATGATAGTACAGTTTGCAAAAAGAAACTTAGGTATAGGAATGATAGTAAGAAACTTTGCCAAGGAAGAACTTGAAAGCGGTAAACTCTTCGAACTTCGATTAAATCAGCATATATCGCCTCGTCACATACAAGTCGTAACCGATACTCAGAGACCACTTTCAATAGCAGCTTCCAAACTCCTTGAACTTCTGTAAACCTTATAACAGTTTGAATTTTTTATAAAAAACATAAGAAAAAGAAGACGAAAAACAAGTTAGTACCTGATATGTACCTCAAAGTTTTTGTCTTCTTTTTCTTATATAATCAGCAATCAGAAAAAACCCGACCGATTTCTAAAAGTAATTATATTCTTACTCCAAGCTTTCTCAAATCTCCAAGCATTTGTTCATAACTTTCAAAAACAATTCCGTTTATGCCTTCTTTTCTGGCTGCCACGATGTTTTCTTTAGTGTCATCTATAAAAACACATCTTGAAGGAGTTAATGCATATTTTTCAATAATTTTTTGATAGATTTTAGAATCTGGTTTAATAAGCTTTTCTCTATAACTTATAATTCCACCATCTACGTTTTCAAGAAAATCCATGTCCTTTTCATTTTCCTCAAGACACTGCTTTGAAAAATTTGAAAGAACAAGAACCTGATACTTTTCATCTTTAAGCTTACCGATAAGGTTCTTGGAATAATTTCTGATTCTAACCATACCAGTCAGATTTCCAAACGCATTCTCGATATCTTCTGCAAGTTCAGGAGTATTTTTCTTGAAAAGATTTCTTACTTCTTCTGATGATAGAATTCCCTTATCGTATTCATTCCAAAATCCGGAAAATACAGTTGCCTTTCCAAGTTTTTCAATCTGCTCACTGTTATAGCCTTTTTCCTGAAGCATCTCTTTCCAGGAAAAATCCACAAGAACATTTCCGATATCAAAGATAATAGTATTTATAACTGTATTTTCACGTGGAATAGGATTACCATATTCGTCATGATCCATGTCAGACGTCATGGCGTCAAGTGAAGCGAAATTATGTCGTCCTGTGAAAATTCCCATCATCCAGATAAACAGCCACAACAAGATAGGAAGAGCAACTGTCGCTCCCATCGCTGTCACGAACATATCCATAGCATTTTCTGGAAAGATAAATGCCATAATAAGCATTCCAACATACATTCCTACAAGGAGTGCAACGCATACAAGCGCTGCAACTCTTTTATACTTTGGAGTTTTTTCTGAACTTTCTTTATTTACAGAATTCACTGTTTTTCTCCATTATTTCTTTAAAGGGCTCTCGCGATAAATAATATCTTCTCTAGCCGGACCATTAGATACCATTGTAATAGGATATCCGATCTGCTCCTCAATGAAATTTACATAATCTTTTGCTTTCTGTGGAAGATCTTCGAATTTTCTAATTCCTCTGATATCACACTTCCAGCCTGGGAATACCTTATAAACAGGTTTGCATCTCTTAAGATCCTTAGTTACAGGGAACTCTGTAATTTCTTTTCCATCAAGTTCGTAGGCAACACAAACCGGAATCTCATCAAGATATCCAAGGTCATCAAGAACTGTAAATGCAACATCTGTACATCCCTGAAGTCTGCAACCATATTTGGAAGCAACGCAGTCATACCAGCCAACTCGTCTTGGACGACCTGTTGTTGCGCCGTATTCTCCGCCATCTCCACCGTGGTTACGAAGAGCAACAGCCTCATCACCAAAAATTTCAGAAACAAATTCGCCAGCACCTACTGCTGAGCTATAAGCCTTAGATACAACTACAATCTGTTTGATTTCATATGGTGGAATTCCTGCACCGATTGCACCATATCCAGCAAGAGGGGAAGAAGATGTAACCATTGGATAGATACCATGATCTGGATCTTTCATTGTTCCAAGCTGACCTTCAAGAAGAATTGTTTTATTCTCCTTTATTGCCTTGTCAAGATAAAGAGAAACATCTCCAATATAAGGCTTTACTCTGTCTCTTCTTTCCTTAATCCAATCAAGAAGTCCTTCTCTGTCAATAGGATCTGTGTGATAAAGGTTAACAAGAAGAGCATCCTTAATATCTGCTACTCTGTTAATCTTCTCCATAAGAACATCATCATCCTGATAGAACTCATTAATCTGCCATCCAATCTTGGCAAACTTATCAGAATAGAACGGAGCAATGCCAGACTTAGTAGAACCAAAACTCTTACCTGCAAGTCTAGCCTCCTCAAGTGTATCAAAAAGAACATGATAAGGCATCATAACCTGTACTCTGTCAGAAATAAGAAGCTGAGGCATTGGAACATTCTTCTCTGTGATAGAATCAAGCTCATTTAAAAACTTGTCAATATCAAAAGCCATACCATTTCCTACTACGTTCATTATATTCTGATGAAATACACCTGATGGCATTGTATGAAGAGCAAATTTACCATACTCGTTTACGATAGTATGTCCTGCATTTGCACCACCCTGGAAACGAATAACAACGTCTGCACTATCAGCAAGTGTATCTGTAATCTTGCCCTTTCCTTCATCTCCCCAGTTTGCACCAACAACTGCCTTTACCATGTTTTAATTTCCTCCTAAAAGACAATAATTCGAATGTTGCATCAAAACATATCCTGTATGAACAATCGAACAATTTATTATTATTGCGCCAATTAACGCAACCAAAAACATAATACTAGTAAATTGTTTATAAGTAAATTCAATATTTTTTATAGAATATATAAGTTATACTTATAATAAGTAATTACCTTTGCTTTACTTATTGTTACTTGTAAAGCTTACTTTAATATAGTAAAATCATATATAAGAAATGTATGAAATAATTTACATTCGACTAAAATTCATTTATTTAATTATGATTAGAACGTTCGTTTACAACAATAAAGTATGACTTCTTGTCACGTTATTAGCAAAACTTTCTAATCTGAAAAGTGCGGGGTACGCGTATGTTACATATTAAAACGTTAAGTGAGGGACTAGATCTGTTCAAGGCTCTTGGTTCAGAAATCAGAATTGAAATTGTTAAAATTCTCTTAGATAATCACGGAATGAACATGAACGAACTTGCAAGTCGCTTGAATATTACTAATGGTGCTCTTACAAGTCATATCAAAAAACTCGAAGAATGCGGAATCGTAACTGTTTCCAATGAAACTTCCGGTCATGGTAATCAGAAAATCTGCTCAGTACATTTGGATAAAATCCTCATCGATTTACAACATGAAGAAGAGGAAGAGGCTGTTTATACAACTTCTCTTAAAGTCGGACTTTTTTCTGATTATGAAGTGTACCCTACCTGCGGACTTGCTTCTTCAACCAATATCATAGGTCAGGTCGATGACACCAGATATTTCTCGCATCCCGATAGATATAGCGCAGATATCCTATGGTTCACAAAAGGATATGTTGAATACATTGTTCCAAATTTCATTCCTTTTTCTCAAAAAATAGATGAAATCTGTATTTCAGCTGAATTATCCTCAGAAGCTCCTGGAGTAAACAATATTTGGCCATCTGATGTATATTTTTATTTAAATGATGTAAATCTTGGATACTGGACTTCGCCTGGAGATTTTGGAGATGTAAAAGGAATTTTCACACCTGACTGGTGGTTTGCCAATTGGAATCAGTACGGACTTTTGAAAATGTTGGTAATAAACCATAATGGTACTTTCATAGATGGTCTAAAAATTTCTGATGTCACAATAGACCGTTTCAATCTTACTAGTAAGAGTGTCATCAAATTCCGTATGGCTATTCCTGATACAGCACAGCATGTTGGCGGTTTGACCATTTATGGCAGAAACTTTGGTAATTACAATCAGGACATCAATGTTAGGATAACTTACAGTCCTATAGAGGGCGAAACAAGTTCTACGTAATGCCATTACACTTCGAGAACTTTTTCACGAAACTCGCAGTAAATGCGAGTTTCTGAATGAATTAGCAAGAAGTAATACTACCTACGAAAAGAAGCTGGCAGATTTTTCTGCCAGCTTCTTTGATAGTCTTTTAACTATTTAATCATAGGTTATTGTTTTCATCAGGAAAACAGGTAACCGTACCAGACCAAAATTTGTCGTCAAGACAAATTTTGTCCTGCGAAGCAGGATTCTTGATGATGATTATCCTAAATCTCAGCAAGAAGTCATAATTAACTTTTATTTAAAGAACGCGATTTCATTCTGCAATCTATCGGATACTTCTTTCAAAGAATCTGCAGACTGTGCAAGAGTTGTAACTGTTGCTGAAAGTTCCTGCATAGATGCTCCTGTTTCCTCGGAAGACGCTGCATTTTCCTGGCTAATAGCAGACAACGATGACATTGCATCTACTACAACATCTTTGGCGCTTACACAAGTACCTATGTTAGTTTCAATATCTTTTACTCCTTCAACAGTTGAGATAATATCTTCAATCATTGCATTGACACTGCCAACTGTTACACCTAGAACTTCCTGCTGCTCATCATTACCCTTTTGAACTTCAGAAGCCATATTAACAGCTGCCTGTGACTCTGATAGCAAAACATCCATCTCATTTCTGATATCTGCTGCCATCTGCCTGGAATCATCTGCAAGCTTACCAATTTCTTCAGCAACAACCGCAAATCCTTTACCGGCTTCGCCTGCTCTGGCAGCTTCAATAGAAGCATTTAGTGACAAAAGATTTGTCTGTGATGCTATAGAAGCAATACCATCAACTTTTTCATTGATAGCTTCAACAGCTTTACTAGTCGCACTAATCTTCTCAGCAATATGGATAATACTTTCGCTCATTCCACTACTGGTATTCTGAAGATTAGTAAGACTCTTGGCTGATTCAGAGCTTATATCCTTCATTCTATTAGTTATTCCTGAAAGCTTATCTGTATTATCCTGAACGTTATCCGTAGCGTTTCCAATATTGCCAACATTTTCTGTAACATCTTGAATTTCATCTGCCTGCTGAGTTGCACCTGATGCTATTTCCTGAACTGCATTAGATACATCTTCGGAAGTCTTAGATATCTGGTTTGCTGTATCTGCAAGCTCTTCAGAAGATTTCGCAACAGATACAACTGAAGCTTTTATATTATCAACAATTGAATGAAGCTTATCAATAACAAGGTTTGTATTATTGATAATAAGTCCAAATTCATCTTTTCTGTCCTGATATTTATTTATTGGCTTAAACTCGCCTTCTGCAAGCTTAGAAATAGACTCATTAACTGCATTAAGCGGTTTAGTGAACGAATCAGCCATCTTAAAGGAAGCAAAAATAGCCGCTATAGCTGCTACGATTCCGAATATCAAAAGAATTGTAACGCTGCTTATAGTTTCGGACATTATAACATCATAGTCAGCCACCATTACTACAGTCCAACCTGTTGTTTCTTCCAACTGGAATGAAAAAATTACATCACGACCATCAAGTTTAGACTTACTACTGCCACTACTCTGAGATCTCGACATCTTATATGAGTTAGAATTTGTCATATCAACAGGATTATTAGCATCAACTTCATAACCCGAATGACCAATTACAAGTCCATCTCTTCCCAAAATAAATGCTTGTTCTTTTCTGTTGGCATTAACATGTGATTCCAGATAATTATGCAGGTTTGTCAGCTTATATGCTCTTTGAATCGTACCCACTACCGTTCCATTTAAGCCCTTAATAGGAACAACCATAAATATAGTAGCTGTCCCATCTACTTTAGATACTACAATATCTGAAATATATTCTTTTCCAGACATTCCCTTTTTAAAATATTCTCTATCTGAAACATTGATAAGGTCTCCTTCACTTCTTACAAGCTGCATTCCATCCGCACCAGTAATAACGATTTGGTTATTACCTTCGAGACCTGCTTCAATATTTTGAAGCCATAATTTAATTCTTTCTTCATCAGCAGCACGTTCTTCTTCGCCTTCTTCCATATACTTTGTAACATCAGGCGAACAGGCTGCTACCCTCAATGCTTCGATGCTCTTATTGATAACGCTCATATAACCATTTTCAATAACAGCAGCTTTTTGGACATTTAACGCTTCAGCATCTACTAAAGATTTCGAAATAGACGTAGAATTACCGATAATAACAGACACTACAAGAGGAATCATACACAATAAAAGTGTTGTCAAAATCAGCTTTCCTCTTACACCTTTCAAAGTAGCATTTTTCTTTTTTACTGTTTCATCAGCCATATATATCCTCCTTGAAAAAACTGTTTAACCACTATTAAATAAACAGCATCCTAGTTATTCTTTAGTAAAGCCTCGCACTAAAGACAAACATTCCAAAATACCTTCCAAAAAATAACATTAAAAGTGTTTACAAAATTCCTTAATAAGAATCACATAAACACCTCTCAGTGTAGTTATCGGCATATATATTGATTTTTTTATGATATTTGCATAAAAACTCAAAATCCATACTTTTTTGTTTTATATAATCTGTTCTGATGTTTGTATATTTCGTCGCAGACACGCTTTCGCTTGATTATAAACGTAATGGTTCGTAATGCGCTAAAAA
>NZ_AUKC01000065.1 GCF_000424545.1 Butyrivibrio sp. NC3005 | reverse complement strand
CACTTTATATTTGAATATTGATTAAATGGGATCTTAGCTCAGCTGGGAGAGCATCTGCCTTACAAGCAGAGGGTCACAGGTTCGAGCCCTGTAGGTCCCACTCATATCTAGAGTGTATACTTTAGATATGAATATGCCGACGTGGCTCAATTGGCAGAGCAGCTGATTTGTAATCAGCAGGTTATCGGTTCGAGTCCGATCGTCGGCTTATATGGGTGGCTTCCCGAGTGGCCAAAGGGGACAGACTGTAAATCTGCTGCAAATTGCTTCGGTGGTTCGAATCCACCGCCACCCATTAAATATATAGGAGTTCATGATTGGACTTCAGTGACGCGGGGTGGAGCAGTCTGGAAGCTCGTCGGGCTCATAACCCGAAGGTCATAGGTTCAAATCCTGTCCCCGCTACTATATGCCTTGATAGCTCAGTTGGTAGAGCAACGGACTGAAAATCCGTGTGTCGCCGGTTCGATTCCTGCTCAAGGCATTTTTTATTGCAAAAAATATAATATTGCTTATGAGGCTAGATTGCCGATAGCTGACAGTTCATTTGTACCTTCCTGTCATTAAACAAAACCAGGACTACATTATAATATGTTTATTTGTATTACTATGTTCAATGTGGCTCTGCGTTTTGCAGAGCTTTTTTGTTACTCAAATATAGCTGACGATTATCTTAAATTCAGCAGGAAGTTATAAAGATTCAATAACCAAAAACAAGACTATCAATATAAAAATAAAAGTAAAATGCAATAAAAAACAGGGAGAACAAAAATAAAAAAATCATTATTAAATATAAAGCATTATAAATACAGAAAAAGTAAAGAAAGAAAAAAATGAGAAGAGTAATAATAGATTGTGATCCAGGCATAGATGATTCATTAGCACTTATGCTTGCTCTAAAAAGTAATGAGATAGATGTTTGTGGAATAACAATAGTTGCTGGTAATTCGCCCTCGGATATGGGATTTAGAAATGCCAAAAAAGTGTTAAGCTTTCTAGGAAGACTGGATGTGCCAGTGTATGTAGGTGCTTCAAAGCCAAGAGTTCGTGAATATATTAATGCGTTGGATACACATGGAAGAGATGGACTTGGTGAAAGCTTTTTGGAGGATGTTCCAAACTGTGAAATTCCTACCAAAACGGCAGTTGAGTTTATGATAGAAGAATTATCTAGAAAAGATACTTCAATTATAGCTTTAGGGCCATTAACAAATCTTGCAGACCTCATAGATGTTAATACAAAAGCATTCTTATCTGCCGTAGATATAGTTTCTATGGGTGGAACATTTAAGAGTCATGGTAATTGTTCTCCAGTTGCAGAATACAATTATTGGGAAGATCCAGATAGTGCCAAAATTGTGTTTAATACTTTATTTGAAAATGGAAGAAAGCTAAAAATGGTTGGGCTTGATGTAACTAGAAAAATAGTACTTACACCAACTATTCTTGAATATATTTGTCGATTAGATATTAAAACGGGTGAATTTATAAGAAAAATCACAAAGTTTTATTTTGATTTTCATTGGGAATGGGAACATATCGTTGGATGTGTAATTAATGATCCACTTGCAGTTGCATATTTTATTGATGATGAGTTAGGAAAAGGATTTGAGGCATTTACTGATATTGAAGTTCAGGGAATAAGTATTGGTCAAAGCGTAGTAGATTCAATGAATTTTTATAAGAAGCCTGCAAATTCGTATATTTTGACAGATGTTGATGTAAAAAAATTTTGGATTATGTTTATGTCAAGAGTAATGAATATTGATAAAGAAATAATAGAGAAAGATTTTGAGATGATTCTTAAATAGATTTTTGTTTGTATTGTTGATAAAGAATTGATAAGCATAAATCAAAAAAGAAAGGTGTTTGTATTGTTATGAAACAAAAGAGAATGGCACTATCAATTTGTCTTGTTGCAATGGGAATTTGTATAAACTATGTTGGGGGCCAGCTTGCACTTATGATGAAACTTCCTATTTATCTTGATAGTATTGGTACAATACTTGTAAGTTCTTTACTGGGACCAATTTATGGAATGTTAACACCGTTTATTTCTGGTGTAATGATGGCATTTACAGGAGATATATACTCATTATACTTTGCGCCAGTTGGAATGATTCTTGGTTTGGTATCGGGATTTGTACTTAAGAAAATTCAAAAGATTGGGCTTTCTCTTTTGCTTGTAACACTTATTATTACGATTCCAGGAACAGTTGTTTGTTCGATTATAAATGCAATATTGTTTGATGGAGTTACATCTTCGGGTTCAACAGTATTAGTTCAGTTTTTAAGAAATACACCACTTGGTATTACAGGAGCTATATTTGTAGTACAGGTTATTACGGACTATCTTGATCGTTTTATTTCTTTGGCACTTGTAATGATGGTTAGAAAAAGAATAAGTAATATTGCAGTATTGCCGCATAAAGCTTGATTTATACAAGTCGATAAAATTAAAAATTGTTGCTGAGGATTAGTTAATCTTCAGCAACAATTTTTGCTTTATAGTAGAAAAATAATTATGAATCTATTATAAAAAATACTGTCTACAAATAAAAGTAGGTAAGCAGTATGCTATTTATATGTGGACAATAGATGAAAAATCTATCTAAAATAGAGTTTTATAGTAATGATGTTCATGGTATCTTTGGATAAAACTTTTACCAAATGAAGTTTGATTTTAGTTGCTCGCCATTATCAATAAGAATATCCTGACCGGTGATACTCTTGTTAATATTCGTCAGATAATACGTTAAATCAGCTATTTCATAGTCTTTAGCCCATTTATTAAGAAGTGTTTCATTCAGGCACTTTTTATAAAGATTCTCATCGTCGAGAATGTGCTGATTTAATGGTGTAATAACACCACCAGCAGATATACTGTTACTGGTAGCTTGGAAAGGAGCAATTCTGAGGGCCACATTTTTCATATAGGTTACAACTCCGCCTTTGCTGGCTGCGTATAGAGGAAATTCTGCACCATTACTTGCACTTGAAGAAGCCATGAATACAATTGAGCGAATTTTTTTTTGTATCCCATATTTTTCTGTAACATTAATGGTTCCCTTTAGATTAACATCTATTTCATTACCGCCCTCTTGTATTCCAGCATTATTAATCAAAATTTCTATGTCGCTTATATCAGGAAGATTTTTTGTTATATCAGCGATAATATGGGTATAATTAGCGTGGATAAAATCGGATGTACTAATATCAAGACCAATTACTTCGTGCCCCATTTCTATATACTTTTTAGCACATGCAAGACCAATTCCTCGACTTGTTCCAGTTATTAAAACTTTCATTTTTTTATTTCCTTAACTAAAAATCATTGTATTTATAATTACGATTTTATTATATATGTTATATTATCATATAATTTTGATGTTTGGTCAGAAAAAGTTGTAAACAACTTAAGTTGTGTTAGAATAATTCAGGCGGTAATTTTTTAGTCTTTATATTAGATTTGTTTCACTAGCATTGTCTTTTCATGAAAATCGTAGTATACATAGTTTTTTGTTTAAAAAGATAAATAAGAGTTATTGGAGGAGGGAACAGAAGATGGAAGGACTATTTATTTTATTTATTTTTGTGGGAATACCTGCAGTTTTGTCTTTATATGTTTTAATAGGTGTCTTTCATGAATGGCACCACAAAAATCTTAGAAATGTTTTATGGGCTGCAACTATTATTCTAGGAGAATTGTACACGTACATTTTGCTTAAGTTTGGCGATGTTTCATTTGATGCTGGATGGAATGAGCAGCTTTATAATGCTCAGAGGCATCAGCCAATATGGACAGGTGGATATGTAACTTTGATAGTAATGTCATTACTGGGTGTTATTGGTGCGGCTGTTCTTATTTCTAAAAATGTTAATAAGATTCCTCCGCTTGTTTCGGTGATGTGTATATCATTTATGTACATGGCTCTTTTGGTGCAGCTTGTATGGACAATTCAGTGTCTGCCAATAGTTTTTAGTCTTACACCTTATTTGGTGGTACCTGTTGATATATTTTTGATTGCTATTACAATTATTAAAGAAAAGATTAAAGAATGGGGAGATGCAGGGAATCATTTAAATGATGATTTTGGAAAAAACATTTTTATAAAAAAGCTCAACAAGATTCTTATTAATTCAAAAAAATGGCCATTTTATGCTCTTATTTTATTTCTGCCTTTACTTGGAATGGTTTTAGGGGTATTAATTTTATTTGGACAAGAACCGGATGCTATTATTAAAGCATGGACAAACACAAGTGATTGGACTTTTTCTAGCAAAGTAGGTCCTCAAAACTTGTATTATGATGAACACTATTTATGTACTGTTGCAGCAGGAGGACATGAGGGTATTGTAAAACCTCTTAGAATGGGTGAACGTCATGGACATAAAGTAATTGTTAATAGACAGCTAATGATAGCAAATGCGTTTGAAAATGTATTAGAAGAAAAGACCCCACATTTTCATCGATTATTAAGAAATTTTTATGATACCTATGGTTTCCCTATTGCAGATATGATTCGTATGCATAAAGTTGCATGTGACATTACATATTTTGTTATGAAACCTTTAGAGTTGTTTTTTTTAGTAGTGTTATACATAGTGGATATTAATCCTGAAAATAGAATTGTTGTTCAGTATCTTCCCAAAAAGAAGTCTAAGAATAATTAAAGTTGTATTAAGTTCTTTAATGCTGATATATAAAAATATGTAGGTAAAAGATTTTTTATAATTATCCAAGCTGAAAAAATAAAGTTTTAGATGGCGTAATAAAAGCCGTTAAAGATATACAAAGCCTCGCGTTTAAGCGGGGCTTTAACTATATAATATTTTATATAAATAAAGATTATAAGCATGGCATAGATATAAATATTTACTCGAATATGATTATTTGACGAGTTACAAGCAAGTAAGCAGTGATTATGGAATCAGTGATATTAAAGCCCTTACAAGAAAAAGTGGAATTGTATGTATTTTTTGATTATAATAATAAATATGCATTTACCTTAATAATTCTAGGGAACTTGTCGAAAAGTATATGAGAGGAATGCTTTTTGGCTTGATTTTATATGCTTAAATATGGAGGAAATAAGCAATGAAAAGAATTTTGGTAACTGGAGGAGCTGGTTTTATAGGTTCACATCTATGCAGGAGACTTGTTGATGAGGGAAACGATGTCATCTGTGTAGATAATTTTTTCACTGGAACAAAGAGAAATATAGAGCCGCTTCTTGATTGTCACAACTTTGAGCTTATAAGACATGATGTGACAAAAGAAATTTTGGTTGAGGTTGATCAGATTTATAATCTTGCATGTCCGGCATCACCTGTTCATTATCAGTATAATCCGGTAAAGACAATGAAAACATCCGTAATGGGTGCAATTAATATGTTGGGACTTGCAAAAAGAGTAAAAGCAAGAGTACTTCAGGCTTCAACAAGTGAGGTGTATGGTAATCCCAATGTTCATCCTCAGCCTGAGGAGTATTGGGGAAATGTTAATCCTATTGGTATTAGATCCTGCTATGATGAAGGAAAAAGAGCAGCTGAAACTTTGTTTTTTGACTATCATAGACAGAATAATGTGGATATTAAAGTCATTCGTATTTTTAACACCTATGGTCCAAATATGAATGCTAATGATGGACGAGTTGTTTCGAATTTCATTGTGCAGGCTTTAAAAGGCGAGGATATTACTATTTATGGTGATGGTTCTCAGACAAGAAGTTTCTGCTATGTAGACGATTTAGTAGATGGAATGATTCGCATGATGAACAGCCGTGACGGCTTCACTGGTCCTGTTAATCTGGGTAATCCTGGTGAGTTTACCATGTTGGAACTGGCTAATAAAGTTTTGAATATAACTGGAAGCAGTTCAAAGATTGTTTACAAACCGTTGCCTCAGGATGATCCGACTCAGCGTAAACCAGTTATTGATCTGGCAAAAAAGGAACTTGATTGGGAGCCTCATATAAACTTGGATGAAGGCTTGAAGAAAACCATAGAGTATTTTAGCAAGTTAATTCAAGAATAATTTTAGCTTTATTTATGTGTATTATTTTTAATCTATAAACTTTTTTATAAACGTTGGTACGTAGGTTTGGTTAATTGGAACCATATGTACCATTACGTTTATAAAAAGTAAAATCATGCCTGCAAAGAAATATACAAACAGCCAAACATACAAATATACATAATATCCTCAGGTAAGCAAACAGTAACAAACATATTTACGAAAGAAAAAAGGTATCAAATGAATTTAAAAGAATTATCACCTGGAAAATCAGCAGTAATAACAAAAGTAGGAGGAGATGGTGCATTAAGGCAACATTTTCTGGATATGGGGGTTATTCCGGGGGCTGAAGTTACTATCGTAAAATATGCTCCTATGGGAGATCCGATGGAATTGCAGATACATGGGTATGAATTAACTTTAAGGCTTGCCGATGCAGCAAAAATTGAAGTAAAAGAAATATCTAACAGAAGTAATGAGCATAAAAGAATTACAAAAATTGAGAAGTCAAATCATCCTGGTCTTGGTGAAGATGGTATTTATCATGAGAAAAAGAATGAAAAAAAATTACCAGAAGGCACTGTTTTGACTTTTGCCTTGGTAGGAAATCAAAATTGTGGAAAGACCACGTTATTTAATAAATTAACAGGTTCTAATCAGCATGTTGGTAATTTTCCGGGGGTTACAGTAGACAGAAAAGATGGACCAATAATAGGCTATCCTAAGACTTTGGTTACGGATCTTCCAGGAATTTATTCCATGTCTCCTTATAGTAGTGAGGAAATTGTTTCTAGAAATTTTGTTTTAGAAGATAAACCCAAAGCTATAATTAACATTGTTGATGCTATGAATATTGAGAGAAACCTTTATTTGACAATGCAGCTTTTGGAAATGGATATTCCAATGGTTGTAGCTTTGAATATGATGGATGAAGTAAGGAGCAACAACGGTTCGATTGATATTAACAAAATGGAAACTTTATTAGGAGTTCCGGTTGTACCGATTTCTGCTGCAAAGAATGAAGGTGTTGCAGAGCTTATTCGCCATGCTGTTCATATAGCAAGGTATCAGGAAAAGCCTGTGAAGCAGGATTTTTGTCAAAAAACAGATCATGGCGGCGCAATTCACAGAGCGATTCATGCAGTTGAATCAATTATCGAAAATCGAGTAGAGACACATGAACTTCCATTAAGGTTTACCGCCACTAAGCTTATAGAAGGTGATAACCTGATTGAGAAAAAGTTAGGGCTTGAAGACAATGAAAAAGAAGCGCTAGAGCGTGTCATTATTCAAATGGAACATGATAGTAAGATGGACAGAAGTGCAGCTATCGCTGATATGAGATATGATTTTATTGAAAGAGTATGTGAAAGTTCAGTAGTTAAGCCTTCAGCTACTAAAGAACGTATAAGATCAGAAAAAATAGATAAATATCTTACTGGAAAATGGACAGCTATTCCATGTTTTGCTATTATCATGGGACTTACGTTTTACCTGACATTTAATGTGATAGGTGCTTTTTTACAAGGAGTGTTGGAGAATTTAATAGACGTATTAAAAAATATAACAGAAGGATGGATGGCTAGCGCAGGAGTTAATTCTGTTATTCAGGATCTTGTTTTAAATGGAATTTTTGATGGTGTTGGAAGTGTAGTAAGCTTTCTTCCAATAGTAGTGACTTTGTTTTTCTTTTTATCTCTTATGGAAGACAGCGGTTATATTGCCAGAGTTGCCTTTTTTATGGATAAACTTCTTAGAAAGATTGGTTTGTCTGGAAGAAGTATAGTACCACTTTTGATAGGCTTTGGATGTACGGTTCCAGCTGTTATGTCGACTAGAACACTTCCTTCTAGGCGAGACAGGAGAATGACTATTTTACTTACTCCATTTATGAGTTGTACGGCTAAGTTACCAATATATGCATTTTTTGTAAATGCCTTTTTCCCTGGGCGAGGCGGTTTCATTATGACAGGCCTTTATTTTCTTGGAATTATAATGGGAATTCTTATAGCACTTTTATACAAGAATACTTTCTTTAAAGGTGAGGCGGTTCCTTTTGTCATGGAACTTCCTAATTATAGAATGCCTGGGGTAAGAAATGTTTCGCAGCTTTTATGGGAGAAAGCAAAAGATTTTTTGACAAAGGCATTTAGTATAATTTTTACAGCTACAATTTTGGTATGGTTTTTACAAAGTTTTAATATTCATCTGGATTTGGTTGAGAATTCAGCAGATAGTATAATGGCAAGACTTGCCGGACTTTTGGTTCCTATATTTAGTCCACTTGGACTTGGAGACTGGAGAATTGTTACTTCTCTTATAAGTGGTTTTATCGCCAAAGAAAGTGTTGTATCAACAATGGAGATTCTTTTCTCCGAAGGAGTAGCAAATGCGCTTACTACTGCAAATGCAGTTACACTTCTTGTTTTTTCACTTTTATATACCCCATGCGTTGCAGCCATTGCATCTATAAAAAGAGAGCTTGGCAAAAAATACGCAGTAGGAGTGGTATTATGGCAGTGTTTACTTGCATGGATAGTTGCTTTTGTGGTTAAATATATTTTATTTATTTTTTAATGGTAATAACCATTGTTTTAGGAGGACGATATGTATATTAACTCAATTTGGTCTTTGCTACCGCCAATTATAGCAATTGCGTTGGCATTATTGACAAAAGAAGTTTATTCATCGCTATTTATTGGCATTTTTGTGGGAGGTTTGCTTTTTTCAGGATTTAATATTCCAGATACTATGCATCATGTTTTTGTTGATGGAATGATAGGACAGCTTTCAAATGCTTGGAATGTTGGAATTCTAATATTTCTTGTAGTATTGGGTAGCATGGTTATGCTAATGAACAGAGCGGGAGGTTCTGCTGCATTTGGAAGATGGGCTGTAGAGCATGTCAAAACTAAGGCTGGAGCACAGGTTGCAACTATTATCTTAGGTGTTCTGATTTTTATTGATGACTATTTTAACTGCCTTACAGTTGGTTCTGTTATGAGACCTTTAACGGATAAGCATAAAATTTCAAGAGAAAAGCTTGCGTATCTCATTGATGCTACAGCAGCACCGGTGTGTATTATAGCTCCGATTTCATCTTGGGCAGCAGCAGTTACAGGATTTGTAGATGGCGCAAATGGTCTGGCGCTTTTTATTAGAGCAATTCCTTATAATTTCTATGCTTTGCTTACTATTGTTATGATGTTTTGTCTTACTGTTTTTGGATTTGATTATGGTCCTATGAAAAAAGCAGAAAACAACATAAAATCAAAAGAAAAAGCACACAAAAACAGTCAGGCAAGTCTAACTGGTGCTGAAGACCAGCCACATCCACCAGTGTCTGCAAATGGAAAGGTTATTCATTTAATTCTACCTATTGCAATGCTTATTATTTGCTGTATTATCGGAATGATTTATACAGGTGGGTTCTTTGAAGGAAAAGGATTTATAGAAGCATTTTCAGGTTCAGATGCTTCTGTAGGCCTTGTATACGGAAGTACAGTAGCACTTATAATTACTATTATATTTTTTATTGTTACAAGAGTTCTTAGTTTCTCAGAGTGCATGAATGCGATTCCAGAAGGCTTTAAGAGTATGGTACCAGCGATTATGGTCCTTACTTTTGCATGGACTTTGAAATCTATGACAGACTCTCTTGGAGCAGCAACCTATGTGGCAGGAATCGTTAAGATTATTGTTAAACATCATGTATTTATGAGTTTTTTGCCAGCTATAGTATTTGTATTTGGTGCATTTCTTGCGTTTGCAACTGGTACTTCATGGGGAACTTTTGGAATTCTTATTCCGATTGTAGTTAAGGTGTTTGGAGCAGATCTTGACAGTGAACTTATGATAATTGCTATTTCTGCATGTATGGCTGGTGCTGTATGCGGAGATCACTGTTCTCCAATTTCAGATACGACTATAATGGCCAGTGCTGGTGCTCAATGTGACCATATTCAGCACGTATCAACACAGCTTCCTTATGCGCTTACTGTTGCGCTTGTTTCTTTTGTTGCATATATTGCAGCAGGATTTATTAGAAATTGGCTCATTTGCCTTCCACTTGGAATTGCAATGATTATCTTGACTATGTTTGTTATGAAAAATATTTACAAAACGGTAAAATGACATGAAAGATGATATTGTTAGATGGCGTATTTGTTTTAAAGGTATAGTACAAGGTGTTGGCTTTCGTTATACAGCCTGTCATGCAGCTAGCCTTTTGGGTGTCACAGGGTATGTTAAAAATGAGTATGATGGAAGTGTTTTATGTGAAGTTCAAGGAAGTAATGAACAAATCGATGAATTTCTAAAAATTCTTAGAAGTGGAAGATTTATAGAAATTACTGAAATGGATACAAAACTAATTCCCCTAATTGAAAATGAAAGAAGTTTTGAAAGAGATTAGATTGCGATTTAATTTGCAGATTTATTATTAGAGAGTTTTCAAGTAAGCTGATAAAAAACGAGTTGACGTTTTACAAACGCCAACTCGTTTTTTTATCGATATTTGAATAATAAACAATAGCTTATGCAAGAGATGCGGTAATAATAGACATTGAGTAAACCTCAAGTGCATTGCATCCACGTGAAAGATCGTTAATAGGAGCATTAAGACCAAGCAAAATAGGACCATATGCTTCAAAATTACCCATACGCTGTGCAATCTTGTAACCAAGGTTACCTGCGTTAATATCAGGGAAGATGAATGTATTGGCATGACCTGCAACAGCTGAACCAGGAGCTTTCTGCTTTGCTACACGAGGAGAAACTGCTGCGTCGAACTGAAGCTCACCATCGATAGGGATTTCTGGATATCTTTCTTTTGCTTTTCTTGTAGCATTCTGCATCTTTGTTACTGTTTCATCTTTTGCAGAACCCTTTGTTGAGAAGGAAAGGAAAGCAACTTTTGGATTAACACCAAAACGCTGAGCACAGTTTACTGTCTCGCCGCAGATTTCAACAAGTTCATCCTCGTTAGGATTGATATTGATTCCACAGTCAGCCATAGCGATAACTTCATTTTCACCTGTTGCAGAAGGACGAACAAGGATGAAACAAGAAGATACGATTGTATTTTCAGGTTTTGTTTTAATAATCTGGAGAGCGGGACGAACTGTATCAGCTGTTGAATATGTTGCACCGCCAAGAAGACAGTCACCAACCCCCATTTTAACGAGCATTGTACCAAAATAGTTAGTCTGCTTCAGCATAGGAATAGCTTTTTCAGGAGTCATACCCTTGCTTTTTCTAAGTTCGCAGAATTCTGCAACCATTTCATCAAATTTATCATAATTTTCAGGATCGATTATCTGAGCTCCTCTGATGTTATAACCAGCTTCTTCAGCGGCTTTGTTGATAAGAGTCTCATTTCCAAGCAAAATAGGTTTAAGGAAATTTCCTGCAAGAAGACGTGATGCGGCTTCGAGAATACGGGCATCTGACCCTTCAGGAAATACGATAGTCTTTGGGTTTTGCTTAAGTTTTTGGATCATGTCTCCGAATCCGTACATTTTTTAATCCTCCTTAAAAAATATCATTACTTTTCTGTTATTTTTTTGAATTGTGTGAACGAAAGCGATTATAATCCTTTGAACAATAAAAAAACTTGATTTTGCTCAAGTTTTAGCTATTTTTTTACAAAAAGATTGACTATTTTTTAACTATTGTACCAATCGCATTTACTATAAAGTCTTTCGGATAATTAACCGAAATTATTAACAACGAATGGAGGATATATTTATGAAATGTCGAAGAATCGCACTTGATGCGGAAGTGGTAAAATATGAGCTTGGAAAAAATCTTGAAGATGGTTTTGAACCATATTCTGATGTTGTTACCAAAGGATGGTTCATAACTGACAATTTAATACAGATAAAGCAGGATAATGGACTTATTGTTTCTCCTTATATTATTGATAGAAGAGGACGTATTTTTATCTGCAAGGGAGACTATGTCATAATTGATAGTGACGGTACTAAGCATGTTTGTGGAGAAGATAAGATTTTTTCCCGTTATGAAAAGCTATAGACGTAAAACTATTAAATGTGTAGATGTTTAGCCCAAAACAGCATGGAGGTTGGTATGGGTAATAATACTATGCTATTATTAGCAATTCTCTTTGTTATAGATTTAATCTTTCTCATAAGTTCGCTTTATATAAGGAGAATTTTTTATAGACAATTTACTGCTGTGTATGTAGTATATCTTGTTTCTATTGTAGTAAATATAATTATTTTAAGCGCAAGTAATCAGTTTGAACTGCAAATTTTAGAAGCAATTTACTATTTGTCTATAGCAATAGCTTTTCTTTTAACTTTTCAGCTTGTGTCATTTTATACTGTACATAACAAAAAAATGGCCAGACGCAGGCTGGATATTTTTGTTGCGTTTACAGTTGTGGATGCTATTTTACTGTTTACAAATCCTATAACTGGATGGATGTTCAAAATAGAAAATGTAGCTGATTCTAGTGAAGCAACTAAAGTAATTGTGCTGAATATTTTCCCGGGTATTGTGTTCCACTTTGGAGTATGCACTATTATTGGCTTTTTCTGCCTTATTCCGCTTTTTTATAAGGGTATTCATTCGAGAGGAATGTATCGCCTTAGATATTTTGGTCTTTGTGCGATTCTTATGGCTGTAGCGTTTTGTGGATATGTTACTGCCGCTATGAATTATAATGTTGGTCTTGTAATATTTGTAATGATGATATCAACCCTCATAACACAATATTTTATTGAAATATTGATTCCACAAAGACTTACTCAGTCTACTATGGGACTTACTTTAAATAGCATGGATATAGGACTGGCAGTTTATGATTTGGATGGAATGCTTGTCTTTTCTAATGATAGAACTTACGATCTTTTGAAAATTCCTAGAAATGATACAATAAAGCTTAAGGAATGGGCTGATGAGTGGGTAGAAAAAAAGAATTTAAGAACGATAAAAGAAGAACAGGTTTGGGAACTTGAAGAAGATGATTCAACTGTTGAAAAGAAAAAGATAATTGTAAAAACACATTTTCTATTGGACAAAAAAGGCAATGAAGTTGGTGGCTATTTTCAAATTTATGATAAGACCGAAGAACATGAGAAATTTGAACTTGAGCATTATAAGGCAACACATGACTATCTGACAGGTCTATACAATAGAGAAGGTTTTTATGAGATTGTACGTCAGAAACTTAATGAAAATCCTTATGACAAGTACATGATTGTTTGTACAGATGTTAGAGAGTTTAAGATGATAAATGATCTTTTTGGATATGAAAAAGGAGATGAAATTATCAAGAAGATGGCAGCTATGCTCTCTATGGGACTTGAAAGAGGCGATGTTGCGGCAAGGATGGTTGCAGATGAGTTTGCTTTGTTTGTTAGAAAAGAAACTTATGATGAAAAATATCTTGCTGCTCAGATTTTCGGAATAACAGAAATGGTTACGAATAATTACTATACAATGACGATTCATTGTGGATTGTTCGATATAAGAAATCCAGAAATGGATGTTTCACTTATGTGCGACAGAGCTATGATAGCGCTTGGAACTGTTAGAGATGATACAGATAATAAGGTAGTTCATTATTCAGATACTATGCTTTCAAATATTCTTCGAGACAGGCAGATAGCAGGTCGACTTGATAGCGCTATGAAAAATGGTGAATTTGAGATTTTTTTGCAGGCACAGGCCAGAGCGGATGGTTCAATAATGGGTGCAGAGGCTTTGGTTCGATGGAATGATCCACAAAAAGGATATATCCCACCAGGAGATTTTATAGAAATTTTGGAACAGACAGGATGTTTGTATAGACTTGATCAATATGTTTGGGAACTTGCTGCAAAATTGCTTGCGAAATGGAAAAATACTCCAAGAGAAAATTTACATATTTCTGTAAATATTTCACCTAACGATTTTTACTATTTGGATTTGTATGAGACTTTTACCAGTCTTGTAAAAAAATATCACATAAATCCAGGTAAACTCAAACTAGAGATTACTGAAAACGCTCTTATGAATGACGAAGATAAGCAGCTTAAGCTTATAAATAAGATGCATGACTTTGGCTTTATGATTGAGATAGATGATTTTGGTAGTGGTTATTCATCGCTTAGTATGCTAAAAGATATTCCTGCAGATGTTCTAAAAATCGATATGGGATTTTTGAGGGAAACAGAAAATCAGGAGAGGAGCAGAGCAATTTTGAATTCAGTTATCTCTCTGGCAAAAGAGCTGGGGATGGAAGTTATTACAGAAGGTGTAGAAAAGAAATCTCAAGTTGAATACCTTGAAAGTATGGGGTGTCATGAATTTCAGGGATATTATTTTTCAAAACCTGTATCTATTGATGAGTTTGAAGAAAAATATCCTATGTAAGAGTATAGGTTATTGTTTTCATAAGGAAAACAGGTAACCGTACAAGACCCAAAATTGTCGTTAAGACAAATTTTGTCCTACGAAGAAAGAATCTTGCTGATGATTATCCTAAATCTCAGTAAGAAGTCATACTTTATTGTTACTTATATTTGATAAATAAGTTTTGCTGGCTTGTAATATTTCATGAGCAGAACTGTATATAAACGTTGGTCTGGGGTTTAAAGGCATAAATAATGCCTTTAAATCTGCCTACGGCAGACGACATAATTTAAAAGTGTTTAAATTATGCCGCATTTACTTAGGTTCTGTATTTTAGAACCTTATGTACCATTACGTTTATAATCAAGCGAAAGCGTGTCTGCGACGAAATATACAAACAGCAAAACGGATTACATAAAACAATAAAGTATGACTTCTTGTCACTTACATTCAGAAACTCGCATTTACTGCGAGTTTCG
>NZ_AUKC01000064.1 GCF_000424545.1 Butyrivibrio sp. NC3005 | reverse complement strand
GAGCTGTCCTTAGTACGAGAGGACCGGGATGGACGGACCGCTGGTGTATCTGCTGCGAAGCCAATCGCATAAGGCAGGGTAGCCAAGTCTGGCAGGGATAAACGCTGAAGGCATCTAAGCGTGAAGCCCCCCTCAAGATGAGATATCCCCCAGAAATGGGTAAGACCCCTTGAAGAGTACAAGGTTGATAGGCATGAGGTGTAAGTGAAGAGATTCACTCAGCTGACATGTACTAATAGGTCGAGGACTTAACCAAGATAGGAAATAGATTGATTAGTTTAGAATTTCAGTGTTCGGTTTTCAGAGAACAATTTTTTTATGCTTTAAAATAGATAGTTAACAGTAAATGATTCTGCTTGTTTTGAGAATAGTATTTGAACTTGTTTTGTTTGAGTATTATTTTCAAAACAAGCATTTTTTGTTGCATATAACTAACTGTTGACAAAAGGTAGTTTTTAGACTTATAATTCTAAAGATTTCAATAGACTAGATTATGAAAGGAGCAGAATGTGAAAGGTATATTTACAAAAGCCTTTAGAAAAAGTAATGATGGTGAATCTAATAATATTAGAATTGCTATTTCTATATTTTTAGCTACTATAATATTACTTACAGTATTCTGCTCTTTTTTGTTTATTTCTGTTGAATCTACACATCATTGCAATGATGATAGTTGTCCAATATGTAATTGTATAGAAGTGTGTAATAGTGCAATTACACGTATTGGCTCAGGTCTTTCTTTCACTGTTATTGCATTGCATGTAGTTCTGGAATTATTATCTATTTCTAAAAGTCGAGATAATAATTATTCTTATTCACTTTCTCCAATTGAACAAAAGGTTCGAATGAACAATTAAGCTATTCTAAATATTTATGACTTCTTACTGAGATTTAAGATAATCATCAGCAAGGATTTTTTCTTGTAGGACAAAATATGGATACGGTATTTTGTCAAATTTAATGAAAAATACATTGATTAGTTTGTCATAATATTTCTCATATTCTAATAGGTTTTAATTTCTATTCAAAGATTGTAAGAGGTAATTTGTCACTGATTTCAGTAATAAAAACAACTGAAAGTGAGCGTGGTTATTCTTTATTATCGAATAGGAATGAACGTTTGAAGTTGTTAAAGGGTATGTCTAATAGATAAATAGGCACATAAAAAACGAAAATTAAAATTCTACACTAATCAATCTATTGAAATTATATAGGTTCTTGTTTTCATCAGGAAAATCAAGAACCGTACCAGACCAAAATTTGTCGTCAAGAGAAATTTTGTCCTGCGAAGCAGGATTCTTGCTGATGATTATCATAAATCTCAGCAAGAAGTAATACTTACTTTAACAACATTAGGATATATAGACAAATAATCTAAGCATATATTTGGAGGCTTTATATGAAAAATAGAATATTGTCAATTATAGTTTCAATTCTTTTGGGAGCTATTGTTTTAAGTGGGTGCAAAAACTCTGAATCAGCAAATAATTCAAATGATAATGGAGCTGTTCTAGGAGCGAGCAAAGATGGAGTAGCAAAAGATTTAAAGTCGATTTCAATTGTTTGTACTAATTTCCCTGAGTACGACTTCGCCAAGCAGATTACAGGTGATAAAGGTGATGTGACATTGCTACTAAAACCTGGTGCAGAAAGTCATACTTTTGAACCTACACCGCAAGATATTATTAAAATACAGAATTGCGATTTGTTTGTGTATGTGGGGGGAGATTCAGATGAATGGGTTGATGGAGTCCTAGAATCTATGGACACAAGCAAAATGACAGTTTTTAAGCTTATGGATCAGGTTGATTTGGTTGAAGAAGAGTTAGTTGAAGGTATGGAAGAAGAAAAGGAAGACGATGATTCTGAGAAGGATGCAGATAGTCATGAAGAAAAAGAGCAGGATGAAGGGGAAAATGAAGAAGTAGAGAATGATGAGCATGTATGGACTTCTCCGGCAAATTCAATGACTATAGTCAAGAACATGTGTGATGCTATTGTTTCTATAGATAAGGATAATGCAGATCAATATAGGCAAAATGCAGAAGGATATATAAAAAAGATAAAAAACATTGATGACCAGTTTAAAGATGTAATTAAGAATGCAAAGCGAAAAGAAATAATTGTTGGAGACAGATTTCCTTTCAGATACTTTTGTGATGAGTTTGGTTTGAAATATTATGCGGCATTTCCTGGTTGTTCTACGGATACACAGCCATCAGCAAAGACAATTGCATTTTTGATTGATAAGGTTAAATCTGACAAAATTCCGGTTGTTTTTCACATAGAATTATCGACATCAGGTGAGCAAATGTCAAAAGCTATAGCAGAAGAAACTGGTGCAAAAGTTTTACTTTTAAATGCTGTTCATAATGTTAGTCAACAAGATATGGATAATGGAGCAACATATGTGACACTCATGCAGGAAAATGTAGAAAGTTTGAAGGAGGCTTTGAATTAAAATGAGTTTAATCAGGTGCGATGATGTTAGTTTTTCTTACACTGGAAAAACTGTAGTCAGTAAAGTGTCATTTGAAGTTAATCAGGGAGATTATTTGTGCATCATTGGTGAAAATGGCGCTGGAAAGAGCACTCTGATTAAAGGAATTCTTCATCTAAAAAAATCATCGTCAGGGAAAATAGAATATGGAGATGGATTATTAGCAAATGAAATAGGATATCTTCCGCAACAAACAATATCACAAAAGGATTTTCCTGCAAATGTTAAAGAAGTGGTTATGTCTGGATGTCTTAATAAGCTGAAAAACCATTTGTTTTACACAAAAGAGTGTAAAGAAAAGGTTCAAGAAAATATGGAATTGTTGGGAATTGCGGATTTATCGAAGAAAAGTTATAGAGAGTTATCTGGGGGACAACAGCAAAGAGTTTTACTGGCTAGGGCATTGTGCGCTAGCAGTAAAATTCTGCTACTGGATGAACCAGTAACTGGGCTTGATCCTATAATAGGGGTACATATGTATGAGCTTATTAGGATGTTCCATGACAAAAAGAATATGACTATTGTGATGGTTACGCATGATATTCCGGGTGCATTAAATGAAGCAAGTCATATTCTTCATTTGAATGGAGAGCAAAAGTTTTTTGGACTAAAAGAGGATTATTTGAAAAGCGAAGTTAGCACTAATTTTTTAGGAGGATTGGCAATATGAATATAATTATAGAGATGATGTCATATCCTTTTTTAGTCAGAGCTTTTGTAGTTGGTATTATAGTATCAATTTGTGCATCATTGCTTGGAACAAGTCTTGTTCTTAAAAGATATTCAATGATAGGAGATGGTCTTTCTCATGTTGGATTTGCTGCACTTGCAATAGCTTATCCTTTAGGAATAGCTCCGTTATATGTTTCTATTCCGATTTGTATTTTTGCAGCATTTATTCTTTTACAGATAAAAGAAAGTTCAAAAATTAAAGGGGATGCCGCCACTGCACTTATGTGCAGTGGGGCTCTTGCAATTGGAGTTATGACAATTTCACTTACAACTGGTATGAATACAGATGTTTGTAACTATATGTTTGGCAGTATTCTTGCAATGAGTGTGAATGATATGTATATTTCGCTAGGTTTAGGAATATCAGTTCTTATTCTCTATGTATTATTTTATGAAAGAATTTTTGCAGTGACTTTTGATGAAAACTTTGCACTGGCAACGGGTACTAACGCTGACTTTTATAATATGATTATAGCAACGCTAACGGCTATAACGGTTGTTTTGGGAATGAGAATGATGGGAACTTTACTTATTTCAAGTTTGATTGTTTTTCCTTCGTTAACTTCGATGAGAGTTTGTAAAAGATTTAAGACAACTGTCATTTTATCTGCGATTTTATCAATTATGTGTTTTATTATTGGACTTGTTTTTTCATATAAGTATTCGGTTCCAACAGGGGCATGTATTGTAATTATGAATATTATTGTGTTCATTATATTCTACACAGTTGAAAAGTTGAGGGAGAGCAGGTAAGTGGATTATGAGAAATAAAATACTGTGTTATATTGTAATTGTATTTGTAATATTTCTATGTATTTTTATTAAGGCTAGACCATCAAATAGCTTTCACGTGGTTAATAGCGCGAAAGAAGAAAATATGGCAGTAAATAGTCAAATAGATTCTACTGAAAATGGTGGTTATTCGCAAAACTTTTCTGGTAGTAATGGTACCCAGAAGACTGATAGTATAGATAATAGTTCGTCTGTGGCAACAACAGATTCTTTGATTTCATCATTGCAAAATCAGGCAAAAGAAGCAAGTGTTATAGTGGACGAATATCCTTATGATATAGATAAAGATAGAGCCTTATTTAAGAATAAAAAAGTTGATATTAAAGTCGGAGATAAGTTTTATATGACGCAAATAAATGACTGGTATATCAATTTCAAAGATTACGAAGGAAAAGTTGTTGAGATAGAGGGAAAATATATAAGAATTGGTAATTATGATTTTATTGGAAGAAGTGGACCAACATGTCCTTACTGCACAGGAGGTTATGTTGATTTTGAGTTTAAAACGAATGAATCTTTAAAAGATATTGAATCAGAACAGTCTTGGCTTAAAATAATAGGCATTCTAAGAAAAGGTAAAAGTCATATGAGTGACGGGAAAAATCAGGATTTTTACTATATTGAAACAATGAGCTTAGAAAAAATGGATAAAGCTGGAATTGATCCAATTACTGACTAAATAAAATCCTTAATGAAAGGTTTGAGAGTTACTTTATTAAGGATTTGATGCTAGAAAAGCCAATGGATTTAATGGTTTACTTGTTGATAATTAAAATCATTAAAGCTATTGGCTTTTCCTTATAGGTAAATAAGAGTGAAAATGTCGATGATAAAGCATCGAAGTTTTCACTAGAGTAATGAGTCTAGAAGTGAAGAAAATTCTGGCTGCGGCATTGGTCTATACTTAAAGAATCCTTGAACCATGTCACAATCTGCCTCTTTTAAGAAATTCCATTGTTGGATATTTTCAACACCTTCAGCAACGACTTGTGCGTTCAAATCATGTGCAAGGCGAATTGTATCTCTTATTATTGCTTCTGATTTCTGATTTTTTCCAATCTTAGATATGAAACCAATATCCAGTTTTACAACATTGAATTCAAATGTTTCTAGCGTAGAAAGTGAAGACATGCCACTTCCAAAATCATCAAGAAGAATCTGAATTCCATTATTTCTTAGGTTTTCAAGAAAATTAATAGCACTGTTTTCTAAATTTGCATAAGCAGATTCTGTAACTTCAATTTTCAATGGAATTGGATGATATGGTGTATTCATCACATGTTCTATAAGGCTTTCAAGAAGCTTAGTATCATAAAAATCTATTCTTGAAAGGTTAACTGCGCAGGGAACGGTTTTCTTTCCAGAAGCAATTCTGCCTTCAGTAAAATCACGAACTTGGTTCACTATTAGCGAATCTAACGCAGAAATATGTCCGTTTTTTTCGAACAGAGGGATAAATTCGGATGGAGAAATCATTCCATATTCAGGATGATGCCATCTAATTAAAGCCTCCGCGCTACAGATTTTATCAGTTCTCATATCAATTACGGGTTGATAGTAAATCTGAAATTGATATTCATTAACTGCAGAAAGAAAATCAGAAATAAGTACTCTTTGATGTAGATAATCCTGATGAACTTCATTTGTGTATAATGCAAATTTTTGATGTATATCATCACGGATACTTTTTTCTGCAAGTTTTGCTCTATCAAGCATATTGTCAATCGGAATGGTTCGATCAGTGATAGGATAGATTCCAAGGTGTATGGAGAAAACAAAACGTTTATTGTTATCTTCATATGTAAGAGACGAAATAGCTTTTAAATTTTCTGGTGTCAGATTATTGTTATTGATGATAAGAAGGAAATGATCTGCTTCGGAACGCCCCATCAAAAGAGGTTTAAAGCGTTTCTTTAAAATATCACGTTCCCAGAAGATTACTTTATCACCACCGTGCTGACCAAAAAGATCATTAATTGCTTTGAAGCCAAAAATATTAGCATAGACAAGTGAGTATTCTTCTTTGTAGTCAAGTTTGTTAATAACCTTCTCAGCCTGATCTAGAAATCCAATTCTAGCATATTCATTCGTCATCCAATCATGTTCAAGTGCACTTGATATATCTTTAAAAGTATAAAGAATGTGCCTTGAATCGTTGTTCAAAAAATGAGCTCTGAAGATTTTTGCTCTTCTTTGTCCATTAATCATAAAATGAACAGTAACGGTGTAATCATTATTTTTTCGTAAATGATATAATACTTCAGAGATGGAAGTTGATTTAATGAATAATTCTCTTTCTTCTGGCGTAATAAAGTTTTCGCAAATTCTTTCGCAGAATTCTGAAAAATGTCCCATCGTATCAGGTGTTATAGCAGCGCTTTCATATTGAATAGAATTATGAAAAAATTGTATTTTTTCTGTTATAATATCTGCTAAAAGAATAATGTCATAGCCTTCAGACATTATTCCATCCCAGATGCTGGTTCTTGTGCGCAAAATAGAAGGAGGAATTATTCCAGATTTTAAAGGAAGAAGTCTTCCTTCAGAGACAACTTCGCCATTTCCAAAAAATTCAGTTATTCCATTTTCAATACGAATATAGCTTCCATCAGGGATGAGAAAGAAATAATGTGAAAAGCTATCTGGCATAATGCAATCTTTCAAAACATTCTTTCCATCAATCACCAAAGTCTTTAAAAACTCGCTATGAGGTATAAATTGAAATTTTACAAGTCCTAATCCTGTGGGAAAATTGTTAAAATGTGGAGATGTAGCTTCTCCTTCAAGTTCTGGAATCATGTAGCTTACAGAAGAGCAATTCATACTTCCGGCACTTAAAGCAATTATAATTCCGTCAAATGATTTCAAAGCACTTCTCAAATGACATTCTTTCATAAATCTGTTCTGAGTAGGAGCGTGACCTCCAGCTAGAAATAGAACATCAGTATGCGATAGAGCTTCATCAATAGAATCTTTTGAACGGTGATCATAGACGGATACATTTCCCGTAGTTAAATTGGCACTATTTAATACATCAATTAGTTTTGCACATGCATTATCGGACATTGCATAATTATCAGGGTCACTTGAGAAAAATAACAAATTTAAATTATCTTTCCATACTTCTCGAAGACGAGCAGAAAAGCCATTTCTATGTATAAGTCGATATTCTTTCCGTGAATCGTTACTAGTTTCAAGCGGATCATATTCTATAAAGCTGCTTGTGAGAAAAGTGATCATCTAGGATACCTCAAGTATTATAAAATAGTTTAAAAATGTCACTGCGTTTCAAAAACTACGCGAACTGGGCATTAAAAAAGCTTTTTCTTGGATCAGTTTGCCAATTGACTTTTGTTCTCACGAAATTCGCAGTAAATGTGAGTTTTTGAATATAAGTGACAAGAAGTCATGACTTCTTGCTGAGATTTAGGATAATCATCAGCAAGAATCCTGCTTCGCAGGACAAAATTTGTCTTAACGACAAATTTTGGTCTGGTACGGTTATTGATTTTCCTGATGAAAACAATAACCTATACTTTATTGTTTTAATATAGTCCGTTTTACTGTTTGTATATTTCGTCGCAGACACGCTTTCGCTTGACTATAAACGTAGTGGTACGTAATGCGCTAAAAAACAGCGCCTAAGTAAATGCGGCATAATTTAAACACTTTTAAATTATGCCGTCTGCCGTAGGCAGATTTAAAGGCATTATTTATGCCTTTAAACCCCAGACCAACGTTTATAAACAGTTCTGCTCATGAAATATTACAAGCCAGTAAAACTAATCTACTAAATATTCAAAACAAAAATCTATAGTTTCTAATGCACACTAGGTTATTATAACACGAAATTTAAGATTTTTTACAATTGAATTAAAAAAATTTAAAAACGCTGTTTTGATTAAAAATAATGAATTTTTTTTACATTGACTAATTGGTAATTAACCAATACAATCTATAAATGGCATTATAAGAGATTAAACAAAATAACGATAAAAGTAAGGATTGGGTAGCTTTACTTCTTATTAAAAAATTTAGAGTATTTTTGTTTTGACTATTAAAAGTAAATTAAATGCCGGAATATATAACGCTAGTGGGGTCAATTGAATAATGAACATTTTTTTTGTAGGAAACACATCTGCTCTTTCCTCTGATTTTTATGACAAATTTTTGCCTGAAAATCGGTGCGTAGTATACGGAAAGTGTAAGAACCTAAGAAGAAAGAAACATATTAAGGTCTATGAACCTGAAATAGTTTCGGATATTAATGACATTTATCAATCTGGAAATTTTGATATGACAATCTATATTTCCAAAGCCATCGGAGGAGCTGTTCAGCTCTTTGACGAATTAGAAAATCTTGAACAAAACATCTATTATAGTAGAAAGAATCGTGTAAAAAACTTCCTTGTAGTAGCATCAAATGATACAAAGCGCGAATTATTGCAAGATACGAATAAAAGTAGAGGTAGACGACTTTTATTGGAGACGGGCGAAAAGCTTCTTTTGACTAATGCTTCTGAAAATATGCATGTAAGTCTGTTGCGTGTGCCATATTTATATTCAACATCTGAGAATAAATGGCAGCTTGAAAATTGGTTTAAAGATGGTATTGAAAATAAAAAAATCACATTTAGAGTGCCGAAAGAAACAGAAACATCATTCTTACATGATGCTGATTTAGGTGAGCTTATAGCGCGTATAGCAGATGCTCCTCCTTCTACTAATAAGTTTGTTGCTAATGTTGAGGGCGGATATAGTTGCAGCATTTCTGAACTTGAAGAAAATATTTCAAGAGTTATTCCTGGAATTAGTTTTGAATATGTTGAAAAAGATGATGAAATTCCTTGCGTGGTTGCGGATGATACTGTAGAAAAGCACTATTCATGGAAGCCTAAACATAAACTTGCTGATGAGTTTAATGTTATTGCCGAGAATTCTGAAAAAGCATATAAGGAAAAAGTAAGAAAGAAAAAAAAATTTGCTATAAGCCAAAAGTTTAAGAGTATTGTGAGAATAACTGTAGAAACATTTGTTCTAACATTTATTGCAGAGTATTTAAATGCGAAGATAAAGAACAATATTTCTCTTCAGTTCATGGATTTCAGACTTATTGCAGTTCTTATTATAGGAACGATGAATGGAATGATCCCGGGACTTTTTGCAGCGACACTTACAAGTATAGGATATTTATTAACAAGTGGTGATAAATTCAGTTTTCAGCTTATTTTGTTTGATGTAATTAACTGGTTGCCTTTTGCGGCATATTTCCTTCTTGGTGCAGTTACCGGATATGAGAGAGACAAGCATGAAGATAGAATTCGAAATACCAGAGAAGAATACGAAGTACTGGAAAAAAAGTATAGCTTTTTAAATAATGCTTATAGTGAAGTATTAGATAGTGCTAATCGTTATAACAAGCAGATTTTGGGATATCAGGATAGCTATGGCAAGATTTATCAGGTTGTACGTCATCTTGATGTGCAGATGCCAGATAGAATTGCATATGAATCTATTTTGTCACTTGAAAACATTTTAGGAAATAATTCAGTAGCGCTTTACTATATTGGTGAAAACAATAATTTTGCCAGACTTGTGGCATGTTCAAAGTCTGAAAGCGGATTTTTGAATAAATCAGTGGACTTAAAGAGATATTCCAAATGTTTCGAGAAATTCAGAGAAGGAGAAATGTTCATAAATAATGAAAGTTTGAAAGAATATCCTGCGTATGCAATGCCAATTGCAGAAAATGGAAATATTATTGGAATGATAACGGTTGAACATGCCCAGAATGATGAAATGAGTGTTGAGTTTGCTAACAAGATGTTTATTGTATCAAATCTTGTTAATTCCTTCCTTGTAAAAGCATTGAAAGATCGAGCTGATAGATCTAAATATGTGGGCGATACAATGATTTTGAAACATGAAGAATTTGCAGAGGTTGTAAAGGCTCATGAGAAGATGTACGAAAAGAGTTTTGCTGATTATTCACTTCTAAAGATTGAAAACGGTGAGGAAAATCTGAAGGATATTTCAGAAAAATTAGAAAGAATTATTCGTGCAAATGATATGCTTGGACTGGGAAAAAATGGTGAGTTGTATTTGCTTCTTATGCAGTCAGGTTTACTTGGTTATAAGCGTGTAACAAACTGCATGGATGAGATGGGAATTAAATATGAAAAGGCAAGGGAGCTGTCACAATGATGTATTTTTTAATAATTCATGCCTTATTATGTGCTTCTGTGATTTTTTTACACATAAATAAGAAGATAAATGTTGAAGAGCATATGTTTCCGATAGTTTTGCTGGTTCCTTTTGTTGGTTTTTCAATTGTTATGGTGCAGGTGTTCACGGGGGCAAAAGAAAAATTGCAAATTGAAGAAGATGATGTTAGCCGCTTTAAAATAGAAGATGTTCGCTACAAAAAGATATCTCTTCCTGATAACAAAAATGTTGAACAGACGATACCTCTTGAAGAAGCTATAATTCTTAATGATTCAAAAATAAAGAGAACTCTTATGATGGATGTTCTTAGAAACAAACCTGATAATTATGTCGATATTTTGGAAATGGCTAGTCTTTCTGATGATACGGAAATTTCGCACTATGCTACAACTTCTATGACTTTAGTACAGGAAGATTTTGAGAAAAAAATTAGCTTATTAGAGAAAAAAATAGAAGAAAATAGTAATAATACTCAGTTTTTGGAAAACTATATGTTGTCTTTGAGAAAGTATTTGGAAAGTGGATTTTTGTCCGGACAAATCCTGACGATTTATCAGAAGAAAATGCAGAATGTATTAGATAAGCTGGTTAAGATCAATCCTGATAGCAAAGAGTATTTACTCGAGTTTATAAAGACTAAAATTGCAACCAGAGATTATGAAGGATGTCTCGAAATGATAAAAAGCGCAGAGAATAAATGGGGCGATGATGAATCTGTTTACAGAATTTATATAGAATATGCTGCAGCTAGGCATGATTCTAAGCTTATCAAAGAAATATTGGATATGATAGAACAAAGGAATGTATATCTTTCCAGTAATGGAAAAGAATGGTACCGTTTCTGGGAAGGCATGGTATATGAGATTTAGTGATTTTTTAAAAAGTAAATCAGGTAGAAATAGGCACAATAGCTGGATGAGAATTTTAATTCCAATTAGTGCACTTTTTATATTTACAATGCTTGTTCTGGTAGAAAGAAGAGGAGTGCAGCTAACAGAAGCTTTTTTCAGCAAACCAAAGAAAATCAAAGAATTGGAATATTCTGATCCTGTAGAAGATAATAAAAAATGTCTGCTTGTTACAGATGAATCCGATTTGTATATTAGAAAAATATCTGACGAGATGAAAATTGTGTTAGGTGATATGGAAGTTGGATATACGAAATGTCATGCAGAAGATATTAAATGGAATGAGATTTCTAATTATTCAACGATTATATTTTCTTTTGAAGATTGGGACAAAATCTTAGGACACGAGGAAGAACTTGGAAAGTGGATAAAAAATGGTGGACATTTCATGAACGCCATGACGCCAACACAAGGAGATGTATTTAGAAAACTTTCGAAAGTAATGGGAATCGAAAGCTATACCAGTTATGCCAGTGTAAGAGGTTTAAAAATCCAGAAGGGTATGATAGGAATTAAAGAAAAAAACTCATTCCCTTTTG
This sequence comes from Butyrivibrio sp. NC3005, assembly GCF_000424545.1. GTDB lineage: Bacteria > Bacillota > Clostridia > Lachnospirales > Lachnospiraceae > Butyrivibrio. The sequence goes on along the minus strand of NZ_AUKC01000064.1, from coordinate 4,495 downwards.
ATATAGATAGTAATGATTCGATGAAAATTTCTATTGATGTTGATTTAAGCAGCAAAGCGGATTGTTATGTTACATCACTTGATGAAACTGTGCCTATTTTGTGGACTTACAATTATGGAAATGGAAGAGTTGCTTTCTTGAATGATACCTTGTCAGGAAAGTTTCAAAGAGCATTTTATTGCTTATCATATTCGCTTTTGGATGATATATCGATTTATCCTGTTATTAACGCATCCGCGTACTATCTGGATGACTTTCCATCACCTATACCAGAGGGAGATAGCAGTTATATTATGCGTGACTATGGCATTGATACTGCGGCATTCTATAAATCTGTATGGTGGCCACAGATTTTAGATTGGGAAAAAAGATATAAGATAAAGCATACAGGTGTAGTAATTGAACATTATACAGATGATGTAACAGGAGAGTTTCCGCGTAATGAAACGACTGCACGATTCATTAGTTTTGGAACAATGCTTCTAAATAATCATGGTGAAATTGGTTTGCATGGGTATAATCATCAGCCGCTTTGTCTCAAAGGCAAAGATGATTATATGCAATATGGTGCATATCAGTTATGGCCATCTTCTAAAGATATGGAAAAGGCAGTTGGTGAGCTTAATTCATTTGTAATGAATCTTTTTCCCGAGGAAACTCCTACAGTATATGTTCCACCGTCCAATATTATGTCTGAATCAGGCAAAAAAGCACTTCTTAAAGCTGCTCCTAATATAAGGATAATTGCTAGTACATATCTTCCAAGTGGAGATAATGAAGCGCTTGTTCAGGAATTTACAGTTGAGAATAATGGGATTATTGATACACCAAGAATTGCTTCAGGTTGTAATATAGATGAATATCAGTATTTAAGTACATTTGCAGAGCTTAATTACCACTTTGTTCAATCACATTTCCTTCATCCTGATGACGTACTTGATCCAGATAGAGGTGCTGAGCTTGGATGGAAGAACATGGTTCAAAATTTCGAACAGTATTTGAAGTATGTGCATAATGCAGCTCCAAATCTTCGTGAGGTTACAGGTAGCGGAATAGGTATGGCAACTGATGTATATCATCATATTTCTGTAAAACGTGAATATGAAGACGGAAAACTAAACGTCTATCTTGGTGGTTTTAGCGAAGAAGCATGGTTTATTATGCGTGTTAACGAAGGAAAACTTAAGAAAACAACAGGATGTGATGTAGAAGAACTTGGTGATGGACTTTATTTGGTTCATGCGACAAAAGATCATATTGTGTTCGATTATGAATAAGGAAGGGATTAGCCTTGAGAGTTTGTTTTATATTAGAAGGTTGTTACCCTTATGTATATGGTGGAGTTTCCAGTTGGACCCATCATTACATAGAGGCAATGCCTGATGTTGAATTTGTCCTTTGGTGCATTGGAGCTAATGAAAAGCAGAGGGGAAAGTTTAAATTTAAACTTCCTGAAAATGTTGTAGAAGTTCATGAGGTGTTTTTAGATAGTGCTGTAAATACAACTGCAAGTAAACGACAAATACGGAAAATGAAGCTTACACCAACACAGAAGCTTGAAGTTAGAAATCTTTTTTCTGGAAAAGAATGTGATTTTGATGTTTTGTTTGATATGTTTCAAAATAAGGAAGTTAATCCTGCTTCGCTTCTTATGAGTTCAGAGTTTTTGCAGATATTAATGAAACAATGCGAAGATAATAGTCCATACACTGCGTTTTCGGATTATTTTTTCAATGTAAGGTCGATGCTTCTTCCAGAGCTTTACCTTATGACTGGAGACATACCTAAGGCTGATATATATCACTGTACATCTACCGGATATGGTGGAATTCTGGGAAGCCTTGGAAAATGGAAGTATAAGAGTCCGCTTATTGTAACAGAACATGGTATTTATACAAGAGAGCGAGAAGAAGAACTTCTTAGAGCAGAGTGGGTTCTTCCGTTTATGAGACAGCAGTGGATAGATTTATTCTACAATTTTTCATCCTGTGCATATAGACATGCCGATGTTGTAACTTCTCTTTTCAATGGAGCAAGGAAAATCCAGGGAGAAATTGGATGTGATCTTGCAAAAACTCAAGTTGTGCCAAATGGAATAAACTACGAAAATTTCTGTGATATTGAAGATAAAGAAGATAACGGATTTGTAGATATCGGTGCAGTAGTTAGAATAGCTAGGATAAAAGATATCAAGACTATGATATATGCTTTTGCCGAATTAAAAATTAGAGTTCCTAATGCAAGGCTTTATATTTTGGGCGATGTTGATGATAAGGAATATAACAAAGAGTGTAGATTATTAGTGGATCAGTTAGGAATTAAAGATATTATTTTTACAGGTGTTGTAAATGTTAGAGAATATCTTCCAAAGTTTGATTTTACAATTCTTACAAGTATATCAGAAGGACAGCCATTGTCTGTTTTAGAGTCGTTCGCAGCCAAAAGAGCTGTAGTAACAACTGATGTTGGATGCTGCAGGGAACTTATAAGTGCAAATGATGGATTTGGGGAAGCTGGATTGTGTGTTCCGCCAATGCATAAAGATCTTTTGGCAGACGCAATGGCAACACTTGCAACAAATCCTGGCTTGTGTAAAAAAATGGGTGAAAATGCAAGGAAGCGTGCTAAAGCTTTTTATACCCAAAAAATGAGCATCTCACAATATAGAGAGATTTATCAGCAGGTTATGAATACAGGAAAGATGTATGAACAAGGAAGGAATATCTGATGGCAGGAATAGGATTTGAATTAAAAAAAGCTTTTCAGAAAAAAGGATTAATAGCAAAGCTAAAAGCATATGGATATTCAGGAATTGTCTGTACTGGTCCAACTATTTTGGGCATTATGATGCTTCTTGGAATTCGTATTATAGGCGAAAAGGCTGGTGCAAGTCATCAAGACCTAAGGCTATTAAATGTAATGGTAACATACACACTTATAGCTTCTCTTTTGATTAACAATCTTTTTGCTATGATAACAACCAGATATACAGCTGATATGATATATATGAACAAGTTGTCTAAGATAATGCCTTCTTTTATTGGAAGCATTAATCTGGAACTTGTCATTGGATTATTATTATATGGCGCATTTTTGTTGAAATCTGGAATAAGCGGTGTAAATATGCTGCTGTGTTTTTTGTTGTTTGGAGAGTTGATAATAGTATGGACAGAGATAACATATCTTACGGCAATTAAGAATTATAGAGGAATTTTAGTAGCTTTTTTCACATCAGTTGCAGCGACCTTTATCGTAGCTGTGATACTAATGACTATGCTTGAAAAAGAAATGTTTGTTTCAGGACTTCTTATTGCTGTATGCTGCGGATATGCAATAATGTCTGTTTGGTATTATGTGCTTTTAACAGATTTTTTCCCTAAAGGAGAAGGAAGTTCCGTAAGCTTTCTGGAGTGGTTTGATAAATATCCGACACTTGCACTTAGTGGAATTTTCACTGAGTTTGGATTATTTGGTCATATCATTATTATGTGGTTTTCCACATCTCATAAGATAGTGCAGGGACTTTTTTATGAAACACCGGTTTATGATATATCTGCGCTTGTTGCGTTTTTATCTATTCTTATTACAACAATAAATTTTGTTACTTCGATTGAGGTAGAGTTTTATCCAACTTATAAGAACTTTATTAGTTTATTAAATGACGGAGGCTCACTTGTTGATATCAAGCTGGCTAAGGTTATGATGCAGAATACGCTTATAAGAGAGCTTACCTATACTTTTATTAAGCAGGTGTTTGCAACTATGATTTTTATTATTATGGGTACAATGCTACTTCCAACGCTTCCTCTTGGATTTACTGAAGATATGCTTGGCATATATAGAATATTATGCTGCGGATATGCTTATTATGCGATGGGAAATTGTCTGATGCTGATTTTGCTATATTTTTCAGATAATAAGAGTGCAATGATTAGTACAGGAATCTTTTGTCTTGTTAGCAATGCTGCATCACTTTTATGCAGTATGATGGGAATAAAGTGGTATGGAATTGGATTTCTTGCGGGAAGTTTCTTGTTTACAATAGCTTCACTGCTTCTTCTTAGACGATTTTTGAATAATGCACTAGAAAATCTTCTGGTATCGCAGCCTATTAGATCAAAGGAAGTAAAAGGAGTGTTTTCTAGACTTCTTAGAAAAACGGGAGTGTGAAGATTTTAAAAGAGCGACTTTTGACAATAATTACTGAAAAATAATACAGCTAAATAAAGATGACAAATAATATCGTTACAGAATATAGTGGGCACAAAGAATAAGTTTGCATTCGAACAGGTTCTTGACTTTCTAAATGGAAGCAAGAACCTGTTTTATGTGCAATTTATTATTGGAACACGTAATAATGCGTAGTTTTGAGTTTACTTGATGAAAACAAAACCTATAGATTTTTGTCACTGCGTTCCAAAAACTACGCAAACTGGCCATTTGAAAAGGCTTCGCCTTGGACCAGTTTGCCACTTGACTTTTGTTCTCACGAAAC
>NZ_AUKC01000063.1 GCF_000424545.1 Butyrivibrio sp. NC3005 | reverse complement strand
CGCTGTTTTTTAGCGCATTACGTACCACTACGTTTATAATCAAGCGAAAGCGTGTCTGCGACGAAATATACAAACAGTAAAACGGACTATATAAAAACAACAAAGTATAACTTCCTATCATCTATTCATATCATTATAATACAAAAAAGCCGGAAACCTCCCAAAAGATTTCCGACTTTTGTAAACAAAACAATAATAGATTAGATTGTTCTTGCGATGTCGTACATGTACTCATCAATATTCTTTGTCATGTTAAGAGCTTCTTCCATATCGAAATCCTGGAATTTACCATCACGGTATCCAACAACTCTGTTAGTCTTACCTGCTGTCAAAATATCTGCTGCATATGCACCCATCATGGAAGCATATACTCTATCCTTACAGGTTGGGCTTCCACCACGCTGCATGTAACCAAGGATTGTAGCTCTTGTCTCTATACCTGTAGCAGCCTCGATTCTACGCGCCATAGATGTGGAATGTCCAATTCCTTCTGCATTGATAATAATATGATGAGTCTTTCCACGCTTACGATTATCGATAATATTATCAATAACTTTCTGTTCGTTGAAATCATACTTTTCAGGAATAAGGATATCATCTGCACCGTTTGCAATTGTACACCACAATGCAATGTATCCGGCATTACGTCCCATAACCTCAATGATACTACATCTTTCATGTGAAGAAGATGTATCACGTACCTTATCAATAGCAGCCATTGCTGTATTTATAGCTGTATCAAATCCAATTGTGTAATCAGTACATGCTATGTCAAGGTCAATTGTTCCAGGAAGACCAATTGTATTGATTCCATGCTGTGAAAGTTTCAAGGCTCCTCGATATGAACCGTCACCGCCGATTACTACTACGCCGTCAATACCATGCTTCTTACAGATATCGGCACCTTTTTGCTGTCCTTCTTCAGTCTTGAACTCAAGACATCTTGCTGTTCCAAGGACTGTACCACCACGCTGGATAATGTCAGAAACCGAGTGACGATCCATCTCAACGAATTCCTCATTGAGAAGACCCTGATAACCCTTTTTAATACCTACAACCTTAACTCCGTTAGCAATAGCCTTACGAACAACTGCACGAATAGCTGCGTTCATTCCAGGTGCATCTCCACCACTTGTAAGTACACCTATCTTTTTGATTTCTTTTGCCATAATGTCGCTTCCTTTCGCAGATTTCTCCGCACCCTAATATGATACAAGATTGATAAAAATTTATCATTCGTGATTTTTCACAATCACTAATATATTAGCCTATCTTACTAAGATGTGCAACGTATTTAGAAAAGTTTAAACTTTTTGAGAATCAAGAAAACTTCAAGCATTTAAAGGCTTTATGGCACTTAACTTTTTCGTAAAAAATTCTCGGAAAAGGTTTTCCAAAAACTTTTAACAAAAACTTTTGGAAATATACACAATTTAGCCTTTATACGTTTATTTTCATTCACCTGCTTTCATTCTTTTTTCAGTATAAAGCAGCAGTTTTTTCTCAAAACTCTGATTATTATTTCGGACGAAAATAAACCTTTGATAAGTTTACTTCAGGTTGTCTGAACATTATCTTTTCCAAATATTCCTTCTAGTGTCTGGAGCATTTCTTCATTTGCATGAACTCTGATATTGGCTGGATACTTTTTCATTTGTCTAGTATCTTTAATAAAAGCTACTAATCTGTCACGTCCTCCATGACCTTCGATAGTATTTAAAAGCAATTGTTCCTGCTGATTAAATGTATCCATATCCTTAAACTGAATCCACACAGTCCTTGGAACTTCATCAAAGGTCAGTACTTTGTCTGCGATAAGTTTTGCATTCTGCTCATCTTCCACTTTAACATAGCCTTCTATGAAAACTTTCCCATCTTCTTTGAGTCTGAATCCATTCTGTTCATAGGCTTTCGGGAAAACCACAACTTCCAGATTACCTACCAAATCCTCAAGCGTAAGAAATGCCATTACCTGATCTTTTTTGGTGTATTTAATCCTGTTATTTGTGATTATTCCTGCCACTACAACTTTTTGTCTGTCATTTACTTTTGGCTTTGCATTTTCTCCATCTACCATGAAATCACTTGATAAAGCAGTACATCTTTTCTTCATAAAAGCTTCGTAAGGCAAAAGAGGGTGTCCGCTTACGTATATTCCCAAAACTTCTTTCTCAAATTCCAGTACCAGCGCGCGGTCATACTCATCTATATCAGGAAGGCTTATTTCAAACTGTTCTCTTTCATTCGGATCTACGATATCAAACAGACTCATCTGTCCAACCATTGAATTTTTGTTGCTGTGAAGTCCGTCCATCATCTGCATATAAACGCACATAAATTGTCTTCTATTACCACCAAGGCAGTCAAGCGCTCCGGCCTTTATAAATGCTTCAACCGCTCTTTTGTTAAGTTCATGGTCTGCACTCATTCTAGTCAAAAAATCATACAGATTTCTAAATTTTCCGCCTCTTTTTCGCTCTTCTACGATTGCATCGATTACAGTGGTTCCAACACTTTTTATTGCATTTAGCGCATATAGAATCACCTTTTTAGTCTGGCCGTTTTCATCCTGTATTTTCTTTACAGAAAATCCAGCTTCACCTTCGTTTATATCCGGAGGCATAATAGCTATTTTCATATTTCGACAAACCTGAATATATGAAGCCACCTTGGTCGGATTATCTATAACTGATGTCATAAGTGCCGCCATAAACTCAACTTTGTAATAGTATTTAAGCCATGCCGTCTGCATAGCTACAACCGCATAACAGGCAGCATGAGATTTGTTGAATGCATAACTAGCAAAATCCATCATGGAATCAAAAATTTTATTTGCAATTTCGGGCGAAATATTTTTCGAAACACATCCAGGCACATTTTCGCTTGGATTTCCGTAAACGAAATTGTTTCGTTCCTCTTCCATGACATGCTGCTTCTTCTTACTCATTGCACGCCTTACAAGATCAGCTCGTCCAAGTGTATATCCTCCGAGCTTTTGTACGATTTGCATTACCTGTTCCTGATAAACTATACATCCATAGGTCGGTGCGAGAATTGGTTCTAGAAGTTTGGTATCATATTTTATGCTGGACTGGTCTTGTTTTCCCGCAATATATTGCGGAATAAAATCCATAGGTCCTGGTCTAAATAATGATATTCCGGCTATTACATCTTCTAATGATTTTGGTTTTAATCCTTTCATGAATGACTGCATTCCACCTGATTCAAGCTGAAAAACACCATCTGCATGTCCTGTTGCTATAGACGCAAGAACGTTTGCATCATTATAGTCTATTTTATCTATATCGATAAAATTCTCATCATTTTCATGTGCATTATTTATTCTATTGGCGATATTGACCGCATCTTTTATTACTGTGAGAGTTCTAAGACCCAGAAAGTCCATTTTCAAAAGTCCAAGCTCTTCTATTGTAGTCATGGTAAACTGCGTTGTGATAATTCCATCTGCATTTCTAGATAACGGTACAAGGTCTTCTGCTTTTTCTGAACAGATAACCACGCCTGCTGCATGCATTGATGTATGTCTTGGAAGACCTTCAAGCTGCCTGCAGATATCTATTAGTTGATGAGTTTCATCGTTTTCTTCATATTCTTTTTTAAATTCAGGATTAAGAGAAAGCGCCTTATCAAGAGTTATATTAAGCTCATTTGGAACCATTTTCGCAAGCGCATCTGCATAGCTGTAAGGAAGATTCATAACTCGTGCCACATCGCGGATGACACCCTTTGCCGCCATTGTTCCAAATGTAATTATCTGTACAACCTTGTCTGCGCCATATTTTCTCGTAACATAATCTATAACTTCCTGTCTTCTTGTATATTCAAAATCCACGTCTATATCAGGCATAGATACTCTTTCCGGATTAAGGAATCTTTCGAAAAGAAGATCGTATTTTATAGGATCTATGTTGGTTATTTTCATGCAATAAGAAACAAGAGAACCTGCTGCCGAACCTCTTCCCGGTCCTACAGAAATTCCATTTTTCTTTGCCCAATTTATGTAATCCCATACTATGAGAAAGTAATCAACATATCCCATTTTCTTTATAACGCCAAGCTCGTAGAAAAGTCTTTCTTTAAGCTCGTCATAATTATCAGGAAAACGTTCTTTTAACCCATTTACGCAAAGTTCATTTAAATATGACCATGAATCATAGCCTTCAGGGACTTCATAATGCGGAAGTTTTGTAACTCCAAATTCTATTTCAACATTGCATCTTTCTGCAATTTTGGCAGTATTATCTACAGCCTGCTCTGCGTAAGGGAAAAGAGCCCGCATCTCTTCTTCACTCTTAACGTAATACTGACCAAATTCATAACGCATTCTGTCTGTATCAGTTATTTTTTTCTGAGTCTGAATACACAAAAGAACATCATGTGCCTTCGCATCTTCTTTTTTGGTATAATGACAATCATTGGTTGCAACCAGTTCTATACCAAGTTCACTACTCATTCTAAGAAGTGCATTATTAACTGTAGCCTGTTCCGGAATTCCATGATCCTGCAGTTCCAAAAAGAAATTTCCATGACCAAATATTTCATCATATTCTCTTGCTATCTGACAGGCTTTCTCATAATCGTTAGCCGTAATTGCTGACGGAATAGCACCCGCAAGACAGGCTGACAGGCAGATAAGGCCATTATGATACTGTCTAAGTAGTTCTATATCGACTCTTGGCTTGTAATAATATCCTTCCGTGAAACCTTTACTGACAATATGTGATAGATTCTGATAGCCTTCATTATTCTCTGCAAGGAGTATTAAGTGATGATAACGTTCTTCGCCTCCGCTGACATTCTTGTCGAATCTAGATCCCGGCGCCACATATACTTCGCATCCAATAATAGGCTTTATTCCATTTGCTCTGGCTTCTTTATAAAAATCTATCACACCGTACATGACACCATGGTCAGTTATAGCTCCTGAATCCATGCCCAACTCTTTAAGGCGCGCTACATACTCTTTTATCTTATTAGAGCTATCCAAAAGACTGTATTCAGTATGTACATGTAAGTGTGTAAATGCCATATATTTCTCCACTAAAAAAATTGTAAACAGAGGGCAGATAGCCGCCATAGCAACCATCTGCCCTCATATTGGTCAAAGTTATAAAGTCAAAATGTCAAATATACAGGCATATGCCTTTTATGACTTTGGTGTTACTTTTTATTATTTTACCAGTAACACTTTAACTCTTTTATTATTATTCGTTAACTGCTGCCTTAAGAGCCTCAACCTTATCTGTCTGCTCCCAAGGAAGGTTAAGATCGTCGCGACCAAAGTGTCCGTATGCAGCTGTCTGCTTGTAAATAGGACGACGAAGGTCGAGCATCTTAATAATTCCAGCTGGACGAAGATCAAATACCTTACGAACTGCCTCTGTAAGCTTCTCGTTAGAAACCTTACCTGTTCCGAATGTATCAACAAGAACAGATGTAGGCTGTGCAACACCGATAGCATAAGAAAGCTGAATTTCAGCCTTGTCAGCAAGACCTGCTGCTACGATGTTCTTTGCAACGTAACGAGCTGCATATGCTGCACTTCTATCAACCTTTGTACAGTCCTTACCAGAGAAAGCTCCGCCGCCATGACGAGCAGCTCCGCCGTAAGTATCAACGATAATCTTACGTCCTGTAAGACCAGCATCACCCTGAGGTCCTCCGATTACAAAACGTCCTGTAGGATTGATGTAAACCTTAGTATTAGCATCAACCATGCTGCTGTCTACTACTGCATCAATAACATACTTACGAATATCCTCATGAATCTGCTCCTGAGTTACAGCTTCATCATGCTGAGTTGAGATAACAATAGCTTCAAGACGGATTGGCTTGCCATTCTCATCATACTCAACAGAAACCTGGCTCTTTCCATCTGCACGAAGGTATGGAAGTGTACCATCCTTACGAACATCTGTAAGCTTCTTTGTAAGCTTGTGAGCAAGAGAAATAGCGTATGGCATATACTCTTTGGTCTCGTTTGTAGCATAACCAAACATCATACCCTGATCACCAGCGCCGATTGCTTCGATCTGCTCATCTGTCATATTGCTCTCTCTAGCTTCAAGTGCCTTATCAACACCCATAGCAATATCAGGAGACTGCTGATCAAGTGCGATCATAACTGCACATGTGTTTCCATCAAATCCTTTTTTGGAATCATCGTAACCAATTTCACAAACTGTATCGCGAACAACCTTAGCATAATCAACGTGAGCCTTTGTTGTAATCTCACCTGTTACAAGTACGAAACCTGTACATGTTGTTGCCTCACAAGCTACACGGCTCATAGGATCCTGTGCCATGCAGGCATCAAGAATAGCATCAGAAATGTTGTCACAGATTTTATCTGGATGTCCTTCTGTAACGGACTCAGATGTAAAAATAAACTTATCCATTATTATAATTCCTTTCTTCGCATTATGCGCATAGAAAAATCCGTTTGTGCAATACAAACGGACCTGACTGTCAGATAATCAAATCCTCTTATTGCTCGAAATCAAAGAAATAGCATCACTTGATACTATCTGATCCAAAACTCGCTCAGGTTGGCACCTTCCTAACAAGGGGTTGCCGTGGCTTCACAGGTCCTATGTACCTCCACCACTCTGAATAAGAGAGATCATATATATGTAATTGGATTTGGTATCTTCAATCGATAACCTTAGTTACACGCCACTTCAATATAATTAACAGTGACGATTCAGATATACTCTATCCTATTTTTTTTAAAAAGTCAACCAATGAATGATGACAGACAGCGTAAATTAATCTTCATTTATTATTATACTAAGTAGTAATACTCTTTTCCTACCAATTTTATCCGCGACATATCCCGATGGAATTTCAAAAACAAAAACCGAAATAGAATTCAATGACAATATCGTGCTTACAACTATAGGATCTTTTTTAACGTTTCACTCAAAAATATTCCCAAAATGGAAAGCACCACCTTTTCTTAGATTTTTCGCCAAAAAATAATCTTAACGTAAAAGATGGTGCTTTCTATTTTTTTTATATTTCCGAATCTTTATTTACCCTAATATGGTAACAAAAACCTTTAGGTTTTGTGTATTATACAGATGAGTTTTGCTGGCTTGTAATATTTCGTGAGCAGAACTGTTTATAAACGTTGGTACTTATGCGCTGTTTTTTAGCGCATTACGTACCACTACGTTTATAATCAAGCGAAAGCGTGTCTGCGATGAAATATACAAACAGTAAAACGGATTATATTAATATCAAAACCTATAGATTTTTGTCACCCAATTATTACTTTTTTATCTTCATAGTAAGACTTATTCTCTGTTTCTTTTCCTCGACTTCGAGAACTTGAACGTCCACAATATCTCCTACGCTTACAGCTTCGAGCGGATGTTTAATGAATCTGTCTGTAATCTGAGAGATGTGTACAAGTCCATCCTGATGGACTCCTATATCTACAAATGCTCCAAAGTCAACGATATTTCTAACTGTTCCTTTGAGAATCATTCCAGGCTTCAAGTCTTTCATATCCATAACATCGCTTCTTAAAATCGGTGTTGGCATACTTTCTCTAGGATCTCTTGATGGCTTTTCAAGCTCACTTACGATATCTCTTAATGTAATCTCACCAATTCCAAGTTCACTGGCAAGTTTCTCATAGTCAGTAATTTTAGAAGACAACGAACCTGATGGGGACGTTTCTTTAACATTTACATTTTCTGCCTGCAGAGAATTTTTTTCATTTTTATCATTTGAAGCTTTTTCACTGACAAATCCGTTTCCAAAAGCTGCTGCAAGAGCTGCACCCATTGCAGTATTAGTATTTTTGATAAATACTCTTTCTTTTTTAGCCTGACGATTATTCTTCTGTGCTTTTCTTTCTTCCTGCTGTTTAATTGCTGCCTGTTTATGAACATTTGAAGGAGATACCTTTTGAGCCGCCTTTTTCTGAGCTTCTCTAACATCATCCATAGAAAATCCCATACTGTCCATAAGTTTTCTGGTAGCATCATAGCTTTCCGGATGAACTGATGTATCATCAAGAGGGTTATCTCCATCATGGATTCTAAGGAAACCCGCACACTGCTCATATGCCTTGGGGCCAAGTTTTGCAACTTTTAAGAGCTGCTGTCTGGAAGTAAACTTACCATTCTGCTCTCTGTAATCAACAATGTTCTTGGCAATAGTCTTGCTGATACCAGAAATATAAGTCAAAAGAGGTGCTGAGGCTGTATTCAAATCTACGCCAACTTTATTAACGCAATCTTCTACAACTGCTCCAAGTGCCTCTCCGAGCTTTTTCTGATTCATATCATGCTGGTACTGACCTACTCCAATTGACCACGGATCAATCTTTACCAGTTCTGCCAATGGATCTTGAAGTCTTCTTGCAATGGATGTAGCACTTCTTTGACCAACATCAAAATTTGGAAACTCTTCCGTTGCAAGCTTACTTGCTGAGTAAACTGATGCTCCTGCCTCATTCACGATTACATACTGAAGCGGAGTATCTACTTCTTTTATAAGTTCTACAATTACCTGCTCAGACTCTCTTGATGCTGTTCCGTTTCCTACAGAAATCAGACTAACATTGTACTTTTTAATAAGCTTCTTTAATACTTCTTTTGCCTCTGCAACTTTGTTCTGCGGTGCAGTTGGGAAAATAACTGTAGTATCAAGAACTTTTCCAGTTGCATCAACTACAGCAAGTTTACAACCTGTACGAAAAGCCGGATCCCATCCAAGTACAGTTTTACCCGCAATTGGAGGCTGCATTAAAAGCTGTTCAAGATTTTTTCCAAAAACAGAAATAGCAGCATCTTCAGCCTTTTCTGTAAGTTCATTTCTAATGTCACGCTCGATTGCCGGCGCTATAAGTCTGTTGTATGAGTCTTCGCAGATATCCCCAATTAATGGAGCAAGGTCGGATACTTCATTGATTAAAAGCTTCTTATTAAGAAAACGTATTATCTGCTCAACTGGTGCCTGAATCTTCACAACAAGGAATTTTTCTTTTTCACCTCTGTTGATAGCAAGAACTCTATGACCAAGAATTTTGGCAACCGGTTCTTCATAAGAATAATACTGTTCATATACACTTTCTGCCTTTTCATCTTTTGCAGAAGTGATAATTTTTCCCTCTTTAAAGGTTACTTCTCTTATATAAGTTCTAACCTCTGCATTATCAGACAACTCTTCTGCAAGGATATCCTTTGCCCCCATAAGAGCGGCTTCTATATTTGGAACTTCCTTTTCATCGTTTACAAATTTGGCACTTTCACCAAGAAGCTCCTGCATGGACATTTTCTGTTCTCTAAGAATATCAGCAAGCGGCTCTAATCCTCTTTCTTTAGCCATACTGGCTCTTGTACGTCTCTTAGGACGATATGGCGCATACAAATCGTCGACAGCTACTACTGTCTGCGCTTCTATAATCTGTTTCTCTAGTTCCGGAGTCAGCTTTTCCTGTTCACGGATACTGGAAATAACACTCTGCTTTTTCTCTTCAAGCGAGCGAAGATATTTCAAACGTTCATCTAATGTACGAAGCTGTTCATCGTTAAGTGTTCCTGTAGCTTCTTTTCGATATCTTGCAATAAAAGGAATTGTGTTTCCCTCATCTATAAGTTTTACGGCAGCTTCAACCTGCCACTTTTTTACATTCAATTCCTCAGTAATTTTCTGTAAGATGTCCATTAAAAGGCAACCTCCGTAAGTATTTTTAACAAATAAAGTATAGCACTTTTTATGGTAAAATACATTTGTAAATGATACTCGTTTTGAAAGGAATTAATGTATGAAACTACTACTTGCCGAAGACGAAAAAGATCTTTCAAATGCTCGAAATGATGATGGAAAACCCTTCACGAGTATTCTCGGTTGATTCCTTTATGGATAAAATATGGGCAGATGGCGAAGCCGATATCAATGTAGTTTGGGTATACATTTCTTCCATTAGAAAAAAACTTGCAGTCCTTAAATCCAACTGCGAAATCAAAGCTTCACGAGGCGTTGGATATTCTCTTCACATAAAAGACAATGGATAATTTTTTCCCTGAAGAATGGAGACATGCTTATGGTAAAAAAACTCAGACAAAAATTTGTAATAACAGCCATGTTATCTCTTTTACTGATACTAGTAATGATAATAGGAATAATTAATATTGCAAATTACGTTCAGATTCAAAAAAATGCAGATGAAGTTTTAGATATTTTATCTGAAAATAACGGTATTTTTCCAGATATGCAAAAAAGGCTTCCACCTCCGCCAGACTCAGCCAACATGAATAATAGCACTTCAAATGCTCCAATTCCTCAGACGCCGCCTCTTACAGAAAGCTCTTCTTTATTCTGGAATAGATTAGCTTATAACAGATATCTCGAAATGCCTTTCCAGTCACGATATTTTGTTGTTAACCTTTCAAAAGATTTGGAAATAACAAACGTCGATACAACCCATATAGCCGCAATTTCTTCCAGCAGTGCTAAGGAATACGCACAAAAACTTTCCACAAAAATAAATAAAAAAAGAGGCTATATAGATAATCATTACAGGTATCTTATTACGCGTCAAAAAGATGATTCCTACCTTATTGTTTTCCTTGACTGCAGCAACAGTTTCTTTAATGCTAATAAACTTTTTTATTTCACTCTTCTTATAGGAATAGTAGCTCTTACTACTATGCTTATTTTAGTATATCTTTTTTCAGGAAAAGCGGTTGCTCCTGTTGTTGAATCACTTGCTAAGCAAAAAAGATTTATTACAGATGCCGGTCATGAATTAAAAACTCCGCTTGCAGTTATCTCTGCCAACATGGATGTTATCGAACTTGAAAGCGGAAAGAGCCAGTGGACTCAGAGTTCCAAAAACCAGATAAAAAGACTAAACGGACTTATTAAAAACATGCTAACCTTATCCAGAATGGAAGAAGAAAATATACATGTTGTCTTTTCCAATACTAACTTTAGCAAAATTGTAAAAGAATGCTCAGACACTTTTGTTTCTATTGCTGAGAGCAAAAACTATCAATATACCGCAAACATAAATGAAGGCATTGAAATCCTGGGAGACTCAAATGCACTTCATCATCTATGTAATATTTTATTGGACAATGCTATGAAATATGCTTCTTCAAACGGCAATGTTACGGTTACTCTCTCTAAAGAAGCCAATAAAAAATGGGTTTTCTTCGAAGTTTCCAACACCTGTTCTAATATTCCTTCCGGAAATCTAGACAGGTTATTTGACCGTTTCTATAGAGCAGACTCATCCAGAAACAGAGAAACCGGCGGATATGGTATAGGTCTTTCAGTTGCAAGAGCCATTGCCACATCTCATAATGGAACAATCGTTGCCAAAAAAGACGGAGATAACATTATCAGATTTGTTGTAAAACTGCCCGCAAAAAACACTTAAAGAATTCCGCCTTCTACAGCAACCGGTCTGGAACAGGAAATTTCCAGATTTCCATTTCTCTGGCGCATCTTATCTATCATAGCTTTCGTAGATGCTTCATTTCTCATTGTAACAGCATAGGCAAGTCTATATAGGCTTCCCATTCCTGTTGCAAGACCTACTGTCATGGCAAAGAAAATACTAGTAATATCTTGTCCTGTTCCATCATTTCCGTATTTAAGATCCAGATGATCTGTTCTCCATTTTATATTTTCATCAAAAGTTATCCTAAGCTGATCATCTTTTATTCCCTTTAATGCGATACGGTCATAGGAAATAGCCATCATAGGACGCAGCCCCTTATAAAAAGATTTGAAATAATCTATTTCATGAAATCTCTATAAAAGCACTCCTTTTCTCGTTTTCTTTTGATAAAAATCTCTTACAAAGCGAAACTAAAAATTACCTAAGAAATCCAATAACTGTTTTGACCGTAAATTGTATATAGACTATAATTAATATGATATAAAGTCATAATTCAAAGTGATTACATGCCTGCATGAATATCATTTTTTATTCACGACTTAAATAATATGAATAATTAGCAATTAAAAAAGGAAAATGGAGAACAAAATGTACGATAATCCTAGATATAACATGGCAAAAGTATCCATATGGCTTGGCGCAGCTTCTATTCTTATGTGTCAAATTCCTGTTATTCCGCTTGTTCTAAGTGGAATTTCAATAACTCTTGCACTGCTTTCAAGAGGAAGCGATGGTTCGTTTCCGCCTAGTGCCAAAGCAGGGCTTGTTGCCGGCTTTATTAGTCTTGCAATCTCTGGTGTTATTCTTTTTGCAAACTGGTACATGCTGGTAACACAGACAGATTTCTTATCCCTGTATCCGCAATATGTAAATGGTAAGATTTCTTTCAATGAGTTACTTGAACAGCTTCAAAAAAGTCTCCAAAGTTCTATACAATGATAAAGGATAACAAAATGAACAATAATCTTAATTCAAAAAAAATAAAAGATTTTTCAAGAAGTCGCCTATGGGGCAATTATGGTGTTCTTATTTCTGCTATCATAGTCGAATCCACACTTATCTATGTAGCCAAACTTATGGTCAACTTAGAATTCAGCAGTGCCGTTTTATTTCTTATCGCATCTTTTATAATAAATTTACTTTCAGGTCTCCTTATTTCTGGAAGAACCTATATGTACATGAACCTTGTCTATGAAAACCCGCTACAATTAAGTGATCTTTTCTATGGTTTTACATTTAATCAAAACAAAGCCATAATGCTCCAATTGGTTTTCGCAGTCACTTCATTTGTTTCCTCCATTCCTATTCTATTATGGGAAAATAAAAACGAACTTATGAAGCAGCACTTTAATATTTGGTGTATAAGTTCCATTATCATTTTGATATTAGCTCTTACTGTAAACATTTATTTGTCACAGGTTTTTTTCCTGATGCATGATTTTCCAGAGCGTTCTGTGAAACAGCTTATAAACAGTAGTATTTTCCTTATGAAGGGAAACGTATTTAAATATATAAAGCTTATGCTGAGTTTTATTCCTTTCCTTATACTCGGCGTAATCACTATGTTTATTCCTTTGTTATGGGTTTTCTGCTACATACGGGCTTCTCAGGCGCATTTTTACAGGGAACTTATTTCATCACATGATGATAACGCATAATTCTTTAGGCTGCCGCCATTTGAATAAGTGTTCAAAAACATTTTTCTTATGCTATAATGCTAGAAGGTAATAATCTATTATTGTCTGCTACAAAATAAGCAATAAGACAATAATGCATTTTTTGATTAACGGAGGAGAATTTCTATGGAAAATAAAAAAGCCGTCGTGTCACTTGGACATGAAGCTCTCGGATATACAACTGCCCAGCAGAAAGATGCTGTTGCAAGAACTTCCAAAGCTCTTGCAGACTTGGTTGAAGCTGGATATCAGCTCACAATTACCCATTCAAACGGCCCGCAGGTTAGTATGATTCACAAAGCAATGACAGAGCTTCATCGAATCTATATCGATTATACTGCAGCGCCTATGAGCGTTTGCAGCGCTATGAGCCAGGGTTATGTAGGCTATGATCTTCAGAGTTCCTTGAAAAGTGAACTTTCCAAGCGCGGAATCGAGAGAACCGTTTCAACTATTCTTACACAGGTTACTGTTGATCCTTACGATGAAGCTTTCTATTCTCCGACAAAATCCATCGGCCGTTATATGAACAGAGAAGATGCCGATAATGAAATTAAAAAAGGAAATTTCGTCAAAGAAGTTCCTGGCAAGGGGTTCCTGCGTATCGTTGCAGCACCAAAGCCGCTTCATATAGTAGAACTCGATGCAATTAAACTTTTGTCTGATGCCGGTCAGGAAGTTATCGCCTGCGGAGGCGGTGGAATTCCTGTTCTTGATCAGGATCACAATTTAAAGGGCGCTTCTGCTGTAATCGAGAAAGACTCCATTGCTGGAAAGCTTGCCGCTGACCTTAACGCAGAGACACTTATAATCCTTACTTCTGTTCCTTGTGTATATGAGAGTTTCGGAAAAGATGAGCAAAAACCAATCGAAAAACTCACTTTAGATCAGGCAAAAGAATATATAGAAAAGAAAGAATTTGGCGAAGGAAATATGCTTCCTAAGATAGAGGCTGCAGTTACTTTCCTAGAGGCCAATCCAAAAGGATCTGTACTCATTACATCGATTGACAGAGTTAAAGACGCATTAAAGAAAAAAGCAGGTACAATCATTACATATTAAAACACTTACAGGTCTTATAAAATATATCAAATTTACTGATAAGCTAAACGTCACAAAAACATTCTTAGCACATAAAAAGTGGATGTAAAAATGATTCCTCATTTATTACATCCACTTTTTTATTTTACTCTTCTGTCTTTTCTGTTTCTTTTTCTTCTTTTTGTTCTACCTTGGCAGCTGCTGTTTCAGTCCTAATCTCAATTCTCGGACCGCCTTTACCTTCAATATACTCTCTTGTAAGTGTAACACGACCGATATTCTCATCTTTTGGCACTTCATACATAATATCGAGCATAAACTCTTCTATGATAGAACGAAGCGCTCTAGCTCCAGTATTTTTATCAATAGCCTTCTCTGCAATAGCTTCAAGTGCACTATCATCGAAATTCAATGATACTTCATCAAGTGCAAGAAGTTTCTGATACTGCTTCAAAATTGCATTCTTGGGCTTAGTCATAATAGTGATAAGTGCATCTTTAGTAAGACTCTGAAGTGTGCATACGATAGGGAGACGTCCCAAAAACTCAGGTATCATACCAAATTTTCTCAAATCTTCTGTATTAACATGTGAAAGAATATCTGGGTCATCATCATATTTATCCTTAAGCTCACCAGTAAATCCAATTGAAGAGCTCTTATTAAGGCGGTTTTTGATAATATCCTGTAAATCAGGGAACGCACCACCGCAAATAAACAAAATATTCTGAGTATTAACAGTAGTAAGCGGAACCATAGCATTCTTGGAATTAGCTCCAACTGGAACTTCAACATTGGATCCTTCAAGAAGTTTAAGCATACCTTGCTGAACTGATTCACCACTAACATCACGTGCTGTAGTACTCTTTTTCTTGGCAATCTTATCTATTTCATCGATAAATACAATACCTTGCTCTGCCTTTTTAACATCATTTCCTGCTGCTGCAAGAAGCTTTGAAATAACACTTTCGATATCATCACCGATATAGCCAGCCTCAGTAAGTGATGTAGCATCTGCAATTGCAAGCGGCACATCCAAAATCTTTGCGAGCGTTTTAACAAGATATGTCTTACCACTACCAGTAGGTCCTATCATAAGAATATTGGATTTCTCAATTTCGATTTCATCCATAGTACCTGTTGCAACACGCTTATAATGGTTATAAACAGCAACAGACAAAACCTTCTTAGCCTGATCCTGACCTATTACATAATCATCAAGCTGAGCCTTGATCTTGTGAGGCGCCGGAAGATTCTTTATATCTATAAGAGGCTTATCATCTTTCTTGGAACGCTTAATCTTCTGTGAATTAGGAATTCCGCCCTGATTAGAATTGCCGTTTTTATTATTCTTGAACATATCAGACATATTCAAGAATCCAAACTTAGGCATTCCAGAATTCTTATTAAGTTCATCCATAAGCTGAGGATTACTTAAAAGATTCTCATAATCGAATCTGCTCACTGTATCCATTGTTCTATGCATACAATCCTCGCAGATACAAATATTGTTAGGAAGTTTATACATTCGTCCTGCTTTTGACTCAGGTCTTCTGCAGATAAAGCATACATCTTCATAATCCTTCTCGCCATTTTCATTGCCCGAAGTGTCTTTATTATCAGATGTTGCACCAGCAGTATTTTCAGTTTGAGTATTAGCCTTGTCATCGCCAGAATCTGACAAGGAATTTTTCAATTCCTCTTCTTTAGTCTTGGCTACATAGCCATTATCAACTTCACGAAAATCCTGCACATTACCTTTTTCTGCACCACTTATGTCATCGCCAAATTTATTCTTGTCATCAAACATTAAATTGCTCCCTCTAAATAAACAAACAAAAATATCCAATAAAGAGTATATGATATAGTCGGCTTTTCGACAAGTAAACAATTCATAAAAAATACTTATAAGCAAGAAGTCATAGGTTTTTGTTTTCATCAGGAAAATCAAAAACCGTATCAGACCAAAATTTGTCGTTAAGACAAATTTTGTCCTGCAAAGCAGGATTCTTGCTGATGATTATCCTAAATCTCAGCAAGAAGTCATACTTTATTGTTTTTATATAGTCCGTTTTACTGTTTGTATATTTCGTCGCAGACACGCTTTCGCTTGATTATAAACGTAGTGGTACGTAATGCGCTAAAAAACAGCGCATAAGTACCAACGTTTATAAACAGTTCTGCTCATGAAATATTACAAGCCAGTAAAACTAATCTACTAAGTATCCAGAACAATAAATTATAGGTTTTTGATTTATGTAGTCCGTTTTGATGCT
>NZ_AUKC01000062.1 GCF_000424545.1 Butyrivibrio sp. NC3005 | reverse complement strand
CTGTGGAAATATCAAAAAAGATTTGAAATTATCTGACAGGATTTATAGATGTGAATGTGGAAATGTCATAGACAGAGATTTTCAGGCATCACTAAACTTAAAAGCTTATGGAGAAAAATTTGCAAGCTAACACTTGAACGTTAATGCAAATGTGTACGGATGCGTTAATTCGGAATTTACGCCTATGGAGAGTACAAGAACTTGTGAGTAGATTGATTCTTTCATCGTCAAAAGCATACTCGATGAAGTAGGAATGAAACATAAAAGTTTATAACTTTTTATAAGTTTTCAGTAACGGATGTTTATGGATATTAGTTGTAAAGATGAAGTGATAACCATAAGTAATTTCAAGTATTATAAAAGATTATGGAAATATATAATAAAAAAACAATTTTGGGCTTTCATAGGATATATTCTTTTGATGATCTTTTTGTCGTCATTAACGCCATTATATGTATATATATGGAATATGTACATAGATGAAGTTTCAATAGACCAAAGATTTGATAGGGGAGTTCTAGTGCTTGGATGCTTTGTATTGGTTCGAATAATGGTTGATTTTGGAATGTTTTTTTCCAGACATATGATGGATGTGATAAATAGTTCATCATGGAGGCTACTAGATGGTGAGATAAATAAAAAGGCTGTTTCGATAAAAAATGAATATTATGAGACATCAAAAGTTCAGGTTATGATTGACAGGGCGTGGAATTTCAGTCATGGTGCATATGTTGAATTATATCAAATTACGTTAGATATTATTCGGCTTGTTACACAAATTATAGGAGTGTTCTATGCTTTGATTATTATAGATTATGGGCTGGGCTTCATTATGATTTTGACTCTTATAATATCAGCCAAAATCTCGATGCTTATAGAAAAAAACAGAATAAAATGTGACAAGTTTTCTATTGAAGAATTAAGAGAAGTGAATTATTATAAGAATTTAAAATATGATCTGCAAAAGATAAAAGATTTGATGTGTTTTGATCTGTTTGATTTTTTTGATAAGAAATATAGCAGATCACACGGCACATATTTAAAAAAGAGCTTAGAATATGAAAAAAAAGATTATTCATATGAAATCATTAAAGAATTGATACAAAATATAATTATTGCCTCTGGTATAGTATATGTCGTAATAAGAGCTGGCTATGGTGGTATTTCGATTGGAGGATTAGCGGTAACTATTGGTTTGTTGATGAATAGTATTGTTTCAATGGAACAATTGTCTAGTGATTTAGTGCGTGTTTATGCGAATACTACTGACATTGCATATTATTTCGAATTTATTGATTTTGATGAGAAAATTATGGAGAAAGACTTTGGCAATAATGATATTGATGAAGATAGTATTATACTTGATAACGTTAGTTATAAGTATCAATATTCTGAAAGTTATGCGATTAAAAATGTGCAATTAAACATTAAAAAAGGAACTAAAGTTGCTATAGTTGGATTGAATGGTAGTGGTAAAACAACACTGATTAAGATTATTGCAGGATTGTTAGAGCCATCAAATGGTAAAATATCAGTTTTTGGAATTGGGGCTAAAAGGCTAGAAAAAAAGCTTTTTACGTCTGTTTTTCAAGATTTTTGTAGATATAAGGAGTCGTTAGAATATAACGTGAAAATATCAGATACTGGAAAAAATGATGACAATAGGATGAATAAGGCTCTTAAAAAGTCAGGCTTTTCCAAGGACATAGGTAAAGAAGAATTATTGGCCAAGGAATTTGGAGGGGTAGATTTATCAGGAGGTGAATGGCAAAAATTGGCGATAGCCAGGGCTTTATATAGAGATTCAGATGTGATGATTTTTGATGAACCAACTTCTGCAATTGATGCGTTATCTGAGAGCAAAATGTATAAACAGTTGCAGTTATTAAGCAAAGGAAAAACATGTTTTTTTGTGACCCACCGACTTGGTAGTGTGCTTTTTTCAGATTTGATTTTGTATATGGAAAATGGAGAAATTATAGAAAAGGGCAGTCATGAAGAACTAATAAAAGCAGGTGGAAAGTATAAAGAGTTTTGGGAAATACAGGCCGGCTTATATGCTCTGAATTGAATACTGGTCTTTTTACAATAATTAATGCTTCTTAGGCCTTGGGTTACCATTTGTAACCTGAGGCCTTTTTTGCTAAACTAATATAGGTGCGTTTTACGAAAAAACAATAGGAAGATAGTTGATTATGGATAGAGTAACGAGAAAAACTGACAGAGTTTTTTTGATCATATATTTATTTGGTTTTATATTGGCTGCACTGATTCTGGCGAGGGTGCAGCCGTTATATCCCAAGAGGCCTCTTTTGCCGAATCCTCCAGATGAATTTACAAGGTATGTAGTTCCGGATTATATCTGCAAAACTGGAAAGCTTCCAACGGGGTTTGAACCTGAAGTACAGATTGCAGGATACGGAGGATCATATGCTTTTTTGCCTATTCTTCCATATATTGTAATGGGTTATGTCATGAGACTTTTTTCCTTGTTTGGAAGTAGTGATGTAACGCTTGTTTTTGTGGCTAGATTGGTAAATGTTATTAGTGGTGTTATTATGGCTTTTATTGTGTTTCTTCTTTCGAAGAGACTGTTTCGGAATAGATTTTTTTCATATTTATTCTGCACAATCGTAATGTTTTGGCCAGAACACATTTTTTTACATACATATGTCAATACAGAGTCATTTAGTGAGCTTTCGATAGCTATAATACTTTTTGCAATTTTGAAGATTTATCAGGATGGAATAGATGATAGAAGTGCTATTCTTCTTTCGGTAGGCTATATTATATGTCTTTTGACTTATTACAATGCTTATGGTTATATATTGGTTTCAGGTATTCTTCTCATTTTGCATTTGATAAGCCTTGACAAGAAGAGTGCACTTCGTTTTTTTTCTATTGTTTTTATTGTGACTTTAATGGGTGCTAGCTGGTGGTTTATTAGGAATCTTATAAATCTTGATGGTGATCTTCTAGGTCTTTCCACTTTGAAAAGAGTGCGGATGGAACTTGGTGTTTCGATGCCGTTAACTTATATGGAAAGTGGTAAATCTATAATAGATATGTTCACAGAGACAGACCTTGCGCCGCGTATGCTCAAGACATTTATATGCTGTTATGGAGCAGCTAGTATAGATGCTGGTCCTATCATGTATCTTTTTTATAAGATTTTTTTATTTGTTGGGTTTATAACTGCTATTTTTTTTGCTCCGAAAGTTTTGAAAAAAGCTTCTTTTAGTCAAAAGCTTTTTCATGCAGGGATGGTAGTATCAATGCTTATTGTTTTTTGTCTGTGGCTTGTGTATAGTTATGCTTTGGATTTTCAACCGCAGGGAAGATATTTGATTGCTATGATTATTCCTTTATTTTACTATTTTTTAGCAGGTTTCGAGAAGCTGTGGCAAGTCTTGAAAAAAAAGCTGCAAATTTGTGATAGATGGTTGGGCGTAGCTAGTGTTTTTATTATGTGCATAGTGGTTTTTCTTGAATACAATTTTGTATTCAAAACTATGCTGCCTATTTGTTTGGAATAAAGTTGATGTTTGTGCGTTAATGATTACAGGCTAAGGTGAACGCGTTTTGAAGACTGCGTAGTATGGAGAAAAAATGGTATTTTCAAGTATATTATTTACGTTTTTATTTTTACCAGTGGTATTAATACTGTATTATATGATAAAAAATGATAAGTGGCGCAATTTTGTGCTTCTTATCTCTTCAATTGGATTTTATGCTTATGGTGAACCTACATTTGTATTTGTTATGATTGGTTCTATTTTGGTTAATTATTTGTTTGCTCGTTTGATAGATAGGTCAGATAAACAGGCAACGCGAAGATTTTTTCTTATATGTGATGTTATATCCAATCTCTTAGTGTTTTTTATTTTTAAATATTTGAATTTTTCATTGAAGATGATGAATGATATTTTCCATGTGGGGGTAAAGGTTACAGATATCGCGCTTCCTATTGGAATTTCATTTTTTACTTTTCAGGCAATGTCTTATGTGTTTGATGTGTACAGGAAAGATGTAGAGGTTCAGAAAAGTCCTTTTAGACTGGCACTGTATGTTGCCTTTTTTCCTCAGCTTATTGCAGGTCCTATTGTCAGGTACAAGCAGATCGAAGAGCAGATAAGAAACAAAAGAGAAGTGTCAATGGAGCGTTTTGGCTACGGATGTCAGCGTTTTATGATTGGCTTTTGTAAGAAGATTATTTTGGCAAATAATTTTTCAAACCTTGCCAAAGATCAGTTTAATATTCTGGACTTTGCAGGGGCAACTCACTCTGTTATATTCTATTGGCTAGGTGCAATAGGATATTCTCTTCAGATTTTATTTGATTTCTCAGGATATTCGGATATGGCAATAGGACTTGGTCATATGTTTGGATTTAGCTTCGAGGAGAATTTTAATTATCCTTACATTGCGAAGTCTGTTACTGATTTTTGGAGAAGATGGCATATTTCCTTGTCATCTTGGTTCAGAGATTATGTGTATATTCCGCTTGGAGGTTCAAGAGTTAAGGTTCCAAGGCACTTGTTTAATCTCTTTGTGGTATGGATTCTAACAGGAATATGGCATGGTGCCAATTATACATTTATTGTATGGGGTATGACCTACTATATTTTCCTTGTTTTAGAAAAATACATCATCCTTCCGGAAAAAAGAACAAAGGCAGTTCAGATTCTCTGGAGAGTTGTTACAATACTTCTTGTTGTATTTAACTGGGTAATGTTTAATGCAGTTGGACTTGGACAGGGAATTCATTATCAGATGGCTATGCTGGGTATTTACAGCAAGAATATACAAATGTTTACTCCTGAAGTAATAAGGCTTTTTAGAGACTATTTAGTATATCTTGTCCTTGGAATACTGGCAGCAACACCGGTTGTACCGGCATTTACTAAGTTATCAGAAAAGAATAAGAGCTTAAAGACTGTACTTGATATTGTAATGCCTTTTTGTATGATTTTTGCGTTTTTGTGGGCAGTATCATTCCTTATAATAGGAGCTCATAATCCGTTTATTTATTTTAACTTTTGAGTAGAGATTACGGAGAAAAGCTATGGATGAAAAGATAAAAAAAGATTCATTGAAATTGAAAATATATATGATTCTGTTCCTTTTATGTATATCATTTTTCACTGTATATGCCGGAATTGGAATGATCAGGTATAAATTAACGGGAAAGCCTGATTTGTCATATTGGACAGAAATGACAGAGGAAAACTTTGAAAATGAATATATTGCCTGTTTTCCTGATAAGTTAGGATTTCTTAACTTGAACGGAAGAATGGCAAGGATGTTTGGAATTACCAGATTAAATGATATAGTAAGGCTTCAAAACGGATATCTGACTTCTATGACTCCTAAAGTTGATGAAGAGGTGCTAAGAAATGAAGCTAGAAGCGTTGCAAATTTAAATAATAAATTAAAAGAAAAAAATATTCCTCTTTTGTATGTTGCAGCACCGCCAAAATGTCAGGAAAACAATGATATGCTTCCTGTAGGCGAGTATGACTATGATAATGAAAACTTAAATGTTTTTTTGGATGAGTTATCAAGAAATGATATTTCTTATCTTGATATGAGAAAGCTTATAGAAGAAACAAATGAGAATTATTATGACTTCTTCTATGTGACAGATCATCACTGGAATGTTAAGGCTGGTTTTTTTGCATCAGAGAAAATAAGTGGCTGGCTTGCGAAAAATATAGACTTGAAAATTGATAAAAAAGCAGCTGATATAGCAAACTTTGAAGTTGCAAATTATAAAAAGTGTTTTCTTGGGTCAAGAGGCAAGAGAGTAGGTACGAGTTTTGGAAGTGTAGACGATTTCGAAATATTAAAACCAATATTTGAAACAAGTTTTCAGGATATTTCCACTGATCAAAAAGGTGATTTTTCTTCGCTTTTGATTAACGAGGATTATATCAAAAATGCCAAGGACTATCTGAAATCAGACATTTATGATTTGGGTCTTCAGGGACCAACTCACGTTATTAATAACGACAAGACAAAAGATAAGAGTATTATATTCGTGACAGATTCTTATGGCTTTATTGTCCAGCCATATCTGGCAATGCAGGTAAAAAGAATAGATGATATATCTGCATATACTCCTAATATGCTGGCTCAGACTGTCGAGAATGTAAAGCCTGACGCAGTTGTCATTTTAAACTGCCCTTCCTTTAACCTAGGAAAGGATGCAAGTTTTAATTTTGGTTATTGATTTAAGGAAGAGGTTATTATAATGGATTATAAAGTTCTAGCACAGAATTTTTTTACTAATGTTCCGCCGGGTCTTTTTAGTCTTCTTTCTTCACCTAACAAAGAGCTGTATTTATCAGCTCTTTTCGTTGTAAAAGAGGCTTTTGAGGACGAACTTGTTATTGGAAGAAAAGAATTAAGAGAACAGATTTTGATTTCTTTGGAGAATAGTATCGCGGCAGCGAATTTCGAAGAAGATATAGATGAAGAAGATGTAGTAGATGAGCAGCTCCTTGCTTCTCTCCCTGGAAGAGCTACTTTTTTGTTATCAAAGCTAATCAAAAAAGGATGGCTATCAGAAGAAGACAGCAGGCAGGGATTTGAGAG
The DNA here is from genome assembly GCF_000424545.1 of Butyrivibrio sp. NC3005. Classification (GTDB taxonomy): domain Bacteria; phylum Bacillota; class Clostridia; order Lachnospirales; family Lachnospiraceae; genus Butyrivibrio. The sequence goes on along the minus strand of NZ_AUKC01000062.1, from coordinate 10,130 downwards.
AGAAATCGTAATGCCTGATTATACATCTGACTTGCTGGAAGTATTGTATAGGCAGACGCAGAGAAAAGATGATATCGAAGAAAATGATGTTTTCTCAACATATGCTGTTCTGAAACTGGCTGATGAAGAAGAGGATGCAAAGAGAGCTAGAATCTTCTCCAAGGCATTAAAATCAGCCTGCAGCAATTCAGAAAATTTAAATAAGACGTTTCGAAATCTGTATTATTATATTGGAACCTATTACAAAGAACATGCAAATGATGAAACAGTAAGAGATATGCTTGAAGCACGCTTCAGGGAGGGAGGCGAGCAAAGCGTAATTGATGCGTATTACTATCCATTGAAAACAAATGATTCTATCGCTCTTTATGGCAGTTCTATTCTCAAACTCATGCAAAAGGTTGAAAGAGATACTGATTTGTTAAAAAAAATCATAGAGATTGAAAATCCGGGGATAATTGAAGGCAATGCAGAATATGAAGAGGCTTTAATGGAGATTCACTTAAGGATAGATAAAATCTGTGATACTTTCAGAAATGCCAGCCACAAGATAGACCAGATAACAGGTAGAAATGCAGATTATAACAGAAGATTCACAACTGCAGTAATTCATAATCTTAGAAGCGACCATAGCATAGTCAGCAAGATAGTAAAGATTATGAAGAAAATGGAGCAGGAAGATTTTGCAGATACAGTTCAAAAGAAAATAGCAGCAACTACAAGCGTATTTGTAGATGAACGATCCCTTAGAGCAAAAACCTATAAGCCTGAAAAAGAAGAATTAAATAAGATACTTATAAGACCTCACCATGAGAAAAATGGTGAAATAGCTAAGCTGTTTCTAGAAAAAACACTAAACGGCTTTACTATGATTGATGCCAGAAAATATGTTGCAGACAAGATGCATGGAAGAAGCAAGATTGAGACGGGTGAAATAATAAAAGAAAATCCTGACTTTGGTGAGGATGATTATACCCTTCTTATTATGTCTTCACTATACGGATTTTCAAATGGTGAATACAAGGTAATAAGATCAGGAGAATATATTGAAATAAACGGGTATGTAGTACCTAATCTTTTATTTGAAAAAATAGAATCAAATAATACAACAAAAGAATAGAGAGATTGTGAATGGATATATTAAATGAAAATTTAAACACTGACTTTGAGGAAGAACATACAGTCAGCGGATTATATAATAATTTAAGACGCTCTGATCAGGAATATTTTCAGAGAGTAGTAAGAATTCTTTTGTCAGGAACATATGTTCTGATGATGGACTATGATACAGAAACAGGCCTTATGAGCCGCAATACAGATTATATTTTCATAGATGCCAATTTTGAACTTTTATTTCTGTATTTTGAGATGGGCGGATTTCATCTTGTAAGAGATACTGATAACGGACTTTTTGCTCTTGAGAATGAAGCAGATGAAGCGCGTTTTCACTTTACTATGAATGCGACAAGAATAGCACTTGCACTTCGTTGCATTTATCAGAAAAAATACTCTGATCCTAAAACGGCGGGGCAGATAACAACTGATATTGGCGAAATAGTTCTTTTTTTGAAAGATAATGTTGGAATAGATATTACATCTAATAAGCAGCAGATGATGAGTGATTTCAAGATACTTTCAAAATTTCATATTATCGAAAAAGGAAAGGGAGACTGGAAGGATCCGACTACTCTTATTAGAATAACGCCTGCGATACTGCATTTGGTATCTTCAGGGAAAGTCGAAGAACTTCTGACTGATCTTAACAATGAGAGTATAGGCAAGGATGACGAGGAGGATACAAATTGATAAGACTAACGAGAGTTTTCGTTTATAACTGGGGAAAGTTTGATGAGCCGACAGTTATGAGCGTTGGTGATATAACACTTTTGTCTGGTGCCAATCAGGCAGGTAAATCCCAGATAATAGATGCAGCTATGATGGTGCTTACAGGTAGGAAAAAAGGTATTTTCAATAAGGCTGCAGACAAACATTCAGCAAGAAATGTTGAAAAGTATTTCTACGGATACTGGGCAAGTAACAATCAGGAAAAATATCTAAGATATGATGGATTTTTCACAAGTTATGTAGTCCTTGAATTCTATAATGATATTAAAGATGAATATTTTTGCAATGGACTTGTAGCTGATTGTCCGCAAGACCATTCTAGAAGAGTGGAAAGATGGTTCTCATTTGAGAAAAAGGCTATACCTGAAAATCACTTTGTATTCGATGATATGGCTCTTAATATTTCGGAGCTAAAGAGATATCTGAAAACATATGTTGGAGATGAAAATTTTCATTTTTATACTGATACTGAATACAGCAAATATATACTTCATGCCTATGGACAGGTAAGAAGTGAATATGTAACGCTTTTAAAGGCAGCAGTTGCATGCTCAATAGGTGAGAATCTCAACATTGATAGCTTTATAACTGATTCTATATGTTCAGTTAATGAGACAGTGGATTTAACAAATATTAGATCTACTATTCATGATTATTATGATCTGAAAGATAAGGCTGAAAGCAGCAAACGAAAAATTGATAAGCTTTTGGAAATTCAGGAAAAGTATAACATCTATCATGAAGACGTAGAGCAGGTTAGAATCCTGGATTATGCACTTATTCGTGATGAACAGCAAATCCAGAAAAAGCAGCAGGATGCGTCAACTCAGCTTATAGAACAGCTCACAATGGATGTGGAACAGACTAAAGCCTTAAATGTAAGCCGAAGCGAAAAGAGAAAAAAGCTTCAGGAGGAAATTGGACGAGTTCATGAGGAACTTGGAAAATCAGATACCGAGCAGATAAGACGTTCTCTTGAAGAAAAGAAAAAAGATATTGATGATAAGAGAAAAGGATATATCGAAAATATTGAAAGAGTATGCCATATTATCCAAAATAGAGGTGCATCCTGGCAGATGTCTCTTATCACAGCCGAAAATGCAGGCTTTAAGGCAGAAGAAAGTGCAGAAAAAGTCTTAAAGAATGCAATGGAAATAAGAGCAGATAAACTCGGGGATTTCGATGTTGAAAATGCAAATGAGGTTATAGGAAATCTCTACCAGAGTCTTGGAGAGTATCATGCAAAGATATCGAGTGATATTGCAAAGGTTAAAGATAAAATGAAAACCTTGAAAGAGAAAATTACAGCTCTTTCAGGAAATCAGAAGCAGTATCCCAAGGAAACAATGTCGCTTAAATATCTGCTTGAAGATGAGCTGTCAAAGAAATATGGAACAAAGATATCTATTCCTCTTTTTTCTGAATTATTGGAAATACGCGATGACTCCTGGCAGAATGCAATAGAAGGCTATCTTGATAATCAGAGATTTGATTTGATGGTACCAAAAGAGTATTACGAAGATGCGCTTGAAATATATAGAGAAAATAAAGATACTCTCAAATCCTATAAAAGCGGACTAATCGATATTGAAAGAATAAGAGAAAATGCAAACATAAAGGCTGAAGAAGGATCACTTGCAGAAGAAATCATAACAGATAATGAAGATGCAAGACTTTATGCTGATTATAAACTTGGATATATTCATAAAGTTGAAAAGGTTAGCGAATTGTATCAGCATAAATGTGCTATAACAAAAGACCTTTTGATATATAAAGGTTTTGTTACAAGAGGAAAAGCGTTTAATCCGACTCTTTTCATTGGACGAAGAGCAATTGAGATGCAGATAAATCAGGCTAATGAAGAACTTGGCAAGTTGAAGAAAAAGCTGGATGAATTATCAGCTGATTTGTCTGTCACAAGCACTGACAAATTGGAACAGAAGATTGTTGATATGGATTTCTTCAAGACTGCTGTTGTCCATATAAATGATGTTGAAGAACTTGAGGATAAGTCTCTTGAACTTCTAAGACAGATAGGAAGCGTGGATACATCAAGAGATGAAGAACTCCATGACAGACTAAAAGGTTTAAATGCAAGACTCGAAGAGCTTAGCAGCCTTATAGGTCAGAGCAGCCTTGAATGCGGAAGAGCTGAGAATAAGATAGAGAGTGAGCAGAGAAAACTTGAAAATTCAAGAAGAGAATATGATGAACTTGAAGAAAAAGCAGGCGATGCTTCAAGATTTCCTGCAAACTGGAGAGAAGAAAAAGGTGATGAATGGATTCGTGAAGATATGGCTCAGAACCGTCGCAAGAATCTAAAGAAAACTTTAGAGGATCATCAGAACATGCGACAAGAGGTTCTAGAGAGACAGTCCAGACATTTTACTACGCTTAAAAGACTCAGAACACAATACAACATGGAAGAAACTGCAGGATTTGATCCGGATAGAAGCTTTGACAATGAAGAATATGAAACAGAACTTACAAGGCTGAAAGAAAGCGGATTCTCCACCTTTGAGGGAGAAATTGCAAAAGCAGCCCAAAGAGCTACAAATGAATTCAAAGTCGAGTTCATCGGCAAGTTAAAAGCTAATATTCAGCAGGCTCAAGAACAGATAGATGCAGTTAATCAAGTACTCGAGAGCAGATGGTTTGGAAACGTCCGTTATAGTCTTGTCCATGAAAAAGAAAAGAGCTATGAAAAGTTCTATGATATGTTTATGGATCCAAACCTTGTAAAAGTTGATCCGGATCTTCCGGGATATGGCGGAATGTCTATTTTCTCTGGACCTTTCGAGGAAGCACACAAAGAAGAGATAGAGGAACTTCTTCAGCTTATATTAGATGAAAGGAATCTAACAGAACAGCAGAGAATATCAAGAGAGAAGAAATTGCAGCTGTACACTGACTATAGAACATATCTTCATCTTGATCTTATGTCTACTGACCATAGCGGCTCTTCCAAATACATGTCAGATGTTATAAGAGATGAGTCAGGCTCTGGTATTCAAACACCTTACTATATTGTAATGTTTGCAGCAATAGCTCAAAAAGTCAGAGCATATGAGAATGCTAATACACTTCGCGTGGTAATTCTCGATGAAGCTTTTAATAAGATGGATGAGAATAAAATAGCAGCAAGTATTGATCTTTTGAAGAGTTTTGATCTTCAACCAATCTTTTGCTGTGTACCGGAAAAAGTCAAGGTAATAGCATCTAAAGCTGATATCACGAATATCGTAATGATGTATACAGACAAGAGTAGTTATATAGAGCATTTTACGAATAAATAGAATACCTAACAGTTTCTATGAAGCGATTTAGAAGGTCATTTTTTTGTTAAAAAATCCGAAAAATTAACAAAAAAATAGCCTTTTGAATCGCTTTTGTTAGTGATAAAATATAAAATATGCTTCTTATTCAAAGAGGAATGTTGGCAATTTTATCAATTTTTTATGGAGAAAACAAATGAGCAAAAAGTTATTCGAAACAAATAAGTTCGCAGCAGTTGCAAGAAGAGCTGTTGCAGAGGGGATTGTGTTACTAAAAAATGACAACGACGTTCTTCCACTTAAAGAGGGGACGAATATTGCATTATTTGGACGCAGTCAGTTCAATTATTATAAAAGCGGAACAGGTTCAGGAGGAATGGTCAATACCAAGTATGTTATTGGCGTTAGAGAAGCACTCCTTAAGGATGAGCGTTTTACTGTTAATGAAGAGTTGAAAAAAGAATATGATGAATGGATAAAAGACAATCCGTTTGATGCCGGAGCAGGATGGGCAAGTGAACCATGGTTCCAAAAGGAAATGCCGGTTTCCAAAGAGCTTGCCCAAAGAATAGCAGCTGTTTCTGATGTTGCAGTAATTCTTATTGGAAGAACTGCAGGGGAAGATCAGGATAACAGCAATGCTAAAGGAAGCTATCTTCTGACAGATGAAGAAGAACAGATTCTTACAAATGTAACAGCTGCATTTGAAAAAACAGTCGTTCTCTTAAACGTTGGTAATACTATAGATATGAAGTGGGTTAAGAAGTATAACCCAAGTGCAGTAGCATATATATGGCAGGGCGGTCAGGAAGGTGGACTTGGCGTATTAGATGTAATATCAGGCGATGTCAATCCGTCGGGTAGACTGGCAGACACAATAGCAGAAGATATCAAAGATTATCCATCAACAAAGAACTTTGCTGGAAAAGAATTTAATATCCAGCAGGAAGATATATATGTAGGATATAGATATTTTGAAACTTTTGCTAAAGATAAGGTGCTTTATCCATTTGGATACGGTTTGTCCTACACAAGTTTCGATATTGAGGCTGATTCTTTCGAGAAGACAGATGAAGGCGTAATAGTAAAGGCGGTTGTTACTAATACAGGAAAAATTAAAGGACAGCAGGTTGTTCAACTATATGTATCCAAACCACAGGGAGTGCTGGGAAATCCTTCTAGAGAGCTTGTTGCATTTGCAAAGACCAAAGAACTCGAAAAAGGCGAAAAAGAAGAAATAATACTAACTGTTACAGACTATCAGTTATCAAGTTATGATGACTGCGGAGCAACAGGATATAAAAATGCATATGTTATGCAAAAGGGAACTTACACATTTTATCTTGGAGAAAATGTTAGATGCAAGACTGTTGCAGGAACTATAGAAAACGATGAGAATAAGCTTATAAAACAGCTTACACAGTGCCTTGCGCCAATTAAAGAGTTTGAAAGATTAAGACCTGTTCAAAGACAGGATGGCTCTTTTGAAGAAGGATTTGAAAGCGTACCAACTGCTGTTTCTAGTCAGGACGAAAAAAGAAACAGTAACATTCCTGAAGAAATAAAACAGGAAGGCGATAAAGGATATAAACTGATTGATGTATTAGATAACAAGTGTTCTATGGATGAGTTTATATCTCAGCTTTCTGATGAAGAGCTTTGCTGCATAGTAAGAGGCGAGGGAATGAGTTCACCGAAGGTAACACCTGGATGCGGAGGCGCATTTGGTGGAGTAACAGATTCTTTGCTTGAAAAGGGCATTCCAATCGGATGTTGTTCTGACGGACCATCTGGAATAAGAATGGATTCTGGTAAAAAAGCATTTGCTATGCCAAATGGTGCTTGCCTTGCAAGTGCATGGAATTTGGAACTTACGAAAGAACTCTATAACTGGGAAGGCCTTGAACTTCGTAAGAATAAGATTGATGTTTTGCTCGGACCGGGAATGAATCTTCATAGAAATCCGCTTAACGGAAGAAACTTCGAGTACTTTAGTGAAGATCCATATGTAACAGGTAAGAATGCAGCAGCTCAGCTTGAGGGTATGCACAAATATAATGTTACAGGTACTATCAAGCACTTTGCACTTAATACACAGGAAACAGGCAGACATACTGTTGAACATATAGCTTCTGAAAGAGCAATAAGAGAATTGTATCTTAAGGGCTTTGAAATAGCAGTTAAGGAAGCTGGTGCACATGCTGTTATGACAACATATGGTCCTGTAAATGGCTACTATTCTTCCTCATCCTATGACCTTGTAACAGAAATCCTCAGAAATGAATGGGGGTTTAAAGGCGTAGTAATGACAGACTGGTGGGCAAAGGGTGGTAAGACACAATCAGGTGATACCAAAGATATGGCTTCAATTGTGCGTGCTCAGAATGATTTGTACATGGTAGCAACAAGTGCTATCGATAACTCGAACAAAGATAACCTCGAAGAAGAGCTTAAAAAGGGCAATGTAAAAAGAGCAGAACTTCAGAGATGTGCTAAGAATATCTGTCGTTTTGTAATGGAAAAGCCTGTTTTTAACAGATATATTGAAAGAGACAATGAGATTGATTTGCAGCTTGCAAATGAGGCAGATGACGAGGAACTTGTATTTGACAATCTTATCGATTGCAGAGTGGGCAATTCGGGAGTGGCTTCAATTGATTCTTCTGAAATAAAGACAGGTAGAAACTGCTCTAATCTGATTTCTGTTTCATTTATCGAAAGAGGAAACTATAAGCTGAACATGAAAGTCAGAGCGAACGCAAGTAGTAAACTTGCACAGATACCTTTGAGTATTTACAAAGATAAAGAACTTGTTAAAATGATTACTCTTACAGGTGAAGATGACAAGTGGCAGGACATTGAACTAATGTTTAATGGTTGCTTTATGACATTCTTTCTTAATTTCTACTTTGCACAGGATGGAATGGAGATTAAAGATTTGACAATTAGATATTGCAAATAATTGTAAACGTCTTACTGTTTATGACTTCTTGCTGAGATTTATGATAATCATCAGCAAGAATCCTGCTTTGCAGGACAAAATTTGTCTTGACGACAAATTTTGGTCTGGTAGTGCGCCTAGCGGCGCACGTTTCTAACGGGTTTAAGTCCCGAATCCGCCCGGTAGTGGGAAGGATATAGCCGAAGGCAAGGGTGTCTGCCGCGAGACGGAATCTGAAGGAAGCTGGATGTGGGAAACATACCAACCCACGGGCAAATCTCCGGTCTGACGTACAGAAATCTCATATGAGGTTATGCATGAGGGTAAGGCTGCTACACAAGTTGAAGCCCAATAACTACACGGAATCATGCATGATAAATGAGGCAGATGGATGGAGAGGAAGAAACGTGTGGTACCTAGGGAGGTCTGTGTGAAACGCTCTGAAAGGAGTAACCACCGTACAAGGTAACGAGGCGGTGCTGAACATGCAGAAGTCAGCAGAGGTCATAGTAGGGATATGGACATGGAAACATGGACATGCTAACCGAAGGACCGAATCATTAGGAGTCTTAAGTATGACCGAGAAAGGAGAAATGACCGTCAATGGCAGAAAACATGGATAATAATGGCTGTTTGCAAAGAGATAGTGCGGAACACGAAGGGTATGCGAAAGCGCTTAGGTCATTCAATCGGATATGGAAAGAAAGAGACAGTGCACAGCCGAAACTCTTGGAAGCGATACTGTATAAGGATAACTTTAATAGAGCGTATAAGAGAGTTAAGGCAAACAAGGGAGCGCCAGGAATTGATGGAATGACTATCGAAGAGGCACTTCCGTATCTTAAGGAACATCAGCAAGAGTTAACTGACCGAATATATCGCGGTAAGTACACTCCATCGCCAGTCAGGCGAGTTGAGATTCCAAAACCAGATGGAGGTGTGCGTAAGCTTGGCATACCTACCGTGATAGACCGAACACTCCAACAGGCAATAACCCAACAGTTAGTGCCAATCTATGAACCGTTGTTTGCGGACGGAAGCTACGGCTATCGTCCTAACAGAAGCGCAAAGGATGCCATACAGAGGGTAAAGGAATACGCAGAACAAGGTTACACTTTTGCAGTAGTCTTGGACTTATCAAAGTATTTCGACACCTTGAATCATGAAATCCTTATCAAACTCCTCAGAAGGAATGTGAAGGATGAACGTGTGGTTCAGCTAATAAAGCGTTATCTAAAAAGTGGGGTAATGGAAAATGGCGTGGTCATTGATACAGAAGAAGGTTCACCGCAAGGTGGGAATTTATCTCCACTTCTTGCGAATATCTACCTCAATGAGTTCGACCAAGAGTTTCTGAAAAGAGGTGTGCCCTGCATAAGATATGCAGATGACATCGTTCTTTTAGCGAAAAGCAAAAGAGCATCAGAGAGACTCTTGGAAAGCAGTACAAAATATCTCGAAGAGAAACTGAAGTTAACAGTAAATCGGGAGAAAAGTCGTACGGTCAACGTGTTTGCAATCCGAAATTTTAAATTTCTTGGCTTTGCATTGGGAAGGAACGGAAGTGGCATTTATGTCAGGGTTCATCCAAAGTCATGGAAGAAGTTCAAGTCCAAGCTGAAAGATTTATCTTCCCGTAAGTCTGTGCAGTCCATCAAGCCTAGTCTTGAGAAAATCAAGATATATGCGAGAGGATGGCTTAACTACTACGGTATAGCAAGCATGAAGAACAGCATAGACGATATCAATGGGTGGCTCTATCACAGAATACGTATGTGTATATGGAAACAGTGGAAGAAGCCCAAGACAAAGGTGCGAAATCTGATTAAGATGGGTGTACCCGAAGACTTGGCGTACATGGCTGGTAACAGTCGGCGTGGTTATTGGTTTACCACGCATACAGTCGCAGTCAACATGGCGATGACAAAAGAAAGACTGATAAACAGTGGCTTCTATGATTTAGCCACAGCCTATCAGTCTGTGCACGTCAACTATTGAAAGCGCCGTATACCGAACGGTACGTACGGTGCTGTGAGAGGACGGGAGCTAATCACTCCCTCCTACTTGAT
>NZ_AUKC01000061.1 GCF_000424545.1 Butyrivibrio sp. NC3005 | reverse complement strand
CCTAAAATTGCTGTTAGAAGGAACAGATGTAAAAAAATATGCATTAGAAAATCATCTTATGCTCTCAATTGTTATTTCTAAAATAAATGAGGCTTTCTATGACGAAATAGGTGATGTGATAATCGAATTTGATGGTGACAATCCTATACTAATCGAAGATTATATAGGAGATGTGAAAGAGATAATTGGGGAATAAAAGTTTTAGACAAAGTGTAGTTACTGTTTTGAAACAGTAAGAAACATTCAGATATAAGAAAAAGATAATTGGGGAATAAAAGTTTTAGACAAAGTGTAGTTACTGTTTTGAAACAGTAAGAAACATTCAGATATAAGAAAAAGAATTTTTAATGTAGGAAGGAATGAAATGTCAGCTTCTGATAATAAAAAAATACCAAAAAGAATAGCAAATACTATTATATCTTCTCTTAAGGGAGGCGTTGTTCCAAGAATAGGCCTTCCCTTCGTTACAGTTGGAAGAAAAAATGAAATAGATGCTTTATTAAGAGATGTCGATATAATCGCAGATGGAGGTGCTTCTTTCAGATTCATTGTCGGAAAATATGGGAGCGGAAAAAGCTTTTTGCTTCAAACTATAAGAAATTATGTTATGGATAAAGGTTTTGTTGTAGTTGATGCAGATCTTTCTCCTGAAAGACGTCTGTATGGTAATAAAGGTCAGGGGCTTTCTACTTACAAGGAGCTTATCCAAAACATGTCTACAAAGACTAGACCTGAAGGCGGTGCACTTAATCTTATTCTGGATAAATGGATTGGGAATATTCAAAATCAGGTAGTAGCTGATGGAATTATGATAGATAATCCTTTGTTTGAAGGAGTTGTTGAACAAAGAATTTTTGGCGAGATATCTTCTATGAATGAGCTTGTTCATGGATTTGACTTTGCAAAGCTTCTGACTATGTATTTTCGTTCATATATGGATGGAGATGAGGAAACAAAATCAAAGGTAATCAAATGGCTAAGAGGCGAATATGCGACAAAAAGCGAAGCAAAATCTGAACTAGGAGTAAACATCATAATTACTGATGATGACTGGTATGAGTACATTAAACTTTTTGCCAGCTTTTTAAAAAAGGCCGGATACAGTGGCATGATGGTCATGATAGATGAGCTTGTTAATATATATAAGATTCCTAATTCTATTGCAAGACAATACAACTATGAGAAGATTCTGACTATGTATAATGACACAATGCAGGGAAAAGCTAAGAATCTTGGGTTTATTATGTCAGGAACACCGCAGTGTATTGAAGATACAAGGCGTGGAATCTATAGCTATGAAGCTCTTCGTTCAAGGCTTCAGGAGGGTAAATTCTCAAAAGATGGATGTAGAGATATGCTGGGACCTGTGATAAGGTTAGAGCCATTAACTTCTGAGGAAATGCTTGTTCTATGCGGGAAACTTTCAAATATACACAGTCAGCTTTATGGATATGAAGAAAAGATTACTGATGAGGACATCTACTACTTTATCAAAATTGAGTTTGGAAGAATTGGTGCAGACAGTCATATTACTCCTAGAGAAGTTATTAGAGATTTTATTGAAATACTAAATATTCTTTACCAGAAAAATGAGCTTACAATTAAGGATTTATTAGGTTCTGATGAATTTGTCTATGCTAAAAATGAGATTGAAACAAATGCAGACAAATTTGTAGTGGATTCTCCGGATTTAGCAAGGAAAGATGATATGTTTGCAGAGTTTGAAATATAACTTTTGAAAGATTGAGTGCTTATTATAGATGATAAGAGAATGCAAAAAGCTGTGTAGGTTGTAGGAAAAAGGCATGGATATATTTGAAAAATATGCTCCTTTTATTCAGGATTTTATTTACAGGAATGGATGGGAAGAGCTAAGGGCTATTCAAGTGGCAGCAGGTGATGCTGTTTTTAATACAGATGATAATCTTCTTTTGTGTGCTTCTACTGCTTCTGGTAAGACGGAGGCAGCCTTTTTTCCTATACTTTCTATGTTCTATGAGAATCCTCCAAAATCTGTTGGAGCTTTGTATATAGGTCCACTTAAAGCGTTAATAAATGATCAGTTTACAAGGCTTGAAGATTTGTGCAATGAAGCAGATATTCCTGTGTGGCACTGGCATGGAGATGTGTCAGCATCTCACAAGAATAAGCTTTTAAAAAATCCTTCAGGAATCTTGCAGATAACTCCGGAATCTCTTGAGGCTCTTCTTCTTCACAAACACTCAATGTTGGTATCTTTGTTCGGAGATTTGAGATTTATAGTAATAGACGAGGTTCATTCGCTTTTTCGAGGTGACCGTGGTGGTCAGACTTTGTGTCTTTTGGAACGGTTATCCAGAATGGCAGGAGTTAACCCAAGAAGAATTGGTCTGTCTGCAACTATTGGAGATTTGGAAGCTGTAGGTAGGTTTTTATCGCTTGGAACAGGCAGAAATACTATAATTCCTAAGATTGAGGCAAGGAGCAAAACTTGGAGAATTTCTGTTGAACATTTTTTTATAAGTGGAGAACAGGCATCTGATACGGTAAAAAGTTCAAAAAAAGCCGAAGAAATGGTGAAAAATGGAACGGTTATTGATGCACAGGTGATAAATTCTGTTCCTTTAGATAAAGAAGAACACTACTGTTTTGCTGAACCTTCTACTGATACTGCTCCAAAGGCAGCAGATCCGGGATTTGGATATATTTTTGAACATACAAAGGGAAAGAAATGTCTTGTCTTCTGTAATTCCAGAGAGGATGCTGAGGCTGCTACAACGACTCTTAGGGAGTATTGTGAAGCTATGCATGAAAAAGACAGATTTCTTATTCATCATGGGAATCTATCAACTTCTTTTCGTGAATCGGCAGAAAGATTAATGAAGGATGAGGATTCTTATTTAACTACTGTTACTACTTCTACACTTGAGCTTGGAATTGATATTGGAAGACTGGAAAGAGCATTTCAGATAGATGCTCCTTTTACTGTCTCTTCTTTTTTGCAGAGAATGGGAAGAACCGGAAGGCGTGAACTTCCACCGGAAATGTGGTTTGTTATAAGAGAAGAACATCCAGAACCAAGAGCGATGATGCCTGAAAATATCCCATGGAAACTAATTCAGGCTATAGCGCTTATACAGGTATATCTTGAAGAAAGATGGGTTGAACCACCAAGACTAGATAGGCTTTGTTATAGTCTTTTATTCCACCAGACTATGAGTACTCTTGCAAGCTGCGGTGAGATGACTCCTGTTGAACTTGCAAAAAGAATACTTACTTTGACATATTTTCATAGGATATCTCAGGAGGATTTCAAGGTTCTTCTTCATCATATGCTGGAAAAAGATTATATTCAGAGAACTGAAAGAGGCGGAATTATTCTAGGTCTAACGGGCGAGCGAATAACAAACCATTTTAAATTCTATGCTGTATTTCAGGAAAATGAAGAGTTTACGGTAAGAGATGAGTCCAGAGAACTTGGGACTATTGTAAAACCGCCACCTGTTGGAGAGAAAATTGCTATTGCGGGACATGTATGGGTGGTTGATGAAATAGATTTCAAGCGCCATAACGTGTACTGTACTATGGTCAAAGGCAGAGTTCCTGCATATTTTGGCGATTGTCCCGGAGATATCCATACTCATATATTAGAGCGCATGAAAGAAGCTTTAAGAGAGGATAAAATATATCCTTATCTTATGGCTAATGCTGTTTCAAGACTAAAAGAAGCAAGAAATATGGCAAAGCATTCTGGAATATTAGAGAAACCTTTGATATGCCTTGGAGGAAAAATGTGGGCTCTTTTCCCGTGGCTTGGTACATACTCTTTTATGGCACTTGAAAGATTTTTGAAAATAAAGTGTGCAGGATTTCTGGGATTAAAAGGTATGGATAGTGCTAAGCCTTATTATATTCAGTTTACTATGAGTGCAGATGAAAAGACTTTCTATGAATTGATAACATCGTTAGCTAAAGAGCCTATAAATCCTCTAGAACTTGTATATCCTAAGGAAGTTCCTCTTTTTGAAAAATATGATGAGATGCTTCCGGAATCTTTAGTGATTAAAGGGTTTGCATTTGGAGTTCTAGACATTGATGGAATGTTAAAAAGAGTTAAAGAGTGGGAAAGGTTTATTCCAGAAAAAATAGATGAAAGTAATACGGGACGAATTGAGTCATCTTTCTAAAGTAAAAGAAAATTACCATGATGGTAAAAAAGAGGTATTTCACCATTTTTTTAGTGAAATACCTCTTTTGAGAAATTAAATCGTATCAGAAATAATTATTTAACTACGATATTGACGAGCTTTTTAGGAACGTAGATTTCTTTTACAATTGTCTTACCTTCTATAGCATCTTTCATCTTATCGAGTTCTTTTGCCTTGGCGATTACGTCATCTTTATCAGCATCAGCTTCGATTACCATCTTGCTCTTAACTTTTCCGTTAATCTGAGCAACGATTTCTACTGTCTTATCGATAGTCTTCTGCTCATCATATTCTGGCCATGGAGCAATAGATACAAGTCCTTCACCGCCTATATATGTCCACATCTCCTCACAGATATGTGGTGCAAATGGAGCAAGAAGTCTGATGAATACAGAAAGTTCTTCTTTGGAGATAGTACCTGCAGAACTTACTTCGTTCATGAATGTCATCATAGCTGCAATAGCTGTGTTGAATTTCATTGCTTCGATATCTTCTGTTACCTTCTTAATCATCTTATGAAGACTGCTTTCAAGAGATGTATCTTCAGGTTTCTTATCTAGAATGTCTGTAAGTGATGCGAAACGGTCAATAAATCTCTTACATCCTTTAACGCCATTTTCGCTCCAAGGAGTAGCTGCGCCATAGTCACCCATGAACAGAACGTAGAGTCTTAATGTATCTGCACCATACTGGTTTACGATATCCATAGGATCGACTACGTTTCCTTTGGATTTACTCATCTTCTCTCCGTCTGGTCCGAGGATAAGTCCCTGATAAGAACGCTTTGCATAAGGTTCTTTTGTGCTAACATATCCCTGATCATAAAGGAATCTATGCCAGAATCTGGAATAAATAAGGTGACGTGTTACGTGTTCCATACCACCGTTATACCAGTCAACAGGCATCCAATATTTAACCTTTTCAGGATCAGCAAATGCATTATCATTGTGCGGATCACAGAAGCGGAGGAAATACCATGAAGAACCTGCCCACTGTGGCATTGTATCTGTTTCTCTCTTGGCAGCAGCTCCGCACTTAGGACATGTGCAGTTTACAAATGAGTCAATCTTTGCAAGTGGTGAGTTTCCATCTTCGCCTGGTTCGAAATTCTTAACATCAGGAAGTTCAAGTGGAAGCTGGTCTTCAGGAACAGGAACCACGCCGCAGTTTGGACAGTGGATAAGCGGGATTGGTTCGCCCCAATATCTTTGACGGTTGAATGCCCAGTCTTTCATCTTGTACTGAACACCTCTCTCACCGATGCCTTTTTCCTTCAAGAACTCAAGCATTCTTTCGATAGAGTCTTTTTTGTTAGTAAATCCATTGAGGAAGTCAGAGTTAATCATTTCGCCATCGCCAGTGTACGCTTCTTTTTCAATGTCTCCACCTTTGATAACCTGTACAATCGGTACTCCGAATTTCTTGGCAAAGTCATAGTCACGCTGGTCGTGAGCAGGAACAGCCATGATAGCGCCTGTACCATATCCCATCATTACATAATCAGCGATGAAGATAGGAATTTCTTTTCCTGTAATAGGATTGATAGCACTAAATCCGTCAAGTTTAAGACCTGTCTTATCCTTGACAAGCTGTGTACGCTCGAATTCTGTTTTCTTTGCACATTCTGCTCTGTAATTTTCAACATCAGCAAAATTGGCAATGCGATTCTTATACTTATCAATAAGTGGATGCTCAGGTGCCATTACCATGAAGGTTACACCAAAAAGGGTATCGCATCTTGTTGTATAAATCTCAAGCTTTTCATCAATGTCTTTAATCTGGAAATTAACGAAAGCACCTGTTGATTTTCCAATCCAGTTGACTTCCTGCTGTTTTACATTATCAGGGAAATCTACAGAATCAAGACCTTCAAGAAGTTTATCAGCATAATCTGTGATACGAAGGTACCAAACGCTCTTCTCTTTCTGTATTACGTCGCTATGGCAGATATCGCACTTACCACCCTGCGAATCTTCATTGGAAAGAACTACCTTACAGTGAGGGCAATAGTTTACGAGAGTATTTGCTCTGAAAACAAGGCCTTTTTCATATAACTTAAGGAAAATCCATTGTGTCCATTTATAGTAGTCTGATGTGCTGGTAGCAAACTCGCGGTCCCAGTCAAAAGAAAATCCAACTGCGCGAAGCTGATCTGAAAAGTGATCGATATTTTTCTGAGTTATTACTGCTGGATGTGTGCCTGTTTTAATAGCATAGTTCTCAGCTGGAAGTCCGAAAGAGTCAAATCCTATAGGGAACATAACGTTATATCCCTGCATACGACGCTTTCTGGAGATTACCTCAATACTAGAGTAAGCTTTAATATGACCTACATGCATTCCTGCGCCTGATGGATAAGGAAATTCTACAAGACCGTAGAATTTTGGCTTTTTGCTGAAATCTTCTGCTTTGAAGATTCCGGACTCCTGCCATTTCTTTTGCCACTTAGGCTCAATTTGTTTAAAATCGTATTCCATTTTTTCCTCCCTGTATATGAAAAGCATTGAATACTTTATTATATTTAACTTCTTTTAACAAACGATATTACACGTAATTGTAGCAAATATGCTATATGCTGTCAAAAATAAGCGGTTAATTTTCTTGATTTATTTTAATGATATTTTGCTCATTCTATGATAAAACTGCTCATAAAAATCTTTTGAAGTATCATATGCAATTACATAGAAAATTTGAAGAATATACCTTGCCATTTTAATGCCTTTTTCTTCAGGCATTTGAGAAAGTATTTCCTGTATATTGATTTTGAAACTGTGCCATTTATCTACAAATTGTTCGTATTGTTCGATATCTTCAATACCTATCCACTCTGAAAGTTTAACATTATATCTTTCTTCTTTCGGTTTAGTACATTCATTTATCTGCAAAATATATTTGTAATCCTTCTTATTCAAAGAAGAATCATTTGAATTAAAGAAATATCTTCCCATAGGAAAAAGTCTGCAGAACCCTGGTCTGTATTTATGGATAGAACATCGTTTATTTTCGTTCAAAAAAGGACACTTATCTTCTGCATTTTTATTATTTTCATCATAGAGCTTTATATTAGGAAGGATTAATTCATCTACCATTCTTATTTCGATTTCTTTTTCAATCATTTCTTCAAAGCTTTTGTTTAAGACTTTGGAGAGATTATACATATCATAAGGATCTAAGATTATGGAATCACCTGTTGTTTGACAGCATTCACTACAACCTTCGCAGGCATTGCAGCCAACAGGAACTTCATCATCTATATCATATAGTTTTCCGTCTGATATTTCGTTTATATCAATATCTCTGAACATAATTTTCCTCGTAAATAATCAGTTTTTGTCAGTAATAATTATAGGCTACTATTATGTTACTATCTACAATTTTTTTGGAAATTAAATCTAATAGCAATATGATACTGTTTGCGTATTGCTTTTTGTCAGGCTACATAAAACTGATAATTTTTCTTAAAATGCGATTCTTGTCTGAAAAAAGCCTTTATGTTGAAACTTTTCATGATTTAAAATCACGATAAAAGCTGAATTTGTAGGAATTAATTCCAAAATACACCATGTAAAAATGTTTTTTACCATATTTATTCCAAAAACAACCATATCTTTATAAAAATCTTTCCAAAACACAGCAGAAAAAACTATAATTATATTCCAAAATAAAGCATTTCTTAGCACGATTCCAAAATACAACAGGTAAAAATAGCTAGTTTTTTAGTAAATTCCAAAACAAACCACGTCTTCGATATAAATATTCCAAAAAACACCATAAATTAAAGGAAACTGCCTATTATTGTTCCAAAAACAAGCAACTCTTCTAGAAAAGAAATCCAAAAATAAGCAATACTTCAAAAGGATCATTCCAAAAACGAGCATAACTTTAATGAGCGTTGCTAATTTTATTGTTTTAATCATATGATATAAAAAAACTGTAAATATCTGTAAATTACAGAAAATAACAGGATAAATGTGAGTGTTATGATTCAAAAGGCACGGATATCTGCTCTTTTACAGATTATGCCAATGGAAATAATCGCAGAAAAAAATATTTTTTTACAATGATTCCAAAATTAAACATGTCTTTGAAGAAAATGACGTTCCAAAAATAAGCAGGACTTATATTATGGTTAAAAAAGTTTATGGAAACTCGATAGTGCTGTTAAAATACAAACGATATAAAGATAACGCGTAAACTCAATATTTATGCCTGTTAAGGACATATTTGCATTTTTTATATGTTTATTTTTGGAAAATATAACAATTACTCGAATAAAAATATATGTTTTTTTATGGAATATTATATATTGAATTCGAGATATAAATGTGATATATTTTTCTAGTTTTTGCGTTTTAAGCATTATTTAAGGTTCAAATATTTCTAAAAAGTTTTATTTAAATGGAGTTATTATGGAAAAGATTTATTCAGTTTCCTTGCAAAGTGACATGGATAGTCACATCAGGCATTGGATTCCGGGGATGGTAGATTTTTTGATTTGTACAGATTATGAGTATCACTCATTCAAGAGTTTAAGAAGCGCTAAGAAGATTTCTAATGATCCACCAGATATTCTTTTTTTTAATGTTGAAAGTAATAGTGATGTGGATTTTTTGATAAATGTTAGAAAACAGACAGTAAGGACCATGACTTATTTAATGGTTTTGTCAAATCGACTTGTTAATCCTAGATTATATGTTCATCCTTATATTAATCCTAATGAGTTGTTTTTAAATGAAGAGAATACTTCTGTTATGAAGCAAAGGTGTCGAAAATTGATTCAATTTGTTGGCAAAGAAAAACAGAAGGAATATGATGGAATTCCATGTAGAAATGCTAAGAACTATTATGATCAGCGTATTGTAAATATTAATGAAATCGAAGCAATAGTGTGCAGTGGAAAAACTTTAACGCTTTTATCCCCTGCTATTTCCGGAGAATACGAAATATCTTTAAACTGTTCTTTAAATCAAATTTGTAATATTACTAATGGGGCTTTTTATAGATGTAATCGAAATACGCTTGTTAATAAATGTCTTATTGATCATATTGAATACGATACTAATGAAATAGTAACAGAAAGCAATAATTCTTTCGTGATGTCAAATTCATATATGACAGATGAATTCCATGATATTTTTATACGGAAGTAAGTGACAAAACCTAGAGGTTTTGTCACTCACATTCAAATATGTCTGTGACAATGTCAAGAGGTTTTCTGTGTATCTTGTAGATAACATCTTGAAAGGTTATAAACTTCTTTTCAAAAATAAATTTCATGTAATTAGGTGTAAGTCTCATAGTGATGCCATATTTGTCTAAAACAGGCTGTAGTTTGTCAGATATTTTACTACAAGCATCTTGAGGGTCGTGTGTCATACTTCTAGACAATATTGATAGAAGTGTTCCAATTGTCCTAATAAAGATATTAATATTTTCGTTATCAGAAGCATCCATTGCCTGGAGAACTTTAATCGACCATTTTGGAGAGATATGGTGATAAAAGCCGTATTTTAGGTCTATTTCAATAAGATCATTTGTAGTATCAAAATGGATATATAGTATATTTCCACAGATAAAGACTTCTTTTACTCGAACCATTGTTTTTTCAAAAGGAAAAGAAATGTTTTCGCATCCAGTTACCATTAAATCTGCATGAAGAATTCTGGGGAGTTTTTCTTCTTCAAGGTTAATATCATTTGTAACACTATTACTTTCAGCTGTACTTGTATTATCATTAATATCGTTTATTTTTGTTGCAGATGCTTCGTATCCATTTTCATTGTTTGTCTTAAATAATTTATATATAGTATTTTTGGATGCAAAAGGACCAGGAAGACAATAGCCTACAGTTCTTGTGTTTTCAAAGAAATCTTTTCTAAGGTTTATGGTTTCTTTGTCTGTATTTTCAAAAGGTGATTCAGACTCTATCGTATTACCTAGTTCTTTAGAGGATATGGAATAGCAAATTGTATCTGGAAGGTTTTCATATGCATTAGTTTCCATAATAAGGATTTCATTTTCGGTAAATAATTTAATGTAAACCTGTTGAATGTCATGGAAAAAATTCTTTTCTTTACTAAAGTGATTAGCACCGCCAAGATAGAAATTTCCATAGGTATAAACTGGAAGAAATTCGTTGTAATAGTCATATAAAAAAGATGAGTTTTTAGAGGTTGATTTCTGCGGCCAGAATGCTTCTGGTGTGGGAAATTCATTATAAACTTGCAATCCTACGGAGAAATTTAGTTTTTTGGTATTATCGAATTCGCATGAGTGCGCAATTGACATTAGCTTTTCATTTGCCTTAGTTTGAACAAAGAGATTATTATAAAAGCGGCAGTCTCCGTGAAGAATAGGACCAAAACCTCTTATAACAGTTTCGTGCGGCATATGGTACGGCGAAATATTTATATCGTTAAAGTTAGAAAATATAGTTTTGTTTTTGTTTCCAACATAAGTGAATGCCCCTGCTATAAGATTGTGAACAAAAGCATAGCCATCAGAATTTAGTCTAGCTGAAAATGGTGATAACATAACATTGTTATCTATTAATATAGGACCATGGATATGTGATAAATACAAGTCTTCGCCAAATTGTAAACTTGAAGAATAATCTTTATTTTCATAGGAATAATTGTCGTGCAAGATATTCTGATTGATTCTGCATCCTTGCGCAGAGTAGTCAATCCATATACCTCGTGCATTATTTTCAATGTGGTTTCTTCTTATTGTAGTGTCAACTGTCGCACTAAGCTTTATTGCTGCAGTATCTTTTTTTAACGAGAGATTACCTTTATTAATATTGTAGATATGGTTATCTTCTATTTTGGAAAAAATAGCTCCAAAGTCTCCACTAATTCCAGCGTGCAGACAGTTGTGGATTTCGCATCGTTTAATAATGTGACTTCCGACAGTAGATTTATTCCAGATAGAGTGTTCTACTTTCATTATATTTTCGAGTTTTATTTGAGCAGGACTCTTTTTGAAACAGGTTGACAATGTACTTGTGTTATCTTCATTGTTATATATATCTAAACTTATTCCGCAACACATGTTATTTTTGATTTCACAGTCTTCAATACACCATCCTTTTGAATTGTTAGGATTAACTGCGGCATTTTTTTTAGAATTGTAAGATGTATCACCATAAGATGTTTTTTCCAGTACAAATCCTTGAATAGTTATATAGTCTATGCCTTCTTTGACCGGGGAAAAGCAATTATTTCGAAAGGTCATTTCGAGAGGGATATTTTCAATGTTTTCCAAAAATCTTATATAAATAACAGTTGCAATATTTTCTTTTAATGTAAACCATACTCCTTTTAAATTTTTATAATCTTCTGGAATGGGATTTAGGATTTCATTTATAGAGTATACTTTGCGAAGTTCATCATCGCCAATATATAGGTTTATGGCATGTCTTTTTTCTTCAATTGAAACAAGTCTTTGGAAAGAATTCTCATTTATAATGGATGAATCAGGAATTTCTTTTTTGTAAATGTAATCTTTTCTATATCTGTACTCCGACTTATTTGTGTTATTATTTATATCACTTATCGTGTCTGGGAATGTTTTAACATCTAGTTTTTGCAGATTATCGACTATCTCTGCGCCGCTAATTACAGCACCATGATACTTTGTGCTTCTATAGATAATTGGATTATTTTTTGTTCCAGAAAAAGCCGGTTTTACCCATTCTCTGTATATTCCAGGTGCGACGTTTACAATATCTCCTTCTTTGGCTATTTTTGCTGCTTCTGAGATTGTTTTAAACGGATGAAAATAACTACCATCTCCAGAATGTTCTTCTTTTTGAGAAACATATATTTCCATTGTGTATTTATCCTTTTCTTGTAAAAGTTATTCCAATCCCCCTATCAGCGTATATATCGGATTATTATAAATCTAGCTTTATTAGAATATTTTATAAAAAAAGCAGGTTTTCAATTGAAAACCTGCAGTTAGTATTTACTTAGTTGTCAGATTTGATGATAGAAAGAGAAACGTAATCATCTCCGATAGAGAGAGTTATAAATGCATCAATTGCACTTTTTCTCCACATATATGTTGTACTGTCTTTGCCTTCGTTTTTTTCATCAATAGAACCGTATTTGTCCTTGAAATAATCAAGAACTTTGTCTTTCTTTTCTTGATCTTTGATATTAGCTGATATACTAATATAATTAAGTTTTTCATCATCGAAAGATAAATAAGTAGATCCATATTTAACTTTGTCACTTTCTGTTAAACCTAATTCAGCAGGATCAAATTTCAAAGAAAGACCATCATCACCAAATTTATTTGTGTCTTTATACTCTTCTTTAATCTTCTCTGTAGTGTATTTCCACTTTAATTCATAAGGAAGTTTTCTGTTAGCTTCTGTAATAGCTGAACTGATTTTGACTATAAGAGTAATGACCAAAATTACGGCAATAACAGTTATTGCAATACCAATTTTCATGCTATTGCTAAAAGAAGACTTATTAGTATTCATCTGAGCATTAGCTGTATTGTTCATAGCATTTTGTGGCATCTGAGTATTCATATTGGAAAATGTATTAGCATTAGTATTGGATGCTGTAGTATTAGTGATATTTGAAGTGTTTACATTTTGAACGTTTGAGTTATCGATTTTGCTGCCACAATTTGAACAGAACATTTCCCCTTCTTTTAATGGTGCTCCACAATTAGGGCAAAATTTGTTATTCATTTCTTTCTCCTCCATAAATGACGTAAAAACATCTTTTTTCATTATAATGATAGGTGTGAATTACGTCAACGTTCTGCAAAATATATTGAGAAATAACTACTTGGTTTAATGAATTGTAACGTAGAAGATATTTTATGTTCGATTATTATGTTTATATATGTAATAATAGTGAGTTTTTTCTGTCTATATAGATGTAGGGCCTACAAATACTATTATTAAAAGGGGATGTAATGAGAGACGAAGAAATAATAGAGTTATACTTTGATCGCAATGAAAAGGCTATAACAGAGACCGATAAAAAATACAATAATTATCTATCGGCAATAGCTCGAAGCATTCTTGGCTGTAAAGAAGATGTTGAGGAAACATTAGATGATACTTATATGAAGGCTTGGAAGACAATACCTCCTACTAGGCCACATATTTTAAGAATTTTTCTGGGAAAGATAGCAAGAAATATAGCATTCAATAAATATGAAAACATGAATGCCAAAAAAAGAGGAGGTGGAATCATAGCAGATGTTCTAGATGAACTTGAAGAATGTATACCTGATTCCAATGATGTGGAGAACTTGGTTTTGAAAACTGAGCTTTCGAATATTATTAGAGATTTTGTGAATGAACTTCCCGATAAAGAGGCTTATATATTTGTATGCAGGTATTTTTATACTCAGGATATCAGTTCAATAGCAAAGAAGTTTGGTATGACTAATAACAATGTGTCGGTTACTCTTACAAGGCTTAGAGGTAAACTTTATAAAAGGCTTATAAAGGAGGGTTATTTAGCATCATGAAAAGTCGAGATTTATATTTGAGTATGATTGGTATAGATGATGATATATTGGAAAAAGCAGACAGATTTTCAAACAGGAAAAAAGTTTCAGTTTTTCACAGATTATTACCAGTTGTAGCCTGTATTTGCTGTGTTTTGTTTACTACTGTTACTGCAGCTGCTGCAATTCATCATTTCTGGGGGCGAGGTATGAGCGGTTTTTTGAAATCAACTGATACCCAGCAGCAGGTATTAACAGATAAGGGACAGGCTATAGTTTATAAAGAGCTAACAGATTATTCGACATATAAGATTACAGATAATGGAATTACTATTTCTCCTGATACTGTTGTTGCAGATGAAAATTTCGTGTATGCATCATTTAAGGTTATTGGCCTGGATATAGATGATTACAAGGAGCCGGGAGCAGATGTTGATTACTATTTGGGAGATGATAAAAATTCATTGGTAAATGGTTCCAGCTCATTTTATGATGGAACAATGATTGATGATAATGGTATGGCTGTTTATGATGATGGAACTGCTATTACTCCAGATGAAAATGGAAATTTTGGGCATTATAAAGATAAAAACGGAGATTTAGAATATGTAATTCAAATACAGGCTGGAGATGGTCTTAATTCTGTACTAGGATCAACTCTTCATGTAGATTTTTCATCACTTGGTATCTATACAGGTAAAGCCGAATTTACACCTTCTGTGAAAGGAAAATGGAATTTTGATTTAAAGCTTCCTAAAGTTAGCAGCAGTCAGACTATTACTGTAAATAAAGAAGTCCCCAATAGTAATTGCTCTATTACTACTGTTGAGATTTCGCCTGTATCAATTACAGTAAATTATAAGGTTGATGGCAAATTAAAAGAAACAGAGGATGGAACGGGTATTCCTGAATTTATCGGATTTGTATTAAAAGATGGAACAAGACTTCCTTTGGTAGCAAATGGCGGCAGCAGTGGATTTAAGGATGAATCGAGAAAAGAAGCTGTTTGCATTAGAGGATATGACAGGGTAATTGATATTTCCAAGGTAAAATCACTTCTTCTTTGGCCAAATGACTATGGTGGATGCGATAAGGTTGAAGTTAAAATTCAGTAAATTCTATAAATTCAATGTTTTATGAGGCTAAAAACGTATTAGATGCAAGTTTTTCCTATGGATAATTGTCTAAAATAGGTTGCATAATAGCGCTGATAATATCATGGATAATCACCAAAGAAAAGTGAATGAAATGTTGTGAATACGGCGATTGAGAAGTTTTAAACTAAAAGGGGCTGTGAAAAAATGATAAATCATTTTTCCCAGCTCCCTTTTATTGCTATTTTTTATGCGGGACTATTCCTTTTATGGAAAAAAGTGTATAATACCACTTTTAGTGTACGGGAGAGGATTCGAACCCCAGACCTACCGCTTAGGAGTTTGCCCCGGACCTAAAAATAGAGTGTTTTTAAGTATGTTAAATCAGGCTGAAACAGTGAGAAAATCTGCGATTATGACCTGTTAGAATCTGCCTTTGTATGCTTATATATTTTGGAGTATTTTGCAAGTGCCACTGCCAATTTACTGCCACTTTGTCAAAGTAGCACTATGAACTCATCTGGCTAATGATAGCTTTTTTAGTCTTAT
Source organism: Butyrivibrio sp. NC3005 (assembly GCF_000424545.1). Lineage (GTDB taxonomy): Bacteria > Bacillota > Clostridia > Lachnospirales > Lachnospiraceae > Butyrivibrio. The sequence continues at coordinate 1,541 of NZ_AUKC01000061.1, read as the reverse complement.
TAAGGTGCATAAAATCCCATCACAGTTGGCATCTTTATTGCTTAATAATATATTGATCTATACTCAGCTGCCCCAAAGTAAGCAGTTCCAAAATTCTTAAAGCCGGACCACTTGGAATATTTACTCCTTCTTCCCATGCTTCAACAGTCTTTTTTGAAACTCCAAAGCACTTTGCAAAAATTGCCTGAGATATTCCGAATTTAAGACGGAGCTCTTTTATTTCATTAGCAGTGTATTCCTTTACAGGTCTAACCTCTAATACCGTCTTCCTACCTTGTGATTTCCCATATTTTTTAATATCTTCAACTTCTTCACTAAGACTCTTCATGAGACTTTCGTACATTGAACTCATACCTTACACCTCATCCAAATTCCTTGATAAATTCAACTAATTTCTTGATCTCGTTTCTCTCAGCTTTTGATAGATTTTCTTTTTCATTCTTTGCAAAAACATCAAGCAGATGTATTTCTTCTCTGATTTCAATATCCAGATAACATACCCTGGCTGAACCACTTTTTCCGCGATTGTTGTAAGCAAATCTCATTTTTCTAAGACCGCCTGTCCCACGCATAACATCACCAACTTTTGGATTTTCTAACAGCTCTTCCTGAAGTCTGCGTAAATCTTCTTCAGTAAAACCAAGTTCTTTCCATTTTGCTGTAAAATATTTTGTCTCAATAAATGTTCTTTTCATATCTCTATTATATCCTATTGAATAGGATTGTCAATATAAACGAAAAAGTCCCATATTTCTTTCCATCAGCGGCAGTTGTAAAGAAATCCTTTACAACTGAATTCTTATCCTATTCGACTTATATGTCAGGAACGCCTCTGGTAATGTCCGTATAATGTTCTGCAATGTTAAAAATTCCGTATTTATGCGGTTTTTTAATGTCAGAATAATGTTTGTATAATGTCATAAATAACAGATTAGCCTCCCTTATAAACAAGAGAGGCTAATCTGTTATTTCCCAGCATTTATAATTGTCTTCAGCAATGCCGCCATTTCCGGCTTCTGTAATAGCCGCATCAAGGTTTCAGCATCAGTTTCTTCCTTTGGTGGAGTTTTACTTCGCTTTTGGTATTCTCAGATTTATCATTACCGTTATAAAAAGCATTCTCCATCATTTTTGCATTCACTTTTCTGTTTTCAATGTACGGGAAGGGATTCTAACCCTCGACCCCACGCTTAGGAGAAGAAAGCTCACGGAGAAAATGTTGAAAGGAAGCGCCTTTCCATACCACCTTTTTTGAGACTCACTCACTCACTTACTCACTCACCCAAAATGTATGCTTGAAGTATGTATTCTTAGATAAAATTACAGAAACACGCATTTACTGCGGGTTTCGTGAGTATATGATTCAGGCGTCAACCAAGCCCTTCGATGAAGTCAACTTAAATTGGCTTGGTTGATATATTCTTGAATTTTATATTCAAGAATGTATGACTTCTTGTCACTTATATTCAGAAACTCGCATTTACTGCGAGTTTCGTGAGAACAAAAGTCAAGTGGCAAACTGGTCCAAGGCGAAGCCTTTT
>NZ_AUKC01000060.1 GCF_000424545.1 Butyrivibrio sp. NC3005 | reverse complement strand
AGAAAAATCAGCCTGACCCCGGAGCGGAACCGTTGTCAAGGAAACCGTGGAATACCGGAACCGGCAAAGCCGGTGAGGATATGCCGCGAAAGTCCCTTGACATAAGGTTCACGGATTATCCTATACATCTGGTCAGCAAGTGTGCTTGCTGGCCTGCTTCCGGCGAGGACGGGTGCGGGCAGAGCCCGCTGTTTGGGTCAAGGGACTGGTCCCTTGCAGGTTCTTAGGGCGGCGCCCTAAGCCCTCGGAGAGCTTTTCGGTATCAATATCTACATTTTCAAGGTTCGTTTGAGCCTTTTTCTTTTTAGCTCATTCTTTCATAGGTCACTTGACACTACCCCGGAATCACCCAAAACGGAAGCACCCGTGCCAATAGCATAGAAAAAGGAACAGACTATTATATCTGTTCCTCTGCCTACAATTGTGCAAGCCCACTTGCACAATTTCAATCACATTCTATTCTTATATTCTTGCATTTCGTCGAAAGAATAATTCTTCCACAATACTGGGCATCCACCATAGCATCTTTCCAAGTATTGGCAATCATTACATTTGTTGGATGGCATACTATTGATTTTATCTATTGTATTTATATATGAATCAGTTTCTCTTAATTCAAAGAACTCTTTAATATTACTAAAGTCTTCACCCAACCGACCCATCTTGGTATTAAAGTACATATCGCACGGAAGCAGATTAAGCTGAGTGTCAAATGTTAATGCATTCTGTTTATGAATTTGACAAGGGGATGCCAATTTGTTTTTCAACAATTCCATTTGCTCTTCTGTATAAATGCAGAGAGGAAAACTATATTCAATCCACCATTCCTGTGTTATTGAATCCAGTTGACTTTTTTGAGATAAAAAATCATTAATTAGTTCGAAAGGGTTATTCTGTTCTAAATAAGATCCTTCACCATCTGATGCAGTGTCATTGTCAATTATAAAAGTAAAAGAAAACTGTTTTGCCCCTCTTTCAAGAGCCGTTTTTACAGAATCACATAGTGAAAAAACATTTTCTTTGGTTATTACCATAGAACATGTAAAATCTATATCTAGTAAAGATAAGTTATTCACAGCTATTTGTTGTTTCTTATATCCATCTACTCCTGTTATATTAACCCATTCCAATGAATTTTTTCCTTTCATAGAAATATCGATATAATCCAAACCGCTATCTATAAGCTTCCTGCAGAAATCAACATTTTCAAGGAGTAAACCATTTGTAGCAACTGCTGTTGTAATTTTATGTTCTTGAGACTTTATATATTTTAATATTTCAGTTAAATGTGGATATAGTAATGGTTCCCCACCTGTAAAAAATATATATTTAACTTTTGCTTCATTACAAAAGTCCACAATCTTTTTCAGATTTTCAAAGCTTATACTTTCATGTTCACTATAACCTGCTTCTTTAACATAACAAAACTCGCATCTTAAATTGCAGTTTCTTGTCAAAACAACAGAACATTGATTTATATTTGTTTCATACATCATTTCAAATACCTTTTCGCCAATTATTCTAATCCATACAATGATGATTTTTTATTATTAAACACTTCCATAGCATTTCCTTGAGCTACTACTATACCGCCTTGATTTCCACCATATACACCAAAATCTATTATATGATCCGATACCCTTGCAATAAATTCAAGATTGTGTTCTATTATCAAAATTGTTTCGCCTTTTTCCTGAAGTGAAAAAAGAACATTGATAAATCTATTAATATCAACCTCGTTCAATCCTGATGTTGGCTCATCAAGTATATATAAACTTTGTCCACCAGATAAAGATCCTAACGCTTTTGCCAATTTAATACGCTGAGCTTCTCCACCGGATAAATTCATAGACATTTGTCCTAATGTTAAATATCCCAAGCCCAAATCAATCATACTATTCAATACGGAATAGACCTTCTTGGAATCTGAAAATATTTCTATAATATCCGATATAGGAGTTTCAAGAACATCTAATATAGTTTTTCCTTTATATTCTACTGAAATAATATCTTCATGATACCGCTTACCATTGCACTCCGGGCAAGTGATATATGCACTTGGTAAATAATTAAGCTCGATTTTTTGTAAACCGGTTCCCTGACAGCATTCGCATCTTCCTCCCTTCACATTCATACTGAACATAGAGGCAGACAATTTAAGTCTTTTTGCAGTCTCTGTTTTTGAAAAAAACGACCTAATCTCATCAAATATCTCCAAATAAGAGACTACTGTGGACCTTGGTGTTTTACCGATAGGTGATTGATTTACCTTTATAATTCTTTTTATTAAATTACCCTTCTCTATATCACCATATTTTTTCGCAGTATTCTTATCTAAACTTACAGCTAATGCTTCAGCTAATGTTGATTTTCCAGAGCCTGAAACACCTGTGACGCAAGTAATCCCGCCGACAGGTATATTTACATCTTGCGAATTAATATTTCTAAAACATATATTTTTAAATCTTAGATAACTATCAATAGTTCTTACCTTCTTAAATGTAAGCTCTGTTGAGTATTTTTCATTATCTTTACCTGCACTTAATAAATATCCGCCTTCGGGTCCACCAACTGGCCCTAGCTCAATTTTATAATCTGCTTCCGAAATATAATGTTTATTATGTTCTATAGCAATAACCGTATTATCTTTCTTAATCAGATCCTTCGTTGCATTAATAATTCTCACAATGTCTCTGTGATGTAATCCCTTGCATGGTTCATCAAGAATGTAAATAAGACCTTTTAAGGAACATGTTAACTGGGTTGCAATTCTAACACGTTGTCTTTCTCCTCCTGATAGTGATGGAATTGATCTACTTAGAGATAGATAACCAACGTTCAATTTCTCCAGAGCATTTACCTTTGAAATAATACTATTAGTTAATTGATCTACTAATTCTTTTTTATCATCCGTAATTCTATTGTCCTCAAGGTGTGCAATCCATGAGCCAAGATGTGTAAGCTCCATATTCTCGACTTCACCATAATTCAAACCTCCAACAGTATAATTCATTGACTGCTTGCTAAGTTTAGCACCGTGACAAACATGGCACTCAACTGAAGTTGAATATTTCGAATAGGGCGAATTATCTGACAGACTGTCAGCGCTTGCAATCTGGGCTTGTAACATCGGAATAACACCTTGTAATGATACAATATGTTGTTTACGACGCTTTCCTTCTTTGTAAGATATTTTCACTCTTAAAACTTCTTCCGTATATAAGAGCTTATTCTTTTCTGTTTTAGTTAATTCTGAATATTTTTTATCAATGTCTATATTATAATGATCACATATAGCTTCTAGGCATTTTTGTTCTTTACTCTCCTTTGCTCCCTTAAAGTAAAGGATTGCCCCCTCTCTAAGCGTCTTTGTTTCATCAGGGATTAATAATTCTGGCGATATAATCATTTCAATCCCTAGTCCATTGCAGTTAGGACAGAATGCTTTAGGGTTATTCGATGAAAATATATTCTCCGGAACAATACTAGATGAATCACTATTCACCAATGAAAAAAGAGTTCTAAGATAATAAGATATTTCAGTGATTGTTCCAATTGTAGACCTAGGATTTACGTTGTAATAATTTTGCGAAATATTTAATGCAGGCCTTAGGTTTTCAATAGCCCCAACTTTAGGTTTATTCATAAGTTTTTGACTATAGATATTACCTGTCATTCCCTCTAAAAAACCACGCTGGCTCTCTGCATACAGAGTATCAAAAACTAATGATGATTTACCGCATCCAGAGCAACCCGTCACGCATGTAAATGAGCCTAATGGTATTTCTAAATCAAGATGCTTTAAATTGTTTTCATGCGCGTCTCTGATTATAATATTTTCCATTTTTTTAACTATCCCCCTCACACAATAAGGATTTTAATCATTTCATTATTTGTAAATCGACAGCTTCTTATGTTTTAACTCGGCAACTTTACAATGAAATTTATTGATTCTAAACGCATCTCCATCAGGATTCTCGTTAGAGTTGGACATCATACATACATTGCAATAACCTCTGTCCTTACAATCTACACATTCTGGAAAATCTCTCTTTTTAATATTTCTCAATTCATCAATCTTTTTAGAATTATTCCATACTTCATACAGACTTTCAGTATTTAAGTCTCCGACTATATTAGTTGTCCAGCCAACACATGGATAGACGGTTCCGATTGCCGAAACACAAAAACTATAACGACATATTGAGCACGCTGGATCATCTGGTTTTATACTCTCTTTTTCTCTGGCAATACCTTTAAGAATATCTACATATCCTTCATTTAACTGGCAATCTATAGCCTTCCCAATTTCATCAAGGTTTAACCTATTGGCTAAATTTTCACCAGTATGATCATACGAAGCGAAAATAACTGGTTCTATTGCCACTGACGTGCTATTCTTCCTTCCCCATTCTATAACTTCAGAAAAATCATCTTTGTTCTGTTTCAAAACCGGGCATGAAATCTGAGCCGGGATACCAGCATCTAAAACTCTTTTTAATCCATTTAATGTTTTTTCTAAGCTCCCAGATAGTTGAGTAATTTGATCATGTACTAAAGAATTAAGTGAGTATATAGATGTTTGTACTGATAGAAGTGGGTTCTTTACCATTTCTTCTAATATTTCATCTGTTAATAATGTCAGGTTACTTAAAACATTTACAGATAAATCTAATTCTCTGCACCTTTTCAGAAATCCTATTATATCTTTATGTAGAAGAGGTTCTCCTCCCGACAAAGTGACATGAATAATATTCATATCCCTTCCTTCTTCTATTATTCTATAAAACAGATTAGAATCTATAGCGTTAATCTTATCCTTATGAGGTATATAGCAATGAACACATCTCTCGTTACACACATTGGCAATCTCAACATGGATACTTCGTAAAAAATCTTTGGACTTAATTATATTTTTTCCACAATCATCTACTATAGGAACAAATGTGTTATCAGCAGGCGCTTCTTTTAAATCCTTAAACAATTGTTCTTGGCAATCTTCTTCTTTATCTCCGTAACACAAGTATCCTTTATCACAAAAATATCCTAGGAATTCTTTCGTATCATCCTCTAAGGTCTGTATATCTACACCAATAAAAATTTTAGACAGATTATTGACAATTTCATTTATAGATATTGGTTTTCGACCAATCATTGAAAGCATAACAGCTCCACTTTGTGATACAAATTCTTCTCCGAGCACAGGACGTGTATCATTTAACATCCTATATCCATACTCTGAGATATCCGTAATTAGTCCATATTCTTTGTAATTTCTGAAGAGAACATCTCGTCTTAATTTGTAATACATATTTTCTCACCTATTATATTCAAATAATGAAAAAGAGACGCGGTGTGAAATCACTTCGCGTCCCTCTTTTCATTTCCTGCTTATTATGCTTTCTTATCGCAAGGCCTTCCGCATGGACCATCTCCACACTTCGCTGCGTTTACCTTTTCAGCACTAATAACACTAGGCTTCTTATATTCCATTGGTACGCCCTCCTTGTGAGTACAATCGTTTTTTTGTATATAATAAAGTGTAGCAAACCCATATTTTAAAGTCAATACAATCAACCCACCACATTATTCAAGTTACTGAGAATACACAGCCGCTGCCAAGAAGCCTTGAGTCACTGATTGTGACATCAAAAAAAAGGAACAGACTATTATATCTGTTCCTCTTTCTACAATTGTGCAAGTCCGCTTGCACAATTATAAATAGCTACAACCTCATCATATCCATAGTATTCATTAGACTGCTACATTTTTGCTGTCAAAAAATGATTTCAATAACAGGAAAAGGCTTAAACACTGGGATTTATTTGCCTGTGCTCTTGAGTGTTGGGAACAGTAACACGTCTCTAATTGTAGCGCTATCTGTAAGAAGCATGCAAAGACGATCAATACCATATCCGATACCACCTGTTGGTGCCATACCGATTTCAAGGGCATTAAGGAAATCTTCATCTGTATGCTCTGCCTCTTCATCTCCTGCTGCCGCATTAGCATCCTGAGCAGCAAAACGCTTACGCTGATCAATAGGATCATTAAGTTCTGAATAAGCATTACACATCTCCCAAGTATTGATGAAGAGTTCGAAACGCTCAACCTTCTCAGGATCTGTAGGCTTCTTCTTTGTAAGAGGAGAAATTGCAAGTGGATGATCCATAATAAATGTAGGCTGAATCAAATTCTTCTCACAGAACTCTTCGAAGAAGAGATTGATAATATCACCCTTTGTGTGACGATCCTCAAATTCAATATGGTGCTCCTTGGCAAGAGCCTTTGCCTCTTCATCTGTTTCAACAGTATCAAAGTCAATACCAACATACTTCTTGATAGCATCATTCATTGTAAGACGCTCGAAAGGTTTTCCTAAATCAATGATATTATCACCATACTTAATCTGTGTTGTACCACAAACCTTCTCAGCAAGGTAACGGAACATAGACTCTGTAAGTTCCATCATTCCTTCATAATCTGTATATGCCTGATAGAGCTCCATAAGTGTGAACTCAGGGTTGTGTCTTGTATCTACACCTTCATTACGGAATACACGTCCGATTTCATATACTCTTTCAAGACCACCAACAATAAGTCTCTTAAGATAAAGCTCAAGAGAAATACGAAGCTTCCTTTCCTCATCAAGAGCATTGTAATGTGTAACGAATGGGCGAGCTGCTGCACCACCTGCATTCTCTACAAGCATAGGAGTCTCAACTTCCATGAAATCACGAGCTGCAAGGAAGTTACGAATCTCACGAAGGATTGCACTTCTCTTCTTGAATGTCTCTCTGACATCCTCATTCATGATAAGATCAACATATCTTTGTCTGTAACGAATCTCTGTATCTGTAAGTCCATGGAACTTCTCTGGAAGTGGCATAAGTGACTTAGATAACAGTACCAGCTCTTTAACATGAACAGAAATCTCACCAGTTCTTGTTTTGAACGCAAAACCCTTAACACCGATGATATCTCCGATGTCCATCTTTTTGAATGCAGCATAAGCTTCTTCACCAATGTCATTTCTAGAAACATAGAGCTGCATACGACCATCTCTATCCTGAAGACCTGCAAAAGATGCCTTACCCATTACACGCTTAGACATCATACGACCAGCAATAGAAACAACTTTTTCTGCCGGTACATCACTAAGTTCTACAAGAAGAGCTTTTCCTTCTTCATCTACAGGTGGAACAAACTCAAGACTCTCGAAATTGTCTCTGATATCTTTTGTGTGATGTGTCTGATCATACTTTACAATCTGAAAAGGATCTTTTCCAGCTGCCTGAAGCTCAGCGAGCTTATCTCTTCTAACCTGGCGCAAGCGATTTACGTCTTCTACCTGATTCTTCTGGTTATTATCTGCCACTTTAATACCTCTTTCTATGTCCATATTGCAGATTACTCATAATCCTTAGCCGCAATCTGCGAAAAACTAAACGTCTCAACCAATCTGTGGACGATCGATATCCAATACCTTGTACTGAACAATGCCAACCTGAGTTTCAACATCAACTGTATCTCCCTTTTTGGCACCAATAAGAGCCTTACCAACTGGTGACTCATTTGAAATCTTTCCCTTAAGGGAATCTGCTTCAGATGAACCTACAATTTTGAAAATCTGCTCTTCATTGAATTCAACATCCAAAACCTTTACGCTACATCCAATGCTAATCTTGTCAAGATCCACTTCATCTTCAACAACAACTTCAGCATTCTTAAGAATCTTCTCAAGTTCTTCGATACGAGCTTCGATATCACGCTGCTCATCTTTTGCAGCATCGTACTCAGCATTTTCTGAAAGGTCGCCCTGTTCACGAGCCTCTTTAATCTTCTGTGCTACTTCTTTACGCTTATTTACCTTGAGATCCTCGAGCTCGTCCTCATAATTTTTCAAGCCTTCATAAGTTAAAATACGCTTCTGTTCCATCAACAATCGGCCTCCTGTAAAAATATTAAAATATAAAAAACTTTCCTATTTAACGTCAATATCCTAACATAACTAATGTATTATACATAAGTAAGACTTTCCTTGTCAATCTCATTGTTTTCCGAAAATCTCACCGCATGCCTCTTTAAGACTAGCCATATCTTCCATCATGTTTATCTTGCCTCTAAGCTTTGCAGAATTGGGATAACCTGTGGTATACCACGAAACATGCTTTCTCATTTCTCGAATTCCAATGTATTCTCCCTTATACTTTAGCTGAAGATCAGCATGAAGCATTATGGTATCATATATTTCCTTAGCACTTGGTCTTTCAAGGACTGTCTGATCTTTCATGTATGCAAGAACTTCTCGAAATACCCATGGATTTCCCTGAGCTTTTCTGGCTATCATAACACCATCACATCCTGTTTCATCGATCATTCTGCATGCTGAAATTCCATCTACAACATCACCATTTCCAATAACAGGAATGCTTACAGCATCCTTAACAGCCTTTATAATGCTCCAATCTGCACTACCTTGATAATACTGCTCTCTTGTTCTACCATGGACTGCTACTGCGCTTGCACCACCTTCCTGAGCTGCGAGAGCACACTCTACTGCATTTATACTCGACTCATTAAATCCTTTGCGGATTTTGACAGTAACAGGTCTGGAATCCGCCTTTACTGCACTTCTTACTATTTTTTCTATCAGCAAAGGATTCTTCATCAGTGCTGATCCTTCACCATTTCCTACAACCTTTGGAACTGGACATCCCATGTTAATATCAAGAATATCATATGGCTTATCTTTAATAAGCTCTACTGCCTCTGCCATAACATCAGGTTCACTTCCAAATAGTTGGAGTGAAACAGGATGCTCTTCTTTATGAATCTCCATGAGGGCGTCTGTCTTCTTATTGTGATAGGTAATTGCCTTGGCACTTACCATCTCCATGCATACAAGTCCTGCTCCATTCTTGTGACAGAGCAATCGAAATGGCAGGTCAGATACTCCTGCCATAGGTCCTAGAATAACATTGTTTGGTATTGTAACGCTTCCTATGGATAGCGAATGTGCATAACTACTCACTTATTCGTCTCCAATCGTTTCATCTTCTTTCATCAATACATCAGCAGCATTCTGGTGCAAAACCAAAACTTTGTAATAAGTTGCAAGTGCCTCGAATACATCCTGTCTCTGGCGTCTTACTTCTCCTATAAGAAGTCCTGCACTTATCTCATCATAGGTAATATCCTCTTCGTCAGCATTTGTTTCAAGTGTAATCTCACCATCATTTTCAAATTCGATGGTAAATACACCTCCTGCTTCCTGTGTAAAGAGTACACAGATAATACGCAGTTCCTTCTGGATACTTGCAGGTATTTTAGAAAAAAGAGGATTAAAATAGTATTTCTGTTCGTAGGCATTAGCACCGCACAGCACTATTCTTCCGCTTGCAGAGATACTGCCTAGCATTCCATCTTTTGTAACAATATCAATTGTCTCAATTTCTTCGCCTGTTTTGGCATTAGTAACTCGTCCAGTCTTTTTATTGATTATAAGATGACATGGATCTTCTTTAGACATTTCGAGTGTATCTGCATGTACGCCTTTGTCATTTTCACTTGCGCTTATATTCTCATTAAAAGAGCTGTCAGTCACAGACTGTTTTTCGTTAACATTTTCTGTTTCTAGAGACTTATCAACTGTTTCGTTTATTTTATTATCTTTTTCACTTCTCATTTTGTAATCTCTCATCAATTTTCTTTAATCAAATCTTCGTAACTGCTTTCCTTAGGCTTAACCTTGCGGTTTTTCTCATAGATTATTCTAAGTCCCTCCATGGTAAGATTTGGATCATAGAAATCTATTTCAGGAACTTCCTGAGCTATCATTCTTCCAAGTCCTCCGGTTGCTACAACCTTCATATCAGTAAGCCCTGATTCTTCCTTCATCTTCTGGATAATATATCTGGTCTGGCCAATCTGTCCAAATACAAGACCTGCCTGCATACTGGATACAGTTTCTTTAGCCAGAATAGACTTTGGCTTTTTAATCTCAATTTCTGGAAGCTTAGCAGTGTCTTCCCACAGTGCTTTGGCACTGATACGTATTCCAGGGGAAATAACACCTGTAAAGAATTCACCTTTTTCATTTACAATTTCATAAGTTGTGGCAGTTCCAAAATCTATTACCATAACAGGTCCTTTGTACTTCTCAAAACCTGCAACGGCATCTACAATAAGATCTGGTCCAATTTCCTTAGGGTTTTCGGTTGTAATCTTTATTCCTGTCTTTATGCCAGGACCTACGATATAAGGGCGCTTTCCAAGATATTTTATTAGACTTGAAACAAGAGCGTGCATAATCTTAGGAACAACGCTAGCAATAATAATGCCTTCGATATCCATAACTTCAATCTTGTTAGCCTTTAACATAGCTAAAAGATCTATTCCGTATTCATCAGAAGTTCTGACCATTGAAGACATCATTCTAAAGCTGGCTTTCTGCTCTTTATCTTCATACACCCCAAAAGTAATATTCGTATTTCCTGCATCTATTACTAAAATCATAACTTTAACCTTTCTTTAAACCGCATAACCATAAAGTCCTCTTACAGACACTTCACCTGCATTTACACGTACAACTTCACCGTTATCTTTTTGCACCAATAATTCGCCGCCAAGTGCTATTCCCAGACAAACTCCCTGATATTCGTGTAACGGATCTAACACACGCACACGCTCGCCCTTATTGAGGAGTCTTTCTTCATAGGCTTCTTTTAAGCCTTCCAGGCTTCCCGTCTTTGCAAAAATCTCGTAATAACCTTCAAAAGCCTCCATGACTTTTGCTATTACTTTATTCCTGTCATATTTTTTACCTGTTTCTGTCAAAAGAGATCCTGCCATGTCAGCTATATCGTCAGCAAAGCTTTCCTGATTAACATTAATTCCAACACCGATTACGACACAAAACGATTTATTATCAGGCTCAGGATGAAGTTCTGTCAAGATACCACACAGTTTTTTATTATTGATAACAACATCATTTGGCCACTTAATACCTGCTTTTAACATGGTAACATCTTCTATCGCCTTCGCAACAGCCATTCCCATTACAAGAGTCAGCATTGGAGCTTTACCGATGTCAAATTCAGGTCTTACCAGAATACTCATTGCTATATTTTTTTCTTCTGGTGTCTGCCACACATGGCCATGTCTTCCGCGACCACTTGTCTGCTTGTCTGCCACTATCAATGTTCCTGATACAGCACCTTCTTTTGCTCTTTGTGCGGCATCATTGTTAGTGGAATCTGTTTCCTTGTATACTTCAAGCTGCCTTCCTGCCCATTTAGTTTTCAAAAATGAGTCGATTCCATCTACAGACATTACTTCATCCATTTTTTATTGCCTTTCAAAAATACTTTTTTAAATACTAAAGGTTTTGAAATAAATATAATCCGTTTTGCTGTTTGTATATTTCATCGCAGAGACGCTTTTGCTTGATTATAAACGTAATGGTTCTAAGGTTCTAAAATACAGAACCATAAGAACCAACGTTTATAAACAGTTCTGCTCACGAAATATTACAAGCCAGCAAAACTCATCTATAAAATACACAAAACCAAAACCTATAGGAAGAGAAATTTAAAAACATATTAGCCTTTTACCCTGTCAGTTCAAAGTCGCATACATAACTGCCTTTATAGTATGCATACGATTCTCTGCCTCTTCGAATACAAGAGATTTATCTGACTCGAATACTTCGTCAGTAACTTCCATTTCGTCAATTCCATACTTTTCCTTAATCTTTTTTCCAACTTTTGTATTAAGATCATGAAAAGAAGGAAGACAATGCATGAAAATAGCCTTTTCTCCTGCATTATCCATTACATTTTTTGTAACACGATATGGCTCTAAATCTTTAATTCGCTCTTCCCATACATCATCGGGTTCTCCCATTGAAACCCAGATATCTGTTGCTACTACGTCGCATCCTTTTGCTGCATTTACATCAGTTGAAAATGATATCTCAGCTCCTGTTTTTTGTGCAATCTCTTTGCACTTTTCTATAAGTTCCTCACTAGGGAAATACTTTTCATTACTGATAGCAGTAAAATGCATTCCCATTTTAGCACATGCTACCATAAGAGAGTTACCTGTATTATAACGGGCATCGCCAAAATAGCAAAGGTGTATCCCCTTAAGATACCCAAAATGTTCTCTTATTGTGAGAAGATCAGCCAGCATCTGGGTAGGATGAAATTCATTGGTAAGACCATTCCACACAGGTACTTTGGAGTATTTTGCAAGTTCTTCCACAATCTCCTGTTCAAAACCTCTATACTCAATTCCATCGTACATGCTTGCAAGGACTCTTGCTGTATCTGCAATGCTCTCCTTGTGTCCAATCTGTGAACCTGTTGGTTCAAGATAAGTTGACCCCATTCCAAGATCATGTGCAGCCACCTCAAAAGAACATCTTGTTCTGGTACTTGTCTTCTCGAATATCAGTGCAACATTTTTTGTTGGAAAAACGTTGTGAAGCTGTCCGTTTTTCTTTTTTTCTTTAAAATCTGCAGCCAAATCCAGAAGATATGTAATTTCTTCCGGAGTAAAATCCAACAATTTAAGAAAATCGCGACCTTTAAGATTTACTGTAGCCATATATGCCTCCCTATTTTCAAAATGCCATGATATAAACGTTAAAGGCATTATTTAAATACTACTGTTGTAAATAAATTTCTAACTAAAGACATCTCTTTCGCCAAACGCTTATATCGTACTATGTGTTCAGTACAACTACTTTATCACAATAGTGCTTCACAGTACATATATTTTTAACTATCATCTATTAATTATCACTGGTTCTATCAGTAATAAACTCTCATGAATAGCGCGAACTTCTACAACGCTTCCTACAGGCACCACGCATTTACTCTTCCATGTTCTGGCAGCCCACTCTTTTCCGTTAAGAACAGCCTCGCCTATATTTTGCCTGTTATCTATAGTGCTGGTCACAATAGCTTTTTTACCTATCATTTTTTCCAGCCTGATACGATGTTTCTCTCTATTAAACCGTTTAATCGCAGCTGGTCTGAACAGAAAAAAAGTCATAATAGTTCCGACGCCAAAAGCTCCAATCTGCCACAAATCCGGTTTTTTCATAGCTGCAAGAATCGCAGCTATAAACGCTCCTATCGCAGGCCAAATCGTAATAAGCGCAATATTCTTGATTTCTATTAAAAGAAAAACTATAAGAAGCAGCACCCACAATAGCAGCATATTAATCTGCCCATTTTGTACTAATACTGACATATTAACCTCCGGTGCATATTTTTCTTGTATATCTTTATATACTAGCACAATGAGGCAAAAAAATAACCCCCTTTACCGGATAGTCAGCTGCGCTGTTTTGTAAAATCCGTAAAAAGGGGGATTTGTTCTAAGTTTAAAACCGATTTCCAGAATCAAATAATATTGATTCCGGAAACTGGCACCAAGAACATTCTGAATTTACCAGAAAACATGGTCTCCTAGCACGAAACCTCCATGATGTAAGCCAACTCGCTTAAAATGAGTTGCGCCTCCAACAGTAGTGTTCCCAGCAAGTGCATCCTGAGCTGCCTTGATACAGCTCGGATTAACTGTTTTGTTATATACACGTGCGACCTTACCATTTAAGGCAGGTGTAAACTGTCCTGATGCATAGATTACATCCTGAATAGTATTAGGGTATGCTGCACTCCTTACTCTATTCATAACTACTGCACCAACTGCCACCTTGCCTTCGTAAGACTGATTTCCAGCCTCACACTGAATAAGCGCTGCAAGAAGTCTTGTTTCATCAGCATCAGCCATAACCGCGCCACGATTAGCTTTTCTATTGGCTTTTTCTGCACCTTCTTTACGTTTCTGAATAGAAACCACGGTCTCACCTGTGTCAATTCTAAAATCTTTGATTACAAAATCAGATTGCACATAAGCGGTCGTATCGTCGAAATCGACACTATACCACCCATTTCCTAAATCCTTAATCATATCCAATTGATCATTTTTTGTGAGAACGCCTAAAGACTTCGAAGATGTTGAAGCCTTGCTTCGGACATATAAAGCGTCGGCAGTGACTGTAATAACCTGACTTCCTACTTCTGATGCAAGCTTTCTGGCATCATCCTTGAATAATAGATAGTCATCCTTGGCCCATCCGATAAGATCGCCTGATTGAATTTTTGTCCATCCATCCTTGTGATCAAGTACCTTTCCTCCGCAATCCTTGTAAAGTACGCCGACCTTCTTTGATTTCTCGCTCGGATCTGATCTGACATTCATAGCTTTGCTGACATTCGCCATGACAAGATCTGAGCTGTCTCTTCGAACAGATTCAGTGATGGTTGAATCTGCTTTCTGCATTGCGCTTTCAGAAATTGCCTCTGCTGACTGCTCTGCCTTAGCGAGTTCTTTCTCGCTATACTTCACACCGGAACCTCCAGTGACAGCAGCAACTCCGACTCCTTCTGTCGCCATAACCTGTAACTGCGCTGTCTGCATAATTAATGCAACTGTAGCCACAAGACACATGGCAGAAACGCTGGCTCTTTTTCTTTTCATAAGTTTCGTCCCTCTTCATTGTCAGATGTTACGTTTCTTTTAAAGAATATACAAAATGAATTTTAACATTCTTATATCCTTTTGTCAAATCTGTAAAAAAGCCTAGTAAATATAACGGTCAGCACGCTTGTCTATGTCATTTTATTCAGCAAACAACCATGTTACCGAAATACAAAAAAGTCATAATCGTTTCACTATTTCTTAAACGATTATGACCTGTTCAATCCCTTGTAATTATTGGCTTTAAGAGGTGTGTGAACATATAAATAAACACCGTTGCAGGATTCTTGCTGATGATTATCCTAAATCTCAGCAAGAAGTCATGACTTCTTGTCACTTACATTCAGAAACTCGCATTTACTGCGAGTTTCGTGAGAACAAAAGTCAAGCGGCAAACTGGTTCAAGGCGAAGGCTTTTTAAATGACCAGTTTGCGTGGTTTTTGGAACGCAGTGACAAAAATCTATAGGTTTTGATATTAATATAACCCGTTTTGTTGTTTGTATATTTCATCGCAGACACGCTTTCGCTTGATTATAAACGTAATGGTGCATAAGGTTCTAAAGTACAGAACCTAAGCACCAACGTTTATAAACAGTTCTGCTCACGAAATATTACAAGCCAGCAAAACTCATCTGTATAATACATAAAACCAAAACCTATAGTTTTTTTGTTTTATCTATACATGCCTTAACCGCATCCATGACAGCTCCGCGCATTCCTTTTTCTTCAAGAGTTCTGACTGCTGCAATTGTTGTTCCTCCCGGTGAGCAGACCATGTCTTTGAGTTCTCCTGGATGTTTTCCGGTCTCTAGTACCATCTTGGCACTTCCCATAAGTGTCTGGGCTGCAAAATAATAAGCATCTTTTCTAGGCATTCCACCTTCTACAGCAGCATCCGCAAGCGCCTCTATAAACATAAATACATACGCTGGTCCAGATCCGCTGACAGCTCCTACAACGTCCATGAGATTCTCAGTTACAACACTTGCACTACCAAAACTCTTCAGAAGTCTAAGTGCAAACAAAAGATCTTCATCTGATACTCGCTCATTTCTACAAACTCCAGAACATCCCATGCCAACAAGCGCAGGCGTATTAGGCATTACACGAATGAGTTTTAGTTTCTTTTCAAAAGTCTCTTCTATCCAGCCGATTGTCTTTCCTGCTGCTATACTGATTACAAGTTTACTTTCATCAACATCATCCCTTATTTCAGCAATTACCTGCGAAAAAAACTGTGGCTTTACAGCAAGAATTATTACATCTGCCTCTTTTGCAACTTCTTTATTACACTCTTTTGTCTGTATTCTGAATTTTTGCTCAACATATTCGCAAGTTTCTTTAGTTTTAGCCGAGCCTATTATATCATCAGCTGATACAATATTCTTATCCAGAATTCCTCCAATCATTGCCTTTGCCATGTTGCCAAGTCCAATAAATCCTATAACCATTTTTCGTCCTCCCTCGTATATGACTTTTTGTTTACTTTACAGTTCTTCTTTGTCTTGCAGCTTCAAAAGTCAGTATTGCCGCAGATGTTGCAGCATTCATTGACTCTACCTGTCCTAACATCGGAATAAGCAGATACTCATCTGCCGCATCTGCAACTTCTTTGCTAAGACCATTACCCTCATTACCAATCAAAAATGCACAGCCTCTTGTAAAATCAAGTTCATCATAGTCACTTTTTCCATCAAGATGAGCTGCATAAGTTATTATTCCATTCTCTTTTAACTTTGATATTTCCTGTAAAAGATTGTCGCAATAAATAAAAGGCTCCCTGAATATGGCACCCATAGTAGAGCGCACAACCTTTGGATTATATACATCAGCACATCCCCTACTTAGAATGATTCCACTTACTCCAGCACCTTCTGCGCCTCTTAAAATAGTTCCCAGATTTCCTGGATCCTGAATATCTTCAAGAATTAAAATAAGCGGTTTATTACCGGTACTTGTCCCCTGCCTTGTAAGTGCCGGCTTTAAAATATCTTTGAATGTGTACTGATTTTGACGCACAATAGACAATACACCTTGTGGCGTCTTTGTATCTGACATTTTTCTGAATACTTCATCTGTGACTTCATCATAGCCTTTTGGAAGATTTTTTAGAAATAGCTTTTCTTTGTCTGTCATTTTTTTTAAAAAAGATTCTGAAACGTAGGTCTGAACTATGTCTTCTACAGGGACTTCAACATTCATTCTAATCCCTTCGACTACATAAACTTTATCTTTTTTTCTAGCCTTTGCATTCTGAACATATGATGAGGCTTTTTTTATTCTATCGTTTGATAAACTGCTAATAAGCATTTTGTTCTCCATTTTTTACTTGACTTTTGTTCTCACGAAACTCGCAGTAAATGCGAGTTTCTGAATATAAGTGGCAAGAAGTCATAGGTTTTTGTTTTCATCAGGAAAACAGGTAACCGTACCAGACCAAAATTTGTCGTTAAGACAAATTTTGTCCTGCGAAGCAGGATTCTTGCTGATGATTATCCTAAATCTCAGCAAGAAGTCATAATTTATTGTTCTGAATACTTAGTAGATTAGTTTTACTGGCTTGTAATATTTCATGAGCAGAACTGTTTATAAACGTTGGTCTGGGGTTTAAAGGCATAAATAATGCCTTTAAATCTGCCTACGGCAGACGACATAATTTAAAAGTGTTTAAATTATGCCGCATTTACTTATGCGCTGTTTTTTAGCGCATTACGTACCACTACGTTTATAATCAAGC
>NZ_AUKC01000059.1 GCF_000424545.1 Butyrivibrio sp. NC3005 | reverse complement strand
TGAGAACAAAAGTCAAGTGGCAAACTGGTCCAAGGCGAAGCCTTTTCAAATGGCCAGTTTGCGTAGTTTTTGGAACGTAGTGACAAAAATCTATAGGTTATTGTTTTCATCAGGAAAATCAATAACCGTACCAGACCAAAATTTGTCGTCGAGAGAAATTTTGTCCTGCGAAGCAGGATTCTTGCTGATGATTATCCTAAATCTCAGCAAGAAGTCATACTTATGTGTTGCAAGATTAGGTTTTTCAGAAAGGATATAGTATGTTTTCATCAGTTGTGGTAATACTTATAACTATTTTCTATCTGGCTTTTTTGGAACTGTCCAAAAATACTATCCCTGGGTGGTGCATAGGCATAGTGGCAGCAGTGTTTATGGTGATGTGTTTAGCGTATATGCATAAAAAGCATTATCCTTTTTATTTTAATATTATCGCATTTGCAGTATTCTTTGTGATATTGGCACTTAATGCTAATCTTACAAAGCCGTTGCCAAGAAGGATAAATGCAGTTGACTATGACAATCCTGAGGAAACCAAAGTTGTACACACAAAAAAAGGTGATATAAAAGGCGTATATACCAAAGATCACAAGGTAAGAATCTATGCAGGAATACCGTATGCAAAGCCTCCTGTAGGAGAACTTAGATTCAGACTTCCAGAAGATATGGATGAGTGGGAAGGTGTGAAAACGTGTGACAAATTCGGACCAATGGCTATGCAGCCAAGTAGTGGCCCATTTAGTGATGCTTTGTCACAGATATTCGGATATCATGAATACAAAGTTCAGTTTGGAGATGAATATACTGAAAAGATGAGCGAAGACTGCCTGTACCTTAATGTCTTTGCACCAGATGAAGATACGCAAAATTCTAATGAAAAGCTGCCTGTGATTATGTATATCCACGGTGGTTCATTATCTACAGGTCAGTCCTATTATATAAATTATAGAGGCGAATCATTTGCTAAAAAGAAAGTTATATTCGTTAGTATTGGTTATAGGCTTGGCGTATTCGGATATTACGTGGCAGACGATTTAAAAAAAGAAAATAAGTATAACAGTTCTGGAAACTATGGACTATGTGATCAGATAAAAGCGCTTGAATGGATTAGAGATAACATAGAGGCGTTTGGCGGTGACAAGGATAAGATTACAATTGCAGGAGAGTCTGCAGGATCATCAAGTGTTAATGCAATATGCGCTTCTTCTCTTGCTAAAGGTATGTTTCGCTATGCGATTGGTGAGTCAAGTTCTGTTGTTGCTAAAAAGCCGTACCATACATTTATAGACTATAAAAAAGCAAGAGATATAGGTGCAAAAGTCAGAGAAAAGTTTGGTGTGAAAAATTCTGATGAGCTAAGAAAAATTCCGGCAGAAAAGCTTGTTGAGGCAACATCGGACAGTTCAGCTATGACAGTGGATGGATATGCTCTTGTTGAAGAGCCTTACAAGACTTACGAAAAGGGAGAAAACAATGAACAGGCGCTTCTCCACGGCTTTAATGCCAAAGAATCAGATGTGTTCATGTTAAATACAAAGGCTACAAAAGATAATTATAGAGAACTGGTAGAAAAAGTTGTAGGAAACTATGCTGATAAAGCAATAGATTTAATACCTGCAGATTATCCGATGCGTGATGAGCATATACTAGTAGATGCACTCGGAAGTGCTAAAGGCGCCGTTAATACGTTGTACTCTGCGGCCTGGTTTAGTTATTCACATCATGTATGGAACAAGTATATGGTTGCCCAGAATAAGCCTTCTTATGAGTACTATTTTAGTAAGAAAAATAAATCTTTATCCAATTATCATTCAGGAGAGCTCCCCTATGTCTATGGAAATCTGTGGAGACATCAGGGAATATATGATGAAGACGATTATGAACTTTCAGAAATAATGCAACAATATTGGGTAAACTTTGTAAAAACAGGCAATCCTAATGCGAATGGGCTTGTTGAGTGGAAAATGCGCGACAAGAATAACACCAAACTATTAGAGCTTAATACAGACATTAAAATGATTGGCGATCCTAATGAAGAAATATATAAGATAATAGATGAGTATCAACAAAGTCAGGAATAAAATTGAAGTGTATAGTCAAAATTATGTGATTACGAAAATTTTCGTAAAACCTCATTGTAATATTTCACAAAAATCTATAGCTGCTTTTGGTAATTTTGTGAATCGTTGATATTGAGACTTTTATTATCAGATGATATTATAATACTCGTAACCCCCCAATATTATATAGTTTTTTGCTATACCCCATAAGAAAGAAATACCTTCTCTAAAAAAGGCAGCTACCCCTAAAGCTGCCTTTTTTACGTAGCTAGTGCATACTTAGAATTATAAGTTATGTACTGGCTATTTTTTTATTAATTCATAAAATTAAAAAAAGTACTTTTTCCAAAAAAGAAAAATAAACTTCACGTAGAAAAATTATATGTGATATAATCATAGTAGTTACGAAAATTTGCGAAAATTTTATATGATAAATTTTTTCGAAGCGGGAGGTTATAATGCTTAGTTCAAACACTATTTTTCATGATATGTCCAAGGAGTTTGTTAGTCCTTTGGAGCCGATGATTTTTGATACTGTTACAATTAGACTTCGTGTTGGAAGAAATCAGGCAAAAGAGGTTATTCTAAAAACGGATGAAGAAAGCTATGAGATGAATCTTTTTTATTCAACTGCACATTATGATTATTACGAAGCAAGGTGTCAGATGTCTGATGTGACTTTTAGTTATTATTTCCATATCAAAGATGAAGATAGTGAATTGTTCTATGACTTTATGGGAGCGCATAACAAGAAAAATTCTAAGTCAAAACATACATATTTTAGACTTTTTCCTGGATTTGAAACTCCAAAGTGGGCACGATCTGCAGTAATGTATCAGATATTCGTTGAGAGATTCTGCAACGGAGACAAGAAAAACGATGTTCAGGAAAGAGAATATTTCTATAATCAAAGACATGTTCACAAAGTTGATAACTGGGATGATATGCCAGATCCAGTGAATGACAGCATGGAGTTTTTTGGAGGAGATTTGCAGGGAGTAATAGATAAACTCGACTATCTGCACGATTTAGGCATAGATGTAATATATTTAAATCCTATATTCGTATCACCATCCTGCCACAAATATGATACTCAGGATTACGATCATATAGATCCTCATTTTGGAGTAATCATAGAAGATGGTGGAGATAATCTTCCAGAAAATGTTACAGATAATCAGAAAGCTACAAGATATATTAAACGAGTTACCAGCATCAAAAATCTTGAAGCCAGTGATGAGCTATTTGCAAGGCTTGTCCAAAAAGCACATGAAAAGGGAATGAAAGTTATTCTGGACGGTGTATTTAATCACTGTGGTTCATTTAATAAGTGGCTTGATAAAGAAAAAATTTATGGAGGCGGCGCTTACAAAGACAAAGAAAGCTCATACAAGAGCTTCTTTAAATTTAAGAAAAACTCTTGGCCAGATAATAATACCTATGATGGATGGTGGGGCTATGATACACTTCCCAAGCTAAATTATGAAGGTTCTAAGAAGCTTCAGGAATACATCCTCAGAATCGGAAGAAAATGGGTTTCAGAGCCATACAATGCAGATGGATGGCGACTGGACGTGGCGGCTGACCTTGGACATAGCATGGAGTTTAATCATGAGTTCTGGAAGAGATTTAAAAAGGCAGTAAAGGATGCAAATCCTAATGCAGTTATTCTGGCAGAAAACTATGGAACATCCAGGAGCTGGCTTAAGGGTGATGAATGGGATACGGTTATGAATTATGATGCATTCATGGAGCCTGTAACGTGGTTTTTAACTGGAGAAGAGAAACATTCAGATGAGTTCAAGAAGTCCTTATTGAATAATACTAAAAAGTTTTGGAATTCTATGAGGAAGGCGACAGGAGAAAACTTTAATTATTCATCCATGAATATAGCAATGAATGAACTGTCAAACCATGACCATTCAAGATTCCTTACAAGAACCAATCATGTAGTCGGAAGATCTTCTGATGAGAATGGTTTTGAAAAAGCAAATAGCGGTGTTCGTAAATCTGTAATGAGAGAAGCTGTAGTACTCCAGATGACTTGGACTGGTGCACCAACACTCTATTACGGAGATGAGGCAGGAATGTGCGGATATACAGATCCTGATAATAGAAGAACCTATCCATGGGGACATGAAGATATGGAAATGATACGCTTCCATAAAGATATCATCTCTATTCACAAAAAGTGTGAGGAAATAAAATATGGTGCGCTTATTGCACTTGGAGATGAAAATGTAAAGGGTTTTCTTGCATATGGAAGATTTAATGAGAAAAACGCAAGTCTTGTGCTCATTAATAACAATGAAAAAGAAATAGGAGTTAATCTTGATGTGACAGGACTTGAGATTCCAGATAATTGTCAGCTGTTTAGAATGATTTTTTCTAATGAGGAAGGTTATGATACGATGCCTTTTGCGGTTGAAGTTGTTGACGGAAAACTGAACATAACACTTCCAATTCATTGTGCTATGGTGTTAAGATATGTAGAGGAGATGTCTGACACTGAAAAGAAAGACAGGAAAATGATGAATTTTGAATAATCAGAGGTATCATAATGCATAATGAGTTAACAAAAAAAGATATAGAAGATATGCAGGCTGAAATCGATCATCGCAAGATAGTAATCAGGAAACAACTTTTGGAGGATGTTAAAGAAGCCAGAGCACAGGGAGATTTGTCGGAAAATTTTGAGTACTATGCTGCTAAAAAAGCAAAGAATCAGAATGAAAGCAGAATCAGATTTTTAGAGAGAATGATTAAGACAGCCAAAGTTATCGATGATAATGCAGGCGATGACGAAGTCGGAATGAACAAGACGGTGACTGTGTATGTTGAAGAAGATGATATTGAGGAGACATATAAGATTGTCACTACCATGCGGGCAGATTCTTTGAAAGGCACTATTAGTATAGAGTCTCCGCTTGGAAAAGCACTTCTTGGACATAAAGTTGGCGATAGAGTGAACATTGTTATCAGCAAGGATTATAACTATGATGTCGTAATTAGGAAAATTGAGAATACATCACTTACTGATGATGATAAACTTAGGGATTTCTGATTGAATAATAGTAGGAAAATGAGATTAAATATATTTTCTTATAATTCTGGAAATTGGATTTTTGAATTTGATAAAGAATACAGAGTTAAAAAATGTAAGGATCATGTAAAGCATGGTCCTTTTTTGATTTTTGAATTGTAAACCTTTAAATAAAATAAAGGTTTACAGATGTCGATGTATTACTTATAATGCCGGTGGATACGAAAATATAGGCAAGAGGTAGGGAATATATGACTATTGAAAAGATTGCAGAAGAAATCATAGAAGGAAGGAGACTTTCTAGAGAAGATGATCTTAGCTTTTTGTTGAACTTGGACTTAACAAAGCTATGTGAAAATGCGGATAGAATCAGGGCAAAGCTATGTGGAGATCATGTTGATCTGTGCACGATTATAAGCGGACGAAGTGGAAAGTGCGGAGAAAATTGCAAGTTTTGTGCTCAATCTGCCCATAATCATACTGATTGCAAAGCCCATGATTTTCTTGATGAATCTATTATTTTTAACGAGGCGAAGACAAATCAGGAGGAAGGTGTTCATAGATTTTCGATTGTAGATTCTGGTCACAGTCCTTTAAAGGAAGACTTTGAAAAGATTATTAGTGTTTTCAGGAAGATGAATGATGAACTTAAAATTGAGCTTTGTGCTTCTCTTGGCTTTATGACATCCGAGGAATTTCGCAGATTAAAAGAGGTTGGAGTTAAGAGAGTTCACTGTAATATCGAAACGAGTAGAAGTTTTTTTCCTAACATATGTACTACACATACATTTGATGACAAGATTGCCAATATAAAGAGAGCTCAAAATGAAGGTCTTATTGTATGCAGCGGTGGGATAATTGGTATGGGAGAATCTTTCCTTGATAGAATAGATATGGCATTTACTCTAGCTGAACTTGGCATTACATCTATTCCGATTAATTCACTTATGCCTATTAAAGGAACTCCTTTTGAAAATCTTCCTAGATTAAGTGAAGAGGAAATACTAAGGACGATTGCTATTTTCAGATTTATTAATCCAACAGCGCAGATAAGGCTTGCGGGAGGAAGAGCACTCATGTCAGATAATGGAAAAAAGGCATTTTTTTGCGGGGCTAATGCTAGCATAACTGGAAATATGCTCACAACAAGTGGATCTACTATAAAAAGTGATTTAGAAATGCTAAAAGGCATGAAGCTGAAAGTTTAACTGAAAATAAAGACGATGATTATTGAAAAATCCTAATTAAAATGAAGAAATGGAGATTAAAATGAGTAATTCAAAAGCAGTAAACAAAAAATTTGATGTAATAACTATGACCACTGTAGCGTTAATGGCAGCAGTCATTTGTATTCTCGGTCCATTATCTATTCCGATTGGTCCTGTACCGATTTCTCTTACAAATCTTGCAATTTATTTGTCTGTCTATGTACTGGGAAAAAACAAAGGAGTAGCTTCATATATCGTATACCTTTTGCTGGGACTTGCTGGTTTGCCGATTTTTTCAAATGGTGAAACCGGACCAGCGAAATTGTTTGGACCAACAGGAGGTTACTTGATTGGTTTTATTCCGATGGCATACGTAATAGGAATTTATGTAGAGAAATGGTATGAGAAGAGATTATTAGGTGTTGCAGTAATGGAAGCAGCTACCTGGATAGCATATCTTTTGGGCTCTTTTTGGCTTGCATATCAACAGAATATGACTATAAAAGCTGCGCTGATGGCAGGTGTTGTACCATTTCTTGTGGTTGATTTTATAAAAATGGCAATCGTGGCATTTATAGGACCGGAAATTCGAAAAAGAGTAAATGCTTGCGGATTTGTTCGTTAAAAAGTAACATCCTATGTCATATTCAGGGCGTTTCTGGGGCGCGTTCGTAGATGGATTTAAACTTTATAAAGCTTTTCGAATTACTTTTCAAATCCTGTGTTATAATAATGTAGTTACGAAATTTTTACTATAGGAATAAGAGAAGAGAAAAGTCGTGAGTACAGAAGTTAATACAGAATTGATAGATAATAATGATGATTCTAAAGAGTTAGAGATGATTCTTCAGAAGAAAAGTGTAAGAAGGCGAATTAGAACCGTATTTTTAATAGTCGAAGTATTGGCTATTATTGCAGAGTTTTTTATTCTGTTTATTCTTACAAAGTTGGATCAGGTTCAGAGAGTCAATATTTCGATTGATACTTTGGAAGAAGGTATCAGCGATGAGGTTAAAGAGAATGCAGCAAACGGTCAGATGAAGGGATACACGAATATAGCTTTATTCGGTGTAGACACAAGAACCGGAGAGCTTGCAACCGGTACACGTACTGATACTATTATGGTTGCATCTATTAATAATCAGACTAATGAAGTTAAACTTGTGTCTGTATATAGAGATTCTTACTTAAATCTTGGTAACGATACTTACAACAAGGCGAATGCGGCATATGCTGAGGGTGGTCCAGCGCAGGCTATCAACATGCTGAATATGAATCTTGATTTGAATATCACGGATTTTATAACAGTAGGATTTAATGGTCTTGTAGATGTAATAGATGCCCTTGGTGGAGTTGATATAGAACTGACAGATGCAGAGATTAAGCATTTGAATGATTATCAGAAGATAATGGCTGAGCAGCAGAAAAAAGAATACATTGAGGTAACTGAATCTGGATTACAGCATTTGAATGGTCTTCAGGCTACTGCTTATTGCAGAATTCGATATACTGTCGGCGATGATTTCAAGCGTGCAGAGAGACAGAGAATTGTTCTTGAAAAAGTTTTTGAACTCGCCCAGAAAGCTTCTGTTTCAGAACTGAACAAGATAGTGGATGCGGTTACAGATGAAATATATACATCTATGACAACTTCAGAGATATTAGGCTATGTTTCAAATGTTATGAAATACAAGCTTATTGAAAGCACAGGTTTTCCTCAGATTGATAAACGTATGACAGGTATTGTTAGAAGAAAAGGAAGCTGTGTAATGCCGGTAACTTTGAGTGAAAATGTATCATGGCTTCATGAGTGCTTGTTTGGAGAAGCTGGTTATACACCATCATCTAAAGTTCAGGGAATCAGTCAGAAGATTTCAAGTGATACAGGATATACGCTGGATGAAACAGGTAATATAGTGGCATATAATGGTGAGTCGGGCGTTACTACCAGTTATGTACAGGGTTCTGGAAAGAATTTTGATAATAAACAGAAAAACAATGCTAGTCAGGCAACAAGTACTCCAAAAGAGAATCCACATACTCAAGGACTTATGTCAATGGTTGATCCACATACAGGAGCAACGGTTTGGTATGATCCATATACGGGTGTGGTTATAGATCCAAATACAGGTCTTGCAACAGGTCAGATGGCAGACCCAGCAACAGGCAATGTAGTAGATCCAGGCAAATCCGATGGAAATAATGCAGGGACAGCTGCATCAACAACCACTCAGCAGCAAGCAGATCAACAGGCAGCGCAGCAAGCTCAGCAACAACAGCAAGCTCAACAACAACAACAACAGCAACAGCAACAGGCAGCGCAGCAAGCTCAACAACAGCAGCAAGGTGCATCTTCTGGTGCTGGATTAAGAACAATGGTTGATCCACACACAGGAGCAACAGTTTGGTATGATCCGGTAACAGGTGTTGTAGTAAATCCTACAACAGGTCAGCCAACAGGTCAGATGGCAGATCCTGCAACAGGTAATGTGGTAGGACCATAATAGTAATCAATTGAATAAAGTAATAATTTTGTAAAATATACAAAAGCGACAGAGTTGTGCAATTATATTGCACAACTCTGTCGCTTTTATTTTGGAAAACGAGTAGTATAATTATATATAGAATCTTTTCGGATGTGTTACATAAGATGATAAAAAAGTGTCGCTATTAATTTAAAATTGAATAGAATGTTTTATGGTGATTTAAATAACGATGTGTTATATAAGAAAAAAGCAATGTGTATGTCAATATAATGAGAAATATCTTGAAAAATATATACAGCATATTGCATATAAAATTGGATGTTTTAAACACGGTGAAAGGAAGATAGTTTTATAGGAAAAAGAAGGGGTAAGAATGAAAGTATTAGAGGTTAATGAGATATACAAAAAAAAGGATAAAAAAAGTATCCTTAAGGGAATTTCTTTTGATATAGGGGAAAAAGAAGTTGTTGGGTTACTTGGACCAAATGGAAGTGGAAAATCTACAACTATAAAAAGTATTTGTGGACTTTATAAACCTGATAATGGAACTGTAAATATTTGCGGATTTGATGTTAAAAAAGCAAGAAAAAGAGCAATGGAAAACCTTGGAGTTGCAATGGAAAATCCTTCTTTATATGTTGAGCTTACAGGATTTGATAATCTGAAGATGTTCGCAATAGAAAGAAAGGTAAGTAAAGAAAGACTTGATGAGATAATAGAATTAATAGGACTTTCAGATAATATACATAGAAAGGCTGGAACATACTCGCAAGGTATGAAGATGAGACTGAATTTGGGATTAGCTATTATGCATAAACCGAAGCTAATTATACTGGATGAGCCAACAAATGGACTTGATCCAGATGCTGTTTTTCAATTAAGAAGTATAATTTATAGATTAAGAGAGGACGGAAGCTCAATTATGTTTTCATCGCACCAGTTAAGCGAAGTTGAGAAAATAGCAGACAGGATTATAGCAATAGATAAGGGAAAAGTATTATCGCAAAAAACAATAATTGAAATAAAAGGCAAATATAATCATTTAGAAGATTTTTATAAAGGATTATATAATTAGGATAACAGAATAAGGTAAACAGCTTAGAAAAGTAAAATCTAAATAGGAGAAACAAGTGTGGGGATGTGAAATTAGGCTTTTTTTCAATAAGAAAAACATAGTGACATTAATTATAGGAATGTTAATATGTATTTGTTTTTTTGCTATGAAATATGAAAAAAAGTATTCAGATTATAAAAGTGATAGGCTTGATGAAATAGAGGTTGAAAATCGCCAAATTGATATTTGGATTGATTATTATAAATCTGAACTTGAATCTAATATGTCGTATAAAATAGCAAAACAATCTATGCCTTTTCGAATGGAACTTGAAGGAGATAGTCAGGAGGCTATCCTTTATAATCTGTGGAAAGATTATGAGCAAAAAAATATGCTTACGAAAAGAAACTTGCAAAGTGATAAATATGATGAGGCGAAAATTGGTGAGTATGATATAGAATTTGATTATAAGCTTGGACAAGTGAAAAATGTTGGATCATTAATAGATTATACAAAACTGTTTAGAAATCATTATGATGATTGGCAAAAAAGAATGGTATTGCATAAGAAATATAAAGATGAGAATATTGTAGAACCTTCTGTTAAAATCAAGCCGACTGGAAGTTATGTTGTTTCTGATATGATTTCTGGAACTAATCCGATTTTAGTGACAGTATTATTGTATGTCTTTTTAATTAATTTTGAAATCTATCCTTCAGAATATGAGCGAGAGATGAATGTTCAGTTGAAAATTCTTCCTTCAAACACTTATTATTTTGTTCTTAGAAGAATTATGATTAGAAGTATTTGTAGCGTTTTCGAAGTGATGCTTTGTTTTATAGAATTATTCGTTTTAGGGACAATAAAATATGGATCTGGGTTGGAAAGTTTTGAAATCGTAAAGTTGAGAGAAGGATATATTGCAGTAAGCATCAGAATATTGCTATTAAAGGAGTTGCTGTATTTGGTTTTATTGATAATGTTTTTTACAACACTGACTCTTTTTATATCTATGTGGCAGAAAGATGTTATGAATTCATTTGTTGTAATTTCAATTCTATTAATGTGTGCAATTATGAGTATAGGAGAGAAAATATCTAAGTGTAATCCTTTTGTGACATTAAGAATAAGCGAAATGAGTCATGGATATGGAAAAATAGGATTATTAAAATCAGGGGGCTATCTAGTTTTATGGTCTGTAATTATTTGTATGATTATGATGTTGCTTTATGAAAAAAGAGAAGATTAGTAATTATAAAATGATTTAAAAGAATGCATGGGGTACTTGATATAAATTCTTGTTGGATATAAGAATTTATATCTTAAATTCAATTTATAAAAGGAGGATTGTATTATGGAGTTTTTGCATTTGGAGAATGAAGTATGTCAGGACGGAACAATGATGCCTAGTATAGAAAATGGTATAAGTGAAGAGCTGGTTACACAGCATTGTAGCATCTTTTGTGTTGGCTTTAATGATTTTTGCTCTACTAAGTTAGAGAGGTGTACGTTTCCTGTAGGAAGAGGTAATTCACCAACAGGTGAAGAAAGAAATCTATAATTTTTATATAAGCATAGAAATTTTACGAGGCCAGTCATCTGAAGAGATGGCTGGTCTTTTGAGGGGGACATATGAGATATAAGTGGAAAGCAATTGTTAGTTTTAAAATTTTTAGATTATTAATTGTCATTGTTCTGTGGATAGGCATGATGGCTAGTCTTAATTATAAGAAAAATATCCAAAAAAAAGATAGTGAAGAAATCTTGCTTTTACTTAGGCAATACAGAATAGCCAATAAGTACACTTATGAGATGGAAATTAATTCAATTAATAATTATGAAAATAGTGTTGATAAAAGAGAAAAAGAAAATTGGATTAGTTTCTATAAATGGAATGAAAAATCGCTTAAATCTTTGATTGAACTTGGAGAAAAGAAAGGATGCTATTCTGATGAATTCCAAGAACAATATAGACGATATAATATGATTTTAAATCTTCAAGCAACAAATACTTTTTGGTATTTTGAAAATAAAAATTATACTTTTAATAATGTATTTAAAGTTAAGTTAAATGAGCACGGAAGTAGTTTTAAACTTGATACATTGCCTTTTGATATTAGTTTATTTGCTAATCAGGGCGCAATATTAGAAGAAGGAAAAAGAAAAAATCAGAAAATGAATGAATTGATTGCTTCTTTTAATTTTGATGAATATGATGGAAAAGTATTGTCAAATGAAAAAGGATCTCCATATACTTTTTTGTCTGTATTATTTGGTTCAAATGATTATTTTTCTTTTTTTGTCGAAATTGGTTCTTTGTGCTGGTCGATTTGTCTTATAATGTATTGGAACAATAATAATTCAATAAAAGCAGAATACTTACTTCCTGTAACAAGGAAGAAAATATGGATACAAAATACGAATTATTTTATAAGTTCATTTTGTTCGATACTATTAATAGGAATATTGACTTGGTTTAGTTATTGGGGAATAAAATATGGGTTTTCTGGTCTTTTCTATAATATGTATTCTGCGTTTGGAAATTTTACAGGATTAAAAACTTATGAGCATTCTAATGAA
This sequence comes from Butyrivibrio sp. NC3005, assembly GCF_000424545.1. GTDB lineage: Bacteria > Bacillota > Clostridia > Lachnospirales > Lachnospiraceae > Butyrivibrio. The sequence continues at coordinate 5,410 of NZ_AUKC01000059.1, read as the reverse complement.
TATACATATCTTGGTATTTCCAAAGTGTATTATAATTATATTATTCCGAGCGGAATGGGAGAGTTCAAGGGAGTGACACATGTTTATTCAACAGTTTCATATGCGAAATTCTTTTTTTTGTTTGCGGTTTTAGGGGGGTTAAAAATTGTTTTCTATTCTGTTTTGGGAAGTGCAATAGGTTTTTTAACAGAAAAAAATAGAACAAAACTAGTGTTGAGTACCGCTGTTTTAGTAATTATAATGTTTGGAAAAACGCTGGGATTAAATGGAATATATAATCCGTTTGGAATAGGTAATTGTTGGATGATAACAAATGGGGGAAGTACATATACTTGGTTAACTGCGGTTATTACATATGTTATATGGATTTTAGTTATAGTGGTTTTTGTGGTTTTGACTATTGAAAAAAAAGACTGTGATTAAATGATATATAGCTATTTGAATCTCTTTGATGATAAAGTTTTTGGTAACTAGGCTACGTTAAAAGCGTCAAAAGTCTTATGATATAAGTCTTTTGACGCTTATTCTTTGCTTTGAGCAATTATCTGTGCTTTTGTGTTTTTTTCTTTTATATCGTTTATAATAGGATGTAGAAGAAAAATAGAAACGCAAAATGAACGTCATAGTAAGAAAGGTGGTCAAGATGGTAAACATTCAAAATGTTACAGATGACATCAGATGGATTGGCGCTAGCGATAGAAGAATATCTCGTTTCGAGAATCTTTTTCCGCTTTCAAATGGAGTTTCGTATAATAGTTATATCGTAATGGATAATCAGATTGTGTTGTTTGATACTTGTGATGCTGCAGTAGCAGACCAGTATTTTGAGAATTTAAACTTTGCACTTTCTGGAAAGAAACCTGATTATCTAGTTATTCTTCATATGGAGCCTGATCACTGTTCTCAGATTGGAAGACTACTTAGTCTATATCCTGACATCATACTAGTGGGATCAGTACAGACTTTCAAATTCTTGCATCAGTTTTTTCCTGAACTTGACGATGTTCAAAGAATTGTTGTCAAAGAGGGTGAAGTTCTTCAGACAAATAATCACACATTTAAATTTATAGCAGCCCCTATGGTGCATTGGCCAGAGGTGCTGATGGTATATGATGAACATAGTAAGCTTTTGTTTTCAGCAGATGCTTTTGGTACATTTGGAGCACTATCCGGAAGTATATTTGCAGATGAGTATGACTTTGCAAAAGATCTTCTTGATGAGTCTAGACGATATTATGCAAATATAGTAGGAAAATTCGGTCCTCAGGTTCAGGCGGTTCTAAAGAAGACGGAAGCTTTGGATATAAAGGGAATTTGTCCTCTTCATGGGCCTGTATGGAGAAAGGATATTAATGTTTTCATTGAAAAATATAAGAACTGGAGTAGCTATACTCCTGAATCTGACGAAATTCTTCTTATATATGGTTCTATGTATGGACATACAGCAAGTGCAGCAGAAAAGGCAGCAGCTTTGTTAAAGGAAAAAAGTGAGAAAAATGTTGTGGTATATGATGTATCAAAAACAGATTCATCATTCCTTATAGGTGAGGCTTTTAGATGTGGTAAGATTGTTCTTTTTGCTCCGACTTATAATGGAGGTTTATACCTTCCGATGCATGCGCTGATTCATGATTTTGAGGCGCTTAATCTTCAGAATAGAATTTTTGCTCTTGCACAGAATGGAACCTGGGCGCCTATGTCTGGAAAGATAATGCAGGAAATGCTTTCACATCTTAAGAATTGTACAGTTCTGCCTGAAATGCTTACTATAACAAGTGCTCTTGATGCTGACAGGGAGTCTGATGTTGAGAGTTTTATAGAGCAGATTGTTGATGCATAAAGCATATCAAATATAAAAAATAATAGGGGAGGGATAGCACAAAATGGTTAGTACAGATGTTTCTATTACAAAGAAGGAAAACATCGAATGGGCAAAGAAGGTGGTCGCGCAGATAGTAAAAAAAGAGGCGAAAGTTGCAGTAAGATCAAAGGACAAGTTTCCATATACGGCAGTAGATGGTGTGTTTGATGATCAGACTAGTAAAAATCCTTGCTGGTGGACCAATGGATTTTTTGGAGGGATATTGTGGCAGCTTTATGGTCTTTTAGAAAAAGATCCAATTCTTGCAGAAGATTTGGATGTAGCTAATGAGTATAAAAACATCTTCAAAGAGGTTGCAATGCATCAGGAAGAAAAGCTTGACTGCAATTTCATGGATTACTATGGTATGGATCATGATTGTGGATTTAAGTGGCTTCTTACAGCTCATGCAAGCGAACTTTTAACTGGAAGCAGCAAGTCTCACAACAGGGTTATGCTGGCTGCTAATTCACTTGCAGGAAGGTTCAATCCTAATGGAAATTTCATAAGAGCTTGGAATGATAAAACAGGAGAAAAAGCCGGTGTAGTTATCATTGACTGTATGATGAATCTTCCGCTTTTATATATTGCCAGTGAAGAAGATAAGGATCCTAGATTTGCAGCAGTAGCTAAGTGTCAGGCTGATACTACGATGGATTGGATGATAAGAGAAGATGGTTCAGCATATCATATCGGGGTTTTTGATCCGGAAGATGGAGATTTAATAGATGAGCCGGGTGGTCAAGGCTTTGGCCCTGGGTCAGCCTGGAGCAGAGGACAAGGTTGGGGGTTGTATGGATTTACTCTTAGCTACATGCATACTGGGTGTGAAGAGTATTTAGAATTTGCTACAGAAATGGCTGAATATTTCTGCAGCCATATCCCTTCCGATTGCAGAATACCTGTTGATTTCAAACAGCCAAAGGATGTAGATTATACAGATTCATGTGCTGCATCAATTGCAGCAAGTGGTCTGCTTCTTTTGTCTAGGGAACTTAGAAAATTCGATGATAAGAAAGCTGTTTCACCGATATCACAAGCTGAGTATAAGAGTGATAAATATGAAGAAATAGCTTTTAAATTAATTAAGTATTTAATTGAAAATGATTCGGATTTAGATGAGGAACATGACAATATATTAAAGTCATGTACAGCTTCTTATCATGACAAAGAGCATGAATTTCCGATTATTTATGGCGATTATTATCTGATTGAGGCGCTTCTTAGATATATTGGTGAAGAAACATTTTTGTGGTAATGACTAAACTTTAATATGGGAGAAGGAAAATGAATAATACTTGGGAGCCTTCATTCCTTGACTTTGAAATTAGTCCATATACAGGACTAACAAGACAAAGCTGGATTGATGCAGGGGAGTATCTTCTTAGGGGGATTTTTAAGCATATAAAAAATGAAGATGCTCCGGTTATAGTGAAAAGAAATGAGACTAGAATAACATATCCTCATTTTAATGTTACACAAGGAAGACATGATGCTGAGGTAAGAGCTGAGATTTTTGAGGGACTTACAAGATCTTTTTTTATAGCATCTGTCATTATTCATGAAAAGCCTGATATCACGATTAATGGTATCAGGCTTCGAGATTATTACAAAAAACAGATATTAAGAAGTTTGTGCGACAAGAAAAGTCCATATTATGTAGGCACTTACGATGAACTTTTTAAAGAAACAGACCAGAATAATCCTGTTTGCTGTTTTCAGCAGACGGTTGAAACATGCGCGCTTGTAATAGGTCTTTCTGCGTGCAGAGCTGAGATTTGGGATGATTATACAAAAAATGAAAAAAAGCAGATTGCAGAGTTTATAGAAAACTATGCAATTTCTCCGACAGTTCCTCAAAACTGGCGTCTTTTTAATATGCTTGATCTTGCTTTTCTATACAAAGAGGGGTTTGCAATAGATGAAAAGATTATGGGAGATCACACGCAGGCTATCCTCAATTATTATGTGGGTGATGGCTGGTATCGTGATGGGCAGTCTTTTGACTATTATTCTTCCTGGGCTTTCAACGTCTATGCACCTATCTGGTGCAAGTGGTATGGATATGAGAGAATGCCTGTTGCTGCAGCAATATTCGAGAACAATTCCAATGAACTTATGAAGACGTATCCTGACTTCTTCGATGGTGATGGATATACCAACATGTGGGGCAGGAGTAATATTTATAGGAATGCTGCAACTAGTCCTTTTGCAGCTAATCTTATGCTACAAAAGAGTTCTATAAATCCGGGTCTTGCCAGGAGAATTTCATCGCAGTCGCTTTTGCAGTTTTTAACAAGAGATGATTTTCTTATAGATGGTATTCCATCTCTAGGCTTCTATGGGCAATTTATGCCATTAGTACAAGGATATTCTTGTGCAGAGTCAGTTTATTGGCTGGGAAAGGCTTTTTTATGCCTTGAACTTCCGCAAAATCATCCATTTTGGACTTGTAAGGAAGCAGAGAATTCTTTTGAATCTTTGAAAAAAGGAGAAGTAAAAGAAACATTCCTTAAAGGTCCTGCACTTTGTTTTACAAACCACAAGGATAACCAAACGACTATTTTAAGAAGTGCAAAAGTAGTAAAGAAAATAGGTGATAAAGGTGGTCTGTGGAACTATGGAAAGTTATGCTACAGTTCAAAATTCCCATGGGAATCAAGTTCCAATAAAATGGTAGAGTCAATGCAGTATGTGCTAAAAGATGATTCTAACGGAGAAATTCAGAATACTAATGCTATTTTTTGGCAGGATATGGAAGATAACGTACTCTATAGAAGAGCTTTTTTCAACTATCGTCTCGAAGATGAAATGCATTGGATTCAGGGAATGCAACTTGCGGATTTTCCTGTTTCATATGGTATTTTTAGAGTTGATAAGCTAAGACTGTTTAAACGACCTGTTACGATAACACTTGGTTCCTTTGGCTTTCCTGATAATGACATTAGTATTTTTACCAAAACAAAAGTTATTAAAAACGCAGTTACTGCAGGAAAAAGTCCTGAAAATTGTGTTGAAAAATCATGCGTTATCAAAAAGAATATTGTAGCCAAGGCGGTTATACTAAAAGGGTATGACCATATGCACCATGAGAAACAGCTGGCATTTACAATCTATTACGGTTGGGATGATATTGAGATTTGGCATAGTAAGGGAACTAATCCAGACTCAGAAAAATCTGTCGTATTGTATGCTGTTAGAAAAAGCGAAAACTTATATGATGCATCGTCTCCTTATATTCTTCTTTCACAGACAATAACTAAAGAAAGCCATGAAGACTTTGAAGAGGATGAATTATTTTCATTAAAGTCAATTTCACTGGTAGATAAGTGGGGAAGCGGAGCGTATGGAGATATTGGTGTAAAACTTCAAAATGGAAAAAAAGTAAATGTCCGATTTGAAGGAAAGGAGAGTAACCTTTCAATCTAGAGAGGAGTTTATAGTGAGTTTCTGAAACGTAGTGACAAAAATCTATACTTTATTGTTTTTATATAGTCCGTTTTACTGTTTGTATATTTCGTCGCAGACACGCTTTCGCTTGATTATAAA
>NZ_AUKC01000058.1 GCF_000424545.1 Butyrivibrio sp. NC3005 | reverse complement strand
CAGACCAAAATTTGTCGTTAAGACAAATTTTGTCCTGCAAAGCAGGATTCTTGCTGATGATTATCCTAAATCTCAGCAAGAAGTCATGACTTCTTGTCACTTATATTCAGAAACTCGCAGTTGATTTTACTTGAAAATCACTTTCTTGCCTTCCTGGGCAACTGCAATGTAAGTTTTTCCAGGGTTAAGTTCGATTTCCATTCCGTTGTCATCAAAATATTTAGTAGGTTCATAGGCGTCTGATTTGAACCAGGTTACATGGATGCATTTTCCTTTTGTAAAGTAGTAGCCATCTCTTGTTGAATCGAGCATGTTGAATCCCAAATAACCTTTTTTGTCCATCTTTTTCCAGCTGGTATTCTGAACCAGAACATTTGTAAACCTTAATTGTGTACCTGTAAGTGCATCAACCTGTGCTTTTCCATGCAGGTACTTTTTATAGGTACCTGTTGCAGCATCATAGGTAAGCTTTGACTTGGTATAGCTGAACACATTACTTAAATCAATTGTATTAGCAGTCTGAGCATTTGGATACTGTGAAAGGTTGTTTGTTGTTTTACTGAATGTAAAGTGTTTTGGATTATATAATCCGCTTCTAAGACTCTGGCTGTATCCAAGTTTTCTGCAGGCTTTTTTGATTCCTTCTGCAGAGATATATGCGTTATGAGGTGCTTTTCTGTCGTTTGTTCTAAAGAAATATCCGGCTCCCGGAGCTGCACCGCCTGTTCCCCATTCGTAGGTTCCTGAGATGTTATTCATATCAGGAGAATCGATAGTTCCTTTGAGGTAGAATACACCTCCAAAGTGAACAAGGAGAGCATCCCATTCTCTTGAAGCATAGGTATAGTAGAGTCTGGTACTTCTGAGGTTTCCAATTCTCTTTAAATTCTGCCAATCGTTAATAATAGCCATCTGACGGCTGATGTTGCCTTCTTCCATGATTTCATAAAGGATATCAGCATTTCCAATTCCGTAGGAAGGCTGGGCAGCTGCATCTGTTGGCATCATGACAGCGAGTGGTCTCTGGTTTGCAAGTTTGCTTGTAGTAGGAAGACCTGTGTAGACACTTACAAGTGATGTTTCGTTATAAGTTCCGTTACTTGTAGGGGCCTTTTTATTGGAATTCAAATCTGCAGAAGCATCTTTATCATCATCATATTTGTAGTGACCAAGGAAAAGTCCATAATAGTTAGCAAGGCTATAGCTGTAAACGGCAAGAGGGGCAGTAGCTCCCTTTTTTTGTGATTTCCAAAGTTCAGAAGAAAGAATCTCGTTCTGGAGGTTCTGATCTATTGCAGCCTTATATGCGTGTACATCGAAAGCTTCATTTCCTCGTCTTCCCTGATTGATACCAACTTCTACAAAGTGCTTTAAGAGTTTAGCTGGATCATTTCCGATTTCAGCTTGAAGATCAGGGTTGTTGTTATAGTAGTAAGAAGCATCGAATACTTGTGAATAATCTCTTCCATTGTAGGTTGTTGCTGTAACTTCTGCTTCAGGATGTCCCTTTATGTAAGGATTCTTCATACAATCTGTAAGTATGTTATAGAAGCCGTCTTTTTGACCTTCTTTTTTCTGAAGGTATTCCTTGGTATAGGCATCAAGCTGCTTATAACTGTAGGTGTATCCGTTATCAAGCATCATTTCAAGACTTCTATACGCATTTTTTACTAGATTAAGTGAAAGCTTTTCCTGGCCATATTCTTTTTCAGATGCAAATGTCCAGAATGTGTTTTCGACCTGTGTGAGGTAAAGTGGTGACCAGTCTGAAATGTTTTTTATTTTGGCTTTTTTCTTCATTTCAGAAGTGCTGGTAAATGTTGTGTTTCGGATTATTGTGCCTTCACTGGATTCTTCTGCACTGCTTATAAAAACAGGTGAAAAGAATACTGAAGAAATAACAATACTGAGAATTAAAACAATGTTTAATACTCTTTTTTTGAGTGAATATTTTTTCACTTTAATCTCCCTTCTATTGGTTTACAGAAACAAGGTAACTACTTACACAATAGAGCGTTTGGCCATTGTAAACTACCTTGCTCCATCCCAAATCTTTATTTATTCCTATTCTGTTTAAAACAGTTCCGTTAGAAACTGTGCAAACAACAACGCAATCGCTTCTAGTAACAGAAGGCAGGCTTCTAAGATTTATAGTGTTCTTAGGAGTAACCTGCTCATTACAGTTCTCAAAAGGTGTCTGAACATTCTGAGCGCTGGATGTATCAGTTTGATTTGTTTGATCGCTATTCTGAGTGCCAGCCCCGGAATTGTCTGCCCCTGTGGTTCCTTCATTAGAGTCCTTTTTGTAATTAAGGTCTGTTGTAAGGTAACTGCTTACGCAGTAAAGAGTCTGATTATTGTAAACTATTCTGCTCCATCCGGTAATATTGCTATATCCTGTTCTTGTGGCAACAGTTCCATTTGGAAGCTGTGTTACGACCTGGCTGCTAGAAGAAGTGCTGGGTCTGTCTCTTAGGTTTACAAGAGTCTTTGCAGTAACACTTTCATTCACATCGGTAAAGGTCATGCCTGACTCCATATTTGCAGAAACTTCTGTTGCAGAAGATGCATTTTTGGCATTATTTGTTCCTGAATATCCAAAATACGCAATATCAACATCCACCTTGGAGTCTATACCATCTACAGTTCCCTTGGCAGTATACTGCCACATAGCAAAGCTTCCGGAATATTTTGGTGAAGTTACCTTTGAATCTGATGGATAGTAGGCAACCCATATTTTATTATTTGCAGAAAGCGTATTTGCATTCCAGTCTCTATTATCTTTTAGCTCATTTACAGAGGCATAGAACATGGATTTATATCCTGCATTTCGTATTGTATCAAGGAAACTTACTGCAAATGAAGTTCTGTCATCTACTGAAATTCCGTACTGTCTGCTGCTTTCCTTGCTATAACCTTCGCAGTTGTAGGCTACAGGATATGTTATAGAATAACCGTCAATAAGTTTCAAGACAAAATTTGCCTCTTCTATGGCTTCGTCTTTACTGATTGCTCTTGAGAAAAAATAAGCTCCGACTTTTATTCCGTTCTTTGTGGCTTCCTGAAGGTTGTATCTTCCGTTAACATCTTCTATAATCTCGCCCTGATTATTGCGGTATCCAACCCTTATGATAGCGAAATTAGTGCCTGTTGCTGCGACTTTTTTCCAGTTGATAACACCTTGGTAGCTGGATACATCAATTCCGTAGGTTGCATTGGTTGTTTCAAATGCTGAATTTTGCGCTTTGTCAGTATCAGAATTGTCATTAGAATTACTTGAAGATGCATTTGAGTTACTGCTCTTTTTGGTAAGTGCATTTGACATGTTTACTTCTGTACCGGCGGAGTTTGTAGGTGCCTGCTGCATGGAGTTGTCCTCTGCTTTGGCGTTTTTATCAACTTTTGCACTTTTTACTACAGCAGGTTTACCTGCAATTTTGAATACACTTCCGGCTGTTGAAGCGGAACCCTTTACTGTGAATGTGGAAGTTGACAATTCAGAGGATGCGTTATCTGATGCCTGCATGGTAGAATCTATATTTGCTAAAGACTCTGCTTCTGCGTTTGAATCAGGTGATAAGCTGGTAAAAGTAGTAGCAGCATTATCTGTTTCGTTAGATGCTCCATTACCAGATACACTGCTTTCTATTGGGGTAGCACTTACTCCGCTTGGGACAACTTCTTTTGATTTATTACTGCATCCACCTAGTGGTAGCATGCATAAACATATGATGAGAAAAAGCGCAGAAATTCGCCTTGCATTTTTGGGATTAGTTGGTGCGTTGACTGACATATAATTCCTTTCATTGTATTCGATAATTTATAATCAAAAGTAATTTTGGACAAGATGATATACGGAGCATAAAAACAAAAAGTTAAACATACAAGCATATAATTTTATTTTTTGCGCCCATATCATCTTATTATACTACGTAAACCCTTAAGCGAAACCAAAAAATATACAATTGGTTAATTGTTTGTTTATTTTAAAGTAAAATGTTGTTATTAATTGGCGTTTTCCAAAATCAGATGATATAATCTCGATATAACAATATGCGATGGAGCAGGTAAATCTGCTCCTTTTTTTGTGAGGGCGAGATGAATATATTTGATATTATTGGACCTATAATGGTCGGACCATCAAGTTCACATACAGCAGGTGCAGTCAAGATAGGACGAGTTGCACGAAGACTTATGGATGAAGATGTTAAAGAGGCTAGGATTCTTTTTCATGGCTCTTTTTGGACAACAGGAAAAGGACATGGAACAGACTGTGCTATTGTAGCAGGTCTTCTAGGATTAAATGTTGATGATGACAGGATTCCTTTGTCTTTTGATTTGGCTAAAGAAAAGAAAATGACCATTAGTTTTGACAAAATAGACTTGGGAGAGAATGCGCATCCAAATTCTACGAAGCTTATTTTAAAAGGTATTTCGGGAAAAGAACTTGAAGTAGTGGCATCTAGTATAGGCGGCGGAAGGATAATGGTTAACGAATTAGATGGTCTTACTGCAAATTTCAGCGGAGATTATCCGACGCTTATAGTCCACAACTTGGATCAGCCTGGACATGTGGCAGAAGTGACCAGTATGCTGCAGCATAAATCTATAAATATTGCGACTATGCAGCTTTATAGAAGTGGTAGAGGTGCACATGCCGTTATGATAGTAGAATGCGATCAGGAAGTACCAAAATCCTCGATACACTGGCTTGAACATCTTGAAGGAATAGAGAAGGTGACTTATTATTCCAGCCAGACAGAAATCTGATGATAAAACTTACTGTGATATATGTACGGATTAGTTGGAGATAAAAAATGTACGATTCAATAAATAAATTGATAGAAGACAGTCAGAAAATGAACCTTCCATTATGGAAAGTGATTCAAAAAGAAGACTGTCATGAGGAGAATATTTCTGAAGAAGAATCATTTTCTCTTATGAAAAAAATGTATGAAGCAATGAAGAGCAGTGAAAAGTCATATAATCCTAAGCTTCGTTCAAGAAGCGGGCTTGTTGGAGGAGAAGCTGGCAAAATTGAAAAAAGGCGTATGAATCGTGAACTTCTTGTTGGGGATTTTATGGGACGAATCATGGAGAAAGCTTTAAAAATTGCTGAGTCAAATGCATGCATGAAGCGAATAGTGGCTTGTCCTACAGCAGGATCTTGTGGCGTACTTCCTGCTGTTTTGTTAACACTTCAGGAAGAATATAACTACACAGATGAAGATATGACAAAGGCTTTGTATATTGCAGCTGGGATAGGCGGAGTTATAGCCAAAAGAGCCTCGCTTTCGGGAGCAGAAGGCGGATGTCAGGCAGAGATTGGATCAGCAAGTGCAATGGCAGCAGGTGCAGTGGCTTTTTTGAAGAATGGCTCAAACGATGATATAGCAAATGCGTCGGCGCTTGCCCTCAAAAGCCTTCTGGGTCTTGCCTGTGACCCTGTTGCAGGTCTTGTAGAAGTTCCTTGTGTAAAAAGAAATGTGGTAGGTGCACTAAATGCAATATCTTCAGCAGACATGGCGCTTGCTGGGATAACTTCCAGGATTCCGGCAGATGAAGTGTTCGATGCAATGAAGCTTATAGGTCATTGTATGAGCAGTGAAATAAGAGAAACCGGTAAAGGCGGACTGGCAGTTACTCCTCAGGGTGAGAAAATAAGAAAAGAATTATAATAAAAAATAATTGAAAAGTGACGATATTAGGTTTAGAATATTTTACTGTTTGGTCAAAGATAAATCTATTGTATTAAAAGTGATCCAGGCGAATAAAGTTTACAAAGAAAAGGATAGGTAAATGGAAAACGAGAAACTAAAACCAATGTTGTTTACTTCAATGAAAGGGTATAATGCAAAGCAGTTTACAACTGATGTAATAGCAGGAATAATAGTAGCTATTATAGCTTTGCCGCTTTCTATTGCGCTTGCGCTTGCTTCAGGTGTTGGTCCTGAGGAGGGTTTATATACAGCTATTGTAGCTGGATTTATTATTTCTTTTCTTGGAGGAAGCAGAGTTCAGATTGCTGGACCTACTGCTGCGTTTGCGACTATTGTTGCAGGAATTGTAGCCAGCAAAGGAATGGATGGACTTGCTATTGCTACGATAATTGCAGGTATTTTACTTGTATTAATGGGTTTGTTCAGATTGGGATCACTTATTAAGTTTATTCCATATACTATTACGACAGGGTTTACAGCAGGTATTGCGCTGACTATTCTCATTGGTCAGATAAAAGATTTTCTGGGACTTTCTTTTCCTAAGGGAACAGTAACCATTGAAACTTCTGATAAAGTTATAGCAATATTGAAGAATATTGGAACGTTAAATTTAAGTGCACTTATAGTAGGTGTTATATGTCTTCTTATCCAGATTTTTTGGCCTAAGATAAATGATAAGATACCTGGCTCACTTATAGCGGTATTTGCAGGAATCCTCATGGTTAAAGGATTGGGACTTAAGGTTAATACAATTGGAGATTTATATACTATAAAGGGAAATCTTCCGGCATTTAGACTTCCACAGTTTGATTTCGAAACCATTAAACTTTCTTTAAGTGATGGATTTACAATAGCTATTCTTGCTGCTATTGAATCTCTTTTATCATGTGTAGTTGCTGATAGTATGATAGATTCAAAACATCGTTCCAATATGGAGCTTGTAGCTCAGGGATTTGGAAATATTGGTTCAGCCTTGTTTGGAGGAATCCCTGCAACAGGTGCAATTGCCAGAACAGCAGCTAATATAAAAAACGGGGGAAGAACTCCTATAGCAGGAATTGTTCACTCAATCTGCCTTGTACTCGTACTGGTAGTATTAATGCCATATGCAGCACTTATTCCAATGCCAACAATCGCTTCTATTTTGTTCATGGTAGCCTACAATATGTGTCAGTGGAGAACATTTACACATTTATGCAAAACTGCTCCAAAGAGCGATATCATCGTATTGGTGCTTACTTTTGTACTGACTGTTGTATTCGATCTTGTAGTTGCAATTGAAGTAGGAATGGTTCTGGCATGTATCTTGTTCATGAAGAGAATGAGTGAAGAATCCAGAATACTTGGATGGAAGTATTATGATCCTGAAAATGATCCAGATGGACTTGAACTTAAAAATGTACCAAAGCATGTGCGTGTATATGAAATTACAGGACCTATGTTCTTTGGAGATGCAGACAGAATAGCGGAAATCGGATTTAAAGATTTTACAAAGGTACTTGTTATAAGAATGAGAGGTGTACCTGCAATCGACGCTACTGCAATGCATTCTTTCGAGCAACTCTATGAAAGATGTAATAAGAAGAATATTCAGCTTGTATTTTCTCATGTAAATGAGCAGCCTATGGTTACAATGAAAAAAGCCGGTTTCGTTGAACTTGTAGGTAAAGAACACTTTAAACCTCATATCGAGGAAGCTTTGAAACATGCCGGTGAAATTGTTACAAAAACAAACTAAAGATATGAATACATAAATAAATGATCTATTAAAAAGTGCTGTAATGGGTTTGCCAAATTTTCAAAGGTATGATAATCTGTTTGCAGTTTAATGGAACATAAATGTAGACTGGTTTTTGCTACCGCTATCCGGCGGCAGCAAAACTAATAGGGAATCAGGTGCAAATCCTGAACAGTGCCGCTACTGTATGTGAAAATCAAAAAATCCTTTTTTCACTGGATATGGAAAGAGATTTTTTCTTGGGCAATTTTACAATTTTTTGCCGGTTTTCTAAAGTCAGATACCTGCCAGTTTATAAAGGCAATGATACTTCTCCGCGACCAGAGAAGCGCCGTAATGCTTTATCTTTTGTATAAGGATAAGGCTTTGTTTGGTGTTTTCTTCTTTATCTGGCAAGAGAGGTTATCTGCCAGGAAAGGGAGAAAATATTATGAAAAAGAAATTTCTAGCAACGATTCTTACTGTATCTACAGCGCTTTCACTTATTACTGGATGTAGTAAAGATTCCAAAACAGAAAGCAGTGCAAGTGATTCTCAAAGTGTTGAAAACAAGGATGAAAACGCAGAAAACAAGGATGCAAACGCAGAAGAAAGCGCATCTAACGATGATGCAAAATCTTCTGAAGAAAATGTAACAGGTGCGGTTCCTTCTAAAGACCTTGCAGGAAATGACATTAAAGTTCCTGAAGAAGTTACAACTATTGTATCTATGGCACCTTCTACAACACGTCTTCTTGTAGATCTTGGACTTGGTGACAAGATTGTAGCCTGCGATACATATTCTCAGCAGTATTATGGAACTGAACTTAGTAAGGATATTCCAGCATATGATATGATGGCTCCAGATCAGGAGGCTATCGTAGCACTTTCTCCAGATATTATTTTCACAACAGGAATGAGCTATTCCAAGGGCGAAGATGTTTACAGTTCTGTTCGCGACTCTGGAGTATGCCTTGCAGATATTCCTACAGCAACTTCTATCAAAGAAATTGAAGATAGCATCGAGTTTATTGGTAACTGTACAGGTAAGTCCACTGAGGCTGAGAAAATTGTTAAAGATATGAGCGATGCAATCTCTGAAATTTCAGAAAAAGCAAAGTCAATTTCTGATAGTGACAAAAAGAGCGTTCTTTATGAGCTTAGCACACCTACACCTGACTATCCTTCCATTTACAGCGCAGGAAAAGGAACATATATTGATGAAATCTTCACATTAGTTGGTGCAAAGAATGTCGCAGGAGAGTCAGAACAGTGGCCTTCTTTCACAGAAGAAGCAGCAATTGCATTTAATCCTGACGTTATTATTACAACAGATTCATATACACCTGATGTAGTAAAAACACTCATTTCTCTTCAGGGATGGGAAAATGTAAATGCGATTAAAAACAAAGACGTATATCTTCTTGCAATGAGCAATGAAATCAATCAGCCAAATCAGCATGTTGTAAGTGCTATGATTGAAATTGCAAAAGATATTTACCCTGATGTTTATAAGGATGTAAAAGATCCGTTTGCAGCAAAATAAAAACCTATATTTTATAAAAACAATAGTTAATAATGAGTTTATAGCGAATTTTCGGCAAATGTCAACAAGCAAAGGCCGGGAATTCGCTTGTTTTTTTGTTCCTTCAAAGTGATATTATATAAGTAAAAATTTAATATTTAAGAACGGAAATACAATTATGAGAAATGAAGAAAACACTAAGTATTTAAAAAATAAAAGTATGATAAATCGTAGTAGAAACATGATTTTGGCATGTTTTGTCATATTGTTTACCATTTTTTCAGTGGCATTGTGTATAGGAATAGGCTCTGTAAATGTGAATGTAGGCGATGTACTTACTATTATAGGGTGCAAAGTGATGGGCATAGATATACCTCATTCAATAGATTCGTCACTTGTTTCTATTTTGTGGACAATTCGAATGCCACGTGTCTTTATGGCTTTTTGCGTAGGGGGAGCACTTGCTTTATCAGGAGCTGTTATGCAGGCAGTATTGCAGAATCCATTGGCTTCTTCGTATACACTTGGAGTATCAAGCGGAGCATGCCTAGGAGCAGCTATTATAATCGTAACAGAGTTTACAATAAAGGCGTTGGGGTATTTTCTGCTTCCAACATTCGGATTTATATTCGGTTTTGTAACTGTGTTGGCAGTTCTGGCGTTTTCTGTGAAGATAGATTCCAATTTACATAGTCATACAGTGATACTTATGGGAATGGTAGTATCTTTATTTGTAAACGCATTACTAACACTTGTTAGCGCCTTTGCAGGCGAACATTCTCAGAAACTTTTGATGTGGCAGATGGGTTCGTTTTCAGGACGAAGGTGGTATCACGTCGAAGTATTATTTCCTATATGCATTATATGTTTAATCGTTTTAGTATTACTATCTAGTTCACTTGATGTGCTGTCTTTTGGAGATGAAGCTGCATATTCAATTGGAGTAGACGTAAAGAAATGCAAGAAAATACTGTTTTTGACCGCCTCATTACTTACAGGAGTATCTGTGTGCTTTTCGGGAACAATAGGCTTTGTAGACCTTATCGTTGCTCATATAGTAAGGAGAATATTTGGATCATCACATAGAATTGTACTTCCTATGACGTTTTTTCTAGGTGGTTCATTCATGGCTATCTGTGATATGGTTGCAAGAACACTTCTTTCTCCAAGAGAACTCCCTGTTGGCGCAGTGACAGCACTTATTGGAGCACCGTTTTTCATCTGGATATATCTTAGAGGAAGAAATAATAATAGAAATATTAGAAAATAGAAAATAATAAACCAAAGAATCAAAAATGAAAAAGGATAAGAAAAAACAACTTCTATTTTGAAAAAAGCCTTAAAAGTAACAATTGATATACAAAACAAGTAGAGGAAAACAATTGCTATGAAAATAAATACACAGCAGCTGGCCGTATCTGTGACAAATTTGTCATCAGGATATGGTGATAAAAAGGATATTATTAAGCATCCAGAGAGAAATATAATACATGATATATCGTTTTCAATAGCGCAGGGAAGTTCCGTAAGTATATTAGGATCAAATGGATGCGGAAAAACAACATTACTAAGAAGCCTTAGCAGACTTTTGCCATATACTGGAAAAGTAGAGATATTTGGACATGATATAGCGAAAATGAAAAGAAAAGAAATAGCATCCTACGTAGCAATGATGTCTCAACTTCAAGATGTGTATTTTTCTTATACGATTAAAGAAACAGTCGAAATGGGAAGGTACATTCGCGGTGGTATAAAAAATACACATGATATCGAAATGGTAGATAGATGCTTGGAAATGACGGGACTTTCAGGTATATATAATAAGCAGATTAATCAGTTATCAGGCGGTCAGTTACAAAGAGTATTCCTAGCAAGAACTATAGCTCAGGAAACACCAGTTATTTTATTAGACGAGCCAACAAACCATTTGGATTTAAAATATCAATCGGAACTATTAGAGTATTTGCAGAGGTGGTCCAGAGAAAAAACTGTTATGCCAGATGGACAGGTTTATAAGAATACACTTATAGGAGTATTTCATGATATAGGTCTTGCTGCAAAGCTTTCCAAGCATATGATATTTATGAAAGACGGGCAAATAATCGCTGATGGGCAGAAGAAAGAAGTATTTACTTCAGAAATTCTAAAAAAAACATACGATATTGATGTTGCAGCATATATGAACGAGCAAAAAAAGATTTGGGAGAACGTCTAAAAAATGTAAACTGTGTAGCTTTGTGAGTAAGAAGTGAATAATTCAAAAATGATTATCGAAATATGGAGATGATTCTTTTTTGGTTAATCCTGATAAGGGTTTAGCTAGAAAACCAATAAATGAGTATCAGCAAGATGGAAGAATTTATCGCATATATAGACCGGATGATAATGAGGATAAAGTACGAACTTTTCATTTCTGTACTAACGCCTCCAATAAAAAACAGGAGACGTTAGTAAGTGACATATTAATTAAATCCAAATAGTTTTTGAGCAAGTGAATAGATACCAACCTGTATAGCTCTTCCTGTTTTTCCTTTTAATCTGAGAACAGGACCGAATACACCTTTCATTATTCTCTTATAGAAAGAAGGATGCTGCTTGCGGATGTAAGCCCACAGCTCTTTCTTTTTTTGTGCATTTTCTTTTGTGCCGGATTTTATTAGCAAAATCGTAGAGATAATTGTGATAATTTCAGCATAGCTGTACATGTATCTTGCAAGGTGTTTGTTGGGAATTGCATTTAAATCTGTATTGTCTAGCATGAGTTTATTTACTCGTATCTGCTGGTCGATTCTAGAAATCATGACTGACTCCTGAACAGACTGATCATCACGCCCGATAAAATAGTGATAAAAATCTGTGTCTGTGTAATACAGATTTTTAACATATGGAAGTGGCTGGTAAACATACAGATTATCTACATAAAATGTGTGCTCTGGAAGATTTAATCCGCAATCTCTAAGAACCTTGGTACGATAAATTGCAGCATGCATAAGAATGTACTGGCCCTTTTTGAATCGTCTTGCCTCATCCCATGTAATGATTTTATCTGTAGGAAGTGCGTGGGTATACTTAATAACTTTTTTGTGTTTTACACCAACTTTGTCATAAACATAATTAGATACAAGAAGATCTACGTCTTCTTTCATCTTAAGAAATCCATCAAGAAGCTCTAAAATCTTATGAAGCGCATTAGTATCAACCCAGTCATCAGAGTCAACAACTTTGAAATAAGGAGCTGTGGCGTTTTTTATACCTGTCATAACAGCGCCGCCATGACCTTTATTCTCCTGATGAATAGCGCGAACAATATCAGGATGCTCGCTTTCAAGTCTTTTAGCTATTTCTAGAGTATTATCTTTGGAACCATCATCAATGATAAGAATTTCAATGCGGTTTCCACCGGTTAAAAGTGTATTAACGCAGTGTTCCATATAATCCTGTGAGTTATAACAAGGAATGGCTACACTAAGTAATTTATTCATTAATTTGTCCTCTCTTTTTCATACGATTTTTCAAAGGTATATAGCCTTTGCCCCACAAAATATCATACCATGACTAAAAAAACAGTCAAGCTAGCAAAAAGAGTCCCCATCTGCAGGACAGACAGGGACTCGGAGAAGGGAATATATAAGTCAACTACTACGTTTAGTAAAACGCAGCATTAACTTTACTATATCTGACGTTTACTATATCGGAATCTTTTTCGAAAAAATTAATAGTCATCTGGTAATCAAGAAGAGTTTTGACCTTTTTGAGACTATGCCATATACTAAAAGATATTGTGTAAATATTTTAATCGTTGTGACAAAAAAGGGAGAGGAAAAATGTATATTACATGTTTGGATCTAGAGGGTGTGTTGGTTCCAGAAATCTGGATTGCATTTTCAAAGGCTAGTGGAATACCAGAACTAAAGAAAACTACAAGAGATGAACCAGATTATGACAAGCTCATGAAGTGGAGACTTGGAATATTGAAAGAGCATGGTCTTGGACTTAAAGAAATCCAGGAAACTATTGCAACAATTGATCCTATGCCGGGAGCAAAAGAGTTTTTGGATGAACTTAGATCACTTACTCAGGTAATCATTATTTCTGATACATTTCAGGAATTTGCTACACCTCTTATGAAGAAACTTGGATGGCCTACAATCTTTTGCAATAGTCTCGAGGTAGCTGAAAATGGTGAAATTACAGGCTATAAGATGCGCTGTGAAAAGAGTAAATTGACTACAGTTAAAGCACTTCAGTCTATCGGATATGAAACAATTGCAAGCGGTGATAGTTACAATGATTTGGGAATGATTCAGGCATCAAAGGCTGGATTCTTGTTCCGTTCTACACAGAAAATTAAAGATGATTATCCAGAACTTCCAGCATTTGAAAGCTATGATGAGCTTCTTGATGCTATAAAGAAGGAAATAAGGGATTAATCTACGATTACTTATTTGAAATTTAAGCTACCGGGAAATGATTTATGATTTGCATTTTCTGGTAGCTTTTTTGTTATCCTTTCACTTGATTTTTTTTATGCTATAAACTACAATTAAACAAATAGGTTTTAATGGTGCAAAGCGTCACAGTAATAAATATTGATTGTCTGGCTAAGGTCATATGCCAGGCTAGCAGGAGGGTTGTATTATGAAAAATAATTTTTGTGTGAGAAAACTATTGGCCGTATCTATGTCACTTGCAATGTTGGCGTCCATGTCAGCATGTGGTTCTGCAGGAAAAACCACAGAAGGAAATGCAACAATAAATAATGAAGAAGTTCCAGCATCAGCTTCAGACTCTTCTAAAACAGATGATAAGAAATATACAGTAGGAATTTGTCAGCTTGTTCAGCATCAGGCTCTTGATGCTGCTACAAAAGGATTCAAGGATGCGCTTACAGAGGAATTTGGCGATAAAGTAGTATTTGAAGAGCAGAATGCATCTGGTGACAGTGCCCAGTGTACTACGATATGTACAGGTTTTGCATCTGAGAATGTTGATCTTATTCTCGCAAACGCTACTCCAGCGCTTCAGGCAGCAGCTTCTTCTACTAAGGATATTCCGATTCTTGGAACTTCTATAACAGAGTATGGAGTTGCACTTTCTATCAAGGATTTCAATGGAACAGTTGGAGGCAATATTTCAGGAACATCAGATCTTGCGCCTCTTACAAAGCAGGCTCAGATGGTACAGGAACTTGTTCCGGATGCTAAGAATGTAGGTATTCTTTACTGCTCAGCTGAGGCAAATTCAGAGTATCAGACAAAGGTTGTGAAGAAGGAACTTGAAGATGCAGGTCTTAACGTTTCTGTATATACTTTCTCAGATTCCAATGATGTTGCATCTGTAACTAAAAGTGCATGTGATTCCAATGATGTTATCTATATTCCAACAGATAATACAGCAGCATCCTGTACAGAAGCAATTAACAACGTAGCTACAACAGCAAAGGTTCCGATTGTAACTGGTGAAGAGAATATGTGTAAGGGATGCGGTATTGCAACTCTTTCAATTGATTATTATGAACTTGGAGTAACAACAGGTAAGATGGCAGCTAAGATTCTTAACGGAGAAGACATTTCCAAGATGCCTATCGAGTACTATGAGAATCCTGTAAAGAAGTACAATAAGAAGCTTTGCGACTTATATGGAATTAAGATTCCAGATGGTTACGAAGAAATTAAGGATTAAGGTGAAGCAATGGTTGGATTGGCAGCATATTTTAGTTCGTTGAAATTATCAGGTTTATTGAACAGATTTCCAGATGGTATCTCACAAGGAATTATCTGGGGAGTTATGGCACTTGGAGTATTTATAACATTTCGCCTTCTGAATGAGGCAGATCTTACTGTAGATGGTTCTTTTACCACAGGAGGAGCAGTTACTATAATGCTCCTTTTAAATGGATGGAGTCCTGCATCTGCAATGGCTGTAGCAGTAATCGCTGGACTATTGGCAGGAGCAGTAACTGGAGTTCTTAACGTATGTTTGGGAATTCCGGTTATTCTCTCAGGAATACTGACACAATACGCTTTGTATTCTATTAATCTTGCGATAATGGGAATGAAGGCAAATCAGGCGATAAGTGTAGATTCATATCCTCTTGTGCTATCGTCTAGATTTGTAAGTGAGGCAATTGGAATTGGTGCAGTAATTGCGCTTATACTGATTGCAATTTTATATTTGTACTTTGGAACAGAGCAGGGATCTGCAATTAGAGCAACAGGTTGTAATCAGCAGATGGCAAAGGCAAATGGAATCAACATCAGTGTTACTAAGATTATAGGACTTGCTCTTTCAAACGGAATTATAGCTTTTTCAGGTGGTTTGATGGCACAGTTTCAGGGGTTTGTGGACATCAACATGGGAAGAGGTGCAATTGTAATAGGACTTGCAGCTGTTATCATCGGAGAAGTATTAGGTGATGCTTTATTTGGAAAAAAGATGAATTTTGCAGTTAGACTTTTCTTTATTACTATGGGAGGAGTAATCTACTATCTCGTAGTAGAAGTCGTACTATGGATGAAGCTTAATACTAATTATCTAAAACTTTTGACAGCAGTTATAGTAGCTGTTTTCCTTGCTGTACCATATCTTCAGGGAAAGAGAAAAGCTTCTTTTGCGAAAGCCAAAAAGCGTTCGGCTAAAGAGCTTTCTAGAAATAACATTACAAGGCTTCCGGGGAAGGATAAAGATATGGAAAGGAAGTGCGAATAATGAGAAAAGCAATGCTTGAATTAAGAAATGTGTGCAAGACTTTTAATCCTGGTACAATCAACGAAAAGCACGCTTTAAATGGTATAAACTTAACACTTGAAGAAGGCGATTTTGTAACAGTTATTGGAGGTAATGGAGCAGGTAAATCCACTATGCTCAATGCTGTTGCCGGTGTATGGCCAATTGATGAGGGAAGTATCCTTATAGATGGTATAGATGTAACAGGACTTCCAGATTATAAAAGAGCATCTCTTGTCGGTAGAGTGTTCCAAGATCCAATGACGGGAACAGCAGCGACTATGCAGATCGAAGAAAATATGGCACTTGCAGCAAGGAGAGGCCTTTTCAGAAGTCCGTTTAGAGCTGGAGTATCAAGAAAAGAAAGAGCTATGTTTAAGGAACGTTTGAAGATATTAAATCTTGGACTTGAAGACAGACTAACATCAAAAGTAGGCTTGTTATCAGGTGGTCAAAGACAGGCGCTTACACTTCTAATGGCGACTATGCAGACTCCTAAAGTGTTGCTTTTAGATGAACATACTGCAGCGCTTGATCCAAGAACTGCTGAAAAAGTTCTATCTGCTACAAAGACAGTTGTTGAAAGAGATAATCTGACTACTATCATGATTACTCATAACATGAAAGATGCTATTCACTATGGAAACAGGCTTGTTATGATGAATGAAGGTCAGGTTATATTAGACATCAAAGGTGAAGAAAAGAAAAAGCTTACAGTAGAAGATCTTATCAGCAAATTTGCGAAAGCTTCCGGAGAAGAGTTTGCAGATGATAAAACATTACTCTCGTAAAGACAAGAACAAAATATTTAGAGAAAGCACAAGGCATTTAAAGCTTTGTGCTTTCTTTAATGTTTTATTAAATTATGATAGAAAACTTTAGTGTATTTTAAATATGCAAATAACTAGGATAAAAAAATTATCGTTTAACATTAAAAAGTTATTGACATATATATATTGCAGGGGTAGTATGATATTGACGAAAAAACATTAAATTTATTTATTACTATTTTGGGACTTATTATCTTAGGAGGATAGATATATGAAATCATCAAAGCTTAGAAATTTTACCGCTGTTTTATCCAAAGCAATGGAGTTGTTCTTGTGGGTTATAGATGCAGTTATGGCAGCTGTTATAGTCATACTGATCATTTGCAAGGATAAGATTAAATATGAAACTGTATCTGGTTTTAAATTCAACAATATTGAGATGACTAGAGATAACTATCTGCTTGTTGTATGTCTGTGCCTTGTAATGGCGATTATAGCATTGACAATTGCAGCGCTTATTTTTAGAAGTATTAATCTTATATTCAAGAAGACTAATACAGAGTCGCCTTTTTCTGAAAGCAATGTTAAGCTTATTAGAAGAATTGGTTTTCTTTCAATTCTGATCCCATTTCTCAAGATTGTAACAACTTTGGTTGTAAAAGTTTTCTTTCCTTCGATTACATCAGAATCTATGCCGTTTGATGTTGGAGTAAATGAGTTTATATATGGACTTATTATTCTGTGTCTTTCCGAGTATTTTGCTTATGGTGCTAGTCTTGAAAAAGATGTTAACGGTCTTGTATAAGGAGGGTATTGAATGGGAAAGATAATTTTGGAGCTGGATGTGATGATGGCAAGGCGCCATGTTTCACTCAATGAACTGGCCGAAAATGTTGGAATTTCAAATGTGAATTTATCAAAGATAAAAAATAATAAAGTGAATGCAATAAGATTTTCAACTTTAGCTGGAATATGTAAGGCTCTTGAATGTGAACCTGGAGATATCTTGAAATACGATGAAAATGCTGAAGATGATAATTGAGTAACAGACACAGTATATTGCAGAGAATATTAATGTAAGCGAGTGTTTGGAGCGAACATAGGTGATATATACAAAATCAGGGGTTAATAACTGTCGAATGATACTTATAAAACTATATAAATAGATGTTGACTTTTATAGTTTGCTGATGTATAATAATATTGAAAGGAGCTAGCGCTTTGAGTAAATATTATTCTATACATAAATTTTCAAAGATTATAGGTGTATCTGCGCAGACATTACGAAATTGGGATGCTAACGGAAAACTTCATCCACATCATACTACAGCAAGTGGTTATAGATATTATTCTGATGAACAACTTAACCAAGTAATGAATGTAAAGCCTAAAAATCGTATCACAATTGGATATTGCCGAGTATCGAGTCAAAAACAAAAAGATGACTTAGAGCGGCAAATTGAAAATGTGAGAACGTATCT
>NZ_AUKC01000057.1 GCF_000424545.1 Butyrivibrio sp. NC3005 | reverse complement strand
GGGAGAGGTTCTTTGACAATAGGGAGCTCATCTATCTTGAACTTTTGATATTTTGGAGAATGGGCATCATCAAAGGCCCATTGCTTTAAAGGTATATATTTGCAGATAAAATTTATCAGCCAGCAATTCTGCTGATAAAGGTATTGGATTAACTGAAGTAAATAAAGTATAATGTCCATGAGCATTGGCTCCTTTCTGGATGTCGGTTTGGTGATTGACATTATACCAAAAAAGGGAGGTCAATGCTCTTTTTATTTAAACCTCCCGAGAATAAAGGATTTAGTAACAAAAAGGAGTGTCAGATTTGACACTACCCGTGAAAAAAGGAGGGATTTTTTTATGAAAAGAAAAAATATGAAATCAATTGTCAGTATCGCACTTTGCTCATCAATGATGCTTCTTTCTGGATGTTCATCGTTCAAATTGGAAGATGACAGCAGTTTAAGTTCTATTGATGAAAGTATCGATAATAAAGGTATCAGTTCTTCTGATGATAGTGTTACTGATAAAGATTCTAGTTCCAATGGAGATGCTACTACTCAAAAAGATATAAGCTCTAATAGTGATAGTACAAATAATAAGGATATAAGTTCTAACAGCAATAGTATTGATAATAAAGGTAACTCAGACTTTAGCGCCTCTAATTCTGCCGATTTATCCAAAGTCTACACTGCTTTTGCAGATTATTTGGAAAACAATCCTTTAGGCTATGAAAATAACGCAGGTGATTTCAAAGATGGTAAATACTATGTATATACTTTGGAATATGTTGATGAAGACAATACCCCTGACTTAGTCTACAGCGATATATCCGGTGTTCACGGGTCCAATATATACGTTTTAAGATACCTTGACGGAAAGGTTGTTAAGTCAGGTCCATTTGGCTCCTATGGCTATACATCTTTCTATGAAAAACAGGGAATCTTCTGTACTAGTGACTCAGGTATGGATGTTGAAGGCACATACTACTCCAAATTAACATCAAATGAAGATTACGAGTATCTTTGCAAAGAAGTTACTACTCTTTCATTTAATGATGAAGGCGAAGAAAAAGGTTCAGAAACAAAGTATTATGTCCGTGAAAAAGAAGTTTCAAAGGATGAATATACCAAATTTGTTGATGAAAATTGTAAAGGCGAACCAAAGAAATGGTCTGGCTATGAAAACGAGAACAATTACACCTACATAAACAAAGACAGCTTAAATGAGCTAAGAAATAAACAGTGACAAAAAACTATGACTTCTTGCTGAGATTTAGGATAATCATCAGCAAGAATCCTGCTTCGCAGGACAAAATTTGTCTTGACGACAAATTTTGGTCTGGTACGGTTACCTGTTTTCCTGATGAAAACAATAACCTATGAGTTTTTAGTTGGAATTGATACAACTTTTTCGTGACCACATAGCTGCGCCGCATCTAGCACACCTGTATCTTCTATAGTTACGGGTAAATTTGCTTTCGCGTAAACGGTATATTACTACGCCGCAGTTCCTACAGGTAAAAAGATATTTTGGTACAATCTTTGCAGAACTTGGTTCTTCAATTCCTTTTTCTGTACTGCTGGTAACTCTTTTAATATTATAGCCATAAGTATTGTTCATTATTATTGCATACTTTTTCCAATTCCCAGTATGTTTCATGCAATGGTCACATGTGTGAAGTATTTCATGGATTATTGTCTCTTTACAGGATTTTTCTGATATTCTATCATCTGTTAAAAGCATTTTTGCAATTTGGATTTCAAAAGTTCCATCTTTTTTTGCTCTGCACAGTCCCCAACGTTTTTGGGCTCTATTATTTATTTTCCATTCACTTATAGTACCGGTTTTGATACCTAGTGCGTGAACTTCATCAAGGCAGTTATTTTTCAGTATGTTTAAATCTTTCATCTTTTTTCCATAAGCTTTTTCATGTACTGTTTTTTGAGTTCGTTTTCGTTTTTTAGACTGTTATTTTCATTAATAAGATGCTGGATATAGCTTCTTGCAAGTACAACTCCGCCGCTGACTTCAAGGTCTTTATGCTGTTCCATTTCATCTAGCCATTTCATTAAGGATTTATATCTAATATCATTGAATGAGTTGTCTTTTTGAATAAACATAGCAAAACTCCCTTCGATTTTGATTGATTTTGGTAGAATTACAATTATAATTATTGTAGCACAAGTAACAGTTCACGAGCGTCAAAATAATAGACGCATTAGTCACAAAATAAACGGAGATACAATTTGATAGATATAATACAGAATCATGAATTATTAAAAGCATTACTTGTCGGATTGAATGTAAATGAAGACATTCAGCGTTTTGAAGCTTCTATGGATGAATTGAAAGGGCTTGCTAAGGCCGCAGATATGAAAGTGAGTGGAGTTATTACTCAAAATGCATCTGCGGTTACGTTGTCAACTTTTGTGGGAAGCGGAAAAGTTGAGGAAATAAAGAATAGAATAGCGTATGATGAAGCAGATATTGTAATTTTTAATCAGACTTTAACTCCTATGCAGATTCGAAATCTTGAGAAAGAGTTGAAAATTGAGGTTATTGACAGGACAGCTCTTATTCTTAGAATATTTGCTGATAGAGCAAGAACAAGAGAAGCAAGACTTCAGGTAGAATCAGCAAGACTTCAGTACCTATTACCAAGACTTTCGCACATGCATACAGGTCTTACAAGACAAGGTGGAGCAAGTGGTTCTAAGTCTAGTAAAGGTGCAGGTGAGAAAAAACTTGAACTTGACCGTCGTCATATTGAGCATAGACTTGCAGAGCTTAGAAGAGAACTAAAAGATGTTGAGAAAGAAAGAACAACTCAGCGTAATAAAAGGCTCTCATCACCGCTTCCAAAGGTGGCGCTTGTTGGATATACAAATGCAGGAAAATCCACAATTATGAATCATTTGATTGATAATTATTGTCAAGGCGATACACAGGAGAAAAAAGTATTAGAAAAAGATATGCTTTTTGCAACACTAGATACGACTGTCAGGAAAATAACTCCTAGTGGTCATAGATCATTTCTTTTGTCTGATACAGTAGGTTTTATTGATGACCTTCCGACAACGCTTGTAAAAGCTTTCAGATCAACACTCGAAGAAAGCTGTTATGCGGATATTATTGTTGAAGTGGTTGATTTTTCAAATCCTGATTATTCAAATCATATTTTCGTAGCAGATAATACTCTTAGAGAAATAGGAGCGGGAGAAATTCCTAGAATCTACGTTTATAATAAATCTGACATGATTACAGAAGAGATATCTTTAGTAAGAATTCCTTATGTCAGAGATAACAATATTTATATGGCAGCAGGAAAAGATATCGGATTAGAAGAACTGTTAAGCCTTATAGACAAGGTTTTGCAGCAGGGGGCAAAAGAGTATACGCTTCTTATTCCGTATTCAAATGGAAACGATATTGCTTATATTAATAACAATTGTCAGGTTTTGAGTACAGAATATCTGGAAGAAGGTACTAAACTAGTAACAAGTCTTTCCAAAAAAGATGCAGCTAAATTTAAAGAATATATAGTTGATTGAGAATAAATAGATTTTTGTCACTTCGTTCCAAAAACTGCGCAAACTGGCCATTTAAAAAGGCTTTGCCTTGGACCAGTTTGCCGCGTGATTTTTGCTAAGATTAAGATATTATCTGCTATAATCGATTAGTTCCTGACATATATCTTTTATTTCATGGCTAAATGTGCTGTTTTTGGGCCAAAGAAAAGTAAAGTTATGTTTTATTGCAAAATCTTTTAATTGAATCGGCATAAGTGATTTATTCTCTATTTCTCTTATAACAGCTGCTTTATACAGAAAGGAAATACCACAATCTTTAAGCAAAAGCTGGATGATTGTGTGCATGTTTTCAACCTGTATAAATTTTGCAAAATCATCTGTTGTATAATTTCCAAGAGAAAGCATTCTTTCTAAGATATTTCTAGTGCCAGATCCTGGTTCTCTTACTAGAAGTCTTTCTGAAAACAAATCTTTCAGATATTCTGGTTTTTTATCAAAAATATGAGTTGAACAGCACACTGGTATGAATTCTTCTGAGCTGAATAATAATGTGTCATATTTTTTTACATCAAAATAGCCCTCAACGAGCGCAAATGCAATACTTCCATTTTCGAGTGATTTTAATAGCTCAGCTGTATTCCCAAAATGTATTTTGAAATTTGTATCACTGTGTTTGGAAATATATTTGCTTACAGGATTTGCAATTATATATTCTCCAATTGTCATGGTTACACCAAAGGAAATTGAACTGATTTTGTTATTATCATTAGATAAATGCCTAAATAACAATTGTTCATCATTATTTATTTGATTCATTTTTTCATAAAAAATTTTTCCGTTTTCTGTTAAAAAAATTTTTTTCCCGACCTGATAAAAAAACTTAGAGTTGTATTCTTTTTCCAGAAAATGAATATGCTGAGAAACTGCCGGCTGAGTAATATTTAATTCCTTGGAAGCTTGCGTATAATTCATATATTTACAAACACTCAAAAATGTTTTGATTCTAAAATCTAACACCTAAATACCATCCTATACTATAAATTTTATTTATAATTTCATTATAATATATAATTTTATTTTTTACCTATGCAAAACTATAATTAAACATGTTTGAAATTTTTGATAAACGTTTACGTGGAGGTAATTATGAATTTTTTGAAAAAGAATGGATATGGAATTATAGTTTGTCTGTTAATTTCTATTCCGGCATGGTTTATAGGGAAAAAGTTTCCGGTTATTGGAGGGGCGGTTATTTCTATTATTACAGGAATGATTATATCTCTTTTCTGGAATGATAAAGAAAAAGCGGCAGATGGTATCAAATTCACATCAAAAGTGATCCTGCAAACAGCAGTGGTGTTGTTGGGATTTGGTATGAATCTGGGAGTAGTATTTGAAACCGGAAAAGAATCGCTTCCAATAATTATTTGTACTATATCAACATCGCTTATTGTCGCATATATTATAAAAAAAGTGTTGAAGATTAATAGTAATACTGCAACACTAGTGGGCGTAGGGTCATCAATTTGTGGTGGTTCTGCAATAGCAGCAACAGCACCGGTTATCGATGCTGATGAAGACGATGTGGCGCAGGCAATTTCAGTAATTTTCTTTTTCAATGTGCTGGCAGCATTGTTTTTTCCTACTTTTGGAAAAGTGTTAGGTTTTGATATTTCAACAGGAAATGCATTCGGAATTTTTGCTGGAACTGCTATTAATGATACTTCATCTGTTACAGCTGCCGCATCTACATGGGATAGTATGTGGAATCTTGGAACTCAGACATTGGATAAAGCAGTAACTGTTAAGCTGACAAGAACTCTTGCTATTATTCCAATTACATTAGTACTTGCTATGATAAAGGCCAAAAAGTCTAAAATTGATGGAAATAAAACAGGAAACTTTAGTTTTAAAAGAGCTTTTCCTATGTTTATACTGTACTTTTTAATTGCAAGTATAGCAACTACGGTTGCAATTAACTGTAATGTAGGAACAGAGTTTTTTGCACCACTAAAAGAACTTAGCAAATTTTTTATTATCATGGCTATGGCAGCTATTGGACTTAACAGTAATGTGATTAAACTTATTAAAAACGGTGGAAAGCCAGTGCTACTGGGCGGATTTTGCTGGATTGGTATAACAGTTGTAAGTCTTGTTATGCAGAAAGTAATGGGAATTTGGTAATTACTTTTTTGAAGGGATGCACCTAAAAAAATATAGATTTTTGTCACTGCGTTCCAAAAACCACGCAAACTGGCCATTTTAAAAGGCTTCGCCTTGGACCAGTTTGCCACTTGAGAGTTTTTTATTATCTAACTCTGCGCCGCTTTCATATCCTGCTTACGCTTATACATTGCGGCATCTGCACGCATAAACACTTCATTTACGCTTTTATCAATTGCAGGATCATATAATGCCACTCCGATTGCAGCAGATATTTTATCCCACGGCTGAAGATATATGTCTTCAGCTATTATATTTATTGAATCATTGAAATCTTTCACTAACCTGTCTATACTTTCGTAATCTCTATTTCTAAGAACAACAACAAACTCATCTCCTCCTATTCTGAATACCGGAGAATGCTTAAAAACCTCGCATACAAGTTTGCAAAGCTTTTTTATTGCCAAATTACCCTTTTCATGGCCATATTGATCATTGATTTTCTTTAGAAAATTCAAATCAACCATAGCAAAACCAAATTTTGTCTTTCCTTTTTTCAAATCTTCTTCGAGTTTTTGAATTAATTCGTCATAGGCATTTTTATTTCTTATTCCAGTAAGCGCGTCTCTATTTGCAAGGTTTCTAAGCTCATCTGCATGCTGTTTTGTTTCTGTAAGTTCCCAGGTGGTTTTAACCAAGTTCTTCATATAGCTATCAAGTTCTAATATCATCGACGCAGTTTCATTTGCGAGCGAAGAAATCTCATCCTTACTTTTGTATTCTGTAGCTATTGAACTAGCAATAACAGGGTCCTTATATTCAGTATATTTTTTCACACCAGTCATTAGGTTTTCAAGTTTTGCAATATACTTTCTGTCTATGTACCACAATAATAACTGCATACCTAAAATCTGTATAAGACCAATAATAATCATTTGCCAAAGAGTATTAAGCAATATTATTTTATTTACACTTCCAATCGTCACTTCCAGCCCGATTAGACCCATTTTTTTATTATTGATTATAACTGGCGAGTAAAAAGCATATGTCTTCCCAAACTCATTATCGAATTCATCGAAGCCTGTAGCTTCACGTCCAGTTTCCCATGCCTGCCACAACATCTCATGACCTTGTAAAGGATTATTTGCTTTTATTCCCAATTCTATATAATCTGTATTCCCAATCGTCTTTTTTTCACGAACAGCATCAACTATATAGCAAACAGTTTCTTTATCATTTTCAGGCATAATATAGTAAGCATACTCTATGTTAAATGTTTTCTTTGCCGATTCAAAAATATAAAGCCAATACTCGTGCATATAGATTCCGTAAGCATACTTTACTTCATCATTTAACTGTTCAAACAATATATCAACATCTAATGTTCTTCCAGGGTAATACTTAGTCATTTGTTCAAAATAATATTTTTGAGAGTCCAGATAGTTACCATTGTAGTCGTAAGGAATATTCATATTTGGATAGTTTTCCAAAAAATAATCCTGATAATGCACAAAATGCCCCTGCTCCCCATTGATAAGATTTTGTAGATGCATAGACATATTCATGATATTTGTTTGGGTCTGTCTTTTGCTTAATTCTATTTGTAAAAAATAAGTTATTATTCCTATTACCAATAAAATTACTATGGTAAATGAAACAAATAGAATTCCAAACTTAAAAAGAAGACTATTATGTTTTTTTATCATATTCTTTTCTAAAAATGAGACTACGATTCTTTTAGGTTACTAAATAAATTCTATTTTATTTATCGGATTTATAATTATACTGAATTAGCTAAAAAATATTTAAAAAAGACATAAATATCCGGAAAACTTTGCTTTCATAAAGCGTTAATTCGTAATACAATCATTATTGTAGTTATTAGTCATACTTATATTATTCACATTATGGGAGGATTAGTAGTGAAAAGCAAAAGAGTATCGCTTATAATAGCTTTAATGTCCGTAGCAATGTGCGGATGTAATCCAAAAACACAGGGGGAAAGCAGCATGGCATTAGCAAATGACAAGGAGAACAACATGACAGTTGAAAGTTGCAAAGAAAACAGTATATCAATTGATAACAGCGGAAAGGATATGAGCTCATTTGCCTCAGGTATTAAAACTGATGATAATGAAAAAGCTTCAGATACCGAGTTTGTTCTAAATGATGAGATTGATGAGCACTGCCCTTCATCATATGAAACAACAAGGAAAGATGTTACATATGGAAACTTTACCCATGGAACTTACTATTCCAAAACTTGTAAAATGGATAGAGGTTATTCTATTCTTCTTCCATCAGACTATTCTAAGGATAAAAAATATCCTGTTCTTTACCTTTTGCATGGCATCTTTGGAGATGAGTATTCTTTTTCCAATGACAAGAGTAACAAAATAAGAGAAATTGAAGGCAATATGGCTGCTGATGGCCTTATTGATGACACTATAATTGTGTGTCCTAATATGTATGCAACATCAGATCCTAATCAGAAACCAGGTTTTGATAATAAAAGCTGTATTCCTTATGATAACTTCATCAACGATCTTGTAAATGACCTTATGCCTCATATTGAGAGTGAATATTCTGTTCTAACAGGAAGAGAAAACACATATCTTGCAGGATTTTCAATGGGAGGAAGAGAAACAATCTATATAACTCTTCAAAGGCCTGAACTTTTCGGATATGTTTGCGCTATTTCTGCTGCACCTGGAATCGTACCTACTACAGATAAGTTCATGACTCATAAAGGAACTATCACTGAAGATGAAATGAAATTTAAAGATGATGCCATAAAACCAGATAAGTTTATTATCTGCTGCGGTACAAAGGATTCAGTGGTTGGAACATATCCAAAACAGTACCATGAACTTCTTGAGAAAAACGGATCAAAGCACATATGGTACGAAATTCCTGGTGCAGACCATGATAATAATGCAATTAAGAGCGGATTATTTAATCTATTCAAAAAGATTGCGTTAAAAAAAGCAAATTCATAATGCTAGATTCATATAATCAAGCTAAAGCGCGTCTGCGACGAAATATGCAAACATCAAAACGGACTACATAAAAACAAAAAAGCTGCAAGCCTTGAATAATTTTTGGTTTGCAGCTTTTTCAATATAACTTTATTCTAACTTTTTATTCAACTTCAATTTAGTGAGCTGATACTTTCTGAGCTTCAATGCATTTTGCATCAGACTCATTTAACAGAATACGCACATTTGCAAGTCCTTTTCTTACTGATGGAACTGCAAGAACTGCTACTGTGATAGCACCTTCTGCAAGGATATAAATTCCGTTATAAGACAAAGAATAAATCCAAACATTCTGTCCTTTTGGAGCATATGAGCCAAAGAAGATAACGCCTGAAATCACAGCAAATATAAGTCTTCCAAGAATTCCAACAACATATCCAGAAACCATTCCATACTTTTTTCCAGATACTATTCCTGCAAGACCAAGTGCGCCAAATGCAAGAATATAATCAATAAAAAGCTGTGGTACACTGATAACGTAAGGATCTGTTATCATCTGCAAAATTCCATAAGCAACGCCTGCCATAAGACCACTTCTAAGACCATACAAATATCCTACAAAGCAGATAAAAAACATTGAAAAAAGTGTTACGGAACCACCTTGTGGAAGATGAATAATCTTAAAATTAGAAGTGACAAAAGCAAGTGCAACTGCCATTCCGCTAACAACCAGCTGTCTTGTACTAAATTTTGTCTTTTTCTGCGTATTCGTAAAAAAGCAAGCTACTAAAAGTGCAAGAACAATTACTCCAATGAAAACTGCATAACCCGGTACTGTAAGGCTACTATAAACAGAATCCTTATCAGATACAAAAAATGTTGACATAAAAATCCTTTCCGGATAATGAAATAATTGAAAAAAATCCCAAACATTTCTTACCCATAGCAAAATTATTTTATGAAAACATGCAAAGGGAATTTGAGCAGATACAAATCAGTATCACAAAACAACAAAGCATTCAAATGATAACAACTTGTCGCTCATAGAAAAAAGACGCTTCCTTCCGCCAGTATTACCTGGTTCAAGTATTAAGGGTCGAAGCCACAAAAGCTTCTTCTCAGCAAAGCTCCCCTAGCAAGTATTCTATAATAATTTAGCACAAAAAAGCACTATTGTGAAGACTGTTAGAAATAATATATAGTCTTGTCACTACTATTTAAGAAAGAATACTGTACAAAAAAGCTTCTTGGCGGATTCATTATAGAATTCGATGGTTCTAAAAACAAATCCGCCAGAATACTTCTAAAAACTCAAAAACTATTCAGCAGAAAATTTGAATAGTAGTTCCTAATGCAAAAGAGTATATAAGGCAATCTTTAACTGTTTTATGAGTGATTCTTTCAATTGCTTCTTTATAATACTGAAGCTGAACTTTGTACCTGTCTACAAGTTCAGTTTCAGTATTAACACGGTCTGTTTTATAGTCAAGAAGTACAATCTGATCATCTTCTTCAAAATATACGTCTATTACACCCTGTATCATTACAAGTTCTCCCTCAGGAAGTTTCTCATCTATGCGCCTTGCTTCAATTCCCATCATGAACTGTTTTTCACGCTTTAGTCTACTTGCTTTGAAGGCTTCTTTAAATCTTTTTCCTGTTTCGCTATTTAGAAAAGTCTCAATATCTCTTGCATGGACACTTCTTGCATACCCTTCTTCCATCTTGCCTTCTTTTTCCTTTTTCAGCATCCATTTGAATATCTCTTTTTCTGAAATATTATCAATTTCAAGAACCTCTGCATCCAGAAGTTCCATAACTTTATGATATGCAGTTCCTCTCTTTGCTCCCTTTATTTCCTGCTTTTCCTGTATAAAATTTGGAACAATTTCTTTTTCCTCAGCATTTTTTATCATTTCATAAACAGGTTCCGTTTCCTCGACATAAGAAGCCTTTTTCAGCTCTGTAACAGTCGTCTTAGTAAACAGATTTTCATAAGCTTTATGACTATATTCAAAAGAAAAATTCCGCTCAAGTTTTTTCCTGAGTTCTTCATATCCATCTTCAAAAACAGCTTCTTCAGATAATCTCTCTTTCCTAATAGCAGCATCAACTTGCTCTACAACAATTTGAGCCTTTATTTCAGATTCTGGTATTGCATAAAGCTTAATAGGCGGAATCGTAAGTTTACTTCCATCATCTACCTTCATAAGGCTCATATCAACTCCTAGCTCTGTTCCAAAATTTCTAATGGCAGGATGCGTTGAAAGCGCCATTAGTATAAGACTCTGGTAATTTCCTGCACCATTTCTAGCCGAGAACGGAAGAAGCTGTTCTTGTTCTTTTGGTCCTTTTTGCATGGACAGAACTATGTTAGCTTCGATTCTTTTTTCCAGATTCTTTACCTGAGATACCATAATAAGCTTTTCTTTGGCTCTTGTCATCGCAACATACAGTACTCTAAGTTCTTCACCAAGCTGATCTCTTTTCATCTTGCCTGAAATCATACTCCACCTAGGCGTATTAGATATGCATCTAAGTCCTAAATTCACAGCTTTCATGCCCACACCCATATCCTCATCCAAAAGAACTGGCTGCATAGCATCAAGAGTATTGAATCTCTTAGAAAGACCAGCCACAAATACAATAGGAAACTCTAGTCCCTTACTCTTATGAATACTCATAATGCGCACAACATCTGCGTTTTCATCCAGTACATTAGCCTCTCCAAAGTCCACCTCATACTTTTGGAGTTCTTCAATATATCTGACAAAATGAAACAATCCTCTAAAGCTTGTCCTTTCAAAAGATCTGGCTCTTTCCATCAGCATTTCGACATTTGCTTTTCTTCTTACTCCGCCAGGCATTGCTGTAACATAATCTCTATATCCGGTGCTTCCTACTATATACTCTAGAAGTTCATGAACAGGCATATAGAAAGATTTTTTTCTCAAGTCTCTTATAAACGCAAGAAATGCACAGATTTTATCAGCTAAACAAGCAAAAAAATCTATATCATTTACAAGTGCATATTCTAACGCTACTTTAGTGTTACCACTATCTGCCTTTCCGGGAGTTTCTTCTTTTTCCTGACTTTCTACTATATCTTTATTAATAAAATCCTTTGCTTTTTCTATTAGCAATAGATTTTCATAAAAAGTTCTTCCGCTATCTAATTCTTCATTGCCTTCTTCATTGCCTTCTTCGTTTTCTTTGATTTCTGTTTCTTCTTTATCTGATATTTCTTCTACTTGCTCTTTATTTTTTAGAGCACGCATTTTCCTGTCATACGCTTTTACAAAAGCTTTTATTCTAGCAAGTTCTTCATTTGAAAAATCTCCAATATATGAATGCATTACACTTACAAGTGGTATATCAACTCTCGGATTGTCGATAACTTTGCACAGATTTAAAAGTGTTGATACTTCTATTGCACTAAAATAACCTGTCCTTGATTCGACATAAGCTGGTATTCCCTCTGACTCTAGAATTTTTCTAAACGTATCATCCCAGCCTGCTGTTGTTCGCAGCAAAATAACAATATCTTTCTTAAGAACTTTTCTAAAGCCTCCATTCCCATCAGAAACCATGCCATCTTTAAGAAGCTCTTTTATTCTTTTACTAATAAGCATAGCTTCCTGCTGCCTCGGACTAAGCTTGGTATCAGGCGTGATAGTTTTAGTGTCTTCCATGCCCCAAGCACTTTCTTCATTTTGCGTGTCATCTTCATCTTCATCATCACTTGAAGAATCGTCTTTTTGTATAAACCAAAACTCAGTAGCGAATTTTCTGCTGTTTTCTTCCTCTGATTCATACACAGGATACGTGGCACCTGCTTCCAGCATAGCGTCCCTATCATAGAACACACCACCAAGATCATTTCCCATTATTCTCTTGAAAATAAAGTTAACAACATCCAGCACTTCTTTTCTGCTTCGGAAGTTTTTATGAAGATCTATTCTTCTTTCTTTTGCTTCATCACTCTTATCATAAGTGTAAAGCTTATCCATGAAAATCTGTGGTCTTGCTTTTCTAAAGCTATAAATACTCTGCTTTACATCACCTACCATAAATCTATCAAAACACTCTTCTTTTTTAGAAGCAATTGAAGAAAGAATAAGTTCCTGAACCATGTTTGAATCCTGATATTCGTCAATCAGAATTTCCTTATAAAACTCACTATAGGATAATGCAACATCAGTAGGATTATACCCGCCTTTTTCTTCATCTTTACTTACCAAGATGTTAAGTGCAAAATGTTCCATATCACCAAAGTCTATGATATTTTGTTCTCTCTTTTCATTATCCAGTCTCTCCAGAAACTCTAAGGTAAGCCTGCACAACTCATTCAATGCTCTTTGGGCAACTGCACTGTTATCTATAATTGTTTCTTTATCCAAAGCAAAATATTTTTCCTGCAAATCTTTTCTTACAGATTTAACATTATCTCTTATACTCTTTACCATTTCTCTTTTGTATGGAGAGATTGCATCGTCTTTTTTGGTAGAAAGCCTCTTAAATTCCATAAGAAACAGGCTTCTTCTAAAATCCTCATAGCTTTGTAATGTCTCTATCTTCTCAAATTCCTGACGCTCACTTTCCA
The DNA here is from genome assembly GCF_000424545.1 of Butyrivibrio sp. NC3005. Taxonomy (GTDB): domain Bacteria; phylum Bacillota; class Clostridia; order Lachnospirales; family Lachnospiraceae; genus Butyrivibrio. The sequence continues at coordinate 5,733 of NZ_AUKC01000057.1, read as the reverse complement.
AAAGATCTGCGTAAATATATGGTCCATCAGGCTGTGAACAGATATTTATAGCTTCAGTCAATGAATCAACACATTCTTTTATTTTTCTTGAAGACTCTTTGATATACTCTTTTACCCAATCTGTATCATCAAAGTTCTCTGCAGAAATTTCATAATCTTTGGATATTTTCTTTATAAAATCTTCTGGCCATGGCATACTCTGAGAAAAGTGGAATAGCTGAAGAATCCTTTCTTCTATTCCTTTATCCTGATTGCCTTTTTCAAAATACTCTGATGCAAAAAGAAATTCTTCATCAGCCTCTAAGTATTTTTGTTCAAGAAAATCTGCGATTACACTCTCTTCAAGAAGTTTAATCTCACCTTCGTCTGCTACTCTATAAGAAGGATCAAGACCTATTTCATTGAAATTATTCCTAATAACATACTGACAGAAAGAGTCAATTGTCGTTATCTGTGCAGTATGAATAAGTGTCTCCTGCCTTTGGAGATGCTTATTATCCGGCTCTTCAATGAGTTTTTTCTCAATAGCTTTAGTAATACGCTCTTTCATCTGAGCTGCTGCAGCTCTAGTAAAAGTCACTACCAAAAGTCTATCTATATCAATTGGATTTTGACCGTTTCCACCTGTTATAAGCTGTATAATTCTTTCAACAAGAACAGCTGTTTTGCCAGAACCTGCTGCAGCTGATACCAATAGGTTTGAATTTCTGGCATCAATTACTTTTTGCTGCTCGTTTGTAAATTTTACATCTCCCATGTCATTCCTCCATTTTTTTCAATGCCTCATCTTTACTTAGCTTTTCTAGACTCCTCTTACCAAATCCATCAATGGACGGGTCGAATCTGCATATCGAATGGAAGCCACAATAGGTGCAAGCACTTCTTTGCCCCATTTCATACGGATTTATCTCTATATCACCATCTAGAATACGTCTGCCATACTCTTTAATCTTTTTGGTAACATAGGCTGACACTTTCTTATAATCCTCTTTTTCTATAGTCTTTGAAGCAGCTGACAAAGAACCATCTTTCTTCCTTTTAACCGGAATAACATCGGATTCCTTAACAGATGGGTCTGCAAGGTCATTATCTAGTAATTCTATAACCTTATCATCACTGTTTATAACACCTGTGGTCTTAAGTTCTTCTCGAATCTTTCGATTTATTGTTTCAGGAGTGTCACTTCCATCCTTAGAAACAAGCGGATCTTCAACATGATAGTATAAAAGTGCTGCCGGGATGACTTCTTTATCCTTATGAAGATTTTCCTCCATAGCAGCTGCAACATTCATGTATAATACAAGCTGTAGCGACAGACCATAATAAACTGATGCTATATCGAAAGATTTATTTCCTGATTTAAAATCGATTATTTTAACATAAATATTTTTGTTCTCGTCTTCTGCAAGGTCAAGTCTATCAATTCTTCCATGAAGAGTCATCTTCTGCCTGATTTTTTCTTTTTCATCATCAGTTAACGCAATATTAATCTCATCAATATCTCCTGCCTGACTAAAATCCATTTCCACTTTGTCAGGATAAAAAGAACCTTTTCTTAGCTGATAACTAAGTGACTCTATAGTTCTAGAGAGTATTCTCCTAATTCTTTCAATAACAAACTGATTACGGGCAGTTGAATACAATATTGTTTCGCCATAACTTTTTGTATATTCCTCCAAAGCTTCCGCAAGAACCTCATCACCCTCTTCTTTAGTAAAGCTCTTCCAGTTCATTCCTTTTTCATTAAGCTTGATAGAGAAAAGCTCTAAAACTCCATGGAATACATTTCCAAGGTCAGCCACTCCAAATTCATATTCTTTTCGTTCTTCAAGTCCTAATCCATACTTTACAAAATGCTCATAACAGCAAGATGCAAAAGTTTCAAGTCTGCTGACACTGTTTTCTAAATAATTTCCATATAAAGCCGCAGCAAGAGTCTTTGGAAGAGGTGTATTCTGATACCTCAAAAATGCAGCTTTTTTTAATTTATCCATATCTTCTTTACTAGTCTTCTTCAAAAGATCATAAAGCGTAAGGAACTCTTTTTCTTCTTCTGCCGTTAAATATCCATCTGAATAATCTCTTATAAGTTCTGCTGCCTTTTTTCCTGCATCCTCAATAGTAAGAAGGTTCTTTATTACATCCTGATTTGTATTAGTCTTTTCTTTAAGCAATTTAAACATTCCCTTTAGTTTCCCTATAAGATACGCCGGTCTCATACTCTTTCCATCTGAAGAAATAAGAGAATATGACAGATACAACTGTTGGGAAGGTTTTGTAAGGTTCATATACAGATATAATCGTTGAATATACATCTGCTGTCTTGGTGTTGGTGCAAGTTCAATGTCACCTGCATTGTCCTTAAGAAACTCTCTGTCTATATCAGATAACAGACCACCCTCTCCTGCACGTTTTGGAATATTTGTATCATTTACCCCCAGAAAAAGAAGATATTTAATGTTAGAAAGTCTGCTTCGCTCAATATCTCCTACAGTAACATAATCAACATTTTGAGGGATAGTTCCAACTTCGATATCTCCAAAACCTGCATCAAGAATATCCATATATTCTTTCCAGTCAATTTTCTCATCGCCCAGCAAAAGAGCTATCTGATCAAGCAAATTCATAATCTTTTCATAAATCTGCTCATATTCTTTTGCCCTTATTAAATCTCCTTTCTCGCGGAAAGAAGCTGCATAATTCTGCAATTTCTTTTCAGCACTGCTTCTAATAATAAATTCATACAAAGCTTTGGTCATTTCAAGAACCGATTGATTGATACAATTAACCAAAGGTTCCATAATAGTCACAACACTCTGCCTCATAGTGTTTAACTTTTCTAGAAGTGCCACGTCATACTCTACATCTTTTTGAGTCTTTTGGTTTGATTTTGAGATTTTCGTGAAAATATCTTCCCATGCCTTATGCCCTCTTATCCCAAAACTTCTAACATAGTTTTCGAGTTCATCTATGTCATCATTTTCAAAATCAGTCATTCCACTTCGCATAAAATGAAATACAGTTTCATAACTGTAATCATTTCTGACCATATTGATAGCACTTCTAATATATTCAATAAAAGGATTGAGTCTTATGTTACTTGTTTTATCTATATATACAGGCACATGGAAATTTTGTGCCATTCTTTCAATTATCTCGTTATAGCATTCAAGATCTCCGCAGCAGATAGCAAAGTCACGATAGAACACATCGCTACTGGCCATGACAGTTCTTCTTATATGCATCAAAGCGTTTCTTACTTCATCTTCGATATTGTCTGCTTGAGCAACTATTATGTTTTGTGAGACATCTTTGTCATAAACAGAATGCTTATATCTAAAAAGATTTTCTTCCAAAAATGCCATTGGAGGATTGTCCTTCAATCTTTGTACAGTCTTTGCTTCTTCATCATAATGAAGAAACACATCATCTTTTCTTCCGTTTTCTGACAATCTATACTCTTTGTAATGCTCATAATCAGGAGTCTGCAAAGGGTCAAGATGCATTAGAGCCTGCCACTGACACTTTATCAAAGATTCCATAGTCTTCTTACTAAGGAAAAAAAGTTCCTGCTCATCGGTTATGTCCTGATACGGATCTACTTCTTCTCCCATATCAAGAGTAATAATAACCTGACTAGCAACTTCTATTATTTTCTCTAATACCTGATACTGTATCGGAGTAAAACCAGTAAATCCATCGAATACAACTACGCTTCCTGCAAGAAGCCTGCATCCATCTATACGATCTTTAAGTATGCCCATTGTTTCTTCTGCTGAAACAAACTTATTCTCAGTATATTTTTGAAACTCGCTAAATAACAGCCCCAGGTCACTTAGCTTTCCCCTGAGCGCTCCATGCCCGTTAGCAGCATTTGCAAGCATATCAATGTCTTCTCTTACCAGTCCATATTGCATAAACTCGGATATTGTCGATTTAACTTCATCTATATATCCTGCTCTGTGCATAAAGCTACCTATCACAGGAAGTTTATCCTTATTGAGTTCAGCAACATGCCTTAAAATAAGACTCTTACCAACATCATCCAATACCGGCAATTTCTGACTTCCCGTTTCTTCAAATACTCTATGAGACAATCTGCCAAACGAAAGAACATCTATATTCATTATTCCATGGTCTGGATGAAGCCTGATCATATCCATCTGCGTCTGCATGGTAAACTGATCCGGAACAATATAAAGAAAATTCTGGTCAGGATTTTCCTGCGCTTTATTTATAAATTCCTGGTAAAGCCTTGTACTTTTTCCAGAGCCTGAAGCTCCAAAATAAAACTTTAACATTATTTACTCCTCGTTTAAATTGTGGTGGATTTTTTAGCTATCTTTTAGTATATCATAGGTGAATTTCACAAGCCTGACTGCCTAAATAATTTTAAACGATATTTTCAAAAATAATTAGCCGCTATTTTATCAAATGCGATAAAATAGATTTAGGGTTTATCAAAAAAGATTTATAAGGAGGGTAAATTGAGAAAAAAATTTTTTTCATCAACATTTTTCAAAAGAGGGGCAGCTTTACTATCGTCTATTATCCTTTCAGCAGGATGCTTTAATGCTCAAGCGATAATATCAACTGCCAAAACAGTTGGATATGTTAACGAACTAACAGGTCTTCCTACAACTGTAAGTCCTCTTCAACGACCAATTGCAGTTATGATTGACAATGATAAAAGAGCCAATCCTCATTACGGACTTGGAGAAGCTGACATTGTCTATGAAATGGTCAATAGCACAGCGAATAAAAGGGTTACAAGACTAATGGCCATTTACAAAGATTACAACACTATCAGCAGAATAGGAAATATCAGATCAACACGTCCTACCAATATAATGCTTGCTGCTGAGTATAATGCTGTGCTTATTCATGATGGAGGGCCTTACTACAACAATTCACATTTTAAAAGATCCAAAATCGACCATATTTCTGGTGGATTTTCTAGAATCAAAAATGGAAAAAAATCTGAATTCACTGAATATGTAACCACTGGCCAAGTAAAAAGAAAAATGGCAGCTGCAAAAATTTCTCCAAACTATACTTTCCTTGCAGGAAATCATTTTAATTTTGGAGTTAATAATCTGGCAGCAAGAGCTGATAGTTATTCTGCTCTAAATGCTTATTTGCCATTTCCTCACAATTCAACCCAGTTCCATTATGACGCTTCCAAGAATCTCTACAATTTCAAGGAGCTTGGAAAACTGGTAAAAGATGGTGATGATAAACAGTCAGTTGCATTTACAAATCTTATTATTCTCAACTGTCCAATGGTTAAGCTAGATAAAAAAGGTTATGTAATCTACAATATTATTTCTCAAAACAGACCAGGATACTACATTTCTGGTGGAAGAATGATACCGATTGCATGGTCCAAAACAGGTGATGCCACAAAGATGACATTCTCGACTCTTGATGGAAAAGAACTAATAGTAAATCCTGGAAAAACTTACATTGGAATTGTCCCTGAAGATAGTTGGAACAAAGTATTTATAGGATAAGTAAATAAAAATAAATCAAACAAAAAGCCTCCAGTTAGGATTGATATCTACCAAGAATCCTAATTGGAGGCTCTTTTGAAATATGATTGAGCAGGATTCTTGCTGATGATTATCCTAAATCTCAGCAAGAAGTCATAGATTTTTGTCACTGCGTTCCAAAAACTACGCAAACTGGCCATTTGTAAAGGCTTCGCCTTGGACCAGTTTGCCGCTTGACTTT
>NZ_AUKC01000056.1 GCF_000424545.1 Butyrivibrio sp. NC3005 | reverse complement strand
ATTTGAGAGGAGCTGTCCTTAGTACGAGAGGACCGGGATGGACGGACCGCTGGTGTATCTGCTGCGAAGCCAATCGCATAAGGCAGGGTAGCCAAGTCTGGCAGGGATAAACGCTGAAGGCATCTAAGCGTGAAGCCCCCCTCAAGATGAGATATCCCCCAGAAATGGGTAAGACCCCTTGAAGAGTACAAGGTTGATAGGCATGAGGTGTAAGTGAAGAGATTCACTCAGCTGACATGTACTAATAGGTCGAGGACTTAACCAAGATAGGAAATAGATTGATTAGTTTAGTAATTCAGTGTTCGGTTTTGAAGGAATGATTTTCTTCAATATAGTGTGGGATCTTAGCTCAGCTGGGAGAGCATCTGCCTTACAAGCAGAGGGTCACAGGTTCGAGCCCTGTAGGTCCCACTTTTTTACTGTTCTGCGATGCAGGGCAGTTTTTTATTTCTAAAAATGTAATGTTTAAAAAATTATAATAAAAAAGAGGAAGCAACTTAAAAAGTACATGAAGTGATTAGTTGACAATCTAGCATGATAATGAGTTGCTTTCTCTTTTTTGGTTGAAAAAGAAAATAGGCAATATAAAAGAAATAAAAGCTTATCTTTTTGCAAATTCTATAATTTCTTCTAATAGTTCTTGAAAATCAGCATGATTACTGCAAAGTCCAAGAGCTTTAGCTGTAATCCAAATACTATAAGCTTCAAGATCAAAACCTGATTTGGTAGGAAGAAGTTTTAGAATATCAGGTACACTATGTTTGCTATCCTTTTGTTCAAAATATGTTGAATCAACAATATCGGTTTCTGTTGGTGCTGTTTTAGGAGAAAAAATAGCTTTTTCAGAAGTCTTTTTTCTGTCGGAGTCAGAAACGGAGTTTTCTTCAGAAGAGATTACTGCTGTAAGTTTAGGCTTACGACCACGTTTTTTTCCAGTAACAGTAGAGGGATTAGGAGCCATTTCTTTGGCTGCAGCAATTACATCTTCAACAGATCCATCCATCAAAAGCTGCTTATTAATTCCAAGCCATTTACTAAGGGCTGTTATTTTTTTTATATCAGGAGCGTTTTTTCCACTACACCAGTTATTCGCAGCGCCGCTACTAATTTTCATTTTTTTAGCCATTTCTGTCTGAGATTTTTGTTCAGTAAAAAGAGCGGCTTTAAGATTGCGGCCAAAAACTTCAGGATCAACATTTTTTTGACGAGGTCTTCCCTTATGCTTAGTTGTTTTGGGGATGAATTTTTCTTCAGAATTGGTATTTTTTTCTTCTGACATAATTATTTCTCCTTTACAGAAAATAAAAATAAAACTTAAAAATAAATTGATATATAAATATATTATAACAATATATTTATATATCGCAAATTAATTCTGAAAATTAAATTTGGATGTTTTAATTGATAATTAAGCTTTTTGGTCTTAAACTATATATGGGTAATCTTCAAGTTCGCAATTCTGAAAATTTTCTTGAAATTCATTTTTTTATAGAAATTAGGAATTACAAAGGGTTATGGTGATGACAGAAGAATTTTTAGTATGAAAGAGGAATAGTAGTTTTGAAAATTAAGAGTTTAGTAAAAAAAGTTTTTGTCACAGGGTTAATCATACCTATTTTGTTAAGTTTTAAAACTGAAGCTGCGAAGGGAAAGTATACAGTTTTTTATAATAATAATAGTGGTTTTGGAAAAATGGCAAATGATACGTATAATACTGGGTTAAAACTAAGTACTTGCAAGTTTACTAAAAAAGGCTATACTTTTCGAGGATGGAATACACTCTCTGATGGTTCAGGCGCATACTATCCTGACAACTCATCTTTACAAGGGAAGACAGATGTTACTATGTATGCGATGTGGGAGCCACTTATGTATGAAATAAAATACCAGGATGGAGGAATCGGTCTTAATCAATATGCTAATAGAGATATTCCGGTTTCAATTTCTGGGGCTATAAGACAGAACGAAGGAAAGACGTTTGTTGGATGGAAAGGTAATGATGGTAAATTTTATGCCCCTGGATCGGTTGTAAACAATTTGAGAACGGGAAAACTTGCTTTGAAATCGAGTTCATCATTTAGTGCTGGTTTTACAACAAAAGGCAAATCATTTAAAAGTACGCAGGGATCCTGTGTTTACTCACAAAATGGTGTGCAGTATGTTGTTACTGCTTCCGTTTTGAATGATAAGGATTATACAAAGGGTAATATGAAAAATTATGAGACTCTTTTGACAAAATATAACCTTGCGACAGGCCAGCTTATTCAAAGTAAAAGAAATCTACAATTTGATCATGGAAATAGTATTTGTAGAAATGAGAATAATGGACATTTTTATATTTCTGAATGTGGAATGGTTGCTGGATATCCATGTGATTTGATGGAAGTTGATGATAGTTTTAATGTGGTTTCAACACATAAAGTAAGCGATTTTTCTCATGTTTGGGCTGCTGATTATAGAAATGGAAGATTTTATGTTCTTGGAAAAAATGCTACAAGTGCATATATGCTTAGTGTTCTTGACGCAAATTTTAATGAGTTGTATAAAGTAAATCTTGCTCAATACTATCAAAAAGGATATACAATTCAGGGTATAGCTGTAGATGATTCTCATGTATATGCTATTGCAGAAGACTTTAATGCATATAATTGGATGAACTTTCAAAGGGTATGCGTTTTTAATTTGCAGGGTCAATATATAGGAACATGGCATTTTAGTGCAGCACAGGAACTTGAAGATTTAACAATAAGTAATGATACCGCATATTTGATAGCTAATGGAAAATCAACATTTACGGTTTACCACACAAGTCTTCCTATTGTTCACTTAAAATCAGTTTGGAAGTAAAATTTGAAATTTTGACGTAAATATTATTGTATGATAGAATATCTCGTTGCGGTAAATATCCCGTTTAAATGAGGATAATAGAAATAGTTCATATATTTTTATATGTTTTATTCGAATTATCGTGGAAGGAGAGTGCTGTATAGAATAATTATACAGCTAATACAGATATGGATAATAAATTTGATGTAATTATTATTGGGGCAGGTCCTGGAGGTATTTATTCAGCATATGAGCTTATGAAGCAGCATGCTGATTTAAAAGTTGCGGTTTTTGAATCCGGAAATCCATTAGAAAAGAGAAGATGTCCAATTGATGGAGAAAAAGTAAAAACTTGTATAGGATGTCCTACATGTTCGATAATGAGCGGATTTGGTGGAGCTGGCGCATTTTCTGATGGTAAATATAATATTACTAATGATTTTGGCGGAACTTTGTACGAGTATGTTGGTCGTGATAAGGCAATTGAACTTATGAAATATGTTGATGAAATTAACATGACTCATGGGGGAGAAGGAACAAAACTCTATTCAACAGCTGGATCTGAATTCAAAAAAAAGTGCATTCAGAATAAGCTTACCTTGTTAGACGCTTCCGTTCGTCACTTGGGAACTGATAAGAACTATGTTGTTTTACAGAACATGTATAATGAAATGAAAGATCATGTTCAATTCTTTTTCAGAACCCCTATTGAAAAGGTTGAAAAAACAGAGGATGGATATAAGGTAGACTTTGCGGATGGTAGCGCAAGTTGCAAATATTGCATCATTTCTGTTGGAAGAAGTGGAAGTAAGTGGATGCAAACTGTTTGCGATGATTTAAATATCCCAACAATGGCAACACGTGTTGATCTTGGTGTAAGAGTGGAACTTCCAGCTGTTGTTTTTGAAGATATTACTAAAGATTTGTATGAGGGTAAGATTGTTTATAGAACGCAGAAGTTTGAAGATAAAGTTAGAACTTTTTGTATGAATCCTCATGGTGCTGTAGTTAATGAAAATACTAATGGTATTATAACTGTTAATGGTCATAGTTATGAAGATCAAAGTCTTCAGACCGAAAATACTAATTTTGCACTTTTAGTAAGTAAGCATTTTTCAGAACCTTTTAAAAACAGTAATGAATATGGCGAGAGTATTGCACGACTTTCAAATATGTTAGGTGGAGGCGTAATTGTACAGCGTTTTGGAGATTTAGAAAGAGGACGCAGAAGTAATCAGAAGCGTATTGATGAAGGTACAGTTAGACCAACTCTTAAGGCTACTCCAGGAGATTTGAGTCTTGTTCTACCTAAACGAATATTAGATGGTATCATAGAAATGATTTATGCTCTCGATAAAATTGCTCCTGGTACAGCAAATGATGATACTCTTTTGTATGGTGTAGAAGTTAAGTTCTACAATATGGAAGTTGCAGTTAATGAGAATCTGGAAACAGAGTATCCAGGACTGTATGTAATTGGAGATGGAAGCGGAGTTACTCATTCTCTTTCTCATGCTTCAGCAAGTGGTGTATATGTGGCTCGTCAGATAGCTGAAAAAAACAGATAATCAAGAAGACTTGTAAATGAATAGGTTGATACTAAAGCAAATAGTATTTGATTAGAGCTGTTGTTATGTGCTGATATTTATAAGCAAAACAGCAAATGTAAAAAAAGATATTATTTAACAATAAAACGTATATAAAAAATCTAAAACATGTTATACTCTATGTATGTGATACTAGTGATATTTAATCATGTAGATTTTTATATACGTTTTTGTTAGTTATTTTAGTTTTTTCTCTTGATTTTTGTAAAAAACTATTGAAGTGGTAAGACTATGTTTCATATAGGTAACGGAGTTATAAGTTTTCAGGAAGGAGAGAATAACATGTTTTTTTACAAGTGTGAAGGTTGTGGTAATTTTATTAGTTTTCTGACTGAGAAAACAGCGTGTACTCCAAAGTGTTGTGGTGAGGAAATGAAGGAAATTAAAGCCAATACTACAGATGGAGCGCATGAAAAACATGTTCCTGTAATAACTATCGAAGGAGATGTGGTTAAAGTCGAAGTGGGTGAAGCAGCTCATCCAATGTTGGATAATCATTATATTCAATTCATTATTTTAGAGACTAGACAAGGAATTCAAAAGAAAGACCTTAAACCTGGAGACGAGCCTGTTGCAGAATTTGCACTAACCAAAGGCGATGAAGTCATTGCAGCTTATGAGTATTGTAATTTACATGGACTTTGGAAAGCTGAAAAATGATGTTTATAAAAGTTAAAAAGAGAATAAGTTAAGAAAAAATAATGTGGTTATCGTACGTTAAGTAAAAGAAATCTCTAAAAGGAAATCAAACAATTATTTGGTTTCCTTTTAGGAATTGTTTTATTTTAGTCCATATCTAACTTTTAGTTTGTCGCTTAGTTCTGTGTGACTTCCGAGCATTTCTTTTCCCATATCAATTAAATTGCTAAGATTGTAATGAGGAAAACTTCCAATGGCCGGTTCTGATTCATATGAATAGTTATAGAGACGGTCATTTTGCTTGCAGTAACCAATACTTCGCTCACTATAAGATAATAAATGATAATTGTTAGTATCAATTTCATTCATAATGCCATCAACATAAAGAAACAGTGTGTTAGCTTTCGTGAATGTCCAATTAATTCTATTATCATCACGTGTACTTGAATATAACATTACATAATAGCTGTCGACTAGAGAACCATCTTTTGCAAGAAGACATTCTAGCGAGCATTCTTTGCTTAGTACAAGTAGTTTGTCACCGTGAAGGCAAAGAGAAATGGTTGAATTATGTGAGACAGGTACTTCATATAATTTCTTTTCTTCTTGTGAATATGAAATTACTTTGTCGTCGCCGCCTATTGCAACCATTGAACTATCACTAGACCAGGAAATGAATGCATTAGGATATTTATTATCTGATATATCTACTTTGTGATTAGTTACTTTTAAAGTATCAAAATTAAAGAAGCTTATACTTCCGTCATTTTCGATGATTACAGCTTTTTTTTCGTCAGGAGAAACCATAAAAGGTGTACGTAATGACAATGCACTATTATCATATTTTTTTTCATTATTCAACAAAAATGCTGATGTCTTCAATGTAGTTAAGTTAACACAGTAAAGATTGTTGGATGTATCCTCATTTCCACATAGCCATAATTTATTATTTTGAAGTTGAAAATGGGGATTAAGAAGAGTCCCCCTTACATTCGGTAGTTTAATTCTGTTTTCATTAAACTTTTCATCAATACTGTAAAGATATAATTCATCGTCATCATCCTTGTAAATCAAATATAATGTTTGATTTACATTTCCTATTATTTTGTAATCTAAATATTGATCTATTTTTTTCTTGAACAAAGCATGTCCTGTATTAGCATCAAAAATATAGAATTGATTTTCTGAACTAATTATTGCAAGCCGATTCTTATATATTAGACTATCTGGAAAAATAGTTGATTTTTCAAACTTTTGGTTAAAAGGTTCAAAATTTTTATCATATTTATTGTTTTCATATAGTATTAAGTAAGTAGAGCTATTTTGAAGTAATAGATGTCCTTTATTATACTTTCCACCACTTTTTATTTTTTTTACAGCCTTTATATTGTCACAAAAAGTTGAAGTAAAAGTCAATTTCCAAGCATTTTGGTCTGTTTTGAAATTTGACATTGCATAATCTCCATTTGAGAGATAATAGTTTATTGAGGCAGACCCATAGGACTCATCTTGAAACTCTGCACGTATAGCTGGAGATGGAAGTTCTATGTTTTTTAAACAAATTCCGCTTATTGAATCAATAAGATAGCTTCTGTTTGAAAAAGTCACACAGATTACATTCCCTGTCATTTCAGATTTTGCAAGTTGTTTATTTACTTCAGTTGATAAACTTTTTTTATAATTTGAAGTTTTAATAGTTGTTACAATGATATTTTCAGCATAATCTACTTGCTCGTAAGAAAGATCGTTGTTCCATGCTATTGAACAATCTTCATTTATACAATAAACTTTGAACATACTATCATAGAGAATAGATCTATCGTAAAGTTTATAGCTACTCATGTTAGAGGTATCTTTTATATCATTGCCTGATACTATAAAAATAATCTTTCCTTCTTTGGTAAAAGATAAAGAAGGAATATAAGAATATTCGTTTTCCGTTTTAGAAATAGATTCATGTTTTATGTCCAGGAAGCCAATCTTGTAGTTTAAAGAGTGATTAACTGAAAATTTAAAACATAGCTTATTTGAGTCTTCGGACCAGGTAATTTTGTTTATTATACTAGCCTCTTTTCCAATGCTGAAGGAACTATTGATTTTTCCTGTTGTAGGGTCTAGTAAAAGAATATTGTCATTAATCGAACAGGCAATGTATTTCTTATCTTTAGAGATTGATGCATCAGAAAAAATGCCTGAATAGTCACTTTTGTTATCCAGATACCATAATTCTTTTCCATCTTCTAATGAATAAGCAGCTATTTTTGTAGGTAATACAACAATAAAAGACCGGATATTGTTTTGCTCATATATATGAAGACTAATTATATCATTATTTTGATATTTTTTTGTATAAAGCAAATCTTTTGTAGCAAAATTCCAAACGTAGACTTCGTTTTTGTTATCATAAGCAATTATGTACTCTCCGGTTTCATTAGAAAAAAAATCTTCTATTCTATTGTCTGCTTCAAATCTCCAAGTGGCATATACTTTGTTCATACTTGGAGTATTATATGCATTAACCGCATTAGAAAGTGCAAGACGAGCTTCTGGAGTAGTAGGAAAATTTTTATTTTTGTTGGAAGGAAGAGCAGCAAGAGCTAGCTGAACTGCGGTAGCTCTGTCTTCATCTTTTAATGACTCAGAAGATTCATTTGCCAGATATTTGGATTTTTCAATTTGTGCATTAATAAGGTGTTGTGTAATTTGTGCATTACTCCATAATAGATAACACATAGCGCATGTAATTGCAGTGACACAAGTTGATAGGATTATAGTATTGCGCTTAATTCGGTATCCTCTTTGTCTTTGTATAATTTCATCATAGCTACAGTTGAGAAGCGAAGCAACAAGTCTTGGAAGTTCATGTCTTCGGGCATGGTGAATAGAGCCTCTATAATCACAAGACAGCGGCTCTAAAGGTATGTATCTAGAGTATGGAAATCCTTGAGGACTTACATAGGTAACAAGTCTTTTTTGTAAAATAGGAGGAATAACATCTGAAGGTTCACCATCTACAAGAACAGTAAGAACCTTATCAATAGAATGTGTTTTTAAAAATTCGGATATTTCTCTAGGAACCCATGTAGATAATTTAGTAGAGGTACTGCATATTACTATTAGGTAATCCGAATTACGAAGTGCCATAGAGATGTTTTCACCTAGGTTGCTTGTCAAGGGAAGTTCTTCTTGGTCTCTAAAAACTCGCTCTATTTTCTTGATTCCAGTCCTTTTTCTAATTGAATGTGGAATTTTAAAATGCTCTAGCTGATGTTGTATTTCTTTTGCAATTTTGATATCTGCAGGAGCATGTTTATATGAAATAAATGCATTATAATGTTGAATATTCATGTTCTTTATCCATTCATAATTGTTTTATTGTTTTAAAATCTTCTAATATCATAGTATAAAATATGGTATCATGGAATAGGAGATTTTTTGAATGGGGGATTTTTATGTTTTTTATCATTTATTTGTTATTTACAGTTTTTTTGATGCTGTTTTTAAAGAAAAAGGATGAAAAAAGATATAATTTTATTTATATTATTGGCTTCAATTATATATTCTGTTTTGTTATGTTTTTAATTCGTCATGCAGATTTGGGAGAGAATATTTCTCTCCATACTACAATGCTAAGTATGTATGAGGTTCCAATGGCGATGACCTTTCAAGATGATTTAGGATGGCTTTCTTGGGATCAGATTCTTGTTTCGTTTTCATCAAGTTTGTGTGCAATTGGAAGTATAATATATCTTCTTTTTCATAGAACAATTCTTCGTACTAAAGTAACATTTAAAATGTTGTTATCAAAAAAAGTCATAGTTCTTATTGGAAATAGCTTTGATTGTCAAAATCTGGCAGAGGATATTAGGAGGAATAATAAAAGACTTCCAATATTATATGTACCGATGCTAGATAGTGATCTTGATGGTATTGCAGATTCGGCAGAAACGGAAGATTCTGAAGCAGCAGAAAAGGCAGCTGCACAGACAATAGATGGTGCTCTTACTATTACAGTTTTGCAGATGTTTCATTTCAAAAAAAAGAAAGATTATTCGATAGTTATTCTTCCTGATAGGTGGAGTCGTACTATTGAACTACTTCAGAAATTAGACGATATTTCAAAAAAGAATATAAATGATATTTCAAGCCGACTGCATGTTACAGCTCTTTTATCCAACGATCTTTTAAGATTTGAAGATTTGCATTTCGACAATCTTGATTTATATCCAGTTTCAAGGGAAAAACTACTTGTTAGAAATTTTATAGGTGATAACTTACCTGTGTCAATTTTAAAGAATAAAAATGTTATGCATGAAGATGAGAAGAAGCATGTATATGTATCGGATAGACCATTTAAGTTGTTTACAGTGGGTTTTGACGATATAGTTGAAGAATTTATACTACAAACATTTGAAAATACTGGATTTTTCATGAAGGATTTTAATGACGATTTACAATGTTGGGCTTTTGAAAGTATTGTGATATCTAGTAATGCTGAATTAAATGAAACAAGATTTAAGCAAGATGTTCCGTTTTTGGCAGAACAGAATAGAATACTATTTGTTGAAAAAAAAGAAGATGATACTTCATGGGTTAATATGATATCACCAGAAAACTCAGAAAGTATACCAGATCAGGTTCTTATAGCCACTCCATCAACAGATGAGAATCTTAATCTGGCAATGCGAGTTATTAGAGAATATAGAAGAAAGTCTGCAGGAGATAAGCTTCCTCAAATAATAGTTTTTTTGTGGGAAGATTCAACAGGAGCTAAAATACTATTAGGAAAAGAACCTAAAGTTTGCTTTGTTGAAGCAAATAGAATGCAGTTTTCATTCGCAGAGTTAATTGAAAGAGTACAGGATACAAAAGCTGAGGAGGTTAATTTCTCCTATAATAGTAAAATTCCTATGAAGGGAAAGGATTGGAAAGAATTAGGAATATTTAGGCAAGAATCAAATCGTGCAGCTGTATGGGATTCGATTAACAAAAAAGAAATTGTAGGAAATATTGATGATTTATCAGAGAAAGAGAAGGAAGAAGTATATTGGAGACTGGCGAAGTATGAACATAGAAGATGGTGTGCATTTCATATAGCGCACGGTTGGATAAAGCTTCCAAAGGAAGAAATTACAAAGAAAGAATACGAGAATAATATAACAAAAAGAGTAGAGGAAAGGAGACATAGTTGCATAGTATCGTGGGATAAACTTGATGATTTACCACAGAAGAAAAAAGGAATCTTGAAAAGTTATGACTATAATAATGTCTATGAAGTAATGAATGATAAGAACAATTAATGTGATTTCATAAAGGAAGGTACGAGTATGGCTGATTTTTCTAAGTATTTTTTGATGATTGATGAAGGAAATCCAGAATTAACGCAGAAAAATGTAATCGAATATACTCTGCTTAAGACAAGTGAGGGCAAAAATAAGATAGATTGGGATGTTGCTACAATGACGGCAAGAATTCCAAAGGAACATGGAAATCTTAATCATGTTTGCAGAGTGACTGATGAAAAAGGACACAAACTGTATATCAAGCAGGCTGGTTTTGTAACTAGAATTTCTGATGATTTAAAGGCAAATGTTGATAGAAATAAGCAGGAGTCAGAGATTCTGATTTTGGAAGAAAAACTTGTAAAGGGAATGGTTCCTCATGTGTTTTTCTATGATACAGTAATGAATGCGTGCGGAATGGAAGATTGTAGCGATTATGAAGTAATGCGTGATGCTATGCTAAAACACGAGATTTTTCCAAATTTTGCTGATGAAATCTCTACGTTTCTTGTTAACACACTTCTACTTACAAGCGATGTTGTAATGGATCATAAAAAGAAAAAAGAATTGACGAGAAGATTTATAACACCAGATTTAGATGATATTACAGAAAAGCTTGTTTTAATGGAACCATATTTGGGTGCAGATAGAAATAACGTGTTTGCGTTGAATAGAGATTTTATAGAAAACGAGTTGTATAGAGATGCTCAACTTCATTTAGAAGTTGCTAAATTGAAGTTTAAATTTATGAATGAAGCTCAAGCTCTTATTCATGGAGATTTACATACTGGATCTATTTTTATAAAAGATGATGGTGTAAAAGTTTTTGATTGTGAATTTGGTACATTTGGCCCAATGGGGTATGATATAGGAAATCTTGTAGCCAATATGATCTTTGCTTATGTTAATGGAAGAGCTTACGATGAAGAAGAATTCTGTAACTGGTGCTTGAGTGTAATTGAAGATAGCATTGATCTTTTTATAAGTAAGTTTAATAAAGAATATGATTCCAAAGTAACAGAACCAATGGCGAAAATTGAGGGGTTTAAAGAACAGTATCTTGAGGGAATACTAAGCGATACTGCAGGATATGCCGGGACTGAACTTCATAGACGAGTTGTAGGACTTGCAAATGTTGCAGATTTAACGTCTATAGATGATGATTATGCAAGAATATTCGCTGAACGTACATGCGTTTTAGCGGGTAAAGCCTTTATCATGAATCATGAGTCATATAGAAAAGGTTCAGATTTTACAAAAACATTGTTAAGGTCAGAGGAAAGAATATATGGACAGCTCACAGAAAGCTTTAGATGATTTTTTAGATGATATAATCACTGTAAAGTGGGGCAGAGAAAAACAAAGTATTGATATTATTGACCAGACTTTGTTGCCGACAGAAATACTTAGAGTTGAATTGGATACTAAAGAGAAGATTTGGGAAGCAATAAAAAAACTACGAGTACGCGGAGCTCCGGCTATAGGAGTTTCAGCAGCTATGGGACTTGCTGTCTGTGCCGGAAAAATAAATACTACAGATCAAAAAGAGTTTTATAAAGAATTCTTGAATATAAAAGAATATCTAGCAAGTGCTAGACCAACTGCTGTTAATCTTTTTTGGGCACTTAACAGAATGGAGAATGTTTGTAAGGCCAATCTAGAGAAAGATATTTGTACCATAAAAAATATTTTATTTGAGGAAGCATGGAAAATTCGCGAAGAAGATGTTCAAATAAGTAGAAATATAGGAAAAATCGGTTTTTCATTGCTGGAGAAAATAAAAAAGGAAAAGGGTACTGTAAATGTTTTGACACATTGTAATGCTGGAACATTAGCTACTGCTAAGTATGGAACAGCCACAGCACCAATGTATATTGCATTAGAAAATGGATGGCAAAGAAATGATATTAGTGTGTTTTGTGATGAAACAAGACCGCTTCTTCAAGGAGCAAGACTTACTGCCTTTGAACTTTCTCACGCCGGAATAAAAACATCTGTACAATGTGATAATATGGCATCTCTTCTTATGAAAAAGAAAGCGATAGATATCATATTTGTAGGATGTGATAGAGTAGCAGCTAACGGAGATGCAGCTAACAAGATAGGCACGAGTGCTCTTGCTATTATAGCTGATTACTACAAAATTCCATTCTATGTATGTGCTCCAAGTTCGACTATTGATAAAGATACTCTTTGCGGAGAAGATATTCCTATAGAGATGAGATCAGATGATGAGATAAGAACTATGTGGTATAACCATCCTATGATTTCAGAAAATGTTGATACGTCCTTTAATCCTGCATTTGATGTAACAGATAGTAAATTAATTACAGGAATTATTACAGAAAGAGGATTGTGTTCATATCCATATGATAAATCCTTTAGTAATCTTGGACTTGTTTAAATAACGAACGCATATGACCGATAAACAATATATAATATAGAATTCTTTTGATGACTTATTTATCTTTAGACATAGAATTCTAGTATATTAGTAAAAAGTGAGGTCATATTATGTTTGGAAAAAGGTTAAAACAGAATAATCTGGCACTGCTTCTTTTGGCGTCTATATTCATGAATGGCTTTGAAACCGGCGGTTACCAGGCTGCACTTAACAGTATTAGTGAAACGTATGAATTAGACAGTGGAGCCGCTGGTGTTATGGCTTCTGTTGAACTCTTTGCGACAATGATAGCTCCAATTTTGTTAGGATCAATAGCAGATAGAGCAGGAAAAAAGATAATGCTTGTTCTTTTTACTGCAATAAGAGCAATATCTGGGATATTAATAATGATAGCTACTGCATCAATTCCATTTGCTGTTGGGATTTTTATAATGGGATTTACTACCAGTATAATTCAATATGTGGCTATAGCACAAATGCAAGATGCATATCCGAAAACAAGTCACCAAAGGATGGGATTAATTACAGCAATGTATGCGACAGGTGCATTGATAGCGCCTCTAATAGTAGGTTTTTGTATAGAAAAATTTGGAGGTTGGAAGTTTTTCTTTGCATCAGATGTTGTTTTATCTACTATATTAACAGTTTTATTATTTAGAACCAGTTTTGCAGTTAGAGAAATTGTTGAAAAAAGAGAAAAGGACAATTTAGAAAACCTATCAAATGAAGAGAAAAGCAAAAAGACTGGTATATATGTATATGGAGTTTTTTTGCTATGCATGATTATGTTTATCTACGTGGGAGTAGAAAGTGGAGTAGGATTTTTCCTTACAAGTTTTATGCAAAAAAGTATGAATTCAGCTAAAGGCTATATTGCAGTTTCCTTACTGTGGATGGCAATGATTCCTTCAAGAATACTATGTGGTATTTTTGTCATATTCAGAAGTAAAATGATTATATTTACATGTATTGGTGCAGCATTGTTTTTGTTTTTATTAGCTGGAATGAGACAAGTAATACCTACGTTTATAGTGGTATTTATCCTCGGTATGTTTTGTGGAGCAGTATATCCGAATGTACTTACTTATGCGGATGACTTTGCAAATGGAAAAACAGCTACGGTTATTTCTGCAATTACTGTAGCAACCGGAATAGGAGGGACACTGGTTTCAGCAGTATTTGGATATATGGAGCAGGCTGTCGGATTTAGTTGGTCATTTATAATACTTGGAATATTAATGTTGATAGACGCAGTATTTGCGTCTTTAGTTGTGAAAAAAAGCACTATTCATTAATAATTTGAATATATCCTATAAGTACCTTTTCGATTAGAACATAATATGATGAAAACAATAACCTATAGATTTTTTGTGTGAAATCTTGTATAGTACATGATGTTGGCTATGATAAAGAATAGAAAAGGTATAGAGGATTTTATGAGTATTTTAAATGTCGAGCATCTTACACATGGTTTTGGAGATCGAATGATTTTTGACGATGTGTCATTCAGACTGCTTAGAGGAGAACACATTGGATTAGTAGGTGCTAATGGAGAAGGCAAATCAACTTTTATGAGTGTTATTACTAATAAGCTCAATCCGGATGAGGGAAAAGTTGAATGGGCTAAGAATGCCAAGGTTGGTTACTTAGATCAGCATGCTGTTCTGGAAAAGGGAATGACAATTGGAGATGTTTTAAGAAGTGCATTTGATGATCTTTTTTCCATAGAAGAAAGAATGAATGAGATTTGTGACAAGCTTGGAGAGGCTTCCGAGCAAGAGCAGGAAGAGTTAATGGAAGAACTCGGAACAATTCAAGATTTACTTACAGTTCATGATTTTTATATGATAGATTCCAAGGTTGAAGAAGTTGCCAGAGCGTTAGGACTTCTTGAACTTGGCTTGGATAGAGATGTAACAGAGCTTTCTGGTGGACAAAGAACAAAGATATTACTTGGAAAACTGCTTTTAGCAAAGCCAGATATTCTTCTTTTAGATGAGCCTACAAATTATTTGGATTCAGAGCATATCGCGTGGCTTCAAAGATATTTGCTTGATTACGAAAATGCTTTTGTATTGATTTCTCATGATATTCCGTTTTTAAATAGTGTAATTAATATTATTTATCATATGGACAATTGCCATCTTAATAGATATGTTGGCGATTATAATCATTTCCAGGAAGTGTATGCCATGCAGAAGGCACAGCAGGAAGCTGCTTATGAAAAGCAACAGAAAGAAATTGCTGATCTTAAAGATTTTGTTGCCAGGAATAAAGCTCGTGTTGCAACAAGAAACATGGCAATGTCTAGACAAAAAAAACTTGATAATATGGAACTTATAAGTAAAGTTGCAGAGAAACCTAAGCCGGAATTTCATTTTCAAACTTCTCGAACACCTGGAAGATTTTTATTTGAAACTAAAAATCTCGTAATAGGCTATAATGAGCCTCTCTCTAGTGAGTTAAATATCGTGATGGAAAGAAAACAGAGAGTTGTAATTACGGGGGCTAATGGAATTGGAAAATCAACCCTTTTAAAGAGTCTTTTGGGAATAATAAAGCCAATTTCCGGAAGTGTAGATAGAGATCCATTTCTTGAAATTGGATATTTTGAGCAGGAAACTGCTCCAGATATTGACACTACCTGTATGGAGGAAATTTGGAAAGAATTTCCTAACTTTTCAAATTATGAGGTTAGAA
Organism: Butyrivibrio sp. NC3005; assembly: GCF_000424545.1. Lineage (GTDB taxonomy): Bacteria > Bacillota > Clostridia > Lachnospirales > Lachnospiraceae > Butyrivibrio. The sequence goes on along the minus strand of NZ_AUKC01000056.1, from coordinate 4,726 downwards.
GTGCACTTGCTAAATGCGGATTAACATCCAAGCATATTGAGAGCAAGGTTAAGGTGCTTTCTGGAGGAGAGCAGGCAAAAGTAAGGTTATGTAAACTTATTAATAGACCTTCTAATATTTTAGTGCTTGATGAACCTACAAATCATCTTGATGTTGATGCAAAAGAAGAATTAAAAAGAGCGCTTTTAGATTATCAAGGAAGTATTCTTATGGTATGTCATGAAAAAGAATTTTATGAGGATATTGCAACTGATATTTGGGATGCTAGTAAATGGACTACTAAGATTTGATTTATATCACAGATGGTTTTCATCACTGTTGTAGCATATAAAGAAATATTTTTTGAATGCCGATATATTAAGAGTAGGCGAAAATAGCTTTTACGAACAGGAGGTTATTATGGCAGACAGAAATGATCTTATAGGACAGTTGGCTGCAGCTATGGGTGCAGGAGATTTTGCAGCAACTCAGTATGAAGGCTCAAGATATGATCGTGGAACAGGAACTTTATATTGCAATGGACACATTATTTCAGCAACAACTGTTCAAAAAGCAAAAAAGTTTTATTCTACAATGATGACCAAATGTGATAGTACAAATCCTGAAGGACGAGAAATGAGGAGTATATATGAACTTGCTCTTGAAGGCATAAAGTTCATGGAGGATTATGCCGGAGCTAGTGAAGAAGAAAAAGATGGGAAAAAATAGACTATTCTTATTAACTAATGATGATGGTATTGATGCCGTAGGACTAAGAAAACTTGCAGAAATGACCGTGAAATTGGGAGAAGTTGTAATTGTGGCACCTGATTCACAGTGTAGCGCAATGTCCCAAAGAATTACACTTAGAACACCTTTTTGTTTAAAGAAAGTGGATTACGGATTAAAAAATGTAACGGCTTACAGTATAGGAGGAACTCCGGCTGATTGTGTAAAAGTCGCATTTAGTTATTTAAAACTTAAACCTGATTATGTTTTTTCTGGAATGAACTACGGAATTAATACTGGTTTTGATATAGCGTATTCAGGAACAGTGAGTGCTGCTTTTGAGAGTGTTATGAATCATGTTCCTGCAATCGCTTTTTCAAACGAGATGGGTGATATGTACGAAGTTTCGGGAAAATATATGCTGGAAATCACGAAGAAGATTTTGGCAGAAAATCCAAGTTATGATAGTGTGTATAATGTAAATTTTCCGGGATGTACTTTAGAAGAGTGTTCTGGAATTTTATACGATAGAAAAGTAGCAAAAGTTCAATATTATCTTGATTCTTATGGTGAAGATAAAAATGATGAAGGATGTCTAAAGATATTTGAAAAAGGCATCCCTCAGTCAAAAGATATTGCAGAGCAAGGAACTGACTTGCGAGCTGTTTTAGATAAATATGTATCTGTTGGAAAAGTGAAATGCAGTGTTATGTGTGACTAGTTATTAATCCATTCGGAAATAATTGTTGCTGCCTCTTTCATTTGTTTTTCATTTGTAATTGTTGGATTACCATCTCCATTTTGAAGTGAATAACTTCCAAAATATGAATGACATCCGCCTTCTATAATCTTTTCACAGTAGTTTGTGCCAAGATTAGGAAGGCTTTTTTGTAATTATCCATATTTAGAATGTTATCGTGCGAACCATAAATGGACAAAATTTTTAAGCCGGTATCTGAAAGGTCTGAAGTAGTGTATGATGCGCATAGTATCAGTCCTTTATATTTATCATAATTATTTTTTAAGTATTCTCCAGCTGCAACACCTCCTAGTGAATGTCCGGCCAAATACCAACTATGGATATCTGGAAAAAAATCCGCGAGCCCATCAGCTTTATCAACTGCCAAGAAGGCAAGGTTTTCAGGCATTCGAGGTAGAATACACAATATTCCTTTTTGAGCAATTTCATACATGAAAGCCTCATATGCTGTATATTCGACCTTGCCGCCTGGATAGAAAATAATTCCGATTGAGGTTTTTATTCCACTAGGAATAAAAGCAAGAGTATCATTATCTAAGCGGGATATTGTAACACCACCTTGGCGAGTTATGCTGTTAATTGTATTTTGATCAGCATGATAATAGTTCAAGGAGTAGATACGGAAAACAATAGCTAATACGCTTAATAGAATAAGTAGTATAAGCGCAAAGTTGCGAATTTTTTTGAAAAGTTTATTTTTAAATGTCATATTTATAACCTCATAGTAAAAAAGTCTATAACATCTATAATAGCACAAAGTTTAGTGCGGAAACGAAAATCTGTCTTTATAGTTTCTTAAATTTTGATAAAATAAGGATATTATTGTTTATGAGGTGGCGCTGTTGTCTTCCACAGAGAATCCGGCTGTGTAATCACGTAAATAGAAACGTCAAAGCGTTAACAAACTGATTAACAGTAATAGACGAAAAGCTGTGGTCTGAGTCACCTCGTACCAGTCAAAGCTGTAAAAAAATAGACACAGATCCACAGCGCCTTAATAAATATATCAGATAGATATTGAATTACCCAGTAGAACCTGGGAGAAAGGAAAAAATCCAATCATCAACTGATAATTGGATTATACGTGTATAGAATGAGTAAATGTAAAAAATGTGGACTAGAAGTTGAATCATGGCACGTTTTGTGTCCAAATTGTGGAGAAGCATTAGAGTTTAGCTTGTCTAATACAGATTATCAAGATACTTTGTTACAATCCTCTCAAAATAAATTGAATAATGTCTTAAGAGAAAATGTTTTTGAAGAGCATATAAAAGGTAAAGAAGAGTTTGAAAAACAAGATATGCTTGATAATAGAAATGATGGTAATACGGAAAATCATGATAATATAAGTGTCTTTACAGATGCGTATAGAATGAACAGTTTGGATATTTCATCTGACATAAAGGAGAATAAAGCTATATCGAATGAGCTTATTGATACTAAAAGCAAATATCATGATAATGCAAAAGATGATGAGATAAAAGTGTTGAAAAGCCGTTCTTATAATGAATATCCTGGGTATATAAAAAAATCAGACATAACGAAAAGAATCGGTTTTATAAAGCTGGTGTTAGCTATAATTATGATTCTATTTTCATATTTTTCCATTAAAGATAGAAAAAAACATGAATATGATAATGCCTCAAAGCGATGGAAAACGATATCTGAATCTTTGGAAAGAAACAGAAATTATTCTACACCTAAAATAGATGAAAGGGTTCAGAAGATTATGAATGAAGCAATAAAAAGACAAGAGAATATGAAACCACGCAATTAGGTGATATATAGAGATTTTCATGACGTTGTTTAAGAAACTGTGCAAACTGGCCATTTAAAAAGGCTTCGCCTTGGACCAGTTTGCCGCTTGACTTTTGTTCTCACTAAACTCGCAGTAAATGCGAGATTTAGGATAATCATCAGCAAGAATCCTGCTTCGCAGGACAAAATTTCTCTTAACGACAAATTATAGTCTGGTACGGTTCTTGATTTTCCTGATGAAAACAATAACCTATGCAAATATGTATCATTACAAAATAAACTACATTTAAAATCAAATTGGTGGAGTAATTTACGAAACATGTAGAGCATAATACGAAAGAGGGGGAGTTTGATACGCAAACACTTTGTTTTGGTGGAGAATCTTACGCATGAAGAGATGAGACTTTAGTGCATAAAGATAAATTATGAAAGCTATAAGCAGTACTTGTAATGATGATTATTATTGTTGTTCTTTTATGTGAAGAAAAATATGCGTAATTAACTCGTTAAGTTGCGTAATTATCTCCTCATATTGTATTATTTGACTTTACTTACGTTTTAAAACAAATAATAATTGAAAATCATAATGTTTTGTTCTATTTATCTTTTGATACAAAATATAGTGTTATATGCTTATTTTGCTCCTTATCTTTCGTATAAAGCTCTATTTCTTTCAGAAACAAAAAAGAATTCTAGACTACAATGGTCAAAAAATAAGATATCTATTAGCTGTGGTGTAAATGCGCAAGAGTATTCTCTAAGTTATTTTTTTAAAAACTGTCGATAAAATGTACTAGTTAAATTGTTGTGTATCTAATTTGCAAATTAGAGGATTTTTAAGGCAAGGAAAGTCATTGTGAGGGTTAAAGATAGCTAAATAATAACAGTTTGATTAAAAATAGTGCCGAGCCGAGTGTGCTAATTAGACAAAAAACCAATTCGGTCAACAGCATGGAATGATAATTTCTGGACAAGAAATAAAAAACAACAGTTTAAACATATGATAGAAATAAAAAGGTCGAAAACAATGAAAGAGCAGACATTATCGGCAATGACTTCTAAAGTCAAAAAATATTGACCATGAAGAAAGAAAACGAGAGAAAGAAGCGAATAATAATCTGTTTGCTTGTCAAAAAAACGTTCATAAATATATGTTGACTTTAGGAGCGTATAGAGGTATTCTATTAAACGTCGCTGCGAGCGGAAACAAAATATAATCATCCTCGAATGAATTGATTTTGTAGAAATAGTGGAGGCAAATGATTAAAATGAAAGAAGATGTTTTTGAAACATATAAAATTTCAAAAATAACATTTTTTCAAATAAATCAAAAAAGTTGTTGACAAATAAACCAATACGAGTTAAGATATAACACGTTGCGGCGAGCAAAACAGTCACAACAAACTAAAGAACTTTGACAATTAAATAGTAATGCAACCCTGAAAATTCCAGCGTTTCAATTAAATTGAAACAAAAGAAATTCAGAGAACAAAACCTAAC
>NZ_AUKC01000055.1 GCF_000424545.1 Butyrivibrio sp. NC3005 | reverse complement strand
GTGAGAACAAAAGTCAAGCGGCAAACTGGTCCAAGGCGAAGCCTTTTCAAATGGCCAGTTTGCGTAGTTTTTGGAACGTAGTGACAAAAATCTATAGATTTTTGCACATACTGACTTAGAACTAAATGAAAAATGTAAGTTTTAGAACAATTATTTTAATAGATTAACTTAAAAAAGGGCTCTAGATAGAGTCCCTTTTTAATATACTGATTATTTAAAAATACGAAGTTTTAAAAGCTTAACTACAAAATATTATGACAGGTATTAAAAGATTTTGATTAAATATTATATATCCGCTGAGGTTTCGAATTTCATGCCATTACGTCTTGCCATAAGCATAATCGCGCCATAACTGACTCCAAACAACTTGTTATAACACCCAGTTGTTGGATCTAATTCCAGCCAAGCTGTACCTTCCTCATTCAAACAATAGTAAGTACGACTAGTGCCGTCGTCACCTTGAACACATATATATGAAACCATCGCGTCCTCCTAAATGGTCACTTGGTTATTAAAAAAATGTGCGAATACGAATGACCTCTTCCAATAGCCAGCAACAAGGAAGAAAAAATCAAGCGATTCTTTAATGATATTTCGGCATACTAATCAGAATTCTTTACTATTTCTTATTAAGATTATGAATTGATTTAAGTATAATCAACTATTTTATTTTGCATTATGCTTTCAACATCGACATAATATCTTGACATATCATTCGGCTTAACATACACAGTTACAGGCATACCAATCTGTATACACAAATTCGGATTCTGAAATAAATTGTTACTCTTGAAATAATAAAGCTTTCCATCAGCAGGATTTGTATAAGATACGTATACAATATATGGATTTTTTCCATTGATGGCAACCGCCCTATTCAAATCTATACTATGAACATGAGCAGTAATCTGAATACCTGTTTCCTTGAGCTTCTTACTATTTATTTTTCTCATTTTAAATGTGACAAACACAATAATGGATATTACCGTAAAAATAACTCCAATTACTGTGGAAATCACAATTCCTACAAGATAATCATTTTTATAATTTTCTTCTTTGGCATTTTCGGGATTTTTGGAGTCAATATAGATATTTATATAATCTCCCTTTTCCAAAAGAAAAGCCTTTGGAATATTATCGACCTGTATTGCTTTGTATTCTATTCCTTCATATTCATAAGTTACATAAGTTGTGTAATGAATTTCCTTGTGGGATCCATGCTTTGATGATGATGATGAAGTAGTATAGCTTTCTACGCCCTCTACTACTGCCTGTGTCTTTACACAAGAACCTGAAAATCTGACCATACTGGATGTAATAATTATAGATGCAATTATACTTGCAACTCCAATCACTAAAAAAATTACACATAAAAGTGTAATTGTCTTTTCTCCGCTTATTTTTTTGTTCATACAAATTCCCCCTTGTTACTAATAACATATAAAGAATATTTCTACTGCTGGTCACAACTGTAACCAATATATGATACAATAAATACCTACAAAATACAACCAAAGGAAAACTATATGAGATATTACATTGCAGACTGCCATTTTTTTCATGCAGCCTTAAATACAAAAATGGATAAGCGTGGTTTTTCTTCTGTAGAAGAAATGAATGAATACATGCTGAAAAAGTGGAATGATAAAGTCAGAAAAAATGACACAGTTGTTGTTCTTGGAGATTTGTCATTCGGCAAACCGGAGGAAACGAATGAGCTTCTAGACAGATTAAATGGAAAAATATGGCTTATTCAAGGAAATCATGATAGATATCTTACTAATAAAGCCTATAATTCCGCCCGTTTTGAATGGATTAAACCTTATGAAGAACTTCATGACAATCACAGAAAAGTCATCTGTTCTCACTACCCTATTATGTTCTACAACGGGCAATATCACATGAAGCACGATCAATCTCCAAAATCGTATATGTTGTACGGACATGTTCACAACACGACAGACCAAAGACTTATGGAATCTTTTATCTATCAAACTAAAAAAACAATACGCGAGGGAATAGATGGAAATATGCATAGTATTCCCTGTAATATGATTAACTGCTTCTGCATGTATTCGGATTACACTCCTCTTTCACTTGAAGAATGGATTGCAACCAATAATAAGCGAATGGAAAAGATTTATCCTGATTGGAATGAATTATAAAAAACAGGTTCAGTTTTGCTAACTAGTAGCTTTTCTGAACCTGTTTTTCTTTTTAGCCTTTACTTACGTTCATAGCCAAAATGATTATCTTAGATCTCATCAGTTCTAGAATGAGCAAGCAAAGAATCACTATCATTTGAAGCTGAAGAAGAATCACTTTTTTCAAGTAAATCACCACTTTCAAATGATACATCGATTATGTCTTCATCTTTTCGATTTAGAATTTCCATAAACTCTTCGCCTGTAATTGTCTCTTTCTCATACAGGAACTTAGCAATTTCATCAAGCTTTTTCTTATTATCTCGAAGAATTGTAAGAGCTTTTTCGTGCTGGATTCTTACAGTTTCAACAACTTTCTTGTCAATCAAAGCAGCTGTTTCTGCAGAACAAGCAAGTGATGTATCTCCACCAAGATACTGATTGTTAACAGTTTCAAGAGCAACCATATCAAAATCATCAGTCATACCATAGCGAGTAACCATAGCTCTTGCCATCTTGGTTGCTCGTTCGATATCATTGCTGGCACCAGTTGTAACTGAGCCAAACTCAATTTCTTCAGCAGCTCTACCACCTGTTAAAGTAGCTATCTGGTTCTCAAGTTCTTCCTTGCTCATAAGGTAATGGTTGCCTTCTTCTTCAACCTGCATTGTATATCCAAGAGCACCACTTGTTCTAGGAACAATTGTGATTTTTTGAACAGGAGCGCTGTGCTTCTGCATTGCAGCAACAAGAGCATGACCAACTTCGTGGTAAGAAACGATTAGCTTTTCTTTGTCTGTCATAATCGAATTTTTCTTCTGATATCCTGCTATTACTACTTCAATACTCTCTTCAAGGTCTGCCTGAGTTGCAAAACGTCTTGAACTTCTAACGGCTCTAAGCGCCGCTTCATTCACTATATTTGCAAGTTCAGCACCTGAAGAACCTGCTGCCATTCTGGCAACTTTGTTGAAGTCAACATCTGAAGAAATCTTAATCTTCTTGGCATGTACTCTTAGAATATCTTCTCTTCCCTTAAGATCTGGAAGTTCAACAGGAACTCGTCTATCGAATCTTCCTGGTCTTGTAAGCGCAGGATCAAGGGATTCCGGTCTGTTAGTAGCTGCCAGAATCATAACGCCGTTATTTCCTTCAAAACCATCCATCTCTGTAAGAAGCTGGTTCAAAGTCTGCTCACGTTCGTCATTGCCACTAAAATGTCCATCTCTCTTTTTACCAATAGCATCGATTTCGTCGATAAACACAATACATGGAGCTTTTTCTTTTGCCTGTTTAAAAAGATCTCTAACCTTAGAAGCACCCATACCAACAAACATCTCTACAAATTCAGAACCACTTATTGAAAAGAATGGAACATCTGCTTCACCAGCTACAGCTTTAGCCAGCATAGTCTTACCTGTTCCAGGAGGTCCTACAAGAAGAATTCCCTTAGGCATGGACGCACCAATATCTTTGTACTTCTGAGGATCATGAAGATAATCTACAATTTCCTTAAGATTATCCTTAGCTTCCTCTTCGCCGGCTACATCACCAAACTTAATTCCCTCTGTAGACTGAACATATACTCTGGCGTTACTCTTACCTATATTGCCGAACATCATCGAACTTCCACTGCCGCCGCCCATCTTGTCCATAAGACGACTGCTAAACCACCTTCCAATCAGTACAAAGATAATGATAGGAAGAATGAAGGACAGAATAAATTCCAAAATAGGTGAAGACTCTTTTTCAATTTCACTATAGAACTTTACTGAATGTTCTGAAAGTCTTTTCACCAAATCGGGGTCATTTATAACGCTAGTGTAATAGTTGTTTCCTTCGGAATCAGTATAAAAAATATCCTTGGAACTGATTATTGCTTTTTTAATTTTATTATTCTCTGTATCACTGATGAATGTACTATATGCAACCTTCTTGGCGTTTCCTGATACCAGCATTGGTGAAATAAATAAATTCAACAACACTATAACGATAAGAACTGCAAGATAATAGAACATCATCGGCTTTTTAGGTTCTTTTACTTCGTTCATTTATAATTCCTTTCTATGAGCTTTTTATTGTAATCTATCAAATGATGTTTTGAAGAGAATTACCCAACTGTATTAAATAATAACACATACAAGCCGTTTGCAGTGATAAAGCTTTTATAAACTATGCGTAAAAAACAAAAATCTAAAGATTATTGTAAATATTGCTTAATCTCTTCTCTTGTCGGCATTACAGATAATGCACCACGTCTTGTCGTAATAATGCAGGCAGCAGTATTAGCAAAGTGAAGAAGTTCTGATAAACGTTCTTCATTCAGATTGTCAATTCCATACTTAAGAACAAATGAAAGTGCACACGCACAAAATGTATCTCCTGCGCCTGTTGTTTCAATTGTCTTATCACTTCTTATTCCCTTATCGTATACTTTAAGATTCTTATAAAAAGCTTTACTGCCGTTTTCTCCAAGAGTAGCAAAAACAAGTGGAATATTATACTTGCCTATTATCTTCTCAATTCCTGCATCAATATCTGATTCGCCTGTCATAAGCTCTATCTCATTGTCAGAAATTTTAAGAATATCACACTTACTAAATCCATATTCTATTGCTTCTTTTGCATGATCCACACTATCCCACAAAGGTTCTCTATAATTTGGATCAAAAGATAAAAGAGATCCACTTTTCTTTGCAATTTCAATCGCAGTCTTTGTAGCCTCTGTGCACGGCGAAGCTGTCATTGAAAGAGAACCAAAATGAAATATTTTTGTATTCTCAATCAGCTCACTGTTTGCCATAACTTCTTTACTTGTTAGCATAACATCTGCGCCATGATCTCTATAAAAAGAAAAATCCCTGTCGCCATTTTCGTTTTTCTTAACAAATGCAAGAGTAGTCGGACTATTCACATCCTCGTATAGACCAGTTACATCTATTCCTCTATCTGCAACCCTTCCCTTTAAAAACTCGCCAAACTGATCTTTGCCAACTTTTCCGATGAAAGCTGTTGAAATCCCAAGATTCTGAAGCATAGCCAAAACATTGCATGGTGCTCCTCCAGGATTAGCCTCATACATCGGATTATTCTGAGAACTCATACCATTTTGTGTAAAATCAATCAATAGTTCCCCTAAAGCTACTACCTCACATGTCTTCATACAATACCCTCTCCATTTTTATTTTTTCTAATTTATATGAACTTCTCAATAGCTATACCAACACCATCTTCATCATTTGACGGTGCAATAAAATCTGCCCACTGTTTTGTTTCTTCCTGAGCATTTTCCATTGCTACTGCTAGTCCAGCATACTTCAGCATAGGAATATCGTTAAAACCGTCTCCACAAGCCATTAAATACTTCCTATCTATATCCAACTTGTTAAGCAACAATTCAAGTGAAGATGCCTTTTCTATTCCATTTGGCATTACTTCCAAAAAATACGGTTCTGAGTAAAAGATAGTTACTTTTCCTTCCATCTTTTCCTTCAAATCATCATAAACAGGTTTGAGCTTCTTAGGCTCTCCGACTATCAGAAATTTTACAACAGGATCATTTGCAGCAACTCTATCTAGTTGAAATACTTTTTTTACAGGAATACCATTTATTCTAGCTTCTATGTGTGCATATTCATCTTTGTCATTTTCAGTAATAATACCTTCACTATCATAAGTAAGCGCTGTTACTCCATGTCTTCTGGCTGATGAAACAATTGTATGGTAATACTCTGTTGGTATTGTTTCTCTTCTTACAACCTCGCCGCTTTTACAGTCAATAATCAGACCGCCATTATACGCAAGAACGTATCCTCCTACTTTATCAAGTTCCAATACATGTGAAATTTTGGTTACACCAGGAGTTGGTCTTCCTGTTGCAATAATAATCTTTATACCTTTTTGTGCTGCCATTTTTACAGCATCTTTATTGCGCTTACTGACTTCTTTCTTGCTGTTAGTAAGTGTTCCATCCAAATCCAATGCTATTGCTCTATAATTCATACTTTTTATTATCCTTCAACTTCTCTAATATATATAAGAGTCGACTGACTATCTCCCCTCATATTCTTTACTACAATTCCAGCATTAAGAAGTGTATCGCCGTAGTATGCTTTCTCCATGCCTTCAACTGTATATTTTTTCTGTGGATCAAGTCCTTTAAGACGAATCTTCCTAACATGTGCATTTGCTCTATTTCTAACCTGAACATAGGTTACTAAAGCTTTCTTTTTATCCTTGGATACTACCATGTAGCAATCAAAATAATGATTTTCTCTATAGGAAGCAATTCTATAGTAATCTCCTTCTCTTACAAGGTCATTGTACTTATGGTACATTTCTACCTGTTTTGAGATTTGATTTTTGTCCTCATTAGATATTTTGGTAATATCAAGTTCATATCCAAAAGTTCCGGCAAGTGCCACATTTCCTCTTGTTTCAAATGGTGTTGTCCTACCAACAATGTGATTAGGACAATCTGAAACATGAGCACCCATAGTAGATAATGGATATAAAAGAGCTGTTCCCTCCTGAATAGAAAGTCTTTCGATAGCATCTGTATCATCAGAGCACCAGATTTGAGGACTGTAATAAAGCATTCCAGGATCAAATCTTCCACCGCCTCCTGAACAATTCTCAAGGAGTAAATCTGGAAATTCTGTTATTAATCTTTCCTGTAAATCGTATACAGCAAGGACATACCTATGCATTAGTTCACCCTGTCTTTGCGGAGCAAGACCACTGCTGCCAATATCTGAAAGCTGTCTATTCATATCCCACTTAACATACTCGATATTGGCACTTCTTAGAATCTTTGCAACAGATTCATATACGTAATCAGCAACCTCTTTTCTACTAAGATCAAGTACAAACTGGTTTCTGGAACGACTCGGCATCCTACCCTGTATAGCTATTGCCCAGTCAGGATGCTCTCTATAAAGGTCTGAATCAGGAGATACCATCTCAGGTTCGAACCAAATACCAAATTTAAGTCCTATTTCATTAACTCTATCTACAAGATTCTTCAAACCGCCTTTTAACTTATCTTCATTAACCTGCCAGTCTCCAAGGCTTGAATTATCATCATTTCTTTTTCCAAACCAGCCATCATCCATAACGAGCATTTCTATTCCGTGAGTTTTAGCCTCTTTTGCAATAGAAATAAGCTTTTCAGAATCAAAGTCAAAATAGGTTGCTTCCCAGTTATTGATCAGAATAGGTCTTTTTTTGTTTTTGTATGGACTTCTAATAAGATGATTTCTGTATAAATCATGGAAAGTTCTAGTCATCTTTCCAAGTCCTTCAGAAGAAAACACTAAAACTGCCTCAGGTGCTGTAAACTCTTCATTTTTTTGTAACTCAAAGGAGAAATTATCAGGATGAATTCCCATAGTAATTCTAAGCATATCAAACTGATTCTTCTCGACCTGAGCTATAAAGTTTCCTGAATAAATAAAGTGAAATCCATATATCCTACCGCTATCCTGAGATATGCTCTGATCACATAATCCAATAAACGGATTTTCCTGATGCGAAGATTCTCCTCTAGTAGAACCAATGCTCTGCTTGCCATGACCAATTGATCTGTACTCAATCTGACGCTCTCTAGCCCAGGCTCCTTGTAAATCAAGCATTTGGAAATTGTCATCATCCATATCTACGCAGACAGACATGATTTTGGTAAGGCTTATAGTATCATCACTTTTGTTTATAACTTTAACGCTTCTTGTAATTGCATCACTATCTTCGAAAATGCTATAAAAAAGAACAACTTCAAGATTTAACACATCATCTTCCAAATGAATCTCCAATGTCATGCATTTATCATCAGGAGCAAATGTAGATGGAAGACCATAAAGCTTCTTTTTTCCCTTATAGATAGAATGTGATTTGTAAAACAGAGAAACACCGCGATTACCATTCTTATCAATAACTTCAATTGAGCTTTCTCTGTAATCACCTACATTATGACCAGAAAACTCTGTTGGAAAGCTATCCAAAAAAGCCCCTCTATCCCTACTGTTTAAGCTTGGTACAAAAGGATTCTCATTCAGCCTAAGAAGGTAATTCACGTCAGAATCTGAAATCTTCTGACCGTAGTAAACATGTCCAAGAAACTTTTCCCTGTCGCAAACCGCCATAATGTAACTAGTACTATTTGTATCAATTTTAAAGACTCTTGAAGTCTCAAAATACTCAATATTCATAACGCCCCCTATAACCTTTTGGTTATTTTTTATGTAGTCCGTTTTGCTCATGTGTTATTACAACCAAGCAAAACTCATCTACCCAATAATAATAAACGATAAAGCTTAGGTTCCTGATTTCTAAACAAAACCAAGAACCTAATCAGTTTATAACCTTATTAAAAAATCATTTCAATAAATCTAAATCAAGATTACAACACTTCAATCACATATTCTTTATTAAAAGAATGTCCGCTCATAAGGCTATTAGAATACTCTCTCATAGAAAGATCTCCATCAAAACCTTCTTTATCACATCTTCCAAACCAAGGTTCAATGCAGACAAATGGAGCTTTTAATTTTGCAGGAGACCATATGCCAATCTGTGGAGCATCAAATTTGAGTTGTAAAAGCTTTTCGCCATTTCTTTTTTCTAAAGTAATTGTGTTTATTCCTTTGCCATCAATTATAAGAGCATCATCGTCAAACATCTTATCAGTAAGCTTAAGTACTCCATTTTCAAGTTTATGTGTTACTGTTTTTGAACTGAGGACTCCATTACAAGTCAAAACTCCACATTCAATTTCTGATTTATTTGTATGTAAATCAAGCTCATAATCATTAAGACCTTCTTCACAAGAAAATGCCGGATGGGCTCCAATTGAAAAGAAAAGCTCGTCACCACCTTCATTTATAACAGTCCACATTACATGTATAAATGACCCTTCGAGCCTGTAACCAATTCGAAGCCTGAAATCAAAAGGGTAATTCTGAGACCATTTCTCATCCTTTATAAGTTCAAACCATAAAGTATCAGGAAGCTGCTCTACAAGTGTAAACTCAGAATCTCTTGCAAATCCGTGCTGAGGAATATTCTCATAAACATTTCCTTTCCAGACATATCTCTGCTGTTCGAGTTTACCAACAAACGGGAACAATACAGGGGAGACTCTTCCCCAATACCTCGAATCACCGCACCACATAAGTTCTTTATCAGTGTCTTTTCGAACAACACTAACAAGTTCGGCTCCGTGAGTATTAACACTTATACTGATTTTGTCGTTTGATAAACCTATAATGCTCATATAATTTCCTCCCCATTAAACTCAAGCTAAAACAATAGAATTAAAGTCCGCAATCTAATGATTCAGCTCTCTTTTCTATGTTCTTTTTGAAATTGATAACTTCGTGATCATATTCCTCATCCATAAGTGAAGATTTGATAAGGAAATCAGCTGTAGCTTTATTATTTGCAAAAGGTATGTCATATACCTGCGCAATTCTCATAAGCGCCTTCACATCAGGATCATGAGGTGCTGCAGTAAGTGGATCAGAAAAGAATACAACAAAGTCAACTTTTCCCTCTACGATTTTAGCTCCAATCTGCTGATCTCCACCAAGAGGACCTGAATTGTAACCTTTAACAGGCAACTCTGTAGCATCAGTAATCATTCGAGCAGTTGTTCCTGTTCCGCAAAGAGAATGCTTTCTAAGAATATCTGCATTTTCCTTGCACCACTCTATAAGTTCAGCTTTTTTCCCATCATGTGCGATGAGCGCGATATTTTTCTGCTTCTTGATTGTTAATGTAATAGTTTCTGACATAGTACTCCATTCCTTCTTGTAAAAAATTATTTCTTGTTCAAAACATATCCAAGCACAGCACCTACACCCCCACCAATAATATGTGCCATGTTCGAAATATTGTCAGTCACCGTTATTCCTTCTATTACTTGCTGCCCGATATAGATAGCAGCCACCAGAATAAATGTAAGCGGAATTTCACCATTTTTAAATCCTGTAAATGAGGCAAGAATAATAAAAGCAAAAACTACTCCACTTGCACCACAAAGGGCAACTGACGGAAAAAATATATAATTTACAATACCAGTTGCAAAAGCTGTTATTGCAATTATCTTGATTAAAACTTTTGATCCATGCTTTTCTTCAAGCATAGGTCCTAGTAACAATAAATATGCTGCATTGTTAATAAAATGCTCCCATCCTCCATGTCCAAAAACATGTGTAAAAAATCTCGGATACGTTAAAAAATCGTTAAGTGGCGAATGATAAGTCATAAACAATAACTTAGTGCTATTACCACGTGTAATCATTCCCACGACCAACACAATAGCACAAATAAGAACAAACGTAAGAACGACTGGCGAATTATACGATATTTTTAACTTTTTCATTTTTTCTCCCCTTCACTGCAAAAATAAGTAAGCCATTAAAAAACATCCCAAACAGATAATATTTTACCGCATTATTCTTCGAAATGGAAATGAAAAAAAGAATCATTTTAATTTTTTAAAATTTTTATCACTTTTTCTAAAATTTTCTGTTTTATTTTCTGTTTCAAATTTACTTACTGTTTTCTCTATTAACTATATAGATTCCAAGACTTACTAGAATAAGTGAAATTAGGTATTTTACTGATATTGTATTCCATTCTGCAAGAAAAACCGCTGACAAAACTGCTCCAAATATAGGATTTGTAAATCCATATATTGTAACAGATGAAACCGGATTATACTTTAACAATATTCCCCAGATTGAATAAGCAACTGACGAAATAAGCGCCATATAAATAATAAGTAGTATTCCTGATGGTGAAGTCATATTTAGTCTTCCACCTGCCAAAAGTCCTACAAGAATCATAACAATCCCGCCTACTATAAATTGATATCCGCTTAATGTCACTGGATTTTCTTTAGCGGAATAATCCTTTATAAGAACAGAAGATATAGCATAGGATACAGATGCAATAAGAATAAATCCTTCTCCCTTTATTGCAAAGCTATCACCAAGACTGCCTCCAGACAAACTGACTATTATTACGCCGCATGCACCTAGAATGCACCCGATTATTTTGCTTACAGAAAGCTTTTCCTGTTTTCTAACAAGACATGCTAAAAGGATTGCAAAGAAAGTACTCATTCCATTGATTATCGAAGATTTAACACCTGATGCATGAGCAAGTCCCATGTAAAAGAAAAAATACTGACAAATTGTCTGAAAAATGCTAAGATTAAAAACCATTCTCCAAGACTTTTTTGCAGGAAATAGGAACTTCTTTTGAAGGATACTTCCAAATATAACGGCCAGAATTCCTGCAAGAAAGAATCTTATTCCCGCAAAAAGAATCTGCGACATACTATCCTTGGAACCAATTCCAAATAACTTATATCCAATTTTAATACTAGGAAAAGCGCTGCCCCACAAAAGACAGCATATTACTGCAAGTACTAAGACGACTACTTTATTACTCAAAAATGTGTTGTTTAAATTTTCTTTATTTTCTTTACTGTTTTGCATGACAAACTACTACCATAACCCTTTTTATTTTTTCTAACATAAAATCTCGTCTACACAAATAATGCTTAGTAGAAAGCCTTAGTACACTCAATGAGTTTGTCTTTCTCATAGACAAGCTTCATAGTAAAAAAGCCTGTTTTATCATCCATAATCAAAGGCAAAAACTTCCTGTCACCTTCCCAGGTCGGCAAATCAAGAAGTTTATCTTCGTCTATCCAAGAAAGGGTTCCCTCATTACAAAAAGAAACCAACTTTCCTTCAAAATCATCTGCAGTAAACAAATGCATGTACTCTGTTTCGTAAATATCAGAAACAAAAGTAATAAGCGCTCTATAACGAAGAGACGTTAATGTAAGTCCTGTTTCTTCTTTCATTTCTCTTATCATACATTCTTCAGGAGTTTCTTTATCCTCTACATGTCCGCCTATACCTATCCACTTTCCTTCATTTAAATCTGCTTCTTTTTTGTTGCGAAAAAGCATAAGATACTTATTATCATGCTTCAAATAACATAAAGTTGTGTTTACCATATATTTGTCCTATTCTAAAAAGGTTTTATTTAAAATTTTAATATAATGTTTTAATATAATTTTTTGATACTAATATTTTTTGTCTCAGACACAATTTTGCCTGACTAAAAAGCTAAAAATGTCTAACCACCTCAAATCTCTGAAGTTTAACTTCTTCACCCTCGTAAATTCCGCCCTTTTGCATTGCTATTGATATCTGTCTATCAACTGTATCTACGCCTTCAAGATCTGGTAACAGCAAACCTCTTCTACTACCAGAACTTACTATAACACCGTAACGTTTGACATCAAGTTCATCTTTAGATTCTATGTCTTGAGGACTACTCAAAACGTCAACATTTATCTCCAAAAATGGAAGCTCTTCAGGTTTTATCGAAGTAAACCTCGGATCTTTGGTAGATGCACTTATCGCATTATAAATAATCTCTAAAGCCACATTCTCCCTAGTCGGCAAAAAGGTACCTATGCAGCCGCGAAGATTTCCTTCTTTGTGAATTGATACGAATACTCCTGCCTTATCTAATAACATCTTATCCGGAAGATTGTCAGGTATATCAATGACTTCTCCCTGTAGAATATAGCTCTCAAGAGATTTTCTGGCAAGACGAACATACTCATCGGAATTGTTTGTTTTCTCTTTAACTTTTTCTTTAAGCTTTTCAATATACATCTGCCTAAAATGCCTTGTATCATCATTTTTTATAGGGTAAAAAGATGCTATTCCATACCCTACACCAGTCTCATCCTGATGCGAATATACATTTGCCCTAACAGCTTTTCCATCCAACGTACCAGCCATTATTACAAAAGAACGATGCCCGCACTCAGCAGCTTTTTCACACAAGTCTTCGTCAAAATAAAACATATCCCCAAATGAGGCACTTTTTGCTACTTCCATTATCTTTTCATCATAAACAGGACCTTCTGGAGCAAAACCGTAAGGACCTGTTTCTTTTAGCTTATGTGATAAATCTCCGCTTGCTACAAAAACAGCCCTTGACCCGCATTCATCTACTGCTTTTGCTATCATTTCTCCAAATCTGTAATGGTCAGACAGACTAAGACCTGATAGCCCGATGCGAATAATCTTCCCGCCTTTATATTTCCTGCGTATAAACCATAAAGGAACCATTGTTCCATGATCAAGACATGGATCCTTTTCACCCAAAGTTCCAGCCGGAAACCTTGCAGAGTCTGCAATTTCGCAAATTCTATCACGAAGAACAGTATCATACTCCTCTTTAAAAGATACGCTAGACGCTCTAAAACCTCCAAAATCTCCCTTGGCAAAATCTCCCGGTGATATATGAAAATAATCCGAATACATAACGCTATGAGGACTGCTGATAATAATAGTTGAAGGCTTAATCTGAGCAATTTCATCAGCAACCTGTTCGTAAGCTTCTATTGTTTTTTGAACAACTTTTTCACTCCCCTTTCCGATTTCCGGAATTATAAGAGGCGGATGAGGTACCATAAATGCAGCTTCTATTCCCATAAAACGCTCCTTTTTTAGCAGTTACCTGTATACACATATTGAAGATTTTTACTGGCTATCTGCTTTAAATGATAAACCTTTTCTATATTAGTTGCATCTTTTTGTGTCATCTGAAACCTTGGAAAAAACCTCGATAAATGGAGAGGAATACTTTGACCTATTCTTTCACCATTTTCATCCTCTAACATACTAATCCACTTGCTAAGATTATATATTTCTTCATCGGAATCATTCTCATCAGGTATAATTAAAGTCGTAAGTTCAACATGAAAGTGTTTTACGGCTTCCTTGATAAAATCCATTACCATCTGCCTATTACCTTTTAATATATCTTCATAATAATGGTCGGTAAATCCCTTTAAATCTATATTCATGGCATGAACATGTAAAAAAAGCTCATTCATCGTAGAAGCATCTGCCATTCCATTAGTAACCACAACAGTTTTCAGGTCATTTTGTTCTAGAATTTTGGCTGTATCAAGAATGTATTCATACGAAATAAGCGGCTCATTATATGTAAATGCCACTCCAATATTACCGTTTTCTATCTGACTTTGCGCAAGAAGTGCAAGCTTTGAAGGCGAAATATATCTTGCAGCTTTTTTGATCAAATTCACTTCATCTGACCATGAAATCTGATAATTCTGGCAAAAGGGACATCTTAGATTACATCCGTAGCTTCCAACAGACAAAATCATACTGCCTGGAAAAAATCTTCTTAAAGGCTTCTTCCAGGTAGGATCAAGCGCTAAAGAAGTAATTTTGCCATAGTTATCTGGGTAGATTATGCCTTCCCTGCAGGTTCTAACGCCGCAAAAGCCAAAGCTACCCTCTTTAATCTCGCAATGCCTGAAACATACATCACACCTAGCCATATTTTTGACCTCTTCGTTAGAATTATCTATTCGAATCGCTCCCTATCAAATTCTATTATCAAGTCTTTCACGCTCATGTATTATTTCCTCCATAAGCGCTTTTTCTATACTGCTTGCTGTATTTTCATTATACAACATATCTATAAGTTCATTTTGTTTGTCTATAAGCTTGTTCTTAATCAAAAATGTTGGCTCAAGACTTGACTTAATCTGCGCTTTCCCAGCCTCAAGACTGGCATTTAAGCTAGATTTACTCTCATGCCACTGCTGCCTGCCTTCGCTTATTTTCCTGGAAGCCTCCGCTCTCATGCGCTCTGTTTCCAAGCGAATTCTTTCCATTCTGGCAATGACTTTCTCAGTTCTATATATAACATCAGGATATGCATCTGCAAATCTTCTGTAAAAAATATTCTTATTCCTTAAAAGTAGCCTAACATCCTTACTTATTTCTTCAGTATTATCAGCCTTGCTTGTTTCAACACCTATTTTCACAAGTTTTAATACAAAATGCGAAATGACATAATCCGTAAAGAATATAATTGAAAAACATACAGCAATTATTTCTTTTGTAAAAAGACTTATACTCCCAAACATCGCATACAAAATAGGATTAACAAGGTGAATAATCCCTATTCCACCAAGTCCAAACAATAAAAGATTACCAATCCATACCCTTCCATGAAGATTCATCGGCTTAGTACTATAATCCCACCACCTTGCATGAAAACGCTTTTCCATGCAAAAGCTAGTCAAATACTCCAAAATCCCACATGAAAAAAATGAAATCACAAAAGTTGTTCCAATTCCTGATTCAACACTTGCTATACCATTTACTGAACCTGTAATTACTGCCGCACCTGCTCCATAAATCGGAAGCCACGGACCTATTAAAAATCCTCTGTTAATAAACCTGCCATATTGGCGATATTTAAGCGTAACTTCAATGCACCATCCAATAAATGAATAAACAAAAAATACCAATAATAAATTAATCCAAAACTCCATTTTACCCTGCAATCTTTCCCTACAATCTGAAAACAAGAACCTATAGGTTATTGTTTTCATCAGGAAAATCAATAACCGTACCAGACCAAAATTTGTCGTTAAGACAAATTTTGTCCTGCGAAGCAGGATTCTTGCTGATGATTATCCTAAATCTCAGCAAGAAGTCATAGATTTTTGTCACTTCGTTCCAAAAACTACGCAAACTGGCCATTTAAAAAGGCTTCGCCTTGGACCAGTTTGCCGCTTGACTTTTGTTCTCACGAAACTCGCAGTAAATGCGAGTTTCTGAATGAAAGTGACAAGAAGTCATGACAATCTGTCTATGTTCTTATACACCTTCTCATCCAGCATAAATTTCTTATAAAAGCCTTCATAGTATTTCCAAATGTCATCACCATCTTGCCATTTGCTTTTGCCTGTAACAAGAACCATAAAATATGCTCTAAAACACAACACTCTAACGCCAGTATCCACGCAGCCATTTTTCTTATAAAACTCTATTCGCCTTTGCTGAAATTCTTTTGCCTTAGAATCTTCTGCATAATCAGGATTTTCAACTTCAATGATAATCCTGTCTGCGGATTGCAAATATTCTTCGATAAACTTAAGCATCTGCGAACCTATTCCGCTACTGCGATGTTCCGGATACACAGCCAGATAATCGATAAGATAACTATTTTCATACTCTACTATGAAAGTGTATGCTACTATGTCTCCATTATCAAATAACCCAAGGCCTTCATAGAAACCTGCATCAATCGCTTTATAAATCATCTCCAAAGGCTTTAATTCGTCTTTTGGAAAATCATAAACCATCCTGCTTTTGTAAATTTTTTCAATCTGATCTTTGTTTAATTTTACTAACTGCATATAATTTCCTTTTTCTACATTGCTTTATGTAATCCGTTTTGATGTTTGTATATTTCGTTGTATAAACGCTTCGGCTTGATTATAAACGTAATACTTCATAAGATGCTCTGTCAATATTTAATTAGGTATATATCTAAATATTTTTATTATATAAATCTTAATAGTAACACGTCCCAAATACTCTACCCTTTTATTGTAAAAAAGAAGGGAGATTTATCATCATGAATAATCAAAACTATTACGGATATATCCGCGTATCAACTAGAGATCAGAATGAAGCCAGGCAGCTTATAGCACTTGAAAACCTTGATATTCCGAAAAAAAATATTTATATAGACAAGATTTCAGGTAAAAACTTCGACCGTCCTGAGTATCAGAAAATGCTCAAAAAGCTCGATGAGAATTCTGTTCTATTTATAGAATCCATCGACAGATTAGGACGCTCTTACAATGATCTGAATGAACAGTGGCGTTATATTACAAAAAAACTCCACGCAGACATCGTCGTAATAGATATGCCGCTATTAGATACCAGAAAAGATAAGAATCTGCTGGGAACATTTATAAGTGACCTCGTGCTGTCTCTTCTAAGCTACGTTGCAGAAAGCGAAAGACATAACATCCGACAAAGACAGGCTGAGGGAATAGCCGCCGCAAAGAAACGAGGTGTTAAATTTGGAAGACCGCCAAAAGCGCTCCCGAAAAATTTTCATGAATCAGTGTGCAAATGGAAGAATAAAGAAATCTCAATTACTCAGGCTGCAAAACAGTGCAATATGCCTGTATCAACTTTCTATAGAAAGTATAAGAAACTTGAGCTATAAACATTTTTTGCTCGTCTTTACAATAAGTTTCTTAAATAAGAATCAAAACAACGCTTTGATAAAAAAGATTTATCAATGATATGCTAATGTTTAACTATGACGTAAAAAAGAGACTGCAAAAATTTCTGCAGTCTCTATAGTATGCAAGCTGTACAATTTTAGGTTCATATATATATTATTTCGTAATAAGCTAATGCTAAGTCATAAATAGTTTTAGTGTCATAGATTAGTTATGGATTTTATGGGGTTGGGGTTGGGGTTGGGGTTGGTGTTGGGGTTGGTGTTGGGGTTGGTGTTGGGGTTGGGGTTGGTGTTGGGGTTGGTGTTGGGGTTGGGGTTGGGGTTGGGGTTGGTTCTTCTGATGGTGCTACTGATGGAACTGTTGATGGAGCTATTGATGGAGCTATTGATGGAACTGTTGATGGAACTATTGATGGTGCTGTTGATGGAACTATTGATGGTGCTACTGATGGAACTGTTGACGGCTTTGGTGCCGGAACATAAACAGGCTTAGATTCTTCTTCCTGTCTTGTCTTAATTCTTTCTTCTATTCTTTCTTCAACCTGTTTTATTTCTTCTTTGATAGAATTTGTGCGAACAGGGAAAATATTCTTGTTTACTTCTTTGCCGTTTGCATCTTTAATCTTGCCATCTTCAGCTATTGTAAAAACAGCATCTCCAGAACCTTTTATCTGCTCTTGACTAATTACACTTACAGATGTCTGCTTTGAAAGCTGATTAGCAACATCCTGAACCTGTTCCTTGGAACTGCAATTGATAATGTTAGAACCTTCCTCAAGGAAAACACCATCATGGTTAACCTTTGAAATACGAAGTTCTACGAGACCCTTTGTCACTTCGCCATTGATCATAACATCCACTCTAAGAGTTTTGTTGTTAGGAATAATCATAATAAAGTCTTTACTTACGATTTCAATTGCCGTTCCATAAACGCTTATCGAACGATTTCCACCCTCAACATCTTTCTCTGTAATGTCAGCCGCTTTTACTGAAACCCTAGCTCCAATAACAAGTGCTGACATTGCCACAATTGCTACAATGCGTTGCAAATTTTTTCTCATAAGAGACCTCCTTTATGTGCTTGCATCTATAGATAATTGAATTGCAATTGATTTTACATTTTTGCAATTCTAATATCTTTTTAAGAAAAAACATTGAAAACTTTAATTCTCAAAACATCCAAAAAGGCATCCATTTAAGAAATCCATCCACATATGTTTTTGAAACAGGCATACCGGATATAACAGGAAAAAACATAATAAATGCAAGAGTTGATGCAATCCCTACTAACCTAATAATCTTTTTCTCATTAACAAAAGATAGTTGATAAATGCTATAACATATCATAGGTATTAAAAGCTGAGAACATATAAAATACTGATAGATAAAAACTGTTCTCGCAATGAATACCCACGGCAATAACATTGATACATAGATTAGAATCAAAAATCTGGCAGTACCTTTTTTCTTCCAAACAGCAAGATACAAAACGTAAACAACACTAAACAATCCTATAAGATTAGAAAAAGGATTCAAAAACGTTGCTACTACGCTTGTATCAGAACCAATGCTAGTCCTGCTATCTATAAGCGGCTTAAAATCAAACATCCATGTGTACCATTTTGAAGAATACGGATGCTCTTTCATAGCATGTTGATGATAGTTCAACATATGCAAGCTATTTGAAACAGAATGTTCAATTATATTTTGATCAGAATATGCCCTTGCAAACGGTATATATGACAAAATGTAAAATGCAGCCGGAATTACTACAAAAAAGCATATACACATACAAATAAAGCGGCTTAATTTCTTTAAATTTTCTGGAGATATATCAGACATTTTCGTTCTGACCATAAAACATATAAGCGAAACTGCAACGCCTGCTGCTGCATAACATGCTGTCCATTTCGTAGATATTCCAAGTGCTGTATATACTCCTGCAAAGAAAAGATAACGCGAGCGCTCCTCCTGCATAAAAGCATATACAAAGTAAAACATTCCCAATACAAATAATGCTACAAAAATATCAATTGTACCGATTCTAGACAGCGTAAAATGCATAAAACCTGTAATGGACAATATCCCTGCAAGAAGCGAATACACACTCGAATGAGTTAGTCTTAGCACAAATAAATATGTAAGCGGTATCATAAACGTGCCAAAGATAAGACTCATTATTCTGTATCCAAAAGGATTCATTCCAAACAGCCATACTCCAAACGACATAATTATCTTTCCAAGAGGCGGATGAGTATTTTCATAAATTGAAGTTCCTTTAATAAATTCATTGGCTGTTCTTGCATGATATACTTCATCAAACATAGCACTATGATAGAATGTAGGAGGATTACTGAAAGTATTCTGTTCATCGAATAATCGAGGATAATCTTCTACGTTTTTGGGAATGACAATTTCTCCACTCTTACTAACACATACTATCTCACCGATTTCTACATCTTCATCATTAATAACGAAGTCATACTGATACCCTTTATCCTGTATTTCAATTCGATTCCAAGTATATACACTTTTAATTTCAGTAACTTGAGGCAACTGTTCCCATTTACCATCTTTAACTGTGTACAGACTTACCTTACTATTATTTTTGCCACCAAGGTAAACGTAAATCGAATCCATATCATAAACATATGGAAATTCAAGAACAATTTCTGAAGCGCCTATTACATTTTTACCTGTAAGTATCATTGTCTCTGGAGCTTTTAAAGTTCCTAATCTGTAGCTTCCAATCAATAGGAAAACAAATGACAATAATGCCATATGTTTTATATTCTGCTTATTTATCACAAACTTAGAATGCTCTGATAAAAAATCTATTTTCTTTTCTTTATTTCTTTGAAATAAAAGCTTTGTCTTATCCCTAATAATATAAAGCTGGTTTCGATAATGAAAACCGATAAGTATAATAAGCCAAACAAATACATTTATGATTGCAAGAAGTTTAATGTCTACAGGAGTACCAAACAGATAATAATTGTAAGTCCTAAGACTTAAAAGTTGCATAGCAAGGATAAGACTCCATCCATATCCAATTGATGCAATAAGCATAACTGCTAATATTTCGTACAGATATCCATATCTTTCATGCATAGCAGGTAAGAACAATACACATGTATAGCTAAGGATAAGCGCACAATACATGAAATCTTGTCCCCACATATCAGCTTTATTTTTGTGAAAATAATAAATAAGCACGCATAATATGATACCTGCTATCAATATTGCATAGTATTTATCAAAATCGTACTCTAAAGGAAAAACATACCAAAAACTTGGATAATTAAATGAAATTTTATTTTTTTGAGTTACCTGCCCAACATAAATTTTAAATATATCAGTAATAGGTCTTCCTGAAATGATGTTCAAAACAGATGTTGCAAAAAATGATATCAGAATCAGTAAACAATATAAAACTTTTGGTTCTTTGTTCAAAATCTTCTTCACAAAGAGACAAAAAATAAATGGAAATACAAAAACTGTCTGCAACTTAAATGCCAAAGCAATTCCAAGCAAGATAAATGAGGAAATATACCTTTTCTTATATAAAAAAAGCAAAGACCATATAATAATAGCTACATATATGCTGTCACATTGTCCCCTTGCAGCAGAATTAATCCACACGGTAGGAAGAAGAAAAGATATAGCAAATCCTATTAAAGCTTCTCTCTGACCTTTTAATTCTTTAATAACGCAATATACTGCAACAGATAATAACACATCAAAAATGCATGATAGCATTTTAAACTTCACAACAGCTCCAAAGGGCAGCCTAGTCAGTATAATAATACACAACTGATAGAGCATATTGTAGTTACCAATCTGAGTGGCAAGTGCCTCTTTTATGCTGAGCGACTTATACTGTTCATACCAGGAAAGAAGAAAAAATTTCATATCACGACTTATAATTCTAAAGCACAAAATACGTAAGATAATTCCTGCAAAAAAAATCCCTGTAAAGTATAAATAGATTCTTTCCTTACTTGCAATACCCCTTTTTACTGTAATCATAAGTCCTCCGATATGAGTTATTCTCATAAAGTTTACTTTTGGGAAATGACTATTTTTTATTTTCCCAAAAGTAAACTTTTCGGGAATGATAAAAAAGATAGTGTTTTGCAAGTATATGCATTCATAGAGAAACGGAGATCTTTAATGAGCAAAAAGTAAAAAACACTTCTTTTATCTGTAGCAGTCGCTACAATGATGCTGTGTGCTAACATAAAAGTTAGTGCAGCTGATGTTGTCGATATGGAAATCGGCGGCGGACATCGTACGGTATGTGTCTTTGGTCAAGCTATTGAAATTATGAGTAACGACTATATCCTAATACTCCCTAACAATGATACTCTTAGAATGGATATCATGCTTAATGGTACTGTTACAAAGGGATTTAAGTCATTACGCATTTCAAAAGTTGATAAAGACAGTGTTCTTCTAGAAGAAGGCTCTCACATTATCAAATGTAGTTCAGAAGAACAGGTAAATTCAGTAGGTACACAGCTTTCTCAGCAGACATCTGTAAGCCAAATCAAGATGGATAAAATGACAGGTGTCGGCAATGCTGTTTACACAGTAGAAGAAAATGGTCAGATTAAAGACAGCAGCGGAAACGTTGTAAATCAGAATAACTTCCCGGTTCGTACCACTTCAATCAAAGAAGAGATTAAACAGTTCGAAGAAAAGGTTGATGAAAGAATAAAAGCAAAGCAGGAAGAAGAATCCAAGCCGGTTTACGTTCCTCAGCCAGAACCAGAAAAGATAGTTGAAAAGACGTCAGAGAGTTCTGAAGACAACAACACAGGCAGTGGAATCGAAGAAGGTGCAGGCAAAGTCACTCCAAGCCAAGACGGTGATGGCCAAAACACTCAAAGCCAAGACGGTAATGGCCAAAACACTCAAAGCCAAGACGGTGATGGCCAAAACACTCAAAGCCAAGACGGTAATGGCCAAAACACTCAAAGCCAAGACGGTAATGGCCAAAACACTCAAAGCCAAGACGGTAATGGCCAAAACACTCAAAGCCAAGACGGTAATGGCCAAAACACTCAAAACCAAGGACCTGAAGGCACAGGCGGTGAAGGCTAATCCAACTCCCATCAACTTATTCTACTGTATCATTTTTTCAACCCACCTCAATAATTATTATGTATTGATTTAAAGCATTCCTCAACTACTCGATACATTAAAAACAATATCATTGAAGCAGAATAATATTTTAATCTTATAACGTTACTTGCTATAAACAATGATTCTTATTCTTCTATGAGCGCATATAAGTTAAGCCTGTGAACACGTTACATAAACGTTTTCACAGGCTTTTATAGTTATCGTAATTCCCAGCTATCTATGATTAATTTCAAAGAATTAAGCCATCAGCATTATTGTTCTAATTAGCAAATAATGATAATATAAATTAGAATCATTATTTTTATCCAATGA
>NZ_AUKC01000054.1 GCF_000424545.1 Butyrivibrio sp. NC3005 | reverse complement strand
CCGAGCATAACTGTGCATGAAAGCAAAGTCAAAATTTTTTTCACAAGTATTCCTCTCTTCCGTCAATTTCAGATAAAATTATTCGTGCCTACATTGGGTAAAATACCTACATTAAATATGACTTCTTGCTGAAATTTAGGATAATCATCAGCAAGATTCAAGGCTCTAAAGCACTTTTTGATGTGCGAAGTTTAAGTAAGTCATAAATTAGTGAGCAGTTTCGCTACCGCTAATAGATCCGTTACCTGGGCGATACCATCTTCCGTTGATTTCAACCCAATCTCCGTCAAAGTTTTCGTCTGGAGCCATACCATTTGCTGGTGCATTGATGTTAAGTTCTTCCATAACTGGTGCATGCCACTTCATTATGCTAATCTTCTTCTACATTTGTTCTTGACATAAAAAAAAGAAACTATTATAACAAAAATATTTAATGGCGTACCAAATATAAATACAACCCAATACAAAGAAACAAAAGCCAAATTATATATGCCTATCAATTTAGATACAATCTTTAGAAAACAATATGCAATCCATAAATAATTTAATCGCAATACTTCTTCATCCTTTACGTTTCTAAAAACTTTAAAATCAAATTCTTTCACTATATATAAAAACACGCTTTTTGAATTACGACAAAGAATCAACATCCCTATCATAACTATAAAATTCTGTATAAGTGCAGGAATAAAATACAGCTTTTCGTATCCAGAACAAAATGAGCTAATAATTTGAAACAAAAGTCCAATCAATCCAATTATATTACTGTTATTCACATCCTTTTCTTTTGCTATATCAATAAATAACAGCAATACTCCACTCATACTAGATATAATAATTGCAAGTTTTAACCCACAAAAATAATATATTAAAAAAAATAATATACTTGGTACAAGCATTCTAACACATGATTTCACAAAACAAACCATAATTAAACCTCATTCAACTTAATCATTAACAACTTATGATATTGTCAATATTACTTTTATTAAATTTCTCAGTTATAAGCTTGCGATTAAACCCTAAAATTTCATAAAAAACTAAAAATCAACTCCAAAGCATACCACTTAAAAATTAAACAATTCATATAACCAGTTTAAACTTGAAATAAACTTTTCTTTTATTTCCTCACTCAAGAATGCATTATCTATCATTTTCCTAAATCTTCAAAATTCACTAGAACAATTCTATTATCTTTTGATGCGCCAAATCTATCCAAAAGTCTTTTTCGTATTAATAATGGTGGGTAACAAATACCGTCTTCATAGTATTGATACATCACATTACTACATATGCCTTCGCTTAAATTAACCTTACTAGCCCCTCTCTTTACTCGCAATTCACTGATTAAATCTGCAAAAATTCTTTTTTCTGTCATTGTACCCTCTCAATGTCAAAATACCCTCATCAATAACCGTTTTTTCGGTGTTTTCCCGAAAATCTTTAACTTGTCTCATTATACATATGTCATTTATTTCTGTCTAGTGACAAATCTCTTAATTTCTTATATGTTATATAGTCAGAAAAGAAACTGTTTGACATCAAAAGGTTTCTTTTTTGGTTTGCCCGCAATGGGGGCTAACAAGTGAAAGTTCCGAGCACGCGAAGGTAGCGATGAAGCATACGTCTGTCGATAACGTCAAAGGCGGCAAAAGGGGCAGAGAGGGAAACAACGAACGGTCAAAAAAGTAAGAAAAAAAGAGTAACACTTGCAGTAAGCAAATGTTACTCTTTTTGAATTGAACAAATAAATATCTGCTAATTAATAATTAGTTAAAAGCCTTTCCGTCAGAACCAAAGAGGAGAATCTTCTCCTTAACCTTAGCTTTGATTGCTTCTGTACCAGGAGCAAGAAGCTTACGTGGATCGAAGCCCTTTCCTTCAAGATCCTTACCAGCTTCAACATACTTTCTTGTAGCCTCTGCAAATACAAGCTGACACTCTGTATTTACATTAACCTTGGATACACCAAGAGTAATAGCCTTCTTAACCATTTCATCAGGAATACCTGTACCACCGTGCAGAACGAGAGGCATTGCACCTGTCTTCTTCTGGATGTCATCAAGAACGTCGAAACGAAGTCCTGGCCATCCTTCTGGATATACACCGTGGATGTTACCGATACCAGCAGCAAGCATGTCAACTCCAAGAGCTGTAATCTTTGCACACTCTTCTGGATCTGCGCACTCACCCATGCTTACAACACCGTCTTCTTCTCCGCCGATGCCACCAACTTCAGCTTCGATAGAAAGACCAAGCTGATGAGCTGCGTGAACAAGTTCTGTTGTCTTAGCAACGTTCTCATCAATATCAAAGTGGGAACCATCGAACATGATAGATGTGAATCCAGCTTTGATACACTTGTAGCATCCATCATATGAACCGTGATCAAGATGAAGTGCAACCGGAACAGTAATTCCAAGACTCTTATCAAGAGCTCTTACCATTGCAGATACTACTTCAAAACCGCCCATGTACTTACCAGCACCTTCAGATACACCAAGAATAACTGGAGACTCCAGTTCCTGTGCTGTCAAAAGAATGGATTTTGTCCACTCAAGGTTGTTGATATTAAAGTGGCCTACAGCGTAGTGGCCGGCTTTTGCTTTTTTAAGCATCTCTGTAGCTGTAACTAACATAAGCTTCTCTCCTTTATATAGCACTGACTTAAAATCAGGCCTTAATAATTAATCTGTTAATTTCGATTATATAATAGTTTCGTCAAAAAATAAAGTTTTTGGAATGAAACCCTAAAATATTGCAAACAATAAATTTGTCAACGATATTACAATGATGGCAAAACATTGCAAAAAACTTTAAAAACAGTTTACATAACTGAAATGATATGGTAATGTATTGGTAGAGCTATTACTAGTAATAAGCGAGAAAATAACCTAGTGTGTATCAAATGTTTTGTTGTTTCTAAAATTGGGAGGAACTATGAGAAGACTGATTGTAACTTCAATGTGTTTATTATCTTTGTTTTCTGCATCAATAACTAGTCATGCAGCTTCAGCGAATTATGGTGTAAATCCAAGTGAAGCAGCTATTTCTAGTGAGGTTCAGGAAAGAGACTCTTCATCATTTTCTAATGGAGGGATTTCAGTAAAAAGTAAGCAGAGTAAAAGCTATACCATTAATGGAAATAAGGGGACTCTTACTGCCAATGCCTGGAGGACAAGTTTGGACGGTAAGAAGGTAAATAATACCTTACAATGGGATTATCAGGTATCAGCTGTTTACGCTGGCTCTTATGAAGTTGAGTATATCAAGACTCAATGGAACGCATCAGCTTCATTAAGAAATTCTGCTTCTATAACATTAGGAGTATCAGATACAGGTGTTAGCGCGGGCGTTAGTTCATCATGGCAAACTGTTAAAACAGCTACGAAGTATTATATGAACACTAAAGGTCAAAAGACTGTGGATTATAGGTCAAATGTAATTGTTACTCCTGCAAAAGACTATAGATCCAGCACAATTAGTGTGATTAATACTGCTTCAGTAAAATTAAAGAAAGATAAAAAGGTATATTCTATTTCTGCTGGAGCATAATTAACAACAGATATTTGAGGAGAGGTTGCTTTGGGTGAGATTCTTCATTTTGCTTCAAAGCAATCTCCCTGTTAAGCGTTAAAAGGGGTAGATCAATGAAAAAGGTATTAAAGCATTTGGCAATTGGAGTGCTTTTGATAGGGATACTATGTTCTTGTAAGGGAAATTCTGCATCTAAATATGAACTTCCCAAACTTTCTAATGATAATGAATTGATAATATACGACAGAATGAAAATGAAACTTGTGGCTTATAATGCAGAGTCATTAACAGAAACTTACAATGATGAAGCAAATTATTATCAGTATTCATTCAGCCCTTTGAGCAATATCTATACAACAGGTCATAGTATAGATGGTCATTTCAAAATTATTTCCTGTGACAATTCAAAAAGTTTCAGAACAATATATGAAGCCGAGGATAATGAGGCTGTATTTCCTCTTACGTCAATTGATGAGAAAAAAGGCTTTTTTGTTTTCAGCACTTACAAAGCGGATGGTTCAGAAGAGTATGACAAAAGGTACATTGCTAAGGTGGATTACTCATCTGGAAAAAAGCAAAAATTAAATAAAACGGAGGGACTTTTAATATCTGAAGGAGCTTATGATATAGAAAACCATATTTTGTATTTTACATCATATAACGAGGATATGGATGATTATACGCTGTATAAATTAAATTATTCAGATGAGAATTCAGAGCTAGATGTTTGTGAACAAAATCTTAAATCAAGTAATATATATTTTGATAATGGACATCTTTATCTTACTGATTTAAATAATATTTTTTGCCAAGATGGTTCTTTTTCTTATGCAAAGGGTGATAACGACTTTGTAAATAATGGTTATTTATTCACTATTTATTTGGGTAATGATGATGTGCCTGTTTTGGATGTAGTAGATATCAGCAATAAACAAGTGATTAAGACCATATCAGGAATAATAGATTATAAGCATGATTCAGACAGAATAGTCGCATATACATTTGACGGAATAGAAAACATTGATATTAATTGAAAAATTAGAAAGATTGGTATGGGATGATTACTATAAGAAACTTAACAAAGAAATTCGAGAATGTGGTGGTTCTTGATAACATATCATATAATTTTGAGTCTGGGAAAAATTATCTAATAACCGGAGAAAGTGGTTGTGGAAAGAGCACTTTACTTAGTATTATCGCAGGATATGATGAAAAATATACAGGTAAAGTCCAAAGAGATAACAAAGCCAATATTCAATATGTTTTTCAGGATATTTTACTATATTCTAACGTACTTGTAAAAGACAATATTAGAATTAAGGCAAATTCGCTGAATCTTAGCATTTCAGACGAAGAAATAAAAAGAACGCTTGAGAAATTCAGGCTATACAATAAAGAAGAAAGCAAGGTTTGTCAGCTTTCTCAGGGAGAAAAGCAAAGACTTCAATTGGCGATGATATTTATCACAAATCCTGACGTTTTGCTTATGGATGAACCGACAGCAAATCTAGATTATCAGAATAAAGTTCTTGTAATAGAAACTATTAATGAGAATTTTTCAGACACTGATAAGATTATTATATCACATGATTCTTCTGAACTTTTTCGTGGGTATGAAACGGTAGTCATGGGAAATCAGAAAATAGAATCTATAGTAAAACAAGTGGGGTAAAAGCTTTGATGTTTGA
Source organism: Butyrivibrio sp. NC3005 (assembly GCF_000424545.1). Lineage (GTDB taxonomy): Bacteria > Bacillota > Clostridia > Lachnospirales > Lachnospiraceae > Butyrivibrio. The sequence goes on along the minus strand of NZ_AUKC01000054.1, from coordinate 18,836 downwards.
TGATAAAAAAGTGAGTAAAGTGATTGAAAAGAAAACGAGTTTATATCTCAAATTCACTTTGATAATTTTTACCGTATCTATATGTGTATTAGGTTTGGGAATTAACTATGTATTTTTTCAGTATTCGAGTATGCAGGATAATTTCTTTGAAAATATGAATACGCATATTATTGAGGTATCTAACAAAATAGATAAGGATAATCCATCATATGTAGGCGCTTTGGAAGCCGATGATTATGATGTGATTTCTGAAATAATGCAAGATGAAAATGCAAACTATGAATTATTCAGGATTCATAGTTTTCCGTTTGGGATAACAGATGAAAATAATAAGACATATTATATAAACAGTGTCAGTGATGAAGCTTTAAAACTCTATGGAATTAAACTCGATGATGACTGTGCATTGTGCCAAAACAGTAATGAAAAAGGTGAAAAGAAATTAACTTTTCCTGTTATTAGTAAAAGCATGGGTGGTTTCGAAGCATCGGATTCATTTGGTATAGATATGAAGTTTATATATCCTAGTGGAATTGCGATATCTAAATCGATTTTTGGAATATATTCTAATTCGGTTGTTGTAAATGAAAATACATATCAAAAGCTTATGCAGAAAGTTTATGCAGATTCTGATGTAAATAGCGATAAATCAGAGGGACTAAGCAATATTCAAATATATGTATATGATTTATCTTTGGTTAAACCTATTGCGAAGCATTTGATTGATAACAACTATTCTGCCAACTATGCGATGGGAGCATTTTCAGATATTATGGCAATGTTAAGAGACAATTATTTGTGGCTTTTTATTCTAATGATTGCATTTCTTATATTGGCGGTTATGAACACATTGGTTGCATTTTGGAATTACATTATGACACTGCGTAAAGATATTGGAATACTGATGCATTATGGTTATTCTTCAAAGCGTATTAAAAATATCTATATTCGATTTGTAAGAAAAAAATTCTTACTTGTTTTTGCACTTTCATATGGTGTTTGTGCTGTAACGGCGCTTGTATTTGTCCACAGCTGCGTGTATATGTGTCTTCTTATATCACTTGGAATAATAGCAACTGTGTGCCTTCTTAATTATGTGATAGTATCAGCGATACTCTCACATGTATCCAAAGAGAATATTTTATTTCTTTTAAGAGAGTCGAAGGTAACTGAATAAATAGATCAACAACGTGTTTCAGGCATCAAAACTATATTTCTAAAGTTTTGGTGCCTGAACTATAAAAATATACCCCATATATCCAACCAAATAGCTATGTACTTTTACAAGTAAAATAAAAATTATCCAACTTGTAAGAAGTCATACTGAGAATCGTATAACTTTCTGTATTTACCATTTGGTATCTTCATAAGTTCATCATGGCTTCCCTTCTCTTCTATTTGACCATGATCAACATATAGAATGCAATCTGCGTTTCTGATGGTTGACAATCTGTGCGCAATGATAAAAGAAGTTCTTCCTTTTAACATTTCAGATAATCCTTTTTGTAACAGGATTTCAGTTTCTGTATCGATTGCTGCTGTTGCTTCATCTAAGATAAGAATCTTAGGATTGGCAAGAACAGCTCTAGCAAAGCTGATTAATTGTCTTTGACCTGCAGAGAGTCGTGATCCACGCTCGTTGACCTGAGTGTTATAACCATCTTCAAGTTCCATTATGAAATCATGTGCACATACTGTTTTTGCAGCATTTATGACTTCTTTGTCAGTAGCATCTCTGTTTCCATAACGTATATTGTCCATAATAGTTCCTGAGAAAATGAAGCTATCTTGCATCATTACACCCATCTGAGTTCTCAGAGACTTTATAGTAACATCCTCAATATTGATTCCGTCTACCAGAATCTCTCCTTTTTCGACATTATAGAATCGTGAAATAAGGTTTACAATCGTGCTTTTGCCGGCACCGGTTGGACCTACAATAGCAAAACTTTGTCCTTTTTTGACATTGAAGCTAACTCCGTGCAAAATCTCAATTCCATCATCATATGCAAAATGAACGTCTTTAAATTCAACATTGCCTTCAATTTGAGGCATTGTTTTGGCATTTTCTTTATCTTTTACCAGAACAGGAGCATCGATTGTTTCGAATATCCTTTCTAGGTAAGAGATTGCGGTTAAAAGCGAGTTGTAGAAATTGGCTAGTGTCATAATAGGCTGCCAGAATCTTGCAACGTATCCGGTAAACGCTGTCAGAAGACCTACTGTTATAACTACGTTTCCCTTCATTAAATAGCTAATTCCCAGTATATAGATAATCGCAGTTGACAATACATTTATATTGTCTATGACAGGTCTTAATATGAAGTTGTATTTTACTGCTCCAAGCCATGCACTTCTTGCCTGGTTATTTAAATCATTAAATAAGTCTGTATTATAACCTTCTCTTACAAAAGACTGTGTTACTCTTATTCCGTTTACGCTTTCAGCGATATAAGCATTTAAATTCGACTGCTTATTTGATTGTATCTGCCATGCTTTATGCTGTCTGTTTTTTACAAAAATTATTATAAAAGCAAGTATTGGAAGTCCACACATTACTATAAGAGTGAAGTTGACATTTAAGTAAAGCATGAATACAACTATAAATACCATCGAAAAACAATCTGTAATAGTATTAACAATACCATTGGAAAGAAGATCTGAAAGATTGTTTACATAATTAACTACTCTTACCTGTATCTTTCCATGAGGCTTGTCATCAAAATAGGAAAAAGGAAGTTCCTGTAAGTGAACAAACAGTTCTCTTCTAAGGTTATAAACTACCCCTTGTCCAACCTGAGAAGTGAGCTTTATCTTTATTCTAGTAATGAGCGCACATATAAGTGAAACAATTAAAGTGAGAACTGAATATAATACTATATAATAAATTGCCTCTTTAGATGTGTACTTGTGCTCAAAATTGGTATCAGATACTACATCCATAACATTTTTCACAAAAATAGGGATGAGCATCGAAAGACCACTTGATATTATCATGATAATAACAGCAGCTGATAATTTTTTCTTAAAGGGTCCAACATAGTGGAGAAGACGTTTTAACTGAGCTACATCAAAGGATTGCTCAAGATTTTCATCTTCATTTATTTTATTTCTTGCCATAAAGCCTCCATAGCCTAACTGTAATATCTTTCTATATTAACAGGCATTTCCGTACTGATGTTCGAATACTCTTGTATAATATCCGTTTTTCTTCAATAATTCTTCATGTGTTCCCTGTTCGGTTATTCTACCATTTTCAATTACAAGAATCTTATCAGCATCTTTAAGTGAAGAAATTCTTTGGGCGATTATGAAAACAGTTTCTTTATTCAGATTCTTAAGCGCATGCTGAATCTGTGCTTCGGTTTCCATATCAACAGCAGAGGTTGTATCATCCAGGATGATAATAGCAGGATGTTTCAAAATAGCTCTTGCAAGAGAGATTCTTTGCTTTTGACCACCGGATAATCCGATACCTCTCTCTCCTACTACTGTGTCATAACCATTTTCCATTTCGGTTATAAATTCATCTGCATCAGCCATTTGAGCTGCCCATTTAACCTGGGCAAAGGTGCATTTAGGATCACCATAGGCTATATTTCCTTCAATTGTGTCCGAGAATAAAAATACGTCCTGCATTGCCAGACCTATTCCATCTCTAAGTGTATGAAGAGGAAGGTCTCTAACGTCTACTCCGTCTACTAATACACTGCCATTTGTGGTATCAAAAAATCTGCAGATAAGATTCATGATAGTTGTTTTTCCTGAACCTGTTGCGCCGAGTATTCCGATTGTCTGACCTTGTTTTACATGAAAAGATACATGGTCTAGAATAGGTTCTCCCTCGACATTGTAGGATACATCTCTAAATTCAACTTCGCCTTTTATTCTCTTATCAGTTTTAGGATACTTAGGCGTCATAATATCTGGCTTGTCGGCAATTGTGGCATAAATTTTGACTACGGAAGTTGTAAATCTTTGATAGTCATTTATAAGCCATCCGAACATTCTAAGCGGATTATTAAGCATCCATAGATAACTGTTGATCATGACCATATTTCCAAGCGTCATATACCCAAGTACACACATCACACCGCCTACTATCATTAATACTACAGTTAGAAGACAGGATAAAACTTCGAAAATCGGGATATATTTTGTCCAAACCTTTGCTGCGTCCAGTTCGCTGTCACGATATGCGGCATTTTCTTTGTCGAATCGTTCTATTTCATAGTCTTCTTTTGCAAAAGCGCGAACTACTCTGTTGGCACTTATGTTTTCCTGAGCAAAAGCATTAAGAGATGAGAATTTATCTCTTATGTGCATAAATCTTGGTTTTAATGCCTGTGACTGTGAATAGGTCATAAACGCAGTTATAGGCAGTACCAAAAGCATAGCAAGCCCTATTCTGTAATCTACTGAGAATATCATCACCAAAGCGATAATAAATAATAGAACATTTTCATATATCATATAGATTACAAAAGCTACGAAATGTCTTATAGCCATCATATCGCCGGTTTGTCTACTCATTAAATCACCGGTACGATTTCTGTTATAGAAAGCGAAATCTTTCTGGAGCAGATTTCTATACACTCCGTCCCTCATATCATAGAGTGTATCTTGTGAGCAGGTTTCGAACATCCACAAAAAGATAAGTCTTAATACTGACTGTGTGAAAGTAACCAAAACCATTAGTGTTAAAGCTTTTGGCAATAAATTGAACCTGCTTGATATATTCTGTCCGTCACCAATAATCTTATCAACAATGTACCCGGTTATTCTGGGATTGATTATTGCGAGAACAGAAGTTATGGTAACCAGTATCAATCCGACGCCGATTTTCCATCTGTATTTTGCCAGATATCCGTAAAACCAACGCATCGATTTTTGCCATTGCTCTCGATCCTTTTTTTCTATTTTCATAAATAAACCCTCATAAAAAAGAATAATGTAACCTGCAGTTATCGCTGTTTTTCTGCTAAAATGAATACTATCACTAAAATAGTTTTATACAATGATAATATCTGTTTCAAAATTGACTTTTTCTGTTTTTTGCTCGTAAGGAGGCCTTATGTTTAAAGTTTTGTGTGCAGGATATAACTATATTCATCCGGATGGATGGGAAATAGACAGACCTGAAGGGTGCAATAATTATATGATGTGCCATATACGAAACCCTTTTTATTTTGTTCCAGGAGGAAAAGATAATGAAGCGGTGTATATTGATCATCCGGGTTTTGTGATATACAGACCTCAAGAACCCCAGCACTATTATCTGCATAATGACAAATATGTTGATAACTGGGTACACTTCGAGGTAATAGATGAAGATATAGATGCATTATTTGACAAGTTAGAACTTAAATTTTCAGAAGTAATATCTATTTCAGATGCATATGAGATTTCTTCGCTGCATCAGCTTCTGGCTGCTGAAAACTGGATAAAAGGCCAGCATCAGCAAGAAATAATGGATCATCTGCTTCATGCTGTTTTCCTTAGAATGAGCGATCAGCTAAAGACAGAGAAAGAACAAAAGACTTGTTTTCGTAACAAAACAACACTCGAGAATTACAGACCGGTATTCGATTCGCTCAGAGAACGAATATATCAAGGCGGTGAAGCAGCTAGAATAAAGAATATTGATGAACTTGCAAGTGATATGAATTTGTCTGTTTCGTATTTTCAGCATATCTATAAAGATTTGTATGGAGTGCCTGTTACAAGAGATATTATCTCTTCGAGGATAAACTATGCGTCATATCTTTTGTTAAATCATAATGATTCTATAAGTAATATAGCAGGAATATGCGGATATGATAGCGTGGAACACTTCAATAGGCAGTTTCATAGAGTTAAAGGATGCTCTCCTAAGCAGTATCGTCTGCTTGGGAATATATGAGTGAAAGGGTAAAAATCTATAAGTATTGGAAAACCTGTTTCGAATAATTTTATATTTTTCAATCATAAAAAACGTTGCCTTTTGAATTTTTTTAATGTATTCTGATATATGCTTTAGGAAAATAATTAATGACTTCTTTCTGATATAAAGATAATACTGTAGAAGGAATCCTGCGCTGCAGGACAAAGTTTTACTTATAGTAAACTTTGGTCTAGATGGCTCTTATTTTTAATATGAATAAGAGCTTATAGTAAATGAGGGAAAAATCATGTTAGAAAATTCACTCCTTATCGGGAACATTATCGCTTTAATTGGCGCACTTTTTATGGTGGCAATCGGTCTTGTCAAGAATAAGCGTAATATTTTAATTATGCAGAACATCCAGTTTTTCATCATGGGAATAGGAAATCTGATACTTGGCGGAGTATCCGGATTTGTAGCTAATATTGTCAGCATTATCAGAAACTTTTTCTGTCTGAAAAAAGAACTGACAGTGTTCTGGAAAGTGTTTTTTGTTATTGTTCAAATTGTAGTGTCTGCTTATTTTATGAGCATAAGAGGCTTTAAACTTCAGGAACTTCTTCCTATACTGGGAACTGTTTTGTATACTTGGAAACTTGACGAGAAGGATATGGTAAAGCTTAAAATAGTGCTTATTATTTGTCAGATTATGTGGCTTACATATGACATATCACTTAGAAATGTTTCTGGAGCAGTATTTGATGTACTTACAATCGTGACAAATGCATTAGGAATCATTAGAATCCGCAAAGATGTTCAGGACACTCCAGTTGCAGAGATGGATGTATAAGGTGGTCTAGTGCTGCGATGAGTGAGCAAGGTGAGAAGGATCAACTACTGAAATTGTATATTTCAATGAATAAAGGAAAAATGGCTTATTCATATAAGTTAGATGATTATAATTACACAGAAGATTTTGAACAAAGTATAAAAGACTTTTTAAGTGGAAAATAAAAACTTTTCAAGGGACTGTTGCACTAAATAAATGCAATAGTCTCTTTTTATTTGAACTTTATTCTTGGTATGATTGAAAAATAAAATTTAAAGGTTCAAGTCTAATTATTGCTTGACAATTAAGAAAGTGAACTATATCATATTGATTGTTACAATAATGTTTTGTTTGTCGTAATAAACAATATGGTTCACAAGCTCTTGCTGAAAAAGGGTATAATTGTAGGCAAATATTGAATTACTATTATAGTGGATCAGTTTATTCGAAAGGAGATGTGAATTTATTTGGATATAATATTGGTTATTAAAAAGAAGCTTTCATATGTGGCATTAATAGCATCTCTTGTTGTGATTCTTACAGCGTGTGGCTCACAAAAAAAGTATAGTATTAACGAAGATAATTACCAGATAACATTAAGTGGAGATTGCGTTGGATGTGTTGATAGAACAGATAATAGTGATTATAGTTCGTCTGTTGAGCTGTGCATGAATGCTTTTTGGGGATGTGGCCTCATAATAAATAAAACAGAATATAAATTTTCAGAAAATGGCTATGATGTTTATTATGTAGAAGCGATAAGTCAGCCGAGTGCTGCGATGAGTGAGCAGGGTGAGAAAGATCAACTACTGAAATTGTATATTTCAATGAATAAAGGAAAAATGGCTTATTCATATATGTTAGATGATTATAATTACACAGAAGATTTTGAACAAAGTATAAAAGACTTTTTAAGTGGAAAATAAAAACTTTTCAGGAGTAATAAAAACTAACTGTAAGGGGTAGACTAATGAGGAAGAAGAAACTTGCCGCTGTGCTAATGCTGATGATTTGTATGTGTACTGCTTGTTCAAAACAGCAGGAGACAACACAACAATACTCAAATCCTTCTGGGGATGATGATGCGAATTCTGAAATTAAAACTAATTCTGAAATAAAAACTAATTCAGAAAATAACTTGCCAGATACTTCATCCTGGACCAAAACATTGACAGATAAAGGAGTGCTGGATATTGACTTAGATAGGAATAATATAGATGATGAAATTATCTTATCCTATGAAGATTGTGAAGGTAGTCAACGTATTAAAGATTTTTATGTATCATTGAATGAGACTAACAAAATAGGGTTATCAGAATCTGGAGATAAATTGTCGGATGAACAAAGTGATATGACTTTGGAGAACGTACTATCGTTTGACTATAATATGGATTCACAGCCAGAATTTGTTTTTCTTTTTGACACGCATGGTGTTGGTGGTAATGGAACACATGAAGCCTGGATATTGTGGATTGGTGATAATCCGAGATTTGAAAAGTTAGATTGCCTGAAATATTATGCAGAAGGTGAAGATAATAGTGAAAAAGGTGGATTAGATACTTTATATAAAATTGAGCGAGTTGAAGGGGATGATTCCAAGATGAAAACATATCAGTATTCTTATCTGGATGGACATTCGGATTATAATGGGGATCTGGTATCGCTTATTGGGTATGATAAAACTGACAATAAGCTTAAAGTCTTAGATTCGTGGAAGGAGAATAAATAAAAAAATATTCTTCAAATGTTGAAAAAGATATAGAAGTCATAATTTTTAAGGGGTTGTTGCACTGATTTTAGTGCAACAACCCCTTTCATTGAAAACATACTACATCGATATTCATTTTAGTCATCTACGCTTAGAAAAGCATCAAATGGTGCAAATAGTGAAGAAACAGGTTTTATTTTAAAGTCCATCTTCTCTCCTGTTTTTGGATGAGTAAAGGATAGCTTATAGCTACATAGTGCAATTTCGCCTCGTCTTTTTTCAGGTGCTCCATATTTTACATCTCCGAGTATCGGGCAGTCCATGTGTGATAACTGGGCACGTATCTGATGGAATCTGCCGGTTTTTAAATGAATTTTTAGGAGGGTTACAAGACTGTTTTTATTTTTTTCTTCAATTGCATTTTGGTTTTCTTCAAGTTTTGCTAAATATTCACTTTTTTCGTTTGATTGCATATCCAGAGAAGGCACTTTGTAATTTACATTTTCGATGCTACAATCTCTAGCTATTTCTATGTATTCAAGTATAGCTTTCTTTCCAATTTTATCATTTGCGTTTTCATTGTCTATAATGGATTTATTATCTGTTTTTATTAGTTTATCTTCAATTTGAATAAACCCATTATCATTTTTGACAATGTTAAGATGAGAAACGTTTTTGCTAGGAGCACCGCATACAGCTGCATAGTAATATTTTTGAAATCCCTCATTTGTAAGTTGTCTGGAAAGATTTGCAGCGGCTTCTTTTGTTTTAGCAAATACAATGACACCTTCTACAACCTGATCTAGTCTATGAATCATATAGACGTTAACAGGTGTATTAGAACGTATTCTGGCAGCTCTTTGATTTCTAGAAATATAGGTTTTCAGCATCGAAATAAGGTCAGGAGTCCCTATCTTATTTGATTCAACAGCGACTCCTGCCTTTTTGTGTATTACGATTATTTCATTATCTTCGAATAAGATATCACTTTTGTTTATCATGCTTTGAACCTATATCCTACGCCCCAGATTGTTTCGATATACTGAGGATTTGATGTGTCAAGTTCAATCTTTTCACGAATTTTCTTGATATGAACAGTGACAGTTGCGATGTCGCCTACGCTGTCCATATTCCAGATTTTTCTAAAAAGCTCTTCCTTGGTAAAAACATGGTTGGGGTTTTCGGCAAGGAATGTAAGAAGATCGAATTCTTTTGTGGTAAAATTCCGCTCTTCCTGGTCAATATATACTCTTCGTGCTGTTTTGTCGATTTTAAGTCCTCTGATTTCGATAATGTCATTCTTTTGGGTGGTAGAGCCTACAAGCCTCTTATATCTAGAAAGATGTGCTTTTACTCTTGCGACAAGTTCTGAAGGACTAAATGGTTTAGTAATATAATCGTCTGCTCCAAGTCCCAGTCCTCTTATTTTGTCTATATCATCTTTTTTGGCAGAGACCATAAGAACAGGCATATCTTTCTTTTCTCTAAGATGCTTACATACTTCAAAGCCGTCCATTCCAGGAAGCATTAAATCCAGAATTACCAAGTCGAAATCTTCAGAAAGGGCTTTTTTGAGGCCGTCATCACCTCTTGTTTCTATTGTTACGTCGAAATCTGATAACTCCAAATAGTCTTTCTCAAGATCTGCAATTGCTTCTTCATCTTCAACTATTAATATTTTGCTCATAGGAAAATCCTCCTTTAATCTTTTCTTCATATTTTCTGAGAACGATATGCATACAGGTTCCTTCGCCTTCGTGGCTGGTAGCCCAGATATATCCTCCGTGATCTTCTATTATTTTTTTGACAATAGAAAGACCTATACCGCTTCCGGAGTGTTTGGAATTTCTCGAAGCATCAGTTCGATAGAATCTGTCGAAAATATTTCCAAGATCTTTCTGTGCTATTCCTCTTCCGTTGTCTTCAATCTCAACTCTTATGGAGTCTACCTCATCGAGAATTCTGATATCAATTTCCCCTTTGTCATCGGTTCTATCCATATATTTTACTGAATTGCTGATTATATTATTGATAACGCGTTTTAGCTGTTCCGGATCTGCAATAATAATAGTGTCAGGAGCAGTTAAATTGGCATAATTAAGCTTTATTCCGCGACTTTCCATGTCCATTCCGACTTCTTCTATGCAGTCTCCGAAATACTCTCCCACCACAATTTTGTGGAAGTTATACGGAATTCGGTTATTATCTATAGAAGAATAAAGAGTAAGCTCGTTTATGAGATTATTCATATCGTTTGCTTTATTATATATTGTTTTTAAATATTTTTCCTGCTTTTCTGGCGTAGATGCTACGCCTTCCATAAGGCCTTCTGCATAGCCTCTGATTGTTGTAATAGGTGTTTTTAAATCATGTGAAATATTACGAATAAGTTCTTTGTTTTGCTGTTCGTGTTCGAGTTTCTCCTCGGCGGACTCTTTTAATCGTAGTCTCATATCCTCGTAGCTTCTGTACATTTCTCCTATTTCACCCTTTTCGCTCGAGCTTTCCAGGCGGAAATCAAAATTTCCGTCACGGATTTTCTGCATGGCAATATTCAGTTCTCCTATTGGCTTGAAGATGCCGTTTTTAATCCAGGAAGTCAGAACAAGCGATGTTATCAGCAGTATCAGACAAATAGATACGCACATATATACCAGAAACTGAGGTGATATCAAAGATTCTGCTGCAATTACCAAAAACAGAGTTCCGGGAGTTCCATCCGAGAACTGAAAATCGAACTGTTTTAACAGTTTTTTGGCATGATTATAGAATACTCTGCTGTTATTGGCGGTGCTATTGTCATATACGGGAAGGTCATTTTCTATTTCTGTTAAGTCTTCTTTAGAGCCTTTATATACAATGGCAGAACCTTTGCGGACGATTATAAAAGCTCCGTCCGATTTGATTTTTTTGTTAAGTCCTTCCAAATAAACCAGATTTTCCAGAATATCAGGATCTCTGGCGAGGTCTATTTTGATAGTCGAAAAAACTTTTTCAACAATATTCAGGTATCTTGTATTGTCTGACACTATGCCTCTTGATAGTCCTTTGTTCATAATGCCGCCTATTGTTACAAAGGCAATGGCGGTCATTAATAGAGGAAGTACTACCATAGTGACTGCGGTTACTTTTAACTTTGTTTTTAAACGCATTATTAATTGTCCTTTTGTTTTTGAATTTTAAGTATATACTAATCCTGATTTGAGGGTTATTGCAAGGTATTTAGTACCCTATATCAGTATCGGCATATTCGCCGATATAATGAATGATAAAGGGTCTGACGAATTTTTTGATATTTTTTGTAATATTTTGAAATAAACTCTAGACAAATTGTTTCGAGTGTTGTAATATAAAAGTGCAAGAGATGAACAGCACATTATTTCATTACTTGCACAGGGGCGAATAAAGAAAGGCTACATAAGATAATTATGAATGGTTTTAAAAAAAGTTTTGTAAAAAGTTTTCTTACGGCTGCACTTACACTCGCAGTCAGCACTACAACAGTTTGCAGCACCTCGGTTTTTGTTAATGCAAAAGAGGCAAGCGGAACTAATCTTGATTATACTGTTAACGGTTCTGTAAATAACTTGAGTTTTGATAAGACTCCAGTTGGAAGACATGGAAGACTTCATGTCGGTAAATGCAGTAACTATGCAGCACCTACTATTCTCGATGAAAAGGGAAAGGCAGTGCAGCTTAGAGGTGCCAGCACACATGGCATTCAATGGTTTCCACAATATGTTAATAAAGAAGCTTTCCAGTCTCTTAGAGATGAATGGGGCATTAATACAGTAAGACTTGCTGTTTATCCTCGTGAGGGCGGATACCTTGATGGTAGCGGAGCGCAGATGGATCGCACTATCAAGCAGGGTGTTGCAGCAGCGTCTCAGCTCGGAATGTATGTAATTATTGACTGGCATGTACTTAACTACAACCCAAATGAGACAATTGACGGTGCCAAGTCATTTTTTACAAAGTATGCTTCTTTGTATAAGGACTACAACAACGTAATTTTCGAAATCGCTAACGAACCAACTGGAACAGACTGGTACAATGGTTCTTCTAACGATTTGTACACATATAGCAAGACCATTTCTAATGTTATTAGAAACTGTGGTAGTAAAGCTATTATTATTTGCGGAACTAACACATGGTCACAGGATGTTGATGCTGTTGCAGCAAAGCCGCTTTCTACAGCTGGAATTGATAACTGTATGTACACTTTGCATTATTATGCAGCAACACATTATGACAATCTTAAAAGCAAGTTGAAGACCGCTTTATCTGCCGGTACTCCGGTCTTCGTTTCCGAATTTGGTATTTGCGATGCGTCTGGAAATGGCGGCGTAGATATCCAAAATGCCAATAGTTGGATGAGCCTCCTCACTCAAAACAATATCGGTTTCTGTTGTTGGAGTCTTTGTAATAAAGGCGAGCAAGCTTCGTACATTAAAACCTCCACACCTAAAACAAGTAAATGGACGAAAGATGAGCTCACAACAACTGGAATTTGGCTCGTAAATACATGCAGAGCCCTTTCCGCAAAAGAAGATGCGAACCAGTCTTCTACCGGAAAAGACGATTCCTCATCCAAAGATAAGGACAAATCTAAAGATAGTGGTGCTTCCAAAACAAACCCTCCTAGCACAAATGATAAACCTTCAGGAAGCTCAAAAGATAAGTCCGAAGGCAAGAATGGTTCTAAAGATAAAGGTTCCGTCACTGCCGTTGCTACAAGCGGCGGTGATTGGGGAACTGGTGCTACAGTTAGCTTTACAGTTTCAAATAATGGTTCAGCTTCTTCTAAGTGGACTGTTTCCTTCGATGCTGAAGGTGAAATTTCTAATATTTGGTGTGCTAAAATTGTAAGCCACAAAGATAACCATTATGTAGTTACAGGTATGGATTACAATGGAACGCTTGCAGCTGGTCAGAGTACAACATTTGGATATAACATCACAAAGACCTCTAATCAGTCTGGAAATGCTAGTAACGTTAAAGTTACCTGCAATTAAAAAGTTTCTGCTCCGATAGTAAGAGCAGAAACCACAAACTCGGGTATTATCCGAGCTACCCACTCGGATTTTACTATAAATTATCCCATGCAGCTTCAAATGCTGCAAAAACTATCACTTAACCCCTAGCGAAAAGAGAAAGGCATCGGTGTACCCGCACCGGTGCCCTTTTCTTGTAGAAATCATCCTACAAGTTCTGTCATACTGCGAAAACAGTAATTCTGAAATTGTCATTTATTATCCTGTTTTATTATCTGCCAACAATTCTATGGCAGAAATTTTCGAGTTTTGGAAACTCGAGTTCTTCATTCCTTAGTGGATTTTGCAAAGACAAGGTCTCTACAACATTGTTGCCAATCAAATCATCTTCAAGAGAAAGCAACATCTTTTCAGCATTACCACTACTAGAGCATGCTATCAAATAAACCCTTTTACCCTGAAATTTGTAATCCCTTAAAAAAGCTCCAATAGCTGGCGCATATTTTCCAGCCCAAACAGGTGAAGCTACGATTATCTGGTCGTAATCGCTTAATTGGTATGGACAAGGCACTAAAGTTGGAAAGTGTTTAAGAAGTGCATCTTTTCCCCCTATTAAATATTTAAGAAGACCTGTTTTTGGCGGCTCTTTGTCAGGTTCTAAACGCCAAAGAGTAGCACCTATCTGTTCTCTAACTTTTTGTGCAACGAATTCCGTATTCCCATCTAAGGAATAATAGATCATCAGGATTCCATTTTCTGTATTTCCCATTTCTGCCTCACTCCCGGATCATAAACTTATATGGTTATAATTTACGAACTGCGCACCATATGCGCATCTTACAAAAGAAAATGTGACTTATCGAACAGTCTAGTCTTATCGTATATAATTCTGCGCAAATATACAACTCCAATGTGTGTAATAAAAATGAAAAGAATTAGTAAATTAAGGTTAACATCAATTCTTGTGTATTTAGCATATAACTTGTACAATTGTCAGAAAAGATGGTATAATAATATAGATTATATGTCTTTTTACAATACAACTTTTGAGGAAGGGGGCTGTATGCGAGTTAGATATAAAAATAGGCGCAGAGAAAACAGAACACTTAAACTATTAGTAACAGCAGCAATTGCGCTTCTTGTTATTGTCGTATCTGTTCGCGCAGTAACCTTGTGGGAAAAGCTAAAGAAAAATCAGGTTGAAATTTCGAACCTTCAGCAGCAGATAGAGGAACAGAAGACTCGTTCCAAGGAAATAGAAGATTTTGCAAAAGAAACTCAGACTAGAAAATATATTGAACAGATAGCAAGAGAAAAGCTGGGACTTGTATATCCTGGTGAGATTATTTTTGAAAAAAAGGATACTAAGAAATAAAAAAGGTATATACAATGGACGCCACCAATCAAAATACATACAGATTTATTAATAAAATAAAAAGCTACATGATTTCCTGTAAAATGGTGGAGGAAGGTGAAACGATACTGGCGGCAGTATCAGGAGGAGCGGATTCTGTCTGTATGCTCCTTGTCTTAGATGCATTGTCAAAGCAAATGAGATTTTCTCTTGCAGCACTTCATGTCAACCATGGCATTAGAGAGGAAGCTGGAGAAGATGCTGAGTTTGTTGAAAAGTTATGCAAAAAATATCAAATCCCATTTTATTTAGAACAAATAGATGTACCAAAGATTGTGTCTGAAAGTGGTCAGACCGAGGAAGAAGCTGGAAGAATTGCCAGATATAAAGTGCTTTTAGAAAGAGCAGAGGCAATTGGAGCATCTCATATAGCGGTTGCTCATCATATGAATGATCAGGCTGAAACTTTTATATTGAATCTTTGCAGAGGAAGCGGTATCAGAGGGCTTTCAGGAATAAAACCTGTTAGAGACAAAATTATCCGTCCTCTTTTATGTGCGGGAAGAAATGAGATTGAAGAGTATCTTGGTATGTGCGGCGAAAGTTTTGTTACCGACAGGACTAATCTGGAAGATGATCACACAAGAAACCGAATAAGACATCATGTTCTTCCGATGTTAAATGACATGGTTAACAGCGGAAGTAATAAGCACATTTTTGAAGCCGCAGGGATGCTTCGTGAAATTGAAGATTACCTTGAGGAGGAAGCCAGAGAAATAGTGCTGATAAAGAAGCTAAAAGCTGACAATATTGATATTAATTCTCTAAGAGAGTATAAGCCGCTTCTTCAAAAATATATTTTGATGGAAATATTAGGCACTGTTATTCCGCATAGAATCAACGTTTCGAGATATCAGATAGATTCTCTTTTTAAAATGTGTCAGTCAACTTCTGGATGTGAAAAAACTTATTTTGAAGGTGGAATTTACGCAAAAAGAGAATATAATAAACTATATATTGGAAAAGAAAAGCTGGATTTAAGTAAAGAGGAAAAGACAGGAAATCCGCTTCCGGAAATCTTGTTTAAAGAGTTCGAGGTTGCAGAAAAATTCGAAGAATTACAGCAGAGGATTCCTCGCGAAGCATATACTAAATGGTTTGATTATGATAAAATATTATCGTCTCCTTCTTTGCGTTATCGTAAAGTAGGAGATAGAATTTCGATAGATTCAGATGGACATGGCAAATCCCTCAAGAAATATATGATAGATGAGAGGATTCCGGCATCTAGAAGAGACAGTATTCCTCTTTTATGTGACGGAGAGAACATCATGTGGGTTATAGGCTATAGAATGAGCAGTGCCTACCAAATTTCTGAAGAGACAAGACATATCCTGGAAGTATCAGTATTTTTTTAGATTGGAGTAAAGACAAAGAAATGGCAGAACGAGTACGTGTAATGTTCACAGAAGAAGAAGTGGACAAGAGAATCCGTGAAATTGGTGCACAGATTAGCAAAGATTATGCAGGTAAGACAGTTCATCTGGTTTGTGTATTGAAGGGTGGTAGCTTTTATTTGACAGAGCTGGCTAAGAGAATTACAGTGCCGGTTACTTTGGATTTCATGAGTGCTTCAAGCTATGGTTCATCCACAAAATCCAGTGGTGTTGTTAAGATTGTGAAGGATCTTGATGAGCCTCTTAAGGACAAGGATGTAATTATCGTTGAGGATATCGTTGATTCAGGAAGAACCTTGAGCTATCTTATCAAGATGCTCGGAGACAGAGGCCCAAACAGTATTCGTCTTACAACACTTTTGGATAAGCCTGATCGAAGAGTAACAGATGTTAAGGTTGATTATACCGGATTTGTTATTCCTGATGAGTTTGTAGTAGGTTATGGTCTTGATTATGACCAGAGATATAGAAATTTGCCATATATTGGTGTAGTTGAATTCGATGATTGATTGAATTCAAGATTGGAGGAATAGGTGGAAAATCGCAGACGAAGCTTTGGTACCATATTTGGTTTCATCATCGTTTTGCTGCTGGTTCTTGTTTCGTTGCAATGGGCAGAGGACAACAGGCGTGCTGACAAGAAAGCTTATACAGTTGGTAAGCTTATGCAGGATCTTGAGAATGGAAATGTTGCAAGTGCGGTGATTACTCCGAATGCGAATAATGAGACAGGTACGGTAAGTGTCGAATTTAAGAGCGACGAAGTAGATACTCAAACGCTCTATGTTACAGATGTTACCTATGTCGAGAAGCTGCTCGAATCATACAAGATTGATCCTGAGGTGCGGAATATTCCGGGGGATAATTGGCTGTTTAACTGGGCTTTGCCGATACTGGCGGTTGTTATCATCTTTGTAATGTTCATGTCGATGATGAGCGGAGCACAGGCGGGAAGCGCTAGTGGTAACAGGATGATGAATTTTGGTAAGAGTAGAGCCAAGATGACTCTTGGCAATGAGAATGGCATCAAATTTACAGATGTTGCCGGACTTGCCGAAGAGAAAGAACAGCTCGAGGAAATCGTTGCTTTTCTTAAGAATCCGGATCAGTTTATACGAGTTGGTGCAAGAATCCCTAAGGGAATGCTTCTCGAAGGTGCACCGGGAACAGGTAAAACACTTCTTGCCAGAGCTGTTGCGGGTGAAGCTGGAGTTCCTTTCTTTTCTATTTCCGGTTCAGACTTTGTAGAGATGTTCGTTGGTGTAGGTGCATCCAGAGTTCGTGATCTTTTCGAAGAGGCCAAGAAGAATAGTCCATGTATTATATTCATTGATGAAATTGATGCAGTTGCCAGAAGGCGTGGAACAGGTATGGGTGGTGGCCACGATGAGCGTGAGCAGACTTTGAACCAGCTTCTTGTAGAAATGGATGGATTTGGTGTCAATGAAGGCATCATCGTCATGGCAGCTACTAACAGAGTAGATATATTGGATCCGGCTATCCTTAGACCAGGACGTTTCGATAGAAAGGTCACAGTTGGAAGACCTGATGTCAAAGGACGTGAAGAGATATTAAGAGTTCATGCATCAAACAAACCTCTTGCTGATGATGTTAATCTCAAGCAGATTGCTCAGACAACAGCAGGCTTTACCGGTGCAGACTTAGAGAATCTTTTAAATGAATCTGCTATCAATGCAGCTATGGACAAACGTAGTTTCATTCGTATGGATGATATTAAAAAGGCATTTGTACAGGTTGGAATCGGAACTGAGAAAAAGAGTCATGTTATTTCTGACGAAGAAAAGAAAATTACAGCTTACCATGAGTCGGGACATGCTATTTTGTTCCATGTTCTTCCTCACGTAGGACCTGTTTACTCTATTTCAATTATTCCTACAGGAATGGGTGCTGCAGGATACACAATGCCTCTTCCTGAGAAGGATGAAATGTTCCTTACAAAGTCTAAAATGCTCGAGGATATCATGGTGGATTTGGGCGGTAGAATCGCAGAAGAGATTATATTTGGCGAGATAACAACAGGAGCCTATAATGATATTCAGAAAGCAACAGGACTTGCTAGAAATATGGTAACTCGATACGGTATGTCAGAACGTATTGGCGTAGTGAACTATGACGAGAATGGCGATGATGTATTTATAGGTTATGATATTCAGCATAAGAAGAATCACTCTGAAGCTATCAGTAATGAGATTGATAAAGAGGTTAAGTCAATAATTGACGAGTGTTATGCTAAGGCAAAACAGATTCTTCTTGATAATCGTGATGTTCTTGAGAAATCTGCAAATCTTCTTCTTGAAAAAGAAAAGATTGGAAGAGATGAATTTGAAGCCCTTTTTGAAGTAAAAGATTTTTCTGATATAAATTTTGGATTTGAAGGGATTTGAGTTCTAGGTTAATTAGATATATTTTGATTTTAGTATTTAGATGCCTTCTGTTTTTGGGAGGCATCTATTTTTTTAAAGAATGACTTCTTGTCACTTACATTCAGAAACTCGCATTTACTGCGAGTTTCGTGAGAACAAAAAATATAATCTGTTCTGATGTTTGTATATTTCGTCGCAGACACGCTTTCGCTTGATTATAAACGTAATGGTTCGTAATGCGCTAAAA
>NZ_AUKC01000053.1 GCF_000424545.1 Butyrivibrio sp. NC3005 | reverse complement strand
CTAAATCTTCGGCTGTACGGTAAAGATGTTCTTTAACATCTGACTCTATATTGCCAATAATGACCTTCTTACGATACTTGGTGCACCATACTATATGGTACTGTAAGCAGTATACATGCCCTCTACCATGTGTTGCATCTGATTTTATTGTAAATATTCTATCTTTATCCATGTCTATATAATACCATACGTAATTAGCAGAGTCAAGAAAAGGCGGCGCACACTCATGACTAAAGTCACGAGTGTGCGCCGCCAATGTTATCAAATCCTTTATTATCTAACATATTGTCTCCTTTTTCTTCATACCATATTCAATATACATTACCAGTTTCACTTACAGCATCGCCTCGTCATAACCCTTTGACTTTAGTACTGTGCACAAATCCCCAAACACATCTCCGCAAATCCTAAGCTCCAGCTCCTGTCGGTGCTTCAAATGATTGATTAGGCTGTCGGCTCCGGAGACACCATATTTCTTTGCATAGGGCGATTCATCAAAATATGTGATCATAAGTGGGAACCAGAGCTCGTTGCCCTTGTCGTCGGTTCTTTCCTTTCTGATGACATCGATGTTTGCAGCAATATCTTCAGCCTCAAGGTAGAAGATACGAATGTTTTTTCCTGAAAGAGCAGTTCTTACTTCTCTGTAAAAGTTCAGAATCTGTTCATCCGACAAAGTCCTGTAAAGAATCATGTCCTCAACGATATTCTGAAGGAGAGAGCATTCAAATATCATCCGATCACCATTCCACCTGCCATATCTGCCAAGGACAATTCCCTCAAACTCCTCAAGTGATCTTCGACCGTTATAGATTTCATACTGTTCAAGATCCCTATGGAATCCCTGAACGTCAGTTATAATCTGAGTGTAGCAGATGACCATTTTCCCGTTTTCTTCAAAACTTTTTTTCTCTATCCGATGCCTTAAATCCTGGTATTTATCAAGTATTTCATCATATTTAGCCTTATCCACATAGGCACACCAAGCCAGTTCCACCGGAGAATAGTCCCCCTCACGAAGAGCTCTATGGTCGGGATATTTATTCGATAACTTCTGCACCAGCGTGCTCTTTCCGCTTCCCTGTAATCCTTCAATAAAATAGTTCATATTATTTCAGTCCCTCCTCTGTTAATGTGTATACCTTCGTACAAACCTCATCAATATACTTTCTGTCGTGAGAGATGCTTATCACTGCTCCGGGAAAAGAAGCTATCATTTTTCGGATTACAGGTCCCGACAGCGGCGAGAAATTTCTCGTTGGCTCATCCAGGACAAGTACGTTGGCATCGGACAGACTCATCTTTAAAAGAAGTACCTTGGCTTTCTGGCCACCTGACAGCTCCCTGATAGGATGATCCATCTCATCAGGTGTATACTTAAGGGAGCCAAGATACGTTCTAATGCGTGTTCTTACCGCCTTATCCCCTGTGTCATCAAGATACTCCACCGGAGTAGCATCAAGGTCAAGCATATCCTCATAATTCTGCGGCATATACTGTGCTCTTATGTCCTTCCTTGATAGAAGCTCATCTGCCATCTTTTTAAGAAGCGTTGTTTTTCCTACTCCGTTAGTACCTACAATGCAGATTTTCTCCGGGCCTCTTACTCTTAAAAAGATATCACGAGAAAGCTCTTTGCCCCCATCCGGCGTTCTAAGTTCATCCAGTGAATACTCGATAACAGTCTTTCCTGCCGGCATCCTTGCCGCCTCATTTCCAAGCTTGAAGAAGATCGCCTCCTCCTGCTCCGGCATTTCTGTCATGTTTTCATCCATTTTTTCAAAGCGCTTCCCCATTGCCTTAACGGTATGCATCTTATCCTTCAGGTTCTTTCCCGGCGCATCTCTGGCGCCTTTTGATATATACGTAAGTGCATGATCAACGCTGTCATAAACTCGCCTGAACTTTTCATCACGAATTTTCTTTTCCCTGCGATCACTAAGTGCCTGCTGCTCCTGACGCTGGAAGTTATCAGTCCTTCTTTTTATATAGTTCTCGTAATTGTCTTTTACAATCGTATATCTTGACTTGGTTTTCCGCATTATCTGTTCCAAATGAATGATAACATTGGCAGTGTTCTCTATTAGTGTTTCATCATGCGAAATATAGAGAACAATATGCTTCCAGTCCTTTATCAGATTTTCCAAAAGCTCCAACGTACCTATATCAATATCGTTTGAAGGCTCGTCCATCAAAAGAACTGTCGGCTCATCCATAAGAAGTCTCATAAGCTGCGCCTTTACCTTCTCACCACCGGACAGGCTCCCCATTATCTGGTCACTATAAAAGAACTCTGATGGAACCTGAAACTGACTAGCCATTTCGGATAGTTCCTTTGGTGTCTTACCAAAAAACAACGTTCCTTCTGAAAAATACTCGTACAAGGTTTTGACTCTGTCGCATTCATTAAGTTCCTGAGGTAAATACCCCAAAGACTCCCCTCCTGTTATCCTTTCACCACTGCACTCTGTATATGCCTCTGCAAGATTTGGATCATATATCCACTTCATAAGCGTAGACTTTCCATTTCCCTCTTCTCCTATGATCACAGCTTTGTCCCCATCATTTAATACCATATTGAATTTATCCAGAATAATTCTCAGATCTTTGAGATGCGTTATAGTAAGGTCTTTTATCTGTAACATTTTTCCTCCTGCATACATTTTGCGTAAGCTGCGCATGAAAAAAGCCTATTCCGCATACGCAAAATAGACTCACACAAATAGACCTACTATAAGTATATAGAAATAAAATAGGCTAAGAATGTATGATAATCCAGTTTAAGCGTACACAAAATAGCTGCCTTGGCAGCATTGTCATTACTGATAGTGTTCACTCAAGCTAAATTATCTAATAATCATTCCTTCACCTATGCGATTAACGCTCTTTCTTTTTTATTTACAAAAACTATGCTATCACCAAAAGATTTTTGATGCAATCCCAAAATGAATTTTTTTGCAGACAACTAAACTCTTTCTCGCAATAAAAAAGAGGCATCCATTTTGTGAATGCCTCCTATTACTCATAACATATTAAAATGTTTCAGCGCCTCAGTAATAGCCTTCTCCTTTTCTGGTGTTGTTCCCGGCTGTCTGCTATCTTCAGACTTCGGCTTATTATAATTCTCTCTTTCAATAATTCCGTTCTTTCTCTTGATCTGGGCTATGTTCAGGTTAGTAACATGTATTCCATACTTTTCCTGTACCCAATCCCTTATCTCATCATAGGTAGCTCCATCCTTGAAACCATCAGTATCCATGCCCTCTAATGAGAATTCAACCTTGACTTTCTTACTGGGTATTTCGCCCTTGGAAAGCAAGACAACCGTCTCATCGGACAATTGATTGTCCAAACTTATCTTCATATCATGTTCAATGATTGGAAGCTTGAACTTAATTGACTTGAGCCACTGCCCGTTTGGCTGCCTTTCCTCATATACATTAACTTCACTGACAAGTTGTTCAATGAAATCCCTACGCTCAACATCTGTCATTCCATCAATGAACTTATCAAAATATATAAGTGCTTTATAGATGTTATCTGCTGATATTTTATCAGCCATGACCGTCTTTTTCTTGGCTCTAACTTCAATAATAAGCTCTTCTGTATATTCTATCTTATCATAAAGCTTGTAAAGACTGTCCTCAAGGTCGGTTTTCCTTCTTTTGTAGTGTTTGTCATCTACATCAAGGCTGTTTATATCGCTTAAGATAATGTCTTTCCTTGAATTACATTGTTTAAGCTGCTTCTCATAAGTCTTAAGTTCTGCATCAAGTTCAGATACATCAACCTTCATTTTAATTTTGTCCCTCATGAAAGTAGCAAACTTATCATTATTTACAAGATTGCTAATTGTTTCGATAACTGCTTTATCCAAAAGCTCTTCATTGATCTGCTTGCGATAATCACATTTATACCCTCTATAGAGCCCCCTGTGTTTGCAGCCATAATAATAGAAATGTTTGTAGAAAGTGCCATCCTTACGCTTCTTGGTACATTTATTGGCATACATACCTGCACCACAAACAGGACATTTCACAATAGAAGAAAGTAAATGTACTGTTTCATCCACTGTACGGTTGTAGCGTTTGTACTTATTAGCCATGTCTTTTCTTTTAATCTGAGCCTTTTCCCACACTTCCTCTGAAACGAGTCCTTCATGGATTCCGTCTACTAATAGATAATTATCTTGTTCTACTCTATGATATTCGTTTCTAGTTCCATGCACTTTTTCAGTCTTGTTCCTTCCATATGCTATTTTACCGCAATAGATCGGATTCTTTAAAATGCTCTTTATAAGCGAAGCGCTGAACAAAGGAGTTGCACCATGCGTCCTCATTTTTCTCTCGAAGCCATGACTGTCAAGATATTTGGCGACACCAACAGCGCCAAGGTCTGTATTAACATACTGATTAAACATTTCCCTGACAGCAGCGGCCTCTTCTTCATTTATTATAAGTTCGCCATTTACAAGACTGTATCCGTATGGTGCAAATCCGCCATTCCACCTGCCTTCTCGCGCCTTCTGCATACGCCCTTCCATGGTTTGGACTCGGATATTTTCCCTCTCAATCTCTGCTACAGCTGACAATACGGATATCATCAGTTTCCCAGCTTCTTTAGAGGAATCAATGCCATCTTCAACACATATAAGGTTAACCCCAAAGTCCTGCATCGTCTGAAGGGAGGATAAAACATCAGCTGCATTTCTGCCAAATCTTGAAAGTTTAAACACAAGGACAAAGCTGACATCATCTTTTCCAATCTTAATATCTTCTATCATGCGATTGAAAGCCAGTCGTCCTTCTATGGACTTACCTGACTTTCCGGCATCTTCATATTCTCCGGCGATTTCATAATTATTATAATCGCAGAAGGCTTTCATTTTGTTCTTCTGTGCGTCAAGAGAATAGCCATCAACCTGCATCAAAGTAGACACTCGAGTATAAAGATATACCTTTGTTTTCATAGCCTTTCCCATAATAATCTCCTTCAAAATGGTTAGCTGCCTGTCTTTAAGCCAAGGTCACAAATTGTGACCTTGGAGCAATCACACTGAATAGTTGTTTCCAAGAAGTAACTTATCAATTACCGGATGAATTACACTCGTATCAGTAATAGCATTTATTGCGCATAACTTCTTTCCTGCGTCTTTGCTGGATGCACCACAATGATACACTTTTTCAGACTTTGTATTGTAATCTATGATAATCAACCTATCATGACAATCAGTATTATGCTTTATCTCAAGCAACGGATATTGATTATTAAAATCGTTCACAACAGCAGAAGTTAAAAAGCCCTGTCTTCCATATCCATTTTCCGTAAACAGAGTCACATTAACTCCTTTACCCTTTTGAGAAAGTAGCTGTAATGTCTTCGCATTAACATAATCATCAACAACATAAATGGTTTTCTTTGCCATTTGATAGATATCTATATATGCTACATCTGCCTCAAATTTCTGTCCTTTATATATTACAAAGTTTTTGTAATCATCTTTTAGAACAAAGTTTTCATTAATCGCATCTATACTGTTCTGCATTTTCTCCAATGTGCTATCTGTCTTAGCTCTATGATCATCTAGCCCAGCCACCTTAACAGATATATCCGTTATTCGCGCATTTATCATGTTTAATTCAGAACTTGTAATAAACTGCTGATTCTGCCTGATGTAATGGCGCATTTCCTTGAAAGTACGCATGATGTATATACTCTGCTGAATAGCTAATTCTCCCTTCAATACAGCTACAAGCATATAAATTCCCTGTTCCGTAAATGCATAAGGATAGTATTTTATATTTTTTCCGCTGACATTTTCATCATACAAGGTCACAATTTGTGACCTTGGACTAATTCCTTGTTTTTCCTGATAATATATTTGTTCCAGAATACTATTAATATCCCCTTTCACTGTTTGGAACATAAAGTCATCAGGGAATCTTTTCTTATTACGTTTCACCTGCTGATTAAGTGCCTTTACAGTATATCCGTAAAATGCAGCCAGATCACAATCAAGCATGATAGGCTTACCTTGCACAACAAACACGCACTTCTTAATATCTTCAGCTGTCAGAGATGGAATCAACCCGCTTTCCACTTTTTCATCTTTTTCATCTTTTTCCAATAGATGCCTCCATTCCCAACTTGAACTTCCAAATTGGAATATCAAGTTTACATTTTTTCCAAATCATCAAGTTTTTTTAAAGTCTTAAGATACATCTCAAGCCTTTTCTGCTGATCAGTAGACAATCTGTGATATTCAAGAATGATTTCCTTATCATGAAAGCTAAAATCCAATTCCCGGTTATAATGTTCATCATAATTGTCATCAATCCCCTTGCCGGTAAGAAGCTGCTCCGGCGTTATATCCAGTGCATCACAAATAATCATTATCTTATCCGCCGAGGGATTGGTCTTCTTGGTCTTCCAATCGCTGATAGTACTCCCGGAAAGCCCCACCATCTTTCCAAAAGCACTCTGCGATATGCCTCTTTGCTCAAGTATCTTAAATATTCTCTCACTAATGATCATTACATGCTCCGTATTTACGAACAAAATATTTTTCGCCACTACGTCTATCCTACCATTAACAGAACACATATTCAATCGAATTATGATAGGATTTGCTGATTCTTTTATTGATATTCTTCATATAGCATTTATAGCCTTTTTCAATATTTTTCCTAGCTATATACGCATGTGGATCAGGCAGGTCATCCAATCCCACTTCATCAGCATATTTAGCAATGATATTACCCAAGAACTCTGCAAAAGAGCTCCATTCATCTCTTTCCTCAACAATTACTGTCGCATTTTTGCTCATGTCCATCCTCCTTGAAAAGAGCCGGCATAGAAGCGGTAAACTCACTTCGTAAACCGGCTCAAAAAAACTTTTTTCCAGTTACATACTGTGAAAACTTTTTAGTTTTCTCAGTTTATCGGTTTATCAGTTTACGTTTCATTTGAAGGGAATCTCCATCTGCTCCGTAACCTGGACAAAACCATCAGGATTCTCCTCTACAGGAGGAGTCCCTTCCCTCTTCCAGCCTCTCTGCTTCCCGTAATCAGCAAAGTTGTGGGAAGTGACCCTCTCCCAGCCGGGAATGTTATCCATGATATCCGCAATGATCCTTGCTTCACCCTGCTTGGGCTTGTCAAAATCCCTATTATGCTTAAGAGCTTCGTAGTAAAGCATACTCACGCATACATGGGTTTCTTTAGTCGAATCAAGGAAATCCCGAATCTCTGTCTCCATGGGATCCTCTGGTACAAAATCTTCCTGCAGGATTTCCAGCTCCTCCTTCATCTCTTTGGAAAGAGTAAGAGAATAGTCTCCGGACTTGTAGACTACCATCATTTCAGCCCACATCTGCTCAATATACTTTCGTGAAGCCTCCTCATCATCAAGGATGTGAACCTCAGCCATACTTGCGTGACACTCTACCGGGATAAACCGCCTGTTGCCGGATTTGTCCAGCGGAAGGAACTGCCTTTTATTGGAAGTTCCAGCAAATACGCACTTTCGGGGATGTTCAGTTGCATATTTGTCATAGCGGATTCTGTAGACATCAACCTGCCTTGTAATGAATGACTTGATCTCCTCTGCGTTTACAGCCCTGATTGCTGCCAGCATCTCCGCCATCTCAATGATCAGATGTCCTTGTAATTTTTCAAAAACATCTTCGCCATCCAGTTTCTTCACATCATCAGTGAAGTATCTGTCTGATATTGCGAGAAACCTTAGGAATGTTGACTTGCCGCCTCCCTGTCCACCAACAAGGCAGAGCATATAGTCAAACTTGTGCCCCGGATCATACACCCTTGCTATTGCAGCCAGCATAAAAATCTTCAGAGCCTGATAGTTTAGCTCCGTAAGATCAGCTCCAAGGAAATGGTGCAAAGCATATCTGACCCTCGGTTTACCATCCCAGACCAGAGACTCCCAGTAAGCCTTGATCGGATGATAGGGATTATCAAAAGAAACTGTCTTGATTGCCCTCTCTATCATTCTGTCAACCTTAAGCCCGTAATTGTTTTCAAGATACGTGATAATATTTGCCACATCCACATCTGTGAGCGCATCTGCTGTTCTTCTCCATGGCATCGGCTTTATGATGTCCACCCTTTCATTCAGTTCATTAAACCTGATGGCATCCTTAAGAACCGGGTCTTCACGGAGTGCTATCTTGCAGTTATTATTGGTCTGCTTTGGAATCCCCTTAGCATCTGTTTCCAGCATCTGACGGACAGCCTGTCTCTGCTCGGCTACCTCATCTGCAGCGGTATCGATATCCCCAGCTTTATTATCAACCAAAGCTCGCCTCTTAAGCTCATCCATGAATTCTGAAGTCAAAAAGACTGTTGCCATACGGCTTATCTCTTCTTCAGTCAAATTGTTTAATTCGTTCCCCAATACGCCTAATCTCCTCTCCATAAGTTTCTAATACATCCAGTTGCTTATTTCTGTCCCCAAAGGTCAGATCATCAAGCAGTTCGTTAACAAGGTCCAACTCTCCCAGCGCTTCCACGAAAAAAGGATGCCAATCGGCATCCCCTACATCCTTGGTTTCTGGCTCATATTCTCTTTTCCACTCCCATAACAGCCGGTGGTACTTGGATAAGATATTTATTGCATCCCGCCTCAAGACATCAAAGGCTCTTACTACATCCTTCTTGAGCAAAAGCTCTTTTTCCTTCCGGATCCATTCCTGTGTTTTTGGCGGAGAGCTTTTATCTTCTCCAATCTGCAGGCCTATCCCAAGATCCTCGTTAAGTTTTTTTGCAGCTGTGATGGCAGACAATCCAAAGTAGTTAGCAACAAAATCTGTTGCATCTCCATCCGCTCCGCAGCCAAAACAGTGGTAACGCCCATCCACCTTCATGCTCGGATTCCTGTCATTGTGGAACGGGCATCTACACATTCCTTTGCCATCCACCCTGATTCCATAATGAGTAACAGCATCATAGGCTGTTACCCTTTCCTTAATATCATCAAAAATGCTCACCCTGGATACCTCCCTTACCTTCCAATGTCATGTTTCTTACTTCTTGAAGACCTCTGTAATTCTCTTTGCCTGTTATCACGTTCAGCCTTATTCCTTGCTTTTTCAAGAAGTTCGTTGATGCTTGGCTTTGCTTCGTAGGCTATCTCTCTGACATACTGCTTCTTGACCGAAGCTGCTGACAGCCTTGCTTTCACAGCTGTGACAACTCTATCCTTAATTTCAGATAGTTTGTCCTGAAACCTGGTAAGCTGGTCGGCTACAACCTTCCTTATAGGCTTTGGAACTAATCCGCCAGTTTCCATGATCTGTGTCTTAAGCCTGCCAATCTCTCTGGAGCCTTCTATCCTTACACCATTTGCTATTTCATCGACCAGTTTGTCGCAGGCCTTTTCATAAGCGATATCAGAGACCTTATCAACAAGTCCTTCAACATCCTCGATCTCAAGCTCCAGATTTTCTTTTCTGTCCAGAAGTTCCTCGATCTGACTTGTCAATGCTTCATTCTCCCCTCGAAGTCTTTCATTGTCAGCCCGGCACTCCTCGTTACTGATTGCCAGAATATTATTTTCAGAAAGAGCCGCCTCATATTTACTCGTCAATTCCTCAAGGTCTGCATTTAGCTTGTCGATGACATACTCCTTTTTCTCCTTATACTTCTGCCCACCATATATGGGTTTTTCATCAATCTGAAGGCCATGTTCTTTGCAGGTTTCCATAAAGAGCTTCCTGCATTCGGCATCAAAACTCATCTTCCTGTTGTTATACTTTCCCGGCTTTTTATCCGGATCAGGAAGTTCAAATCCAAGTTCCTTAAGTGCCTGTTCCTGCTTGGGCTGTCTCTCACCATATCCATTTACCACATCAAAGACGTGCCTCTCATGGATATGCGGGGTGCTTTCATCCAGATGCAGCGCCCAGTCCAAGATGTGAAAATGCTCTCCATATCTTTCCTGCATCTTGATTAAGAACTCCACTGCAACCTCAGCCAGAACTTCATAGGAAACATGCTCGTCTATGTTTCCTATCTGGTAGATTGTTTCCTCAGGACAGGTCTTCGGATTCATCCTAAGATCATCCGTAGTTCTGTTACGCTCGGGATGCCTGGCTTCGGTGTTCCTTTGGTTCTGCCCTTCGACATACCCTCCATAAACCAGATTGTAAAAAGCCTTTTCAACATCCGTAAAGGAATTGGCATTTTCTTTTAATTCCTCATGCCTTACGATTTCCCTGTCAATGCAGTTCCAATACAGGTTGTTTCTTGTAAGCTCCTTCTTAAGTTCTTCTGCTTTTTCAAGCTCGAACTCTCTATCATTGTGTTTGGGATTGTAAGCTCCATGAGCTCCGGATCTCCCATTATGCCTTGATACTCTCATCTGTAAAAACTCCTCCTATATAATAAATCGATAGTTACTATAGTTCTGGTAAAAACTTTGTCAGCGGCGGCGCACCGTCTTCAAGGGCTACATAGGCCCAAGATGACAAAAAATACCCAGTACGATGTGTCGCAGTCGACCACATCTACTGGGCGGGGCTTCGCCCTCGACCTGACAAAGGGGCTGTGCCCCTTGACCCCCTTTCCGCGAAAATGCGTGCACTCATTTTCACATTTGATAATGGCCAAATGAAAAGTCATCAGTCTGCTATCGAAACTGATGACCATTCATTTACTCACTATCAAATCAGAAATCTTCTGCGGTCCTTCTTTGCCTCTTCCTTAAGCTTTTTCTTAAGGTGCCGTCTCCCCTCATGCTTTCCTGACAAGTATCCTCTAAGATCATTTTAGCCATTTAGACTGTTTTGGGCTTTGTCGTTTTTGCCACCCTCGGCTCGCTCCGTTTGCCAGACATCATCGCTTAGCTTTCTATTCCCCCGGGTTAGGTATCCATTTGGAACGTTCATTCAGTTTTTCTAACTTTATTAAAAACCAAATGAGCACCGTCCCTTCCTATACACGAAACGTCGTTTTTTATCTTCAAAGAAATATAAAAACGACATCTCGTTTTGTGATATGATATTGATTTGTAGAGGGAAAGAAGTTATGGAATCAGTTAATGTAAGACTTAAAGATGTAAGATACATGAGCGATGAAAAGCTCACGCAAAAGGATGTTGCCAGGATGCTTAACGTTCCGGCTTCATCCATAGCAGAATATGAAAAAGAAGGATACTACGTGCCAAGTAATATCCTTATAAAATATTGCCAGACCTTTAACGTATCTGCCGATTATCTTCTGGGACTCACTAATAATCTCAAGCAGCCAAACTTTGGTATTCATGAGCTTGGTCTTTCTGATGCCGCCCTTGATAAACTCCGAAACAGGAAAATATACCCAGAGCTATTATCCGAGATAATAGAGCATGAGAAGTTTGACGATATGATGTTGGACGCAGCAGTATATGTGGATGGATTCGCAGATGAATCTGTTCAGAGATATAATACACTCATGCAGGTTGGACGTGCCAAGCTTAAGCACTCCAATCTGAAGTCATTGGATGCCAAGAAAGACCTTCTTGCTCTTGATTATGTTCAGATGAATCAGGACTATCTTTTCTCCGGAAGGATGGGCGAAGCGCTTAAGAATATCCTTCATGATATAAAATTCCGCCACAAGGATGATTCATCAACATCAGATTATCAGAATGGTGAATCAGACTTCAAAAATCTGATTGCTTCAACCGCTGATATTCTGGAGAAGAAAGATAAGAAGGTAACTCTCGGCCAGGTAGTCAGGACGATGTTTTTAAATATGTTACACATAAAAAATAGCGACTCCAATCTTGACAGAGTCGCTAAAATCGGTGTTGATGAAGATTTTGATAACCTTGTAAATCAGTCTCCAATTGTAGAGCCGGATGACAGGAAACGTCGGAGAAAGAAATAAAAGTTTTCTTTAATATTCCCCAACATCAGTTTTTTATCTTTAGAACAGCAACGTAATCATAAGCTATCTTTGCTCATATCTCGTTTCTCCCCACCAATAAGGAATCAGTTCTTTAAGCCGTATAGTTTCGCGTTTTTCATAGTTCATTAATATTTCTATTTCTCCACTATTCTTGGATAATTGCATCATATACTCTCTGCATGCACCACATGGAGCTCCAACACCCCCATCTTCAACTACAGCTACGATCTTATCTATTTCATGTTCACCGTTAGTTATCATATTTGCTATAGCATTTCTCTCTGCACACATACCAAGAGTACTCGCAGTATCTATGCAGACTCCTACATAAATATTTCCTTGCTTTGTTAGCAAAGCTGCAGCCACTCCTCCAGCCTCTATAAAAGGCGAAATCACTCGATTGTTCTGCACTCTACATGCTTCCTCATATAATTTTTCCCAAATATCCATTTCCCCTCCTTAAAAATCCATCTCTGCAAATAATCCATAATGATCACTAGCTGCAAGATTTGTCACTTCTGATATCTTAGTACCAAATATGTCACAATTCTTTAATTCTGGTAATTTCTCAGGATAAGGATTTTTAAGTAATATCCTGTCAAATCTCTGATTAAGTTCGATTGTATTTTTGCTTTCTACTATACCCCAACGAGGATTATCACGAAAATTTAATGTTGCTAATAACCTAGTGCCATTGATTTCTGTATATGCTTCAGCCAGATCAAAATAATAAGCATCTTCCCCTAAAAGAGATTGCTGATTTGTCAAAAAGCGGTGAACTGCAGATTTTTCTGAGCAATTGAAATCTCCCAGTAAAATGACATAATCTGCTTTTATTGTTGAAATATACTCCACAATCTTTACTATAGCTTGTTCCCGCAGTGAAGGTCTATCCCATGGTAGATGAACATTTACAGCAAGTATAGCCAAATCACTCACATGTATAAGTGAAGCTAACCCGTAATTTACTTCCGTGGATTTCTCAATAGGATGCTTGCATAATATTGAAATTCCTTCTTGTTCCTTCCAATTTGAATACTTATATCCACACTGTTCGGAAATATCATCATGCTTTTTCCTGTCTGATACTTCCTGCAAACACATAATATCAGCATCAACATTCTTTATCTCATCTATTAGATGTTGAAAACGCATAGGCATACCACTATCACTATCCCAGATGTTATAAGTAGCAATTCTCATAAATCTTTTACTCTCCAATCTACATCACAGTTTCTTCGCTCTCACCATAAACATAAGCTCAGTAATATCTTCTTTTTGACATTCCATATATCCATCAAGCACAAAACCGCAACGTATCAAACCTCCTAGGTATTCTTCCATGGAATGACCATATTCAATCCATTCTGAATCGTCATAATCTTTTGAACACCAAGGCATTTTATGTACAGCTTTATAATATCCACCATTTTCATCATCAACGAAGTCACAAAGATAGTTGACAGGGCTAGGAGCCATTATGATAAACTGTCCGCCATTCTTAAGAACTCTGTGACACTCTTTATAAACCAAGGATAAATCCGGTATATACATTAGAGACGGCGGATTAACAATTAAATTAAACGATTCGTCAGCAAACATGGATAAATCGCACATATTTCCTTTTACGATTTCTATATCCAGTTTCTCTCTGTCTGCAATCTCTCTATCCTTATCCAGCATCTTATTAGAGATATCAATAACCGTCACTTTTGCTCCTGCACAGGCTAAGATCGGTGCCTGCAGTCCTCCTGCACCAGCAAGGCAAAGAACTCTTTTCCCCTTTATACCCTTTAACCATTCCGCAGGAACTTCCTTATCATAAAAATGCAGAATAGGTCTGCCATTTTTGGCTGAATTAAGTTCTTCACTGGTTGCAGAAGAAGTCCAATCTGCCTGATTCACAACTAAGTTATCTATATTTTCTTCTACTTGTTCATAAACATTTTTCAAACTTGTTTTCTCCATTTCAAATACTCTCTGAGCGCTGCATCTTCCCTCTGATAGGAGCCTCTCTGTTCTTCACTGACAGCTGCATATGATTCATGTTTTGAAAAAATCTCTACAGCCTCTTCAAACGGAATCCATTCAGGTCTTACACCACGGCTCTTCTCTGCTTCCGTAAGCTTCATATGACCTTGTCCTATTACCTCGCAAACGTAGTAATAACCGGTATAACGGTATTCCTCATAATACTCATTCATCTCCAGAAACTGATGCATGGGTCTAACGATATAACCCGTTTCTTCCTCAACCTCACGTATGCAGCATTCCTCAAATGTTTCCCCTTCTTCTCTTCCACCACCAGGAATCAGCCACCATCCTGAATTTATCTCATGCGTAAGTAGAATCTGTCCATCTTTTACAATAATGCCGCGGCTTCCCTCTCTTACTTTGCTGTATGTTTCAAAACGATTTGTCCCAAGAATTTCAACCTTCTTCATATCATAATCTCCATTTTCAGTTATTCTTAATTCCAATAGCTGTAAATTCACCTGGGAACCTCTCATCTTCCCATGAAGGATGTTCATCAAATTGCCTTATTTCAAAGCCATTCCGAATCATTGAATTCAGTATTTCACTTATGGTATATTTCCTGTAACTGCACTTGGGTATATTCTTTCTCGTTTCTTCGTCATAGAAGCGAGCATGTGCCATCTCACCCTCAAATATATCTGTCGAAAAATAGCTCATTGTTGGCTGCTGAAGATTAAGGCTATCACTAATCTTTGTAAACGGATGGAAATCACTGCAAATTATCTTTCCTCCCGTCTTCAGTACTGAGTTCATCATTTTCATAAACTCATCTATATCATGAAAATAGTGAAGAATTCCGCCTTCAATAAATACCACATCAAAATATCCGGAATACTTTTCGAGATTTATTTCAAGGATATCGCATACCTCATAGCCTACATGAACATTTGCGGCATTTGGTACTTCCAAAGCATATCTCTTGTTATCCTCTGAAATATCAAAGACAGTCACTTCTGCGCCAAGAAGAGCAAGCGGAATAGCCTTTTTGCCGCATGAACCACAAATATTTGCAACTCTGACACCTTCATAGGAATCAAAATAGTCTGCATATCTTTTCAGCATACCTTTAGGATCCTGCAAATCTTTCTTAGCTCTTTCTTCAGGTGTGCCTGATGATTTAACTCAAAAATCGTAAGCATTATACTCCCATGCCTTCTTATGCTGTGCGCTGTAATCTCTCATTCCGGTCTCCTCCAATGTCGTAGAATCAAAAAGACATGCGCTTCCTTTCTCAGAAAACACATGCCTCCATTATAACACAGCCATCATCTGCATTACATCTCAGATATTGCTTGTTTTATATCATTTTAAAATGCTTAAGAGCCGCTGTTATGGCCTCTTCCTTCTCTTTTGTACAATTAGGCTGTCTGCTGCTATCAGACTTGGGCTTATTGTAACAGTCACGTTCTATTATTCCGTTCTTTCTTTTTATCTGTGCTATGTTGAGATAAGTTACATTGAAATCATAGACTTCCCTAACCCACTCTTTTATCTCATCATAGGTAGCTTTGCTCTCAGCCTTAGTCAGATCCAGCTCATCCATTTTAACTTCGACATCAACATAGCTCTTAGCTTCATGGAGTTTGGACAATAAAACGACCGTCTCCACATGTACTGTATGCGGAAACATATCAACTGGCGTAACTTCCTCTATCCTATATCCACCATCTACTAGTATTCGTAAATCTCTTGCCAAAGTTGCGCTATCGCAGCTAACATACACGATTCTATTTGGCTGCATATCTAGCATAGTATCAAGCGCTTTTTGATCACATCCTTTTCTTGGTGGATCGATTACGATTACGTCTGCCTTTATCCCTTCTTCATATTTTTGTGGAAGAACTTCTTCTGCCTTTCCGACGAAGAAATCGGCATTCATTATTCCATTTCGTTTGGCATTATCTTTGGCATCTTCAATTGCCTGCGGAACAATCTCAACTCCATACACATGTCCCGTTTTTCCAAATTTTCCCGCATTATCCTGAAGATATTTAGCCATAGATAAACTGATCGTACCAATTCCGCAATACAAATCCCATATAATAGGTGCGGTTTCACCATCAGCTTTCAGTTTAGATAGAGCTGCATATTCAATTGCCTTATTATACAATTTCTCACACTGGACAGGATTGACCTGGTAAAACGACAGTGGTGATATTTTAAAAGTAAGTCCGCACAAAGTATCTTCAATTGCGCTTTCTCCCCAAAGAGTATGGATTTCAGTTCCCAGTATAACATTTGTTTTTTCTGTATTAATTGAAACTGATATACTGCTCATTCCATCTATTTTTCTTAAACCATCAATAAGCTCTTCCTGGTTTTTGAAAAAAACACTATTTTGGGCCTTTCCTTTATAATTTATGACAAGGCATACCATTATCTGACCACTAACAAATCCTTTACGAATCAGAACATGACGAACAAGCCCATTTCCGCTCACTTCATCATACGGCAAGACCTTATTATTCTTCATGTATGAAAGAATTATTTGAAGAATATCTTTGTTTTCATTAGTGCCAAGATAACATTCTAGGTTCTCAATAATACAATGTGTTCTTCCTGCATAAAATCCTGCTATTGGATTTTTCTCTTTATTTTGTCCTATCGGAAACTGAGCTTTATTTCTATAATGATATGGATTGTCCATTCCGATAATAGGCTTTATAACTTTCGTAATTTCCTCTTCTTTAAAGTTTCCGATTCTAATAAGATTATTTTTCACTTTATTAGACTTAAATTCCAGTTGGCTTTCATATTTCATGCCCTGAATCTGACATCCGCCGCACTGTCTTGAAACTTTACACTTTGGATCTACTCTTACCTGTGAAGATGTTACAACTCTATCAAGGTGAGCATAAGCATAATTCTTCTTAGCCTTCATGATACTAGTAGATACTTTATCGCCAATAACTGCATCTTTCACGAAAAGAGTATATCCATTTACCTTACCTATTCCTTCTCCATCATTTCCAATATCAGTTATTTCAACTTCAACTATATCGCCTTTTTTATAGAATGATTTGTTATTCTTTTCCATTTCTATCTCACATTTCCTAAATAAATCTTTTAATCCCAGCTTAGTCTGTGAAGTTCACCTTCTTTTTCAAGATTTGAAAAATTCTGCTGCCTAAGTGCCTCATACAATACAATTGCCACAGAATTCGAAAGATTAAGTGATCTTACATCATCACTCATCGGAATCCTTATACAATGTTCCTTATCCTGAACAAGATATTCCTCAGGAATACCTGCGCTTTCCTTACCAAACATTATATAATCATTCTCAGAAAACTTAACCTGTGTATAACACTTTTGAGCTTTTGTAGTAGCCATCCACACTACTGCATCCGGATGTTCTTCTCTGAATTTCTCATAACTTATGTGGCGTTCTAGTTTGAGTTTATCCCAATAATCCATCCCTGCTCTCTGAAGAGTTTTCTCATTT
Organism: Butyrivibrio sp. NC3005; assembly: GCF_000424545.1. Taxonomy (GTDB): domain Bacteria; phylum Bacillota; class Clostridia; order Lachnospirales; family Lachnospiraceae; genus Butyrivibrio. The sequence goes on along the minus strand of NZ_AUKC01000053.1, from coordinate 8,216 downwards.
AATTTAAATCCCAGTGGTTCAATTAAATGAAGAGTTGAATTTGTTGCAACACATGTTCTTCCTATATTTCCAGTATTAGCCGGAATTTCTGGCTGATGTAATATAATATTCATTTTTTATGTTTCTAATCTCCTTTTTCATCCATTATCTTGGCTTTAGGAAGTGAGAAAACAAACTCTGTTCCTACTCCAACTGTACTGATTACGTTAATATTCTCGCCATGAGCTTTTATTATCTCTTTTACAATTGAAAGTCCAAGACCGGTTCCTTTTTTGTCCTTTCCTCTGGACAAATCAGATTTATAAAACCTGTCAAAAATAAGTTTCTGGTCTTCTTTAGGAATACCTATTCCTGAATCTTTAACAGACACAAAAAGCTTATTCTTTTTCTCAGTTGTTTCAACTTTTATTATTGCATCATTGTGGCTGAATTTAATCGCGTTATCAATGAGATTATAAAGTACCTGCTGAATCTTGCCCATATCAGCATTTACTATCATTTCATCATCAGTAAGAACCAGCTCTATCGCCACTTTTTTTGCTCTGCAGGTTCCTTCAAAAGATGCAGCAGTATCTCTGATTATCTTATTTAAGTTAAAATCAGATTTTTCAAGCATTACTCCGCCGCCAAGATTATTAAGCGTCAATAGTCCGTTAGTAAGCTTGGTCAGTCTTTCGGTTTCATTGATTACAACTCCCAAATAGTGTTCATACATATCCGGAGGGATTGTTCCATCCTGCATTGCCTGCAAATAGCCTTTTATTGATGTAAGCGGCGAACGAAAATCATGTGACACATTTGCGATAAATTTTCTTTGATCATCTTCGCTTCTTGCTATCTCACCTGCCATATATGAAACCGCCGCCCCAAGATAACCTATTTCATCATCGCTATCCGGGGTAAATTTGTAATCCATGTTTCCAGCAGCATACTGCTCTGTTGCAGTCGTAACTTTTTTCAGTGGTATATATACAAGTTCTGTGAAAAAGATAAGTATGATACATGACAAAAGAAGAAGTATGATAAGAAGTATATATGAAATATTAAGTGTCTCATTTGCTTCCTGTCTTACTGCACTCATTGGAGCGTGTATTACTACATATGCCTGAACTTTATAGTTTGCGGAAATTGGAGCTATTACTGATAGCTCTTCTTCCTGAAATGAGCCAAAAAAATTCCCTACTACATAATTTCCTGCACCTGTTACTGTAGGGTCAAATCCCTTAACTGATTCATCCGAATCTTCCTTCAGAACTCTTGAAGAGTCGATAATAAGACGCCCCGAAGGATTTATTATCCATATCGTGGCATCTGTATATCTTGATAATGTCGTTAATTGTTCCTGAACTGTTGAAATTGTTGTTTCACTATTATACATGTCCAGAGCATAGGTATTGGCAATTTGATTGGCCGCAGAGTTAAGGTTATCTGCTCTTTGTCTTGTAATATGCTCTAATGTCATATTCGAAATAACTGTTCCAACTGCAATAAATCCAAAGACTGCGAACAAAACATATGCAATTAAAAATTTAAGATAAAGTGACCTTTTCATTACATTTACTCTCTGTATTCGAATTTATATCCGATACCCCAGATTGTTGCGATGCGCCATTTTTCATGGTCTTTAATTTTTTCTCTCAGTCGTTTAATATGAACATCAACTGTTCTGGTATCTCCAATGTACTCGTATCCCCAAATCTGATCAAGCAGCTGTTCTCTAGTAAACACATGGTTTGGAGAGGATGCAAGGAAATACAAAAGTTCAAGTTCTTTTGGCGGCATCTCTACTCTATTACCCTTGTATGTTACTGAATAGTTCGTCATATTAATTTCAAGATCAGGATATTTTACTGCCTTGTCGTTAGATTCTTTCTTTGGCTGTGGCGCAGCTTTATAGCGTCTAAGAACAGCTTTTACTCTTGCCACTAGTTCTTTGGAATCGAATGGTTTCTCCATATAGTCATCAGCACCCATTTCAAGGCCAAGCACTTTGTCAAAAACTTCACCTTTTGCTGACAGCATTATTATAGGTACTTGAGAGTGTGATCTAACCTCTCTGCATACTGCATATCCATCCATTCCAGGCAACATTAAATCAAGAAGTATCAAATCAGGATTAAAGCTCCTTACCATCTCAAGAGCTGTTTCTCCATCACCTGCTATCTGTGTTTCGTAACATTCTTTTACTAAATACAAAGAAATAAGATCAGCAATGTTACTGTCATCATCTACTATCAGTATTTTCTGCTTAGTTACCATAATTTTCTCCCTCAAAATCACGCGTCCAAATTTTAAACTTACGCTATTATTTGAACGTAACTATTGTCACACCGGCATCTCCTTCACCATATTCTCCCAGTTTAAAGCTCTTTACATACGGAATCTGACGAAGTCTCTGCCATACTGCTTTTCTAAGAATACCAGCTCCTTTTCCGTGAACAACTCTGACAGTAGGTAGATGTGACATATATGCACTATCAAGATACTGTTCCATTGTATGAACCGCATCATCAGAATTCATTCCGATAAGATTTACTTCGCTATGAATTTCTCTTCCTCGTGACAAATCAAGGCGTTTTCCCTGTTCCTTGGCGCTAGAACTTGATACACGGTATTTTTTCTTAAGCTCTTTCTCATCTTCTGATTCGATAAGAACTATGTCCTTTATATTAGTTTTAGTTCTGATAATACCGCACTGTACGAACATATTTCCAGATTTATCAGGCTTACTTGATACAGTTCCCTTAAGTCCCATAGAAACAATTTTTACAGAATCGCCTAGTCTTATCTGACTTTCTTTCAATACTTTGTGTGTAGGCTCCGTATTCTTATATGCAAGCTTTTCATTCTTTTTGGAAATCTTCTCGTTAAGCTTACTTCTCTTTCTGTCAAGCTCCTGAATACCAGCATCTTTTCCGGCTTTTCTAAAGTCTCTGATTGTTTCATCGGCAACTTTTTTTGCATCGGCAAGAATATCTCTTGCTTCTTCATTAGCTCTTCTAATGATGTCTTCTCGTGAAGTATTAATCTTCTGAGTTTTCTGCTCGAGTTCTTTTTTTAGTTTCTCTACTTCAATTTTATATGTCTGTACCTGAGCACGCTCTTTCTCAGCAAGTATTCTATTTTTCTCCAAGTCACTAAGAAGATCTTCAAAGCGCTTATCATCTGTATTTATCTGCACTTTAGCAGCTTCGATTATTCTGTCCGGAAGTCCTAGTTTTGAAGATATTGCAAATGCATTACTCTTTCCCGGAATTCCAATAAGAAGTCTATAGGTCGGTCTAAGTGTCTCGACATCGAACTCGCAGCTTGCATTTTGCACTCCTTCTTTTGAAAGTGCATATACCTTTAGCTCACTATAATGAGTAGTTGCCATTGTGCAGATTCCTCGTTCGTGGAGATCATTCAAAATGGCAATTGCAAGTGCTGCACCTTCTGTTGGATCTGTTCCTGCTCCGAGCTCATCGAAAAGACAAAGTGAATTCTCATTTGCATTCTCTAATATTTTCACTTCGTTTGTCATATGCGAGGAGAAGGTCGAAAGAGACTGCTCAATACTCTGCTCATCACCTATATCTGCATACACTTCATCAAATATTGACAATTCTGATTTATCCGCAGCTGGAATGCAAAGTCCAGACTGCCCCATCAATGTCAAAAGTCCTACTGTTTTGAGTGTAACCGTCTTACCACCTGTATTGGGACCTGTGATAATGAGCATGTTAAAATCGTCTCCAAGATAAACATCAATTGGGACTACCTTCTTTTTGTCAATAAGCGGATGACGGCCTTTTCTTATATTAAAAGAATGATTATTAGACATAATAGGCATAGTTGCATTCTGTTCAAGTGCAAGCTGTGCTTTTGCAAATACAAAATCAAGTTCTGTCATTATCTGACAGTCATACATAAGCGCTTCTACATATTCGCCAGTCATAGCTGATAGTTCTGCAAGTATCTTCTCTATTTCTTCCTGTTCCTGCAAAAAGAACTCTTTTAGTTTATTGTTGAGTTCCACTATAACCTGAGGCTCTATGAAAAGAGTAGAACCTGTTGAAGACTGATCGTGAACGATTCCAGGAACCTGAGATTTGTACTCAGATCGAACCGGAAGACAATATCTGTCATCACGCATGGTAATAACTGTATCTTGCAGGTAGCTGGATAATGAACCATTAACCATGGAATTTAGTCTATCGTGAATTCTATCTCCTGTAAGTGCAATGCTACGTCTTATATGTGAAAGCTGAGGGCTTGCATCAGAAGAAATCTCATCTTCTGAGACAATGCATCTTCTGATTTCCTTTGAGACTACAGTAAGCGGTTCTAGACCTTCGAACAAATCACTTAATGAATCTCTTCTTTCATCCTCTTTATCTCTTCTACCATATTTTTTAACTCTATTAACATTATCTAAAAGGTTTGCAATTCTTAAAAGACCTGAAATATCAAGACTTGCACCGATTTTTAAAGCCTTGATAATTCCAGATAAATCTGTATTGGAACCAAAAGAAGTGGATCCCTTCTGGAATATTCTTGCTATTGCATCAGAAGTCTGTGTAAGTGCATGATTTATATCCGATAAATCAGTCATTGGATGAAGCTTTCTGCACATTTTCTTTCCTGGTTCTGAATTGGCATGTGTTTCTAATCTTGAAATAATCTTATCGTACTCTAAAATGCTTAAAACTTTCTCATTCATCTGTTATTATCTTTCTATGTGTAAGTAAATAGTGTGTTATGATAATTGTAGCAAATATCGAACAGGCATTCGACACTTATACCATATAAAATTTTGGTCTGGTACGGTTACCTGTTTTCCCGATGAAAACAATAACCTATATTATTATACATGATTTTGACGTCAAATAATAAAAAGATAATAACAAAGGAGGCTTTATGTTTGAAAAAGATGAACCCAAAAATAAAGATGCAGGTCTGGAAGAATCTGAATCTTCCAAAAAAGATTTAACTGACGAGGAAGGACATCCCTTAGCGAATACTGATTTTATCAGTGAAAAAATAAAATCACGTCCTATCAACTCCCAAAAACTTTTAAGGCGTACTATTATCACTATTTCCATGGCGATTTTATTTGGAACAGTTGCATGTTGTACATTCCTTATTCTTGAACCATTACTTAATAAAGCTCTTATCCCTGCCACATCTTCCAATCAGGTTTCTTTTCCTGCAGAAGATGCAAGTTCTGAGATTCAGAGAAAAGACCTTATAGAAAGCGAAGAGAAAAAGGCTGCTGCAGATGCTGCAAGCGCCAAGGCAAGTGTTACAGAGACTGCCGAAAAAGAAGTAAAGGCTGCACTTCAATCTTTCAAAATAAGTTCCGAAAACTACGTTTCAATGTATGACTCATTAAAAAAAGTGGCTTCTGATGGTGAAAAGAGTATGGTAACTGTCACTGTTCAGACATCAGGTACTGATTGGATAAATGAATCTCTTACAAGAAGTGATGCAGTATCAGGTCTTATCGTGGCTGAAGCCGGAAATGAGTATATTATCGCAGCATTCTCCAACAAGATAACAAAAGCTCAGAAAATGCAGGTTACATTCTGTGACGGATCAATTGTAAGTGCCAAATTAAAAGCAACTGACAATATAACAGGGCTCTCACTTCTAAGCGTTGCTGAGAAGAATGTTTCTGAAAAAACAAAAGAAGAAATAAAAATTGCAGCCCTTGGTTCTTCCTCTTCTTCTGAGATAGTCGGAACTCCAGTTGTTGCAATAGGATCTCCTACAGGATCTCCAAACTCTATCGGTTATGGAATTATAAGCGGTACTCCATCAACAATCGATTTATCTGACAGTGCCTATAAACTACTTGTTACCGATATGTACGGAACTCCTGCTTCTAATGGAGTAATTATTAATCTAAACGGTTCTGTTATTGGAATGATTAATATGAGCTTTAATTCTGAAAATCAGAAAAACATGATTTCTGCAGTAGGTATTTCAGAATTAAAAAATTTGATATCAATGCTTTCAAATGATACATCAAGAGGCTTTTTGGGTGTACATATTTCTAATATTCCTGATACTGTAAGAAGTGCAGATTCATCCATTCCTGAAGGAATATATGTCACACAGGTTGATACCAGTTCTGCTGCCATGGATTCAGGAATTCAAGCTGGGGATATCATTGTTTCAATCAATAACAGTGCAGTTACTAATACTACAGAGTTTCTAAACGAACTTCAAAAACTTACAAGCGGAAGCCACGCAGACATTGTACTAATGCGTCAGAGCACAAACGGATATAATGAACTGACAATTCATGCATCATTAAATTAAAAATTGTTGTTGCTTCACAAGCTGTACGAATCTATCTCTAACACGTTTGTACGTACCTGCTGTAAACACCAACTAAGTCTTGCTTGAACACAAATGTTCGAGTAGAATAGAATATGTTTTTTATTTATTTTTGTTTATTTTCAAATGATTAAGAGGTTATTCATGAGATTTATAAAAGATATTAAACCAGGCGATCGCCTGACTGATATTTATTTCTGTAAGGCAAAGACTCCTGCCACTACAAAAAATGGCAAGCCTTATGACAACGTTACTTTGCAGGACAAAACTGGTACTGTAGATGCTAAAATATGGGAGCCAAACAGTGCTGGAATTGACGATTTCGAAGCAAAAGATTATGTAGAAATTGTCGGAGAAGTCACAAGTTTCAATGGCGCTCTTCAGGTCAACATAAAGAGAGCCAGAATCTGCCGCGAAGGTGAATATGATCAGGCTCTTTACATGCCTGTTTCTTCCAAGAACATAGATGAAATGTTTAATGAAGTTCTTGCTCTTTGCAAGAGTGTAAAAAATGTTTATTTAAACACATTACTCAAAAAAGTTTTCGTTGAAGACAAAGAACTTGCCGCAAAGTTCAAGGTATCTTCTGCTGCTAAATCAGTTCACCATGGATTTATCGGAGGTTTGCTGGAACATTCACTTTCCGTTGCAAAGCTCTGCGATTACTATTGCACTTCCTATCCTATGCTTAACAGAGATCTTCTTATTACAGCAGCTCTCTGCCATGATATAGGAAAGACAAAAGAATTGTCTCCATTCCCGGACAACGATTATACAGATGATGGAAACTTCCTCGGACATATAGTAATGGGTGCTCAGATGCTCCATGATGTATGTTCAGAAATTGAAAACTTCCCACCTCTCTTGGAAAAAGAACTTCTGCACTGCATTTTGTCCCATCATGGAAAAATGGAATTTGGATCTCCTAAAACTCCAGTTCTCATGGAAGCTGTAGCTCTTAACATGGCTGATGATACAGATGCAAAGCTTGAAACATTTAGAGAAATAAGAGAGAAAGCCACAGAACCAGGCTGGATGGGTTACAACAGACTGTTCGAGGCTAATCTTTACGATACAAAGGTTCAAGACTAATAATTCTTCACAGAAACAAAAAAGTATAGGTTATTGATTTTCCTGATGAAAACAATAACCTATACTTTTTTGTTTTATATAATCTGTTCTGATGTTTGTATATTTCGTCGCAGACACGCTTCCGCTTGATTATAAACGTAATGGTTCTTATGCGCTAAAAAACAGCGCATAAGAACCAACGTTTATAAACAGTTCTGCTCATGAAATATTACAAGCCATCAGAACTAATCTAATTAGTTCAAATAACAAAAAGTATGACTTCTTGTCACTCATATTCAGAAACTCGCATTTACTGCGAGTTTCGTGAGAACAAAAGTCAAGCGGCAAACTGGTCCAAAGCGAAGCCTTTTTTAATGGCCAGTTTGCGTAGTTTTTGGAACGCAGTGACAAAAATCTATGACTTCTTGCTGAGATTTAGGATAATCATCAGCAAGAATCCTGCTTCGCAGGACAAAATTTCTCTTGACGACAAATTTTGGTCTGGTACGGTTATTGATTTTCCTGATGAAAACAATAACCTATGACTTCTTGCTGAGATTTAGGATAATCATCAGCAAGAATCCTGCTTCGCAGGACAAAATTTCTCTTGACGACAAATTTTGGTCTGGTACGGTTATTGATTTTCCTGATGAAAACAATAACCTATAATTTCCTATCCATTACTTCATTAATCCTGCCATTACAAACACCAGTGGTGAATTCCAATAAATAGTTATTTCATTCAAAGAATAGCAATCGATGTGATCTAAATAACATTTCATAGGAGCTGAATCTTTAGGAACTTCTTTTGCTCTTTCATC
>NZ_AUKC01000052.1 GCF_000424545.1 Butyrivibrio sp. NC3005 | reverse complement strand
TGTGGAAATATCAAAAAAGATTTGAAATTATCTGACAGGATTTATAGATGTGAATGTGGAAATGTCATAGACAGAGATTTTCAGGCATCACTAAACTTAAAAGCTTATGGAGAAAAATTTGCAAGCTAACACTTGAACGTTAATGCAAATGTGTACGGATGCGTTAATTCGGAATTTACGCCTATGGAGAGTACAAGAACTTGTGAGTAGATTGATTTTTTCATTGTCAAAAGCATACTCGATGAAGTAGGAATGAAACATAAAAGTTTATAACTTTTTATAAGTTTTCAGTAACGGTGATGAAATGAGTATTAAAAAAGGTTTCAAAAGTTTTTTTAAGAAGAAAAAATGGGTTAAATGGGTGATAATTGTGCTCATTATCGCAGGAGTCTTTTTCTATTTGAAGTCAAAAGGAAAAGACGCAGCAGATTCAATTTTCACCAAGGAAGAAGTGAAGCTGAGAGATATTAAGACTTTTCATAGCTTTACAGGAACAGTTGAACCAGTTAACAGCAATGAAGTAATGCCTGAAATTTCAGGTATTAAGGTAAAAGAAGTAAAGGTAAAAGAAGGGGATGAGGTAAAAGAGGGCGACGTGCTTATGACTTTGGATACCTATTCTATTCAGAAGCAGATTGATCAGCTGAAAGCTCAGATGAAGTCTTCTAAAGATACCAATTCTCTTAGTGTTGAACAGGCAAAGAAATCATATGATGATTTGAAAGAAAGTGTTGATAAAGGGCTTAATTCATCCATTCAAGGAGCGAAAAACAGCATGGATTCGTCATTTGCTTCCCTTGTGTCTGCCCAAAATGCCTACAATGATGAAGTTAAACTAAATAATGAAAAGCTTTCAGATGTAATTAAAAACTCAATTGAACAGTGCGATAAAGCATATGATTCGGTATTAAATGCGCAGAATGCGCTAGAACAGGCAAGAGTTGCAGAAAATCAGGCAGAAAGTGATTATAATGATGCATCAAGCGATTACGATGAAGCTGTATCTAAGTTTGGAGAAGAAAGCGCCAAGAAATTAAAGAGAAGCAAAGAAGCAGCTCAAAATTCACTTGAAAGAGCGAAATTAAATACCAGTTCTGCAAGTCAGTCGCTTGAGTCTGCATGGGATAGTTATAAATTTGCAAAATCAGGCTTTGAAGCAGCCAAGATGAAAGAAGAAAGCGGTCTTACAAGTCTATATAATTCACTTATTACAGCTCAGACAAATTATTTAAATGCAGTTGATTCATATAATTCAGCTGTTCTTTCAGTTAATCAGCAGCTTGCAGGCTATAAGCTGTCAATAAGACAGGCTAAAGTTCAAGGTGACCAGAGCCTTAACAATCTTCAATTAAAAGATCTTGAAAAGCAGTTAAAAGACTGTACTATTAAAGCGCCTGCGACTGGAACAATAACATCTCTTCCAGCGCAAAAGGGAACATTTACAAGTTCAACTGCAAGTCTTTGCACAATTACTGATTTTGGTGAAATGAAGATTGTAATTAAAATTGGTGAGTATGATATTCAAGGCGTAAATGAAAATGACAATGTTGAAATCTTAATTGACGCTCTTGGAAAGAAAACTTATGAAGGTACGATAAAGCATATTGATAAGACAGCAACTGTAGTAAATGGAGTATCTTTTTTCAAAGCAGAAGTGAGCATTAAAGCGGATCAGGAAACAAGAAGCGGTATGAGCGCGGAGGTAAAGCTTGTCATTGATGATTTGAAAAATGTAGTAACAGTTTCAAGTGAAGCAATACAGACTGATGAAGATGGTTCCTATTTTGTTAATGTATATGGAAAAGATGGAGTTTCTATTGAAAAGAAGAAAATTACTATAGGAGCAACAGATGGTTCATATACACAGGTTACATCCGGATTATCTGAAAAAGACACGGTTCTTGTATCCAATATAAGTGATATGACATCAGGACTTACAATGGGATATTCAAGTGATGATAACACCACGGGAGATAACAATGGAACAGACAAAGAATGAAGAAATTCTCAGAATGACTAATATCTGCAAAGATTATGAAATGGGCGGAGAAATTCTCCATGTTCTCAAAAATGTTGATCTTACAGTGGAAAAGGGAGAATTTCTGGCAATACTTGGTCCGTCTGGTTCTGGTAAATCTACACTTATGAATATAATTGGATGTCTGGATGTTCCTACAAGTGGCCATTATGAACTGTCAGGAAGGACAATTGCAGATGAAACAGAAAGCGCACTTGCACTTATCAGAAATAAGGAAATAGGATTTATTTTCCAGTCTTTTTATCTCCTTCAAAGACAGAGTGCTGCGCAGAATGTAGAACTGCCTCTAATCTATGCCGGGATGCCTGAGAGAAAGAGAAAAGAAAGAGTTAAAGAAGTAATGGAAAAAGTTGGTTTGTCTGACAAGATGGATCATCTTCCAAATCAGCTTTCAGGAGGTCAGCAGCAAAGAGTTGCTATAGCAAGAGCGGTTGCAAATAATCCATCTATTCTGCTGGCAGATGAACCGACAGGTGCACTTGACCAAAAAACAGGTCAGGCGGTTATGGATCTTTTCCACTCATTAAATGACGAAGGCAGAACTATCATAATGATTACGCATGATAGAAAGATTGCAGGGCATGCCAAGAGAATAGTCAGGATTTTAGATGGCATTATCAGTGAAGGAGATGTTGAAGATGCATAATATGAATATGTTTTCGGAAAGCTTAAAAATGGCTATTTCGAATATAAAAAATAATAAAATGCGCTCTTTTCTGACAATGCTGGGAATCATGATAGGTGTAGCTGCTGTAATAGGACTTGTTACAATCGTGCAGATAGCATCAGACAGTATTATGGGAGAGTTTAGCTCTATGGGCGCAGGTACTCTGACTGTAATAGCACAAGGAACATCGCTAAAGAGCGGCCTAAATGAAAATGATCTCGACAAAATAAGAAACATTGACGGCGTTGATGCCATATCTCCCTATGTAATGCTTTCGGCTTATGTTGTAGTAGATAATGAAGTCTATAAAAAAGTTGATATCGAAGGTGACGACGTTAGCTATTTTGCTCACAATGACAGAATTGATAAAGGAAGATGCTTCAAAGATTTCGAGATGGACGGATACACTCAAGTCTGCATTGTAGATAAGACTTTCATAGAGAAGACATTAAAGGGAAAAAATCCTTTAGGTCAGATTATTCATCTTGGAGGATATGACTATAAAATCATTGGAACTCAGAAGGAGAATAATGCATTAACTGGAGGGGCTTCAGATAAGGGCGATTCAGAAGGAAATATAATCATCCCGTATAGAAATGTAAATAGAATCAACTTTTCACCTAATGTTGTAAATCTATATGTGTATGTTAAGGAAAATGCAGATGCATCAGAGGTTGAAAAAAACTTAAGAAGTGAGCTTAAAAGGATTTATAATAATGCTGATAACAGCTTTCAGATAATGAATCTGGAATCACTGCTTAATGTTATGGATACTATTCAGGGAATGCTTACTACAATGCTGGGCGGAATTGCATCTATAGCACTTCTTGTAGGTGGTATAGGTATTATGAATATGATGCTTACGTCAGTTTCAGAGAGAACAAGAGAAATAGGTCTTAGAAAAGCTCTTGGAGCTGAACCGATAAGAATCCAGATTCAGTTCCTTATGGAATCGGTTGTACTTTCGCTTATTGGCGGCGCAATTGGAATTGGCATAGGCTGCCTTATAGCATTTGTGGCAGCGCAGCTTATGAAAGCCAAATTTATAGTTTCAGCAGGAGCGATATTGCTAGGAGTAGGCTTCTCAGCAGGAGTTGGCATTATCTTTGGATGGATGCCTGCAAGAAGAGCCAGCAAGCTTAATCCAATTGACGCATTAAGAGCAGAATAAAGTCAAAAAGTATAGGTTTTTGTTTTCATCAGGAAAATCAAAAACCGTACCAGACCAAAATTTGTCGTTAAGACAAATTTTGTCCTGCAAAGCAGGATTCTTGCTGATGATTATCATAAATCTCAGCAAGAAGTCATAATTTATTGTTCTGAATACTTAGTAGATTAGTTTTACTGGCTTGTAATATTTCATGAGCAGAACTGTTTATAAACGTTGGTACTTATGCGCTGTTTTTTAGCGCATTACGTACCACTACGTTTATAATCAAGCGAAAGCGTGTCTGCGACGAAATATACAAACAGTAAAACGGACTATATAAAAACAATAAAATATAGATTTGGAAAACTTAGTTTTTTTGGAGAAAGGGGTTAAAATGAAAAAGAAAGCATATATTGCAGCACTTGCTGCAACAGTTACTATAAGTGTTGTAAGTGGAACATGTAATATAAACGCAAATGCAGAGGCTGCGTATGATACGGATTATACAAAGACCTACACATTTGAAACTCTGATAAAGCCTGCACTTACTAATCCATATACAGATGAAAATGGCATATATCGCCAGCTTGAGCAGTCATTTCGCTATAGAGTAATGACTCAGGGGGAAGTGTTGGATTTATATGATACAGGATACAAGATTCCTGTTAATGTATTGAAGAAGCTGTATAAAAACGGATATATAGGCAGTTATGTTTATCACAGAGCAGCAGGGCTTCCAATAACTCCAAAGGATTTGGAGAGAATCTTTAATGCAGATTATTATTACAATGCATATCCTGATTTGCAGGCGGCTATAGGATATAATCCGCAGATGTTATTCAACCACTTTGTTACAGTGGGTATGACAGAGGGGAGAAGAGGTAGTATAAACTTTGATCCTGTGTATTACAAAAACACAAATCCTGATATTGCTGCAGAAATTGGCGATTTCTGGTATTCATACTACATCAATTATATTCTTCACGCAGTTGAGCAAAAAAGAGCTGGAAGCCCTGAAGATGAGGCTACAAGAGTGGATAGATTAGATATACCAAAACACAAATGAAAGGAGTAAAAATGGCAAGAGAAAAAAAGTCACACAAATTCTTGAATTTTATTTTAGTCATAGCGATACTGGCAATTGCAGCTGTGATATTCAGGCTGTCTGCATATGACAATGTCAAACATGCAGTGAAAGAGAAAGCGACCAAGATAGCAATAACAAAGACGGTTGAGAAAGTAGCGTCTACTACAGGCGTTTCAGTTGATTCCAAGGAAATTGAAGAGAAAATTGACAATATGGAAGAAGGCGACAAAGAAAAGCTAAATGAAATCATTGATGAAAACGTTACTACTGAAACAGTTACAGATATTTCCTCTTATGTAAGTAGCGGTGATATCAATGGAGCAAAAGAGTATATACAGAAGAATCTTCCGGATAAAGATATAAACGAACTTCAGAAATTGTATGATAAGTATCTGAAAGGTGAGTACGGAGATATCGATTTGAATAGTTTGAAGAAATAATAAATATAAGGAAACTGTAAGAAAGGTTGTTGTTTAAAAAACAGCAGCCTTTTTTGCTTGATTTTGTATAGATTATAGAATACTATTAATTATATCTGAAATCGGTTTCAAAATCGTTGTATAAGGAGGCTTTTATGGCAGAGGAGAAAGTTACTATCTATACAATCGCCAAAGAAGCAGGGGTTTCTCCGGCAACTGTATCGCGTGTACTCACCGGAAGTGCCTCGGTTCGAAGTGAAAAAAGAGAAAAAATTCAGGAACTAATCGATAAATACCATTTTATCCCCAATGCTCTTGCCAAAGGATTGACTGATACTACTAGGCATACTATAGGAATTATAGCAGCTGATGTCCAGAACCCTTATTATGCAGCGATGTTTTCCGGATGTGAGAAAGCTGCTAACAAGCGCGGTTACACTGTAATGGTATTTGATTCTCAAGGTGATACGAAGAAAGAAGAAAGCAGGCTGCAGATTCTTTGCCAACATAGGGTGGATGCTATTATACAGATGGGTGGAAGCGTTGATGATCTTGTGACCAATCCTGATTATGCGGCGATAGTAAGCAGAATAACCGAAAGACTTCCAGTTGTCGTTACTGGGAAGCTCGATGGAACATCTTGCTTTAGAATATCTATTAATGAGAGCAAGGCGGTAGAGCTTCTAATGGAACATCTTTTATCTCTTGGACATCAAAAGATAGCTCTTGTAGGCGGGAGATTAGATGTTACATCTACTTATGAAAAATACCAGAGATACATTGAAATTCTTAACAAAAACCGTATAGAGTTTCATCCCGAATATATTATAGGCGGTGGCTACAGCTATGAAGATGGTTATAAGGGGATAAAGAAGATTCTGTCATTACCAAATCTTCCAACTGCGGTTATTGCCATAAATGATATGGCGGCAGCAGGAATTATAAGAGGAACGATGGAAAGTGGATTAAGAATTCCTGACGATATATCCATTGCAAGTTATGACAATACCTATATAGCAAGATGTCTTCTTCCAAGTCTTACCAGTATTGATTATAACTATGAAAAATATGGAGAACTCCTTATAAATACAGCAATCAAGGCAGCTGAAGGGAAAGAAATGCCGCAGCAGGTTCAGAAGATAGAACCCAAACTTATAATCCGTGAAAGTAGCGGCGCAGTAAGTGCTGATGCTTAGTTTCAAAAAACTTGAAACAAAAGATTTAAAAACAATATACAAACCCCACAAAAGAAAGGCGCAAAAGTTTAATATATATGACAAAAATGATAGGAATGTGATTTTGTGTGTTGAATTAATTACTGATGTGTGGTTAAATAAGAATATGAAATCGGTTTCAATTTGTGCATAATGCAAGTAGGGGGTTACGAAATTGAAACCGAGGTCTTTTTTATCTGACAGGAGGAAGGCTTATGAGGGATATAGAAATTAGTGTTTCAGAAGTTGATAGTCCAGTTGTAAAGCGTGGTGCATTTCAGACGTTTTGGAAGTATCGTACATTAACATTTATGTGTATTCCGGCGATTGTTTTCTTTTTTATGTTCAGTTACATGCCACTTCCCGGTATATATGTTGCTTTTGTTAAGTACAATTACAGAAAAGGAATATTTGGCAGCAAATTCATAGGACTTCAAAATTTCGAATTTCTTGCCAGTTCCGGAAAACTATGGTCTTTGACAAAAAACACAATTCTTTTTAATCTGGCATTTATTTTGCTAGGAAATCTTTTAGCTGTATTTATAGCAATTCTTCTCAATGAAATGAAATGCAAATGGTTTAAGAAAGTTTCACAGACAATGATGTTTCTTCCTTACTTCATTTCGCAGGTTCTTGTAGGTGTCCTTGTATATAACCTTTTGAATTATGATACTGGCTTTGTAAATAGTGCATTGAAAGCATTTGGAGCATCTGCTGATAAGCTGTGGCAGCCGTATGCAGATCCGAAAGTGTGGCCGGTACTTCTTGTTGTAATCTACCTGTGGCAGCAGACAGGTTATAATTCAGTAGTTTATTTTGCATCAATCATGGGAATTGATGCAGAGATGATAGAAGCATCAAAGGTAGATGGAGCCAATGCATTTCAGCGAATTAGATACATTATCCTGCCTTCTTTGAAGCCGACTATTGTTATTCTTTTATTATTTGCACTTGGAGGAATTGTAAAAGGTAATTTTGGTCTTTTCTACAATATTGTTGGAACGAACCCTGTTTTGTATGAATCTACTGACATTATTGAAACCTTCGTTTATCGTGCTACAATGACAGACTTTAATTTCTCGACAGCTTCTGCGGTTGGTTTGTATCAGTCACTTGTTGGTTTTGTGATTGTTATGGTGGTTAATTTCGTAATCAAGAAAATCGAGCCTGAATATTCATTGTTCTGATGATAGAAAAGATATCAGGAAAACGAAATGAATTGACATTTTCAGGGAATGCTGCGATATAGGAGGCTTTTATGACTAAAGAAAAAGAGGAAGTTATTAGCAGTAATATCAAGATTGGTGCGTCTGAGAAATTTGTCAGAGGGCTTGGATATGTGATTGTTACTATATATGCACTTATGTGTATTTTTCCATTTCTGCTTATCATCGGAACCTCGTTTTCGACGGAAGCAGTAATTAGAAATTATGGTGTTCAGCTGTTCCCAAAAGATTTTACACTAAAAGCTTACGAGATGGTTTGTAGGGGCGGACTAATCTGGAAGTCATATATTCTTACTATCACACTTACTGTAGTAGGAACATTTGTAGGTCTTTTGGTAATAGCAATGACTGGATATGCTCTCCAAAGAAAAGACTATCCGTATAGAAATGCAATTTCATTCTATATCTATTTCACTAGTCTGTTCTCAGCAGGACTTGCACCTTATTACCTTATGATGACACAGACGTATCATTTGAAAGACAGTTATTTTGCAGTACTCTTGCCACTTTTAATGTCTCCTTGGCTCATAATTCTCATGAAGAATTTCATCAAGCAGATTCCTCATGAGATAACTGAGTCAGGCAAAATTGATGGAGCAAATGATGTGGCAATTTTTGCAAAACTTATTCTGCCAATGATTAAACCGGCACTTGCTACAATAGGTCTTTTCCTTGCACTTGGATATTGGAATGAGTGGTATCAGTCATCTTTATTTCTTTCCAGCAAGGTGGATGTGAAGCCTCTTCAGTATACTTTGTACGAAGTTGTAAACAAGATGGATGCACTTAAGAATTCAGTTGCAGGTCAGTATGTTACAGTTACAGATCTTCCGACAGAGTCAGTAAAGATGGCTAACGCAGTTCTTGCAACAGGCCCTATTGTGTTATTATATCCTTTCGTTCAGAAATATTTTATTAGCGGCATTACTGTTGGGGCAGTAAAAGGATAAAGAGAAGGTGGCTGATAGATTTTTATAGTTACTATGTGGAGGCATAGGTAACTGGGAGTTTATGGCGCGTATCGCATGAAAGCGATTCTAGTAAAAGGAGGTATGTTATGAAGAGAAAGGTATTAGCAGCATTACTCAGCATAAGTATGGTAGCAAGCCTTGCCGCGTGTGGAGGCGGATCAAAAGACAATCCGAAAGTTGATGGCAGTGATCAGAGTGCTGATGGAGAATCAGGCGGTGCGTCAGACATTGATCCTAATAATCCATGGGCAAAGTGGGGGGATATTGATACCTCTGAGCATGTTAAGATTAACTATATGGTTACAGGCGATAAGCCATCTGGTGAAGCAGCAGAGAATCTTAACAAGATGCTCGATAAGCTTAATGGCATATTGAAGGAAAAAGTTAATGCAGAGCTTGAAATCTACTATATTGGCTGGACTGACTATCTTTCTAACTACAACTTGACGCTGGCGCAGATGGACGGTTCGGTGGATCTTGTAGGTACAGCTTCTGACTGGCTTGATGCATGGCCGAATGCAAAGAATGGAGCGTTCCTCGAACTGTCGGAAGAGGATTTGAAGACCTATGCACCAGCAACTTATAGCAGTGTCAGCAAAGAGCATTGGGATTTGTGCAAATATGATGGTGAAATCTATCTCATGCCTGAAGATAACTATGCGCAGTGGACTAACCACGGATTTACATATCGTCTGGACTGGGCAAAAGAAGCAGGACTTACAGATGGTGTAAAGAGCTGGGAGGACCTTACAAAGTACTTTAAGTATGTAAAAGAAAACTATCCTAAGGTTACTCTTTGGGATTCAGACGGAACACAGTTTGGTCAGATGGCAGCAGGATGGGTAGCATCTCATACTAAGTTCGTAGCTATTGATGGTCTTTCATCGGCAGGTCTTTGGGGTGGAACACAAGATGATTTGTACACAGTGGTTACACCAGCTTATGACAATCCGGAGATGATGGTTGAGTTTGCTAAACTCATGAAGAGCTGGGATGAAATGGGTGTATGGCCAACAGACGTTCTGAACAATACTTCATCACAAAACCGTGACGAATATCGTGTTGGTGAAGCTTCTGTTGAACAGCATCATACACAGACATGGACAGATCTTTGCTCACATACAGATACCAATACAATTTATAAGGATAATGACAAGGCAGAATCCGGATTCTTCTATTTCGGAGAAGAGACTCAGAACGTTGTAGCTCTTTCAATTACACATGGTGCTATGGCTGTATCCGCAGCTTCCAAGAATCCTGAGAGAGCACTTATGGTATATGACCTTATCAGAAATGATCCAGAGTGCTATAAACTCTTTAACTATGGTATTGAGGGTGTATCTTATGAAATCAATGACGAGGGACTTCGTACTACACCTAAGGGATATGATAGCAATACTCAGAATATCAATGGTATGACTAACTACTGGTGGGGCAGAAATGATGACATTGAAATCAAGGATGCTCAGAAGAATTGGGAACAGATTGAAAAACTCTATGCTGAGTACGACAAGATAAAGATTGATTATCCTTATGGACAGTTCGTTCCAAATGTTGATTCTATTCAGGCAAAGATTGATAATGTCAATGAAACATATAACAACTACATGAAGCAGATTGCATTTGGTAAGTATAAGGGATCTGCAGAGGATATTGTAAAAGAGATGGATGAAGCTCTTAAAAAGGCAGGAATTGAAGATGTAACAAAAGAGATTCAGAAGCAGTTTGATGAGCTTTATAAAAAGTAATTACATGTAAATATATCTAAAGAAAATACGAAAGAGATGCTGATTGTGGAGATTATATTATCAGCATCTCTTTTTTGCGTACAGGATTAATGGGGATGTGCATATCTGCGAATGTACTTGACTGTTTTCAAAAACATGTTGACACATTACTGTTATAGGTGTATATATAACATATAAACAGTTTGATAAAGCGAGGGCATGATATGAAGATATCTCAGAACTTGGGAATTCCAATTTATCAACAAATAGCTGAGCAATTTAGGTCTGATATACTCGAAGGAAAATTTGCGCAGGGAGAATATCTCCCATCCATCAGAGGATTGGCCAAGGACCTTAAGATTAGCGTTATTACTACCATGAAGGCATATGAACAGCTGGAAAGTGAAGGACTTGTTACAGCGGTTCAGGGAAAAGGATATTATGTAAATGCTCAAGATGGTGAGATGCTAATCGAACAGCATCGAAGGAAAGTTGAAGATGCTTTGCTTGAAGCTATCAAATACGCAAGAATTGCAGGGATGCAGGATAAGGAATTAACTGAAACACTACAAACACTTCTACAGTTAGAGGAGGATTGAGCATGAATACGACACCTGTTATCACATGTAAGAATATAGAAAAGAAGTATAAGAATTTCACTCTTAATGTTGAAAATCTAGAGTTTCCAAAGGGATTTGCTACAGCTCTTATAGGAGAAAATGGAGCTGGTAAGACTACTCTTTTGGAGATGATCGCAGGACTAAGATTGGAACATAAGGGAGATATTACTTACTTTAATAAATACAGCGAAGATGATCGTGAGAATAATCTGGATATAAAGAACAAAATAGGTTATACAGGAACAGGTAACTATTTCCTTCCACATTGGAATCTGGAACAGACAAGAATGGCACAGGAACTTCTTTTTGATGGATTTGATGTGAGAAAATATGATTCTATCCTTGAAAATCTGGCACTTTCTATGAACGGTAAAAAAGACAGGAATAAGAAGGTAAGTGAGCTTTCTGATGGTAATCGTACTAAGTTGATGCTGGCAGGTGTTCTTTCTAGAGATACAGAACTTCTTTTGATGGATGAACCGGCATCTCCTCTTGATCCTCTTATGCGCGATAAGCTCTGTAATATGATTCAGGATTATATTGCATCATCTGATGGACAAAGGTCTGTTATCTTCTCTACACATAATATTTCAGATATGGAAAATGTGACAGACTATGCAGTAATTGTAGAAAACGGCAGCGTTGTAGAGCAGGGGTTTGTTGAAGAATTAAAAGAAAAATATACTTATGTCAAAGGTGATATTGAAGATTTAAAGGCGGCAGAAGGATATCTTTACGATGTGACCAGTAGTAAATATGGATTTGAAGGACTTTGCCTTTCGGAAAATATGGATAAACTTGCAGGACTTAATCTGATGTGCGAGACGCCGACACTTATGCAGCTTTCAGTTGGAATCATGCGTGCTAATACAAGGCTTGGAAAAGCTGGAAAATAAGGAGATACGGTATGAAAAATTCTTGGAAGGCTTATCGAACATTTGCAAGTAGAGGATATTGTATATTTTGCTATTTGGTCATTCCGGCATGTCTTATTTTGTGGCATGGTACAAAGGGGACTTTATTCGGAGTTCAGGATATAAACGTAGTTAGTAATTCACTTGTCTTATTACTGGCGGCAGCAGATTATATGACACTTAATGGTGTTAATTCCAGTAAATACGGATTTGGTATTTTGAGATGTACATCCAAGGGACAGGAACATTTAGAGCGTGCTCTGTATATGGATTTTTTTATACGTTTTGTGGTAATAGCAGTAATTGATTTTATATGCGGGATTATTTCGTATCAGAAATATGGAGCAGATTTTAATAAGGATATGATGATGATGCACGTAATTGTTTTGTTTGTTACATTTGCCTGCATTAATATTACAGTTTTTATTAGTCGCTTTTTTACTACAATGGTTAATTTTATGTTTGTAACTTATTTAGTTGTATCACTGCTGGTTGTAGGTACGAGTGTCGGACTTATATATGGATTTAGCTTTGGACATTATAACCCGGTATTGTGGCTTTTAGGTGGAATTGTTTTATCGGTTATATCTGTATATGCCACTAAGCGTTATGTTCTTTACAACTATAGACGCAGTTTTTTGGAGGGAAAATAGTATGAAGGATTTTAAGAAAGCTATTATGCTTGTTAAACTATCTCCTAGATTTAAGTTCCAAGTGATGTTTGCGGTTTTGTTCACCGCATTTGGGATAATATATGATATGACTACAAAAGGAACAAGTACTGTCGGAGGATTTTATTTAGGAATTCCTTCAAGTGTTATATTGCAGGCTTTTTATGGTTCTAATATATCAGGAATGGTGAAATCATCGCCTATTCATAAAAAGACAGAAACGCTTTATCCTTATGTGTTTGTAATTCCATATATGATAATTATTTATTTGATTCTTGTTGCAATTCATTTTTATATGACTTTGCTTGACATAAATGGAGGAGTGAAGCTTAATTATGCGATTCAGAGTAAATATATAATTATTATAGGATTTGAATTCTTTGTTGTAATGATATATGAGGTATTTGCCTATAAGTATTTTGTTTTTAGCATGATAGTTTTTGCTGGAATACTGATTCCGACCATACTAATCTCTATGAATGTTGAAATGTTAAAAATCTTTGATATATGCGGAGAAAGCTATATGCGTTCATCTATAATAGGACTTGTTCTGACAATAGCAGGGTGTGTTGCTGCATTCTTTTTCTCAAGGCTTTTTTACAAAAAAGAGATGTCTCCACTTGCTATTAAGAGCTTTATGCGTCATCAATAATAAAAGAGATATTACCAATCTTTTCAACTAGGTGAGCAGTATAAACTACTTCAAGAGTAATAAGGATAGCGTTGTTGTGTAAAATCAAAAATGCTACTTGAGTATTAATAGAATATGTTTTATAATCTCATAGACCATGATTGGCCATGCGAACTTGAAAAGGTTTGCATCGTAATAAACGATATAAGAAATATAAAATACATAGGCAAAACCGGAGTAATCCGGCGGCGCAAAGCTATAGGGTCTTAATGAGACAGCCAGTTGCATTTTTTAGTGAGATAGCTGTTTGTCTTTGTGGCAAGCAGCTTTTTTGTATTCCTATTCAATACATGGAGGTGGATTTTAATGAAAGGACATTTAGTAGCAGCGAAAATTATGAGCGGATTTGTTGTAGCAAGTCTTATCGGTTCTCCGATAATTGCTTATGCAGGAACATCAGGATATGTTGGTGAAGAATCCAATGTATTTAATGATGAGACCAAAAGTGGGACAGGTTTTACCTGGAGCTCGGACGACAGCAAACTTACTTTGACAGATGACGTAAATGGTGATGTTAAGGCTGATAATAATATTACTATTACAACAAATGATAATCCTGTTAATGTTTCCGGAAACATCGAAGTTAGTACATCTGATTCTTCAACAAATTCCGATTTAACAATTGATAATGCTAATATTACTTCAGGCGGTTCAATTTCTGCTGATGGAGATGTGAAGATAACAAATTCAACTGTATCAGCTGATGGCATAAATGGCGGCAAAGATGGTAAAGGGACAGATGGGGATGTTATTATCACTGACTCAAATGTAAAAAGTACCGATACTATTGCAGCTGGAAATGATAAGCAGATATCTTCTCATTCTCAGGGTGAATACGGAAATCATAATGTTGTTATCAACAATTCAAATGTTACAGCTGATGCTAAGGGCTCTTCTTCAGGAACCAAGTTTCCAATAGTTTCAGTTGGTGGAACAACTACCGTTAATGGAGGTTATATTTCATCACCAGAGGATGGCTCAGTTCTTAATCAGGGTTATCATGGAACGGATATTCAATTAGGCGAAGTTGGAAGAATTATAACTCCATCACAAAACTATGGATATACAGGTAAAGTTACAATTACAGCCGGTACAAAGTCTTCATCAGATGCAGCGCCTTCTAATACAAATAGTGGAAGTGGTGAATCATCAGATAATAAAAATATATCAGATAGCCAAACTCTGTCAGATAACAAAAATTTGTCAGAATCAAATGTAACCACCACATCAGACTATGCTAATGTATACACATCTGATATATCAAACAGTTATTTTGTAGCTATATCTAATAGTACAGGTTCAGCTACTGTAGCGGTAAAGGATTCAAATGGAAAGTTAATGAATGTTGCTGTTGATTTGAGCCTTGCAAGTGCTCCTAAGGGATATTCATCAAAGATAACAGCAACAATTGTTCCTGCTCTTGACAGAAACGGAAATTCAAACAACGGACTTGATAAAAATGCACAGGCTCTTAATACAGTAATAACAGAGTCTGGAAAAACTCCAATTGAAGGTTCTCTCTTTGTCAGAGCATATGCAGCAGGAGTAAGCCTTACAAAGCTTGGAACACCTGCTAAATACACATTTACTCTTGGTAAATCTTATGAAGGAAAGACAATAACAGTATATGTGAGAACTGTTACAGGTGAGGTTCATTCATATGATGCAGTAGTAACAAATGGGAAAGTTAAGATAAACACAGAATTTTTAGGAACAGTTGCTTTTGCAATGTAATAGTAAAAAAGACTATCTCTTTAATAATGAACCGACCCCAAAAAGTTAGATGTTTAGGTCTAACTTTTGGGGGTCACCTCAGTGACCTGAGGGTTCTGTAATTACTGAGGAAGTCTATCTGAAAATACCAATAGATTTGCTGTTGCTTTCTCTGATTCAGTAAGTGGCTTGTACTCACCTGAATCATATAATTTATCCAGTACAATCATAGCAATAGTATTATCAACATACCATTTTACAAATTCAAACACTATAAAGTCCTGCATCTGTGGCGGATAATTCTTTGCAAGCATAACAGCCTGCTCTATAGCAATCTTTGCAAACTCATCAAGCTGATCTTTATCTGGAGAAGGGATTAATGCATCAAACTCTTCCATGGATTTCTTGACAACCAACACATTTAGTTTGCCATCATCTGTTATAAATCCCCTCTCACGAAGGCGCTTAAACTTTTCCTCGTTTGCCTTGTTATCCTCGATTTCTCCACATATTACTTCATAGATGGCATCGTAATCGGTATTGAGGTTGTTTTGCCACATCCCTTTACGAGAAGAAAATCTGCTGTCGTTTGACCACGATTTGACGGACGGATACTTCCAAGCATTTCGCGTCATTGAACCGCAGGCAGTGTAATCTCTGGTACTTTCCTCTATTGTTGGTTTAAAGTCAGGATCAATAATCTCCGACTTAAGATTTACAGTAACATAGTATTCTCCACCATCAAGAGTTTTAACAAGATATGGAGATACGTTCTTTTCAATAGGCAGATTGCATTTGTTTGTTATGGAATAAAAGATTGATGTTGCTTCAAAAAGCTCCCAATTATCGCTAGGAATATAAACATCTGTAATCTTCTTTAATGCTTCCTTTACCTTAGGAACATAGTTTTTTAGTAAACTATCTGCAACTTTTATTTTGCTCTTGAGTATTTCTTCTTCCTGCTCCAGGCTGCGTTCCTTTGGAGTGAACTTTACATATGTGGTATATCTTTTCCCACTTGTTTCTATCAAGAATCCGTTCTTTTCAAGGACTGTAATTCTGTCTTCTAGGTAAACAGGTGTCATTCCCATCTCTTCAGCAATACCTTCCTTGGTTTTTGGACTGTCATAAACACTGTATACAATGTTAAGGTTAATCTTGTCGTTCAAATAAACATCCGGACCGCCTTTCCTACCTGGCTGTCCATTATGATCTACACTTATAGCTTCGATTGGTGCAATTCCCAAACTTCCAACTTTTCTTTCCATAGAAAAATTCTCCTTCAAATCATTTCTGGCCTTATTCAGGTGCCATTTTACTGTTCCTTCCGAAAGATTTTCTTCAGCTGCTATTTTCTGAATTGATTTTTCTTCGTAATAAAATGAATAAATGATCTGTCGTCTTTTTTCAGAAAGAAAACCAATCTCGCGGCGGAGCGTCTTAAGATCTTCCTCTTTTTCTCCGAGGTTGTAGTTGTCGTAATAAGGAATCTCCATTCCGTCCAAAGAAATGCCTTGGTGTTTTTTTGTACTATTTACATATTTGGCATAGGTATGCTCGCAAATGCGCCAGACATAGCCTTCTATGTTGAATACTTCCTCAGCCTCAAGCAATGATAAATACACTTCTTTTACCATCTCTGCCGCAAGTTCTTCCGTTTCATCAAAGGAAAATGCTTTCTTTACTGCAAATCCGTAGATTTTTGGAGAGTATTCTATTATGAGTTCGTCTGCTTTTTTCTTTATCATACTCTTTCCCCAACATATCATTTATCCGTACCAGCGCTGTACGGATATATAGTGTAAGCAAAATTAAAAAGGTTGGTGAAAAAATAAAGATTTTTTATTTTTTCTTTCCTCAGATCACCAAAGTATGCTTGATCATTTCACATAAAAGTCTATTGTTAAGCTTCTGGCTCTTAAGGATCTTTATGGTCTCATCATCAAGATGGAGTTCGTCAATAGGAGTTCCGTTCTCGGTGAGGTTATCCGTAAGACCAAGCAGATAACCAAGAGATACATTATAGTATTTCGCCAAAGCTTTCAGTGTCCCTGCCTGAAAGTCTTTTGTATCATCATTTTCATAGTTGCTTATGGTGGAGCTTGAAACACCTGACTCCATTTCTACCTGCTGTAGCTTGTATCCAAGCTTTGCACGCAGGTCTTTTAACTTCTCCTGTGTAGTAAGATTTCACCTCATATCTTAGATCTCTCAATCATTTAAAAATCAATTATAAGTATAACGACTTTCTGAAATAAAGTAAGCATCCAATTATCTAAAAGGTAAAATTGGTCTTTCCAAGAAAGTGGAAAAGTATCGTTTCGCTTAAATTTCCAACCTTTTGGATATACGGGATGGAAAGGCTCATTTTGCGACAATCAGTATAGAAAAAGTGAATGAGCGTTCCAAATGAATACTATTTCGGGGAAGCCAAGCGGTGATACCAAAAGGTGGAGCGAGAGTACTTCCTTTATCTGAAAGGGCTGAAAAAGCACTGAAAACGTTAAGGGAACAGCAAGCTGTATCAGAGCGGTTCAGAGTGACACACAGGCTGAGAAAATCAGGGAATGCTTCACTTGAAAGACCACAAAGACCACTTATTTTTGCGCTCAAATAACAAAAACCCCAGAAAACATCTGGGGTTTAAAAGAGCGATAGACGGGGCTCGAAGTAAACGTCACATTTGAAAACCGCATGGAAAGGAGGTTTTCGGCGCTCTCTTCTTCAAAAAAGACCACTTCAAGACCACTTCAAAACTCAGATTTTTGAAAAAGACCACTTTAAAGACCACTTATTTTTTATATCTTGTAATCATCTTCCAATTAGACGGAAATCCCATAGAATCTAAGAGAAGTTGCTCTGAAAGATTCGGAGATCCTTTTACAGTCTTTTGAATAAGTGCGTTTAAAGCTTTCTTAAATGTAAAAAAGTCATTGTCTGATAATAAATACCTAAAGGAAATGACTACTGAAAACATATCTTTCTTACCAACAACATATTGCTGCCCACGCATAGGGATATTCAGCTTTTTATGAAGTACGGTGTCAGGAATATCATATCGATCCTTATAGCTGAACAGCCTTTCGTTGTGTGCGCAAACATTCCTGAAATGAGTAAGTAAGCGTAAATGCATTGTGAGATCCAACTGAGAAACTCCTGAAAAATGCTTACTGATGCGTGATTTTAGCGAAGGTGAAAGCAAAGAATACATTTTTGATGTCTGACCAAGCGTCAGAGTTTTCATCACAGCATAAAGTGGTACGTTACCATACGTTTTTCTTTGGTACACTATATATTCATGCTCTAAGTCGTTGTTAGCGGTATAGTTCAGAATGCTAATCAACTTGGGAATACTGGATTTACTGTGCTTTGTATTATAGTAGTTTAAGGGATTGAGATATTCGCTCTGTTTGTTAGAGTACATTTCACAGAAATGATATGAAATATGTGAGCGCATTTCTTGCTCAATAATACGAATATACTTAAAGACAAGATCTCTGAGCGCATCATCAAAATTGTAAAGCAAAAGAATATCATCAAAAGTAGTCCCAGCTTTGTAGGTACGAGTCATGCGATCATAGAACAAATCCTTGTAACCACCAATAAGAGCATAATAGGAAATATTTTCAAGGGCATCCTGTGCTGAAGACAAATCGTTAATAATGAGACCTTTATTCTGAGAAAGGTGCTGAATCTGCTGACTGTAAGTAAGAAAAGGCTTGATTGATTTCATGGATGTCCTTTCAAAAAGTGTTATAAAAACAGAAAAGAAGGGCCCTTGGGTCCTTCTTCCGATCGCAGGCATCGCGAGTTTCTGCGACCTGATCACTACAATTATAATAGCATTAGTGTCGATAAAAGACAATCTCTTTTTCTTGATATCTTATATATGGATGTACGACTGTATTAGTCAGTTTTTTCATGCTTTATTATAGCTTGCCTGATTAAGTAAAGTATCTCTCCGTTGATAGATCTGCCTTCATATTCAGCAAGATTTTTTAACTTTTGGTGTGTTTCTGAATCTATTCTTAACCCTATATGTTTATCCTTTTCTTTGGTCATTATATTTACCTCAAAAATCTTAATTTAAGTACATTTTAAGATTGTGAATGTACTATAATGGCAAAGTGTACTTAAAACAAGTACACTATTTCTGTAAATAGGTTCTATGAAGTGATTTTTCTGAGAAAAAATATATCTCAATTAAACTTTCACTGATATCATTTAATAAACTACATACAAGAGTTGGGAGGGTACCGAAGTGATCACAGAGACATTTGATAACAAGACAGAAGAAATAATAAAGGTATGGCGTAACGAAAATGCCAAGAAAGTTGATGCATGTATTGTGACATTCTCCAATGAGATTTTACAGTATGTGCTGGAACAGTATGAATGTACTAAAATTGGGGACTTGTATTCTTCTAATGGAGCAAATCCTGTGTATGGATTTTCATATAAGGGAAAAGAATTTGCTGTTTATATGTCATATGTTGGAGCTCCTGGCTGCGTAGCTGACATGGAAGATACTTTATCGCTCATAAATACGGAAAAATATGTAGTCTTTGGTGGAAGCGGATGCCTGAATAAAGAAATTGCAAGAGGTAAAGTAATGGTTCCGACAGCCGCATATCGCGATGAAGGAACTTCGTACCATTATGCACCTGCATCAGATTTTATCCCAGTGAAAAACAGCGATGTAGTTGCAGAATTTATGAAACAGTCAGGACTTCCATTTATCCAAGGAAAGACATGGACAACCGATGCTGTGCATCGTGAGACAAGAGGCAATTTTGAAAAAAGAAAGAATGAAGGTTGCATTTCAGTAGAGATGGAATGTGCTGCAGTTCAAGCCATGTGTAATTTTAGGGAGCTTGACGCTTACTTCTTCTTTACCTGTGGAGACCTTTTAGATGCTCCTGAGTGGGATGCTAGGATGGAAAAGAACCAAAAGAAAGATACACAACATGATCCCGGACACTTTGATATAGCAGTTGAACTTGCAAGATACATTGTTGAGTAATATGGAAGGTGGTTATTTTGATAATAAAAGAATATGAGCAGGCATACCGTGATGACCTTATTTTCATGGTCCTCCAGGCAAAAGATGCGTTAGGCCGTAAGCCGGGATTGAATGAGGATCTTCTTGATATTCAGAAGAACTACCATGAAAAGGGAGATAAATTCTGGATTGCTGTAGATGATAATGATAGAGTCATAGGAAGCATCGGATATTCCATTGAAGTCGGTAAGAACGAAGCAGTAATACACCGTTTGTTTGTTAAAGCAAATTTGAAAAGAAATGGCATCGGATCGATGCTGCTTGGAACAGCCGAGAAAGATCTTCAAAAAAGAGGGATTGCCGTGGCAAAGGTTAACCTTGGATCACCAAAAGAACAGTGGGTTGAGTCTTACGAGTTTTATCCTAAACACGGGTATATGGAGTATGAGAGCGGGCGGATGATGAAAAGACTCAATGAGGCTGAAAATATATAAACTAGAGACCTAAAAAAAGGAGAGGTTTTATGACGGATTTTACAACTCTTACAGCATGTGGAGAATGCTGTGTGGGGTGTTCTAAAAAAATAGAGGGTTCATGTCCGGGGTGTATTGAAGCTGATGGCTGTGTTCCAGAATGGGCTGGATCAGGAAGGTGTAAAGTGCATGCCTGTGCTAGAGAACATGGAGTACAATTCTGCGGACTTTGCAAAGAATTTCCTTGTGAATTTCATGGAATCCAAACATTATTGACCATTTGGCAGCGCTAAGAGATGAATATATAAAAAAACAAGGAGCAATAATGAAAGAGAAACCAAAGATTCTATATCATGGGAGCAAGTCTCGTTTTGATATAGTTAAGCCACAGCAAGCACATGGTGTTTGTGAAGCTGAATCAAAAATGGGAATATATGCTGTAGCTACAAAAGATGAAGCTATTCCGTTTGCATTGCCATTCAGATGGTATCCAGATGAACCGGGCGGAAAGCTTCAGTTTAACACAGACGGAAAAAATAGTTATTTACATTATGGCTCTATAGATCCAAACGGAAAGGGTTATATTTATGTTTTGCCAGCAGATTCATTTGAACTTGTAAATGACTGGGAATGGGTCTCAAGTGTTGAAGTGAAACCGATAGATATAATTGAAATTAGTGTAAAAGACTATTTGAATACCGTAACCTTTTCAGAAGAAGCAAAGAAAATTCAAGAAGAGATATATGGGTTGCCTAGCCATTGATACAGTATGATTGAAGAAAACAAGCCTTTTTCCATTAATTGGATAGAGGCTTGTTTGTCTGAAATAGATCTATTTTTTCTTTCCACGTCCTTTTGATGGTTGTTTAATAAGCGGATTGCGTGAAGCCTTCGTTATTATCTGTAACAGGGTGCGAGTTTCTTCAGGTGTGAGCTTTGCAAAATTTAGATCAAATTTCTTGCTCCACTGGAGAACAGTGGCTTTATCCACCATGGTCAAGGCTTCATCTTCTGCAATATTTACAGAAGCATCATTATTTGATGCCTCTGGCTCGGAATTATTAACCTTCTCCCACAATTCTTTTATGGATGCAATATACTTATCAGAGATATGCTCTTCGTCTCCAGTGTCCCAGTCCTTCTTGTGATCTTCTCTTATATCTCTTGCTATATTCTTTATGCTGCCTTCAAGCAGATCACCAAAGTAAGCCGAGTCATCTATCACAGCCTTTTCAAATGTCTTCATATAAAAATCATCAGCTGGTACACCTGCTTTTTCCATGATGAGCTTTCTTATTCCGGATACATAACTGTTCACTTCATGAATCATAGTTCCGGCATGATTATCAACGTAGATTTCCATATCACACATAAGATTCAGAAAGTCAGGGTGCTTTATCATTTCACAAAGCA
The DNA here is from genome assembly GCF_000424545.1 of Butyrivibrio sp. NC3005. Lineage (GTDB taxonomy): Bacteria > Bacillota > Clostridia > Lachnospirales > Lachnospiraceae > Butyrivibrio. Next base: position 4,979 of record NZ_AUKC01000052.1, on the reverse strand, counting down.
GCCTGTTATTAAGTTTGCCTGATTTCAGGAGACCGATGGTTTCATCATCGAGATGGAGCTCATCAATGGGTGTTCCGTTCTCAGTAAGGTTATCTGTAAGACCAAGAAGATACCCAAGTGACACATGATAATAATTTGCCAGTGCTCTCAGTGTTCCGACCTGGAAGTCCTTAGTCTCATCATTTTCATAATTGCTTATGGTGGAGCTGGATATCCCTGACTCCATTTCTACCTGCTGCAATTTATATCCAAGCTTCGCTCTTAGATCTCTTAATTTCTCCTGTGTGGTTAAGCTGCACTTCATATAAGTTCCCTCATTTCAAATTCACTCTGTCAATTGTATCATACCTGTTTTTTCAAGAAAGTGGAAAAAGGATTCTTTTTGCTAAATTTCCATCCTTTTGGATATACGGGATGGGGCTCTCCATTTTGGGACAATCACTGTAGAAAAAGCGAATGAACGTTCCAAATGAATACTATTTCGGGGAAGCTAAGCGATGACACCAAACGGAGGAGCGAGCCAAGGGTAGAAAACGACAAAGCTCAAAAAAGTCTAAATGGCTAACATGAATCTAGAGAGGACTTGTCAGGTCCAGGGTGAAACCTTGGCCCAGGGAGGCGTGCTCGATTTCGACATGCCGTACTGGGTATTACTTGTCGACCTTGGATGATGGCAGGGGGTGGGAATGCCCTTTGGCTGACAAGCTTTTAAAAACTATTTGAAATAATGGAGGTATTTACAATGAAAGTAACAAGGCATAGTGGAAGATCCGGTGCCAATGGAGTCTATAATCCCAAACACAATGACAGGGAATTTGATCTTGATAATGCAGAAGATATCAATTCCGAAATGACACCAAACAACATTTATTGGAACTTTTATCAGGGATTTACTTTTCATAGGGACAGAGGTGATGACTGGATGCCCTTTAAGGATGTGGAGCTTAAGTTCTATAAAGATAACTTTTCAGAATGGCTTGATGCCCAGAATGAGAGACACATCAAAGGTGGACACAGAAAGCGGGTCAAGTCCATGGAAAAGATAGTGACGAGCAAGCCCTGGTGTCCTGAAGAAACGATCTATCAGATCGGTAACATCGATGGCACTATTGACTATAACGCTCTTGTCGCGATAGTTGATGAAACAATGAAAAAGATCGATGAAAGATTCGGGGACTATGTCAAGACAATGGACTGGGGGCTTCATGTTGATGAAAGAACTCCCCATATCCACGAGAGACATGTCTTTTTTGCTCCTGACGAATATGGCTTTAAGATGCCACAGCAGGAAGAAGCCTGCAGGATGATGGGGCTTGCTCTCCCGGATGAGAAAGATGAAAAAGGCAGATATAACAACAGGAAGATGACCTTTGATGCGCAGTGCAGGAGCATTTTTCTTGAGACCAGCAAAGAACATGACAAAAGAAGCTTTCCCAAGACAGATGAACAGCTCCGTCAGGAAAAGAAACTGATGATAACCCGGGAAATTGTCAGAGCTTTTGACATCATGAGAAGGGATGCGATAAACATCCTGTCAAAGTACCACAGGCTTTTGTGGGACTGGGAAAAAGAATATGAACCAAGCGAAGGGGATGCTGACTGGCATCCTTTTTTCGTGGAAGCAATAGGCATGCTGGACTTTGTTAATGAAATTCTTGATGACCTTACTTTTGGAAACAGAGATGAACAACTTGAAATACTTGAGACTTATGGAGAGGAGATAAAACGTATTGGGGAACGAATCAAAAACTTTAACTGATGACGAAATGGAAAGAATGGCAGGTGTGCTCATAGCTTCTGGGTTCATGGAACAGATTGCCAAAAAGATTGCTGCTGATAAAGGTAAAGCTGACACAGATGGTGCTGATGAAATCTCAGAAAAGCGCAGGCAGGTGAGGCAGCTACTTGAAACGGATGCAAAAGATAATCCGCTTCAGACAAACAACAACTGCAAGATAACCCTCAGGGAAGATCCCATTTTAAAGGATGCCATCCGCTTTAATGAGCTGAATGAAAGGGTGGATATCATAAAGCCCATGCCATGGAGAAGAACCGCTGCTCCGATGACAGATGTAGATGTGGCAAATCTCATAACTTATCTTGAAGTAAACTACGGGCTTAAGGTTGACAGGATGATTGAAAGAGCAATCAAGACAGTTTCCTTCGATAATCCCTACCACCCAATAAAGCAGTATTGGGAGTCACTTGTATGGGATGGAGCGGAAAGAGTAAGGCATGCTCTTCACCATTTTCTTGGAGCAGATGAAACTGAGCTGAATTATCAGGCACTTAAGATTTTCATGCTGGGAGCAATTGCAAGGGTATATGATCCCGGTCACAAGTTTGACTATATGCTCTGCCTTGTGGGTGGTCAGGGAGCAGGTAAGTCAACATTTCTAAGTTTTCTTGCCATAGAGGACAGGTATTTTACTGATGATGTAAAAAAGCTGGATGGTGAAGATGTTTTTGAAAAGCTTCAGGGACACATGATGATAGAGATGGCCGAAATGCTTGCAACAATTCGAGCAGCTGATGTTGAAGAGATCAAGTCGTTTATCACCAGGCAGTCGGATGTTTACAGAATCCGCTATGACAAATATTCCTCAGAGCATCCAAGAAAGTGTGTGTTTGCAGGAACATCAAATAAAAGACAGTTTCTTCCGGCGGATAAATCGGGAAACAGAAGGTTCATCCCTGTTGAGTGTCATGCTTCTCTTGCTGAAGTTCACATCCTTGATAATGAGGAAGAATCCAGAAAATATATCGAGCAGATGTGGGCTGAGATGATGGTGGTTTTTAAGTCGGGAGACTATTCTCTTACACTGTCAAAAGAAATGCAGGAGGAACTTGAACTCCTTCAGGAAGACTTTGTACCGGAAGATCCCATGGAAACTGAGATCAGAGACTTCCTCGATGCTACTAAAGAGAATTATGTGTGTGTTCTGATGCTTTACTATAAAGCACTTGGTCATAGCAGCCTGTTTGATAAGCCAAAGCTTACAGAAGCTAGGACGATAGCGAACATCATGGATAACATCCCTGGATGGAAAAGGGTAACTACCCATGATTTCTTCGATTATGGCAAGCAGCGCGGATGGGTAAGGGAAGGAACGTCTCCAGAGAAGGGGGATCCGGATGGATTTATTCCAGTTCCTGAGCAGATGGAGATTCCTTTCACCTGACAGGATAAACGGATAAACCAATAAACTGATAAAAATAAAAAGTATTTACAAACAGTAACAGAAAAAAGTTTTATGAGCCGGTTTACGGGAATGAGTTTACAGCTTCTTCCCTGCCGGCTCTTTTATATGGGAGAAAAATGAAAAAACGAGAAATAAACAAAAAGCTTAGTGGACATCAGAAATATAGCGATGATACACTTTTTATTGAAGAGAGCGCCGAAATTGCAGAAATGAAAAAGCAGTTTATGGCAAAACAGAGAATTTTAAGAGTAAAGGAGGCATTACTCCCATACGCAAGGGAGGGAAGCAAGACGGTAGTCTTTGACAAAGCAAATGGAAGCTACAAGATAAGGATTCCGGTAGCACTTAGGACGGATGACAGGAGCAAGATCACTGCCAAGTCCGAAGCAGAAGTCTATGAAAAGGCATATGTCTATCTCTTTGGAGATGAGAATTATACTGTCAGGGCACTATTTGAGAGTGTTATTGCCCTCAAAGATGAGGACCCGGACACATCCTCTCTCACAGTAACAAGGTACAGACAGATATGGAACAAGTATTATGAAAATGCTCCACTTTCAGATATGCCTATATCAGAAATCAAGGCTTCTGACCTTAAGCAGTTCTTTAAGGAGCTGACAGCAGGTCGCATCATGAGCCGTAAGAACTTCATCAATATCAAGAGCATCTTCAACGTAGTATTTGATATCGCGGTTGATAATGACATCGTTACAAGCAATCTCAGCAGGAATCTAAGCTGTAAGGATCTTAAATTCAAGGCAGTAGATAACGAAAATGTCAGATATACGGATGAAGACAGGGAAAAGATCCTTAATTACCTTGACGGACTCGATGAAAAGACCGGATACGAATACGGAATTGAGCTTATGTTCTGCCTTTGTATCAGAATTGGTGAGCTCAGAGCCCTCAGATGGTCAGATGTAGACTTCGGCAGGCATATGATATCCATTTCAAGGGAGATCGTGCTTAGAAAGGGCGATGACGGAAAGAACCATTTCATTGAGGTGAATCACACCAAAGGCGGTGAACATGGAGCTAGAGTGCTTCCATTGTCAGAAAGAGCGGAAAAGGCACTGAAATCCTTAAGGGCACAGCAGGTTGTATCAGAACATATCTGTTGTAATGCAGCCGGAAGTCCTCTTGATGGCAACAAGTTCAACAAACATCTGAAAAAAGTAACGGAAGCGGTAGGGATTCCCTATCTGTCCAGTCACAAGATAAGGTTCTGGAGTGTGACAGCCCTCGCAAGAGCAACAGGCGGAGATATTCAGACAGTCATGTACGCTGCGGGGCATGTTGATAAGAACACTACTCTTCACTATATAAGAGCCGTTCAGAGTGATGCACAGACTGATAAAATCAGGGAATGTTTCGCTTAAAAGACCACAAAGACCACTAAAAGACCACTTATTTTTACGCTCAAATAACAAAAACCCCAGAAAACATCTGGGGTTTCAAAGAGCGATAGACGGGGCTCGAACCCGCGGTCTCGACCTTGGCAAGGTCGCGCGTTACCAACTACGCCACTATCGCATTTATATGTGCGCCATCACGTAACTCGTGACGACAAAAAGAAGTATACTAGTGTTGCAGATATTTGTCAATATATTTTTTAAAAAAATTGTGATGGAGATTTGGAATAAAAATTCTACAATGGATGACTTTTTGTCACTTATATTCAGAAACTCGCATTTACTGCGAGTTTCGTGAGAACAAAAGTCAAGCGGCAAACTGGACCAAGGCGAAGCCTTTTTAAATGGCCAGTTTGCGTAGTTT
>NZ_AUKC01000051.1 GCF_000424545.1 Butyrivibrio sp. NC3005 | reverse complement strand
CATACAACTGTGATCTTAACGCTTCGTATAATATAGCAGCCCGCTATTATATACGAGAAATTTTTAAATCCTGTTCGGTGACGGACAGGTTGGACATTGAGGCTAAAGTCCCTCAGTGCTCTAAGAGAAGCACCTGCACGTTGGCTGACCTTATTAGCTTAAATGCGGTCTTAGACAATATATTAGTTGTCTAAGTACTGAGTTTTAGCCGTATGGACAGAAACGCAGTCTGATGCCCTAAAAGGCAACCACAACGTAGATTGTGGCAATAGGAAGCACGCGACTTTAGTCGTGTGAGGCTTCACGCCCCGTTGCATTCATGTATATTTCTAGCTATAATTAACTGCTATGGATTTTGATATACCTATCCATAGTAGAAAGAGGGACATCCTTGAAAACATTAGATATAGTATTTACATCAGATACACACGGGAATATTTTTCCGATAGATTACGCAGTTAATAAGCCAATAAATTCAGGGCTTTTGAATATAGCTGGCAAGGTGCAAAAGCATGAAAATATGCTGGTACTAGACGGAGGGGATTCACTTCAGGGAACTCCACTTGTATCATATTATCTTTCACATTCCAAAGAATACGATTTTCATCCGGTTGCAGAAGCTTTCAATGCTATGGGACTTGATTATTTCACACTTGGAAACCATGATTTCAATTTTGGTTACGACAAGATAAAAGATTATCTTGAAGCCATGAACGGAACATGTGTTTGTGCAAATGTTGAAGATTTAGGACATGAATTAAAGCTTGTAAAATCAGAGATAGTAACACTTGCAAATGGTTTAAGGGTAGGAATAACAGGAGCTGTAACGGACTGGGTTAACGTCTGGGAGTCTAAGAGTAACCTTACAAAATTTCAGATTACAGAGCCGTTTGCAGCATTAGAGAAAGAGCTTTCTTCTATGAAAGATAAGTGTGATATTACTATCTGCATTTATCATGGAGGATATGAAGAGGATTTGAAAGATGGTCATCTTTTATCTGATACTACAGAGAATATAGCATGTAGAATTGGAAAGAATCTTAATTTTGATATTCTTTTAACAGGTCATCAGCACATGGCAGTGGAAAGATGTGTGTTCGGAAACACAGTTTCTGTTCAGCCGCCTTCAACTGCTAAGATTTACTGCACATTAAAGGCTATAACAGATGATGAGAATAAGATTTTAAATGTGGAAACAGCATTTGAGAATAGCGAAGGAACACCAGAGGTAAAAGCATATGAAAAGCTTCTTCCTATGGAAGAAAAAGTGCAGAAGTGGCTCGATATTCCGATTGGTGAGTTAGAAGAGGAGATTCTTCCAGAAGGAAAGCTGGAAGCAGCTCTTTACGGAAGCAAAATAGCGGCATTGTTCAATGCAGTTGAGTTAGAATATGCAAAAGATGCTGATTTTGCCTGCAGTTCATTATTCAATGATCCATTAGGATTAAAAAAAGAAATAACAGTTAGGGATATATATAGCATTTACAGATTTGCCAATACAATAGATATTAAGAAATTAACAGGACAGGTTATCAAAGACTCTCTTGAAAGATGTGCTTCTTATTTTGAACTTGAAGATGGGAAGCCTGTTATATCTAGGACTTTCTTAGAACCAAAGATTGAACATTACAATTATGATTTCTATGCAGGTCTTGACTATGAATTTGATTTAAGAAAAGAAAAGGGCAGTAGAGTTGTACGGCTTAAAAGACTTGATAATGGCGAAGATATTTCTATGGAAAAGGAGTATACAGTTGTAATGAGTAACTACCGTTCAACCGGAACAGGCGGATATCCGGGAATTGGTAGTAGTCCTATTGTTTATTCCAGCACTGATGAAATGCCTGATTTATTGATTGATTATGTGAAAAAGCATACGCCTTTAAAAGAGGTAATGAATTATCGATTTAAAGTTATCTATTGATTATAAAGTTATTAGGGGGTATAGTATTTTTAGGGAAGGAAAACGATTTCCTAAAAACTGCTTATAATATTCTTGCTGTAAGCGGTAGTGAAAAATACTACAAGTATGAGGTTAAAATGGTATCAATCAAGGATGTAGCAAAAGAAGCCGGTGTGGCAATATCAACAGTATCAAAGGTGCTGAACAATTATCCGAATGTCAGCGATGACACAAGGCAAAAAGTTATGGAAGTTGTAGAAAGGCTTGGATTTGTTCCAAATGCTGTAGCAGCTACACTATCTTCCAAAAATTCAGGACGAATTGCTCTTTTAATAAAACTTAATGTCGAAACGCAGGCAATCGATGAAATTGATATGCAGTATATTGCAGGTGCGATTAGTAAGGCACAAGAACTTCAGCTTGATGTGATTACTATTTTCTTTAGTATGATAGAATCAATGTCTTTGGAAGAAATGATTAGATATTTTGCATCTCAGAGCGTTAGAGGCATCATCATCTATGGAATGTCCAGCAAAGACAAAGTTCTTCATAGCCTTGTAGACAGTCAGATGTTCAAGACGGTAGTAATTGATGCTCCGCAGGTTTCTACGTCCTGTTCTTGTGTTGGGATTGACCATGCCAAGGCTCAGTATGATGTTGCCAAAAAGACTATTAAAGAGAATAACTGTAAGAAAGTCTTATATATTTCTGGAAAAAAGAATGGATATGTTACAGATAAGAGACTTCAGGGAATGAAGAAGCTTCAGGAAGAAATGGGACTCAAAGTGCTTATTAGAGATGGAGATTTCTCTGAACTTAAGGCTAGGCAGATTACTATGAGATATGCCAGAAACAAGGATGTAGTTGTATGTGCTTCTGATCTTATGGCAATCGGAGCTATGAAGGCACTTATCGAGATGGATATATTCAGACCAGTCTGCGGTTTTGATGGAATCATTCTGATGGGATATGTTGGAAAGCAGATGAATACTGTTAGACAGGATTTTGCAAGTGTATCATCTAAAGCTGTAGAAGAAATGGAACGATTACTGTCAGGAGAAAGTGGTAGAAGCGTGGTATTACCACATGAACTTGTACGAATGAAGTATGAAGAAATAATTAGATAAAACAGTTCTCAGGTATATAAATATCTTAGAGACATGTAAATATTTAGAAGTTGTCTTTGTGGCATATAAAAGGTGGAAAGGTATAAACACTATTATACTTTTCCACCTTTTTTCCGAGATATAGATTGTGTGTTGCGATTAAAAAAAATTAATTTATACTTGCGGAAAACGTTTTCTTGTGGTAATGTAAATATATCGATTATAGAAAACGTTTTCCTGGAAAGAGAGGAATTTATTTTATGTCTACAAATATGCAGAAAGATATTCTTGTACTTAATCTTGAAGAGCAGATGGAAAAGAGTGCAGAGCGCCAGTTTGAGAAGAAACTTGCTGACTGTACAAATGAGGAAACTTACTATGTTCTCCTTGAGGTGACAAGCGAGCTTTTGAAGGTTTCAGAGCCAATTTCAGGCGAGAAGAAAGTTTATTACATTTCTATGGAGTTCCTTATTGGAAAGCTTCTTTCCAATAATCTTATTAATCTTCATGTATATGACAAGGTTAATGAAATTTTGCAGAAGAATGGCAAGAAACTTGCAGATATCGAGGAGTGTGAGCCTGAACCATCACTTGGTAACGGTGGTCTTGGAAGACTTGCTGCTTGTTTCCTTGATTCTATCGCAACTCTTGGACTTCCTGGAGAAGGTATTGGTCTTAATTATCACTTTGGTCTTTTCCATCAGGTATTCAAAGAGAATCTTCAGAATGCAGAGAAGGATCCTTGGATAAAAGAGCAGTCTTGGCTTGAGAAGACAAATGTAAAATATGAAGTCAACTTTGGCAAGAAGAAGGTTGTATCTAGACTTTACAACATGATTATAAGCGGATATGATTCAGGAGTTAACAAACTTCGTCTCTTCGATGTCGAGTCTGTTGATGAGTCTTTGGTTAAGGCTGGAATCACATTTGATAAAAAGAAGATTGAAAAGAATCTTACTCTTTTCCTTTATCCTGATGATTCTGATGAGGCAGGAAATTTACTTCGAATTTATCAGGAGTACTTCCTTGTAAGCAATGCAGCACAGCTTATTCTTCAGGAGCAGAAGGAAAGAGGATATGATCTTAGAAAGTTAAATGAGCATGCTGTTATCCAGATTAATGATACTCATCCAACAATGATTATTCCTGAACTTATCAGAATTCTTGTTGAGGATAAGGCATTCTCTATGGATGATGCTATTGATGTTGTATCCAAGACTTGTGCTTATACTAACCATACTATCCTTGCGGAAGCTCTTGAGACATGGCCTCTTAAGTATCTGGAGAAGGTTGTTCCTCAGCTTGTTCCTTATATCAAAGAGCTTGATAAGAGAATTCGTGCTAAGGTTAAGAACGATAAGGTTCAGATTATTGATAAAGAAAAGAAAGTACATATGGCATTCATCGACATTCATTATGGATTCTCTGTTAATGGTGTTGCTGCAATCCATACTGATATTCTTAAGGATAGTGAGCTTCATGATTTCTATGAACTTTATCCTGAGAAGTTTAACAACAAGACAAATGGTGTAACATTCCGCAGATGGCTTCTTTCCTGTAACCATCCACTTGCAAATCTCATTTCCGAGACTATAGGAGATGGATTTAAGAAGGATGCAGATCGTCTGGAGGATCTTCTTAATCATGTTGATGATGAAGAATTCTTAAATAAGGTTGAGGCTATCAAGATAGGCAAAAAGAAAGAGCTTTGCGAGTACATCTCTAAGCATGAAGGTGTAGAACTTAACCCGGATTCAATTTTCGATATTCAGGTTAAACGTCTTCACGAGTACAAGCGTCAGCAGATGAATGCCCTTTATATTATTCATAAGTACCTTGAGATTAAGGGTGGCAAGAAGCCAACAAGACCTCTTACATTCCTCTTTGGTGCAAAGGCAGCTCCTGCTTATGTTATTGCAAAAGATATCATTCACCTTCTTCTTTGCCTTCAGGAGATTGTTAATAATGATCCTGATGTAAATAAGTACATGAAAGTTGTTATGGTCGAGAACTACAACGTTTCATATGCTGAGCGCCTTATTCCGGCTTGTGATGTTTCTGAGCAGATATCTCTTGCATCCAAGGAAGCATCAGGAACAAGTAACATGAAGTTCATGCTAAATGGTGCTGTAACACTTGGTACAGATGATGGTGCAAACGTAGAAATTCACCAGCTTGTAGGCGATGATAATATTTATATCTTTGGTATCAGCGCTGATGAAGTAATTGAGCATTATAAGAAAGCTGATTATGTTTCTAAGGATTATTACAAGAAGAGCCCTGTTATTAAAGAGGCAGTAGACTTTATAATCGGCAAGCAGTGCATGAAAGTTGGTCATAAAGAGAATCTTGAAAGACTTTATAAGGAACTCATTGGAAAAGACTGGTTCATGACCCTTATTGACCTTGAGTCTTATATTGAGGCAAAGGATCGAATCTTTGCAGATTATGAGAATAGAGATAAGTGGAAGAAGATGATGGTTACAAATATTGCAAAGGCTGGATTCTTCTCATCAGATCGTACTATTCGCGAGTACAACCGTGACATCTGGAAACTGAAATGATTGTAGAATTGCGAGTATGACAAAGTCGTGAAGCAATTCGTATATCATTTATGTTTGAGTAAAAATAAAGAAAAAGCAACGAGTATAGAAGAGTAAATAGCATAGGAGTTAAAATTCAATACATAGGCATGCTTGCATGCCTATGTATTGAATTTTGCTGTTATTTTTCTTGCAATTTACAAAATATAGTGGTATGGTAAGTATCGCTATGCGAGTGTTAAATCCTTCCCACTCGATAAAAATCAGAGAATCTGATTACACTAAAGGAGAAAGAAATGAAAAAAACAAAAACACTTTTTATCGCACAGGCTGGTATTATTGCAGCTTTGTACGTAGTACTCACATTGTTCGCGCAGGGTTTTAATCTTGCAAACGGCGCAATTCAGTGTCGTTTCTCAGAAGCACTCACAATACTTCCGTTTTTTACACCGGCAGCTATTCCAGGAGTTACAATAGGATGTCTGTTGAGTAATATAATAAATTCATGCGCAGTTCCGGATATTATTTTCGGATCATTCGCAACACTTATTGGATGTATAGGAACATATGCGCTTAGAAAATATCGCATTTTATGTTCAGTAAGTCCTGTTATTTCTAATGCACTCATTATTCCTTTTATTTTGAAATATGCATATGGTTCTCCAGATGCAATTCCATTCATGATGCTAACAGTTGGAATCGGTGAAGTTATCACATGTATGGTATTTGGAGAAATTTTGCTTAATGCATTGTTCCCGATTCGTAATCAGCTTTTTGGTGATACACATGAAGTAAGAACTGTCTTTCGAAAGAAAGAAGCAGCAACAAACTAAGGATTAACATATATAGCATAGCAAATAAAAAACATGACAGTTTTGAGGAAAACTCTTTTCCAGCTGCCATGTTTTTTTATGTCCGCAAACAATTACATTTTCTATTCTTTTTTGCCAGACTCGATAGTATGTGATTTAATAATATCTCTTATTGATCTAAACAGATGCGGCTTTAATTCTGCAAGTGAACATGGATCCTGACCAAGTATTGCACTATAACCGGTAGCGCTTACAAGTTCTATTATCATGAATAGCATTATCTCAGGATCAATGAACGCATTATCAGATTCTTCGAGCATCTTCTTATAGATAGCCTGAAAGTCAATGTCGTCATTATTAGGACTGCTTGTTAAGGCTTTTTTAAATACCCCCCAGGACAAATCTTTATGAATGAACATAAGGAGAGGTTTATTGTGATTAAGTTCATCCAAGATATAGTCTATTATGAAAATAATCTTATCTTCCAGATTTTTGATATCCTTTTTTGAAAGTGCAAGGTAGGCGGCACTAAACAGCTGGCTGGACTTATGTGCAATCAGTCTGTTTCTGATATCATATTTATCTTTGAAATAAAGATAGAAAGTTCCTTTGGCAACGCCTGCCTTCTGCACAATATCAGATATTGAAGTTTTTTCAATTCCCTTTGTTATAAAAAATTCAAAAGAAGTATTCAAAAGCGAATCCCTTTTTTGTTTTTTATTATTATCTAGTTTACCCAAAAAAATTCCCTCGATTTCTTCGTTATTCTTGCCTAAAAAAATTTTAACATATAAGGTCAAGTCTTCCAAAATATGTTTGGTTTTCCATAAATAATATATCGTCGAACGATTTCTTATGATTAGATATGAGCAAATAAAAATCAACATCGAATTGACGTTATTATATTCACGGGAAACTGATTAGAATTACAATAGTTTCTGATTTTCATGATGGATTTTATGATAAAACACGTGAAAAATCTAAACAATTCATAAAAATCAGAAAAACATATTGACCATCGGTCATTTTTAGAGTATACCATAAAGTAAAGAAAATGACCAATGGTCATAAAAAATCCATAAAAAACACAAGATTTCAAATTTTAGAAATTAGTATTTGAAGTTTTGTGTTTATTGCATGGAGGTCCAGGAGGGAATATGAATACAATAGCAAGAGGAATTGTTAAGTTACGTTTTGTAATCCTCGTCGTAGCAATAGCTCTTCTTATCCCGTCTGCAATCGGTTATTTAAATACTCGAGTAAACTATGATATTTTGTCATATCTTCCGGGTGAGATTGAGACGATGAAGGGACAGGATATTCTAGAAGAGCAGTTTGGAACAGGAGCGTACTCACTTTTTATAGTAGAGGGTATGGATGCAAAGGATACATCAAAGCTCAAATCAAAAATCGAGGAAGTTCAGCATGTTAAGAAAGTATTATGGTATGACAGCGTGTTGGATTTATCTATTCCAATGGATATGCTTCCTCAGAAAGCATATGAAGCTTTCAATTCTGATAATGCGACAATGATGTTTGTTATATTTGATGAGACAACATCAAGCGATGGAACAATGGATGCAATAAGAAATATTCGTAAAGTTGCAAATAAGCAGTGTTTCCTTGCGGGTATGTCAGCAATTGTTACTGATACTAAAGACCTTGCAGAGAGGGAAACACCTGTATACGTAATGATAGCAGTCATTCTTGCAGTTATTGTTTTGTCACTTACAATGGATTCTTATCTGATTCCATTGTTCTTCCTTCTTTCCATTGGTATGGCTATTGTCTATAACCTTGGAAGTAATATTATGTTTGGCGAGATTTCCTTCATCACGAAATCACTTACTGCGGTTCTTCAGCTTGGTGTAACACTTGATTATTCAATTTTCTTGTGGCACAGCTTTGAAGAAGAAAAAGCTAAGACTGATACCAAGAATGAAGCTATGGCACATGCCATAATGGCTACGTTTTCATCAGTAATAGGTTCTAGTATCACAACTGTTGCCGGATTCATAGCTCTTTGTTTTATGAGTTTTAGAATTGGTCTTGATCTTGGTCTTGTAATGGCAAAAGGTGTTTTGTTTGGTGTTGTATCGTGTATTACGATTTTGCCTAGTATGATTCTTGTTTTTGATTCATTACTGGAAAAGACCAGGCATAAGCCGCTTCTTCCGGAATTTGACAGGATTCCAAAGTGGATTGCAAAACATTACATTATTTTTGCAGCGATTTTTGTATGTACACTGCCTGTAGCAATTTATGGTAATAATAACACAGCAGTTTATTATGACTTAGCAGAGACACTGCCAAAGACACTCCCAAGTACTCAGGCTAACATCGAACTTGATAAGAATTTTTCCATGAAAAATACTTATATGCTTCTTGTGGATGCGAATATGACTTCTAAAGACATTAACTCTATGAGTGATGAGATAAAAAAAGTCAAGGGAGTAGATGCTGTTTTAAGTCTTGACTCAATAGTAGGTTCAACAATACCTGATTCCTTTATCCCTGATAAGGTTAAGTCTGAACTTCAGAGCGAAGATTATAAGCTTGTTATTGTTACAAGTAAGTACAAGACAGCTTCAGATGAAATTAATGAGCAGATTTCAAAGGTTAATAAAATCGTTAAATCGTATGACAAGAAATCAATGGTTGTAGGTGAGGCTCCATGCACCAAAGATCTTATTACAATTACAAACCATGACTTTAATGTAGTTAACTGGGTATCTATAGGATGCGTTTTTGCAATTATTTTCTTCGTACTTAAGTCTTTATCACTTCCACTTATACTGGTGGCGGTTATTGAATTTGCAATTTTTATTAATATGGGTATTCCGTACTTTATGAATCAGACGCTTCCTTTCATTGCATCAGTTGTAATCGGTACTATTCAGCTTGGATCAACAGTTGACTATGCAATTTTGATGACAACTCGTTTCTGTAAAGAAAGAGCAAGTGGACATACCAAAAAAGAAGCTACTCAGATAGCACTTTCAACCAGTATGAAGTCGGTTATTGTAAGTGCACTTAGTTTTTTCTCGGCAACTTTCGGGGTAGGTCTTATTTCCAGTATTGATATGATCGGTGCCCTTTGTATGCTTATGGCACGAGGCGCAATTATTAGTATGTTTGTTGTACTTTTGGTACTTCCGGCAATGTACATGATTTTTGATCCTATTATTATTCGTTCTTCACTGGGCTTTGCAGGGGCTATAAAAGCAGACAGCGAAAGAAAAACTGATAACAAAAAGAGTCATAGTCTTTTCCATGGGCATCATGTAGCTTAAAAATAACCACTTTGGTTATTGGGGATGTCGATAGTTTTTCGGCATGAAAGGAGATAAAAATGATTAAGAAAAAGTTAGTTCGTACAAAGGCAGCTATGATAGCAATTATGCTTGCTTTCATGACAATGGCATGTGGTGTTTCGAATGCAGATAAAGCAAGTAATAAGCAGATAGAAAAGCAGGTTCAAAAGGAATCTGAAACTCTTGAAGATACAATGGCAAATAGTAGTTTTGGAACCAGCAATGCAGCGGGTAAGGAAGAAACTGTATATGTTACCACTGATGCAAATGGAGGCAACAATGTAGTAGTTGTAAGTGAATGGTTAAAGAACAGCGAAGGTTCTAAAGAACTTACTGATACAACTTTGCTTAAAGATATTAAGAATGTTAAAGGAAACGGAACTTATAAAGATAATGGTGATGGAACGATTACTTGGCAGGCAAATGGTAATGATGTTTACTATCAGGGAACAACAGATAAAAAGCTTCCTGTATCTGTAAAAGTTACATATTTCCTTGATGGAAAAGAGGTTGCTCCAAAGGATATCGCTGGAAAGAGCGGTAAAGTCAAAATTCGCTTTGACTATACTAACAATGATGTAAAAAAAGTTCAGATATCAGGAAAAGAGACAGATATCTATACTCCATACGCAATGGTTTCAGGAGTTATGCTTGATTCTGAAAACTTCAAAAATGTTGATGTAACAAATGGTAAGGTTATAGCTCAGGGTAATAAATACCTGGTAATGGGTGTTGCACTTCCAGGACTTAAGGAAAGTCTTAATATTGATCAGGAAAAACTTGATAAGCTCAAGGAAGGTTCAGATGGAGTAGAAATACCAGATTATGTTGAAATAACAGCAGATGCTAAAGATTTCTCACTTGATATGACAATGACAATGGCAAGTGATAATGCTCTTTCAGATCTTGGTCTTTCAGGAGTTGGTGATTCTTTAAATCTTGATAAGGTTAAAGATGATGTGACAAAGCTTCAGGATGGTACAGGAAAGCTTGTTGATGGTTCTGGTAAGTTGTATGATGGAACAGTTACTCTCAAAGATGGTACCAAAAAACTTGCTGATGGAAGCGTAGAATTGTTCGATGGTACAACAGCTCTTTCAAATGGTGCTCTTGATCTTAAAGACGGAACTGCAGAACTTGCCAAGGGAGCTCAGAAGCTTGTAGACGGAGCCGGAAAACTTTCAGATGGAACCGTTACACTTAAAGATGGAACATCTAAACTTGCAGAAGGCGCAGGAACTCTTAAGAACGGAACATCAACACTTGCAAGTGGCGTAGGAACACTCAAAGATGGAAGTTCTAAGCTTGCAAGTGGAGCAGGAACACTCAAAGATGGAACATCTAAACTTGCAAATGGAGCAGGCGAACTTCAAAATGGAGCAGTTAAACTTAAAGATGGAGTTACAGCATATACTTCAGGTGTAGGTCAGGTTACAGAAGGTGCAGCAGCACTCGACGCAGGACTTACCAAGCTTCAGGCAGCATTAAGTAGCGGAGATACAGATGGTATTACATCTGCAATTTCTGAACTAAATGGCGCTCTTACTGCTATGAAGACAGGTCTTGAAGGAAGCGGTACAGCAGAAAATCCTGGAATGATTCCTGGTCTTCAGACTATGAGTAGTATGATTGGTAATACTCTTAAGCAAAACGGAGCAGAAGGTGTTACAGCAGACAATGCAGCAGCATTTGCACAAGGAGCAAAACAGAAGGCTCAGGCAAGTAAAGAGCAGGCAAATAATCTTTTCGCAGCATATTCAACAGCTCTTATGAAATATACACAAAAGATTACTATTGATTCTATGCAGCAGAGCAGGTCTGTGACAAACAGCCTTAAAAGTGCATCAAAGAGTACTGTAGAGGCATCATTAGAAGATGACAAAGATGCTAAGGATAATGAAAATATTGAGAATAAGGATGCCAATATAAGTAGCTCAAAGAGTGAACAAAGTTCTACAGAAGAATCTGTAAATAATGATCATGCAGATAACAGCACTACTAATAATACTGCAGAAACTCATGAAGAAAATGCGCAAAATGGCGATAATTCCAACAATGAGAGCAGTAACAAAGAAGAAAATGCAGATGCTGCATCAAATGAAAGTGCAAAGGTTGTAAGAGGTGATATTCATCTGATGGATGGCGAAGATACTTCAACAAGTGTTGAGGCTATTGTTGGCGAGATGATTAGCATGGATATAGCACATAATCCTCAGAAAATCAGTGATCTTACAGTAATCAAAAAATATCAGGCAGCTTTGACAGATTCAGCCAAGTATGAAACAGCTGCGTCAGTTGTTCCAAAACTTGTTCAGCTTAAGGCTGGAGTTGATAAGATTCTAGATGGTGCACAAAAGCTCGATGCAGGTGTAATAGCTATTCAGACAAAACTTTCATCTCAGAGCGGAAAGCTTGGGCAGCTTGCTGCATTAAAGCAGGGTGTAGATCAGCTTAAAGAGGGTGCAGCAAAGCTTAAGGATGGTACTACAAAGCTTAATGGTAATAGCAGTGCTCTTGTAGATGGAGCAGATAAACTTGCAAATGGTGCCGGAACGCTCAAGGATGGAGCAGGCAAACTTGATAGCGGAGTAGGAACACTCAAAGATGGAGCAGACAAGCTCGATGGCGGAGTAGGAACGCTTAAGGATGGAGCAGACAAGCTTGATAGCGGTGCCGGCAATCTCAAAGATGGAGCAGATAAGCTTGATAGCGGTGCTTCTGATCTTATGTCTGGTGCAAAAGAACTTCATGACGGAACAAAGACACTTAATGATGGCGCGATTAAACTTGATGATGGAACCGGCAAGCTTAAAGATGGAGCAGATAAAGTAAACACAGGTACAGAGAAGCTTAAGAATGGTGCAAAGGATCTTGATGATGGAGCAGATAAACTTAAGAACGGAGCAAAGGATCTTTCTGATGGTATCATTAAGCTTGACGATGAGGGAATTTCCAAGATAGCTGAATTGTTCGATGGAAATCTTGAGGAACTCAAAGAACGTCTTGATGCTTTAAAGAATGCAGCAACAACAACATCTACCCTTGGCGGAGCCAATAAGGGAAGTGATGTAAGTACTAAGTACATTATTAAGACAGAAGGAATTAAAGCTGACTAATTATAAAGCTTGATATTTAGAGAAACAGAAGTTTTTGCTAATGAAGTCTTTTTTGGATAAATCATTAAATCAATAAAGAATAAAAGAGGATACAAGCCTTTAAAAGGATGTATCCTCTTTTATTTTCTAGAATTTATATTTAAATTTTGGAGGGTTATTTAAATATGACAAAAGATTGTGCACCTATCATGAGCTTTTCTTCACTATTATCATAAGCTCCGATTTCAAAAATCGATTTCTTTTTAGTCATATCAAAAGGAACCTGCTTTGCATTTGGAGAAGGGTTTACCACTATTGTAAGATTTCCTCTTTTGTATATAAAAGGAAATTCTTTTTCTTTGGCATATACAACTTCAAAATCTGCATCTGCCTGAAGGTCTTCTTCATTATGTCGCAATGCTATTATTTTTTTTACAGTATAGTAAAGAGAATCTTTATCAGCCTGTGCAGATTCAACTGTAGGAGCGTTTGCATCGCTGTCAACAGGAAGATAGAGCATGCTTTCATCAGCTTGTGAGAAGCCAAGATTCTTGCCCTTGTTCCATTGCATTGGTGTACGTGTACCTGTTCTTTGGTATCCACCTTCTTTTGTAGGAAGGTTTGCCTGATATTTCATACCGATTTCATCTCCGTAATACAAGAATGGTACTCCTGGCATTGTGAAGAAGAATGCGTAGGCAATTTTAAGTTCATTTATTGAAAGAGAATTTGTTTCTCTTGGGGTATCATGGTTACAGGTAAAGAAACTAATATAACCGTAATCTTTACTGTTTTTGTATTTTGGGAGATAGTCATTTAAAAATCTCATTATATCTCCGCCTGCTCCACATTTGAAAAAGCTATGGTCGCCGCCATCTGTTTCGTAATCTCTAACAAGAGTATTGTATCCGTTTCCATGGTGGTCAAGATAAAAATCCATGTGGAATTTTGCAAGGTTTAGAGCTGAAGTTGGATTGCACCATTCTGAAACCATTGCAGCTTCAGGATAGTCTTTATCAAGCATTTCACGTACATTTGCCCATATGGCAGCAGTATTTGTTTTTCTTTCGTCATCTTCTTTTACAAGAGAGTCTGCCATATCAACACGGAAACCATCACATCCCTTGTCGAGCCAGAATCTCATAATATCCTTCATGGCTTCTCTTGTACTTATGCAGGCAGGGGCATCTGGAGCCATTTGGAAATCGCTGTCTCTTGTTCCGAAACCATAGTTAAGTGCCGGCTGGCATTTGAAGAAATTGAGCATATACACACCGTCTCTTGGAGCATTTCCAGCTACATAAGGGTGGTTGGCAATTCCCTGCCATACAGATTTGGTCCATACGTAGCGGTCAGAATACTCATTTTTATTTGCCTGGCAGCTTTTCTTAAACCACTCATGTTCTTCAGAAGTATGACCTGGTACAAGGTCAAGGAGGACTTTAATACCTTTTTCGTGTGCCTTATTAAAAAGGTTTACAAGGTCATCATTTGTTCCATATCTAGGAGCGACCTTCTTGTAATCTCTAACGTCATATCCGGCGTCCATGAAAGGAGAATCATAAATGGGATTAATCCAAAGAGCATTACACCCTAAATCTTTAATATAATCCAGCTTTTCAATGATACCATTGATGTCTCCTATCCCATCGTTGTTTGAATCATAAAAAGATTGTGGATATATTTCATAAAAAACAGCATCTTTTAACCACTTAGGCATAGCATTACCTCTCTAAAAAATATTAAGCTAACTTACAAAGAAAACAGTATTTTCCAAAGTTTTTGCAAGGCAAAAAGTCCTTCAAAAATCCTGTTTCTACTATCTCTATATATAATAACATAATAATTGGAAACGTTACCGAAAATCAAACGAAAATTGATTAATATTTTATTTGTGGTATAATATCAAAAGTTTTGGTATTTTGCATTTTAGAAAAGACATTTATGTTACTATTTATGCGCATTACTAAGATAGTTGTAAGTCTTTTTTGATATTAGTAATAAGGCTTACTTAATATGTTATATAAGCTTATATGTGTGTAGTAGTAATTGATAGATAATTTTTTGAATAGGTTACAGGATAAGGAGTTTTTTATGTCATCACAACCATTTATTATAGGTATTGCAGGAGGAACTGGTTCTGGAAAATCTACCTTTACTAATCGTCTTAAGAGTATTTTTGGAGATCAGGTAACAGTTCTTTATTATGATAATTATTATAAGGCTCACGATGATATGCCTTTTGAGCAGCGCAAGAAGATTAATTATGATCATCCTGATGCTTTCGAAACAGATCTTTTGTTAGAGCATCTGAAAAAGCTTAGAAATGGCGAAGAGATTGAATGTCCTGTATATGATTATGCAAATCATAATCGCTCAGGTGAAGTTACTGTAGTTAAGCCAAGTAGAATCATTCTTTTGGAGGGAATTTTAGTTCTTGCTGACAAGCGCCTTCGCGATATGATGGATGTAAAGATTTATGTTGAGGCAGATGCAGATGAGCGTATCTTAAGACGTGTTATGAGAGATGTTAAGGAGCGTGGAAGAGACATCGAAAATATTGCTGATCAGTATCTTACAACTGTTAAGCCTATGCATTATCTGTATGTTGAGCCTACAAGAACATATGCAGATCTTGTGATTAATAGCGGAATGAATAATGTAGCACTTGATGTTATGCGTACTAAGATTTCATCATTGCTTGAAGAAAAATAAAACTAAATCTTAAACGAAAAATCCCCAGGAAAACGTTTGAAACTTTTTCCTAGGGATTTTTTTCGCACGTTGTTTTCTGAACAATTCTCGCAAACGTTTAAGTTTTTAAACATGTAAATTAACATAACTGTCATGCAATTATCATGATATATACGCATTTTATCTAACGAAAATCCCCTTTAAAAGCAAAGGGTTGTGAGGATGCACAAGCAATTAATAAAAATGACTTGATTTTATATGTAATATGTTGTATATTTGAATTACGAAAACGATTGAGTTTTTGAAAAGGGGTTTAAAATCACACTTTTACCGTGTAATAATAAGTTTTTTTATAGATACAAAGTTTTTTCGCAAATGTCGATAAGATTTTTTTTATTTCGATAACCGATAAAATGTCTTTTAGGTAAGACTTTTTATATGACAGGTAATCTGTCAAAGTAATTATTGGTTGCTTAGAAGATGGCTGCAGGGATGGAGACAGATATAAGTAACGGTTAAGGTTTAACGGGAGGATATCTATGAAGAATTTTTTGGAAAATACGTGGAAACATAGAGCACACGTAGTAATGGCATTACCGGTTTTTTTGATTTTATTTTTCATCATGTACGTACCGATGACTGGTCTTGTTATTGCATTTAAGAACTTTAAGTACACAGATGGTATATGGAAGAGTCCATGGTGTGGTTTAGATAACTTTAAATTCCTTATTGCTTCTAAATCTACTTTCATCAACATTACCAAAAATACTATTTTATACTATTTTCTTTTTACTATCGTTGGTACATTTCTTAATGTTACACTCGCTATCATGATTGATAAGCTGGTGTTTAAGAAAATGGCAAAGACGATGCAGACACTTATGATTATCCCTGTATTTATCTCATATGCAGCTGTTCAGTTTATTGTATATGCGTTCATTAGTTCAGATACGGGTATTGTTAATCATATATTTGGAACATCTACAAGATTTTATTCCAGCGCAAACCTGTGGGTTTGGATTCTCTTAATCGTTAAAGTTTGGAAAGATACAGGATATGGTTCAGTTCTCTATATGTCAGTTCTTTCCGGAATTGATTCAGAATTGTACGAGGCAGCAGATATAGATGGTGCAAATTCCTGGCAGAAGATTTGGAACATCACTTTACCAGCACTTATTCCGATGGTAACAGTTATGCTTCTCCTCTCAGTTGGTACAGTAATGCATTCTGATACAGGTCTTTTTTATCAGGTAACACGTAACAGCGGAACTCTTTACAGTACAACACAGGTTATTGACTCCTATGTACTTAATGCTATTTTCAAGAATTCTAACTTTGGATTTGTTGCAGCAACATCATTCTTCCAGTCAGTTGTTGGACTTTTGCTAATGCTACTTGCTAACTTCTCAGTTCGTAAGATAGCACCGGAAAATGCTTTATTCTAATAAAATCGGGAGGAATGGACATGGCTAAGAACAATAAAGATTTAGCTCCTTCAAAAAAGGAGAAGGTAACAGTTGGACAGTTTATATTGGCATTCATATTGCTTTTATGTACATTGTTTGCATTTTTACCTGTAGAACTTACATTTGTAGCAGCTTTTACAGATGAAAAGAGTATTACACAAAATGGATTCAGATTTTGGCCAAAAGATTGGTCACTTGCAGGTTTCTCAACGGTGCTTAGATACGGTTCACAGCTTGCTCAGTCATATGGAATTACAATTTTTGTAACAGTAGTAGGAACTTTACTTGGACTTTTGTTTATGAGTATGTTCGCATATTCAATTAGTCGTAAAGAGTTCATGCTGGGAAAATATTTATCCATCTTTTTACTTATACCTATGCTTTTCAACGGTGGTACACTTTCTGGATATATTGTTTTCACAAGTTACTATCATTTGAAAGATAGCCTTTTGCTTTTAATCTTGCCATTATGCGTGTCTACAATGAATGTAATTATTTTAAGAACCTACATTGTAAACAGCATTCCGTCAGAACTTATGGAAGCAGCCAAAATTGATGGTGCAGGTGAGTATAGAACATTTTTTCAGATTACACTTCCTCTTTTGAAACCTTCACTTGCTGCAGTAGGATTCATGATGGCAACAGCTTATTGGAATGATTGGCAGAATGCACTGTTATATATTGATTCAGATGCTAAGAAGCCGTTACAGCTGCTTCTTATAAATATTCAGAAGAGTATTGAATTTCTTTTAAATAATTCAAACGTTCCAGCTTCTGCGAGAGCTGCTATGGGTGGAACAATACCACAGTATTCAGCAACAATGGCAAAGTACTTGTAGTAATCGGACCTATCATGGTAGTGTATCCATTCTTCCAGAAGTATTTTATAAAGGGACTTACAGTTGGTTCAGTTAAGGGTTGATAGTGAAATAGAAAACAATGTGATATTCAATCCAAATGTTTTGATTCTGTTGGATGAATAAAAAAAACCTAAAAGGGAGGTTTCTATGAAGAAGAAAGTATTTTCAGCAATTATGGCAGCAACTATGGTAATGTCCATGTTGGCAGGGTGTTCATCAGGTGGATCAGGTGAATCTGGTGATAAAGGAAATGGAGGAAGTTCAAGTTCGGGTGAATCAGCAGATGGTTTAACAGAAATTAACATCTACAGATGCACTTTTAACCTAGCTAATCCGGATTCTGCCCAGGTAGAAAAAGTTCAGAATGCAATCAATGATTACATTAAGGATAAGATTAAAGTTAAGATTAATCTTACAGATGTAGGTTCTGGTGAGTACACAGATAAGGCTAATCTTGCACTTGCCAACAAGGAAATCAACCTTCTTTGGACAGCTTCATGGGAAGGAACAATTGGAACAAACGATCTTGTACCGGCTAATGCTGTATATGATCTTACAGATATTGTTCCTGGAACAGATCTTTACAAGTCTATGGCTGAAGGTCAGTGGGAAGCAGCAAAATATAACGGAAAGATTTATTTTGTTCCTGTATACAAGGACAATGTTGAAGGTTATGACTTCATGTTCAGAAAAGAACTTGTTGACAAACATAAATGGGATGTAACTAAGGTTAAGACTCTTAAAGACCTTGAGCCAATGCTTGCTGATGCAAAAGCTGATGGACTTAAGTATCCATTCCTTACACAAAAGACAGCAATGTTCTACAGATGGTATATCGATAAGTTCGATTTCTTCACAGCTGATTCTTCAACTAACTTCTTTGCTGTAGATAGAGAAAAAGATGAAGTAATTGATACTATTCAGACTCCTGAATACCTTGAGTTCTGCAAACTTATGGGCGAATGGGCTGATAAGGGATATGTATCAGAGGATGATTACACAAAGGTAACAACAGATACAACAACACAGACAAAGGATTGGGCAATTTCATGGTGGACAGATATTCCGGTTAATGACGAAGCAAATGCTCGTTATAATCAGGATGTTGTAATGCAGCCGGCAACTCAGAGATGGGCACATTCTACATCAGCTCTTGGTTCCTGCTATTGTGTAACAGCTAATTCATCAGCTGAGCAGGCAAAGGCTTGTGTAGATTTCCTTGGTCTTCTTTATACAGATTCCAAGCTTGCTGATATGTACACATTTGGTATTGAAGGTGAAGACTTCACATATGATGATAACAAGCAGGTTACTCAGACATCTGAGAAGTATAACCACTCCATGTGGGAGTCAGCTAATGCTACAATCGTAACACCTCTTTCTAACGAACCAGCAAACAAGGCTGAACTCTATGATGCATTCAATGGTGGTGCAAACACATCTTCAGCAGCAGGTTTCCGTTTCGATAAGAGCAGTGTAGAAGATAAGTATGCAGCATGCTCTAACGTTGCAGGTGAGTATGGATTCAACCTTGAGAACGGTGGCGTTCCAGCAAAAGAAGTTGAAGCTAAGATTAAAGAGTATCAGAAGGCACTTGATGAAGCAGGATATCAGGATGTTCTTGCTGAGTTCCAGAAGCAGTACAAAGAGTGGAAGGCTTCAAAATAATCCTCTAAAAATAAAATCCTTTCCAAAAACACATTAAACATATGAAAAAAGATCGTTACACATAGATGTAGCGGTCTTTTTTTATCTTCATGTCTTTTAATTATAGAGAAAATTTGTTACAATATCTCGGTAACTTTTTTCAATAAGGAGAACAATGTATGAGGAAATTCGAACCAGGGGATGTCCTGGAAATAGAGGGGGTAAGGTGTGTGGTTCATGGATATATTGTGTACCGTACATCTAATAGTTTTGCGTATACCTGGATTGAGTATAAGCTTGGGACACCAAGAGGTGTGGAATGGCTTAGCATAGATGATAAGTATGGAGAATATTCTTTATCTTCTGCATCATACCTTAAAAACGGTGTAGTTAGTTCAAAGTGGCACAAGGTAGATGAAGGAGTTGAGATTGTTGTTAAATCTGTTGGTGATGTCGATGTAGAACCTGGTGATAGTGCTTCGTTTACAGAGTATGAAGATTCTTCAGAAGAAGAGACTTTATCTATTGAAGTCTGGGAAGATGGTACTGAGGTTTCTGAAGGTGAGTACTTGGATGCTGATGAAATAAGATTTGTAAGTAATTCAAACAGTAATTATTCTTATAATTCAGATTATTCTACTGGCAAAAAGAAAAGCGGTTTTTTAGGTAAGTTTTTTATTTTATCTTTGTTTGCAGCAATACTGTTTTTTATAGCCGGTATTGCAGACAGCGGCTCATCTAAGATAAAAAATTATGTAAGTTCAAATTATAAATATGAATATTTAACATCAATTACAGGTTCTGATAATGAAAAGGCTGATATTTATTTATATAAATATCCGGGATCAAATCTTGTAGAAAGCGTTGTTAAAGATATTTTGGGCGGAATCGAAGGTGATACAGAATATGTCGAACAAAGTAATGATGATGGTTCAGTAACTATACTTACGAAGAAAGAGTTCTGCATTGTATATACACCCGAAGAAAAAGATGTTGATGGTGATGGACAAGATGATGCTATTGTGCAGGTTTCGGGAAGAAAATATGTATATTCTTCGAATAGTAAGCCTTATCATGCAAGTAGTTCTACTCATTCATGGTATAGAAATTCTTATTACAACAGAGGGTATAGGACTGATTCTAGAAGATATTCAAATATTCCATCTGCATTTGATAACTATGATGCACCATCCCAAAGAACATATAGAGGTAATAGCTATTTTAATTCATATGCACGTAATATCAGGCAGTCAAGCATTAGATCAAGACAATCTGATAGCGGTGGAATAAGTAGTGGAAAATAAAAATCGGAGTTATTGATTAGGAATTTTAAGGTTTGCGCTCAGACAGAAAATGAGTATTGTTCTGTGCGTTTTGTTGGCAATAGATTTAATACTTTGCTGACATTTTTAGAAAGAAGGAAATAGTTTGGCAGTACAGATAACAGCAGATTTCTATGGATGTGATGAAAAGATACTCGATAGTGAAGTGGAAATCTGTAATATTGCAAGAGATGCAATTAAATCTATAAAAGCTGAGATTGTGGAAGAGTGTATTCATAAATTTCAGCCCATAGGAATAACTTATTTTGCAATAATCAGTACTTCACATTTTTCAATCCATACCTGGCCAGAGTACGGATATGCTGCAATTGATGTATTTTCATGCAGCGAATTTATAGTTGAAGAACTGACAGATATGCTAAAGAAAGCTTTGAAAGCAGATAGGATAGAAACTAATAAAATAGATAGGAAAGTGGGGAAATAAATGTTAACAACAATTCTTGAACTTATTGTTTATGTAATGGTAGGACTTATACTTATGACTTTAGGTCATTATATTATTGACCTTGTACTTCCGGCAGATTTTCCAAAGGAAATTAAAGAGGGCAATAAGGCTATTGGATGGGTTTCTGCAGGTATATATATTGGTCTTGGATTTATAATAAGAGCAGCAGTTATGTCACTTGTATCAGCGAAGGAAGAAATGAAACTTTTAACAGGTGTTCTTGATACTGTAATATACTCTGCTTGTGGTATTGCTTTTTTTATTATTGGATTTTTCCTTGTGGATTTTGTAAATCGAAGATTTAATTTTAACGAAGAACTTGCAAAGAAGAATGAAGCAGCAGGAATTATGATTTTTGGGATTTTTGTTGGTATAGCACTTGTAATTAGCGGAGTTATTTTGTAAATGTCAGGAAAATACAGATTATTAATGATTACAACACTTATTATCTCAGGATGTTCTATGTGTTATGAACTGATAATAAGTGCTGTAAGTTCATATCTTTTAGGTAACAGCACAATGCAGTATTCAACGACTATTGGATTCTACATGTGTGCATTGGGACTGGGTTCATATTTATCCAGGTTTTTTGGAAAAAAACTTTTTAATTCATTTGTAAATATTGAGATTGGAATTGGTATCATAGGAGGAGTTAGTTCTCTTATTCTTTTCATGGCAAATATTTATATTGAAGCATATTCTGTTGTAATGTATTTGATAACTGTAATGATTGGAACACTTGCAGGTGCAGAGATACCGATTCTTACGCGTATAATAGAGGAAGATGAGCAGAATCTTAAGATGACTTTATCCTCTATTTTTAGTTTTGATTATGTTGGAGGTCTTATAGGGTCGATAGCGTTCCCAATTCTTCTTTTACCAAAACTTGGATATTTTGCAACATCTTTTCTGTGCGGGCTACTGAATATAATAGCTGCGCTTATGATTATTATTAAGTTTCATGATAGATTGGAAAATTCAAAGCTTTACAGAAATATCGCTTTTATAATTGCTGGATTTATGGTTCTTGGCATGATATTTGCTGATAATATTTCTGATTCAATTGAGGGCGGTTTGTATAGAGACAGGATTGTTCTTATTGAGCAGACCAAGTATCAGAAGATTGTAATGACCAGGCATAAAGATGATACCAGATTATATATAGATGGAAACTGCCAGTTTTCTACATCAGATGAATATCGTTATCATGAAGCACTTGTACATATTCCTATGAGTAAAGTATCCAGAAAAGAAAAAGTTCTAATCCTTGGTGGCGGCGATGGACTGGCTGCAAGAGAAGTTCTTAAATACGATACTGTTAAAGATATTGATCTAGTCGATCTTGATGGAGAGATGATTAGAATCTGTAGTACTGATAAAAATATTACCCGAATAAATCAGAACTCACTTGTAAACAAAAAACTTCACGCGCATATCGAAGATGCATATGAATTTCTGGAAAATAATAAAAATCTATATGATTTGATAATAGTAGACCTCCCAGATCCAAATTCAGAGAGTTTGAACAAGCTTTATTCAAATGTATTTTACAGGCTTTGCAAGAATGCACTAAGTAAAGGAGGTGTAATGGTAGTTCAGTCCACTTCACCATATTATGCAAAAGACGCATTTTGGTGCATTAATAAGACTATTGCAGGAGAAGGATTAAATGTAAAGGCTTATCATTTGGAAGTTCCTGCATTTGGCGACTGGGGATTTAATTTGGCATCTAATGAGAAAATTGATACTGATTTTGATATCAAAGTTGATACCAGATTTTTGACAAATGATAGTGCAAAAAGTCTATTTTCGTTCGGTAAGGATGAAATTTCAACCGATGTTGAGATAAATCGTCTTACCAAACCTGTACTTATGGACTATTATAATAAGGCAGTAGAAAACTGGGATTAAAGAGAAAAGAGTTCCTAAAGCAAAAAACCACCCTCCCGGGTATACCAAAGAGAGCGGTCCTTTTTTGAAAGGGAGATAAGAATTTAACATTTTTCACACCGTTTTCATTTTATTTGATATATTTATCGGACATAATTAGAAAATAATTCACCTTTTATATGAAAAAAATTATTATTGAATAAGGTACAACAAAAAATTGTTGTATAATGATGTTATGAGTGTCAAATTCTATTATTAAGGAGAACAAGTCAGGTAACAGAAAATATTGTCAAACGTGAGTGAATATGCTCAAAGATGCCTAGAATCCATGGTATTAGTTGGTAACTTTAAACTACTGTAAACACAGGAAATACCAGAGCAGTTTGGAATAGTCCTGCTAACTACGGTGTAGAAACCTGATGGTTGTGTTTGAGTAATGGTATAAGTCTACGAAAACCAAGTAGCAAAATAATAATAATAATATTAAGAAAGGAAAAGCTATTAAGATGAAATCTATATAAAGCCATATTCAAGGCGATATAGATATGTACCGATGGCTAAGTCGGGAATTTACGACTGTGGAGTGTACAAGAACTTGTGAGTAGCGTATTGCTTGCAATCGCCAAAGCATACACGTTGAAGCAGTAACCATACATCGTGAGATTATGGCGAATCATCTTGCATATACACATTTGTATATGTTTATAGTAGCAGAAAATTTATGAAAAAGAAATTTAGGGGTTCAACGTTAGTACAGATTTTAACAATGATAATCTCTTTATTTATTTCAGCCGGATTCATTCTTCCAGTATATAAAGAATCCGCATCATATTCTTCAAATTATTTTACAATGGAGAATTTTTTTAAGTTAAGACCAGAGAATTCTTCTTCATATCTTGGTATTGCAGCTAAATTTCTTGATGCAGGAAATGCGAAAGTGGCAGCACTTATGTTTGTGCTTCTTTTTATAGTTCCTGTTTTGCTTATTGTATTTACTTTCCCTAAGCTTAGAAAACTGACATATTTTTCAGTGATTTTAAGTGCGGCAATTGTATGGATGCATCTTTTTCTTATGCTTGGATTTACAATAGAGCAGAAGAAATTGGAGATTACAGCAGTGGGAGTTGGCTATACAATGTTTGTAATGCAACTACCTATTATGTACGTTCTATATGTACTTTTGTCTATTATTGAAAATGTTCAGCTTCGTAAAGAGAAAAAGGCAAATCAGAACCAGGATGGAAATAATCAGTCAAATGTCAATATGAATCAGAACATGAATCAGAATGCTGGCTTTTATCAGGAAAATGGAATGCCGGTAAATAATCAGTTTTCTGGTATGCCTTCTTATCCACAGTCTTACCCACAGGACAGAGTAATGGAGACTAATCCTAATCTTAAGTTTGATTTGGATTTGAGTGCTTCAGAAACAGCAAATGTCCCTCTGGATTCCGGAAAAGAATTTGATTCGAAAGTTCACCAGGATATGTATGCGCAGCCTGTTAATTTGGAAGATGAGCCAAAGCAGCCTGCTCCAGAAGTATATTTCACAAATCCTGAGAATGAAGAACCAAAAGAGGATACAGAAGCTTTAGAAACAGCGAAGGTTGCAGATATACTTCCTTTTGAGAGTGCAGAAGAAGCAAACAAATCAGAGGAAAAACCTGCAAGATACTGTGCCAGATGCGGAGCAAAACTGTTAGACAATGCAGTTTTTTGTATTAAGTGCGGAGCTGCTATTGATCAGTAATAGCACTAGAACAGTTTGATTAAAAAATTTACACAATAAAAATACTTGAATTTCAAAATGATATCATGTATAGTCATAGGTGTCATAAATGAATAGCAAAGCTGTGTGACTGGCGGAAATAAGTGGCAGAAAGCTACGGGGAGCACAGCAAAATATATATTTAGCCGACCGCCTGGGCAGCCTGAGTAAGAATTATTAACTTACCAACGGTTGCTCAGGCGGTTTTTTGTATGAAAAGGAGAGAACATGGTAAATTTAGGTCAGGAACTGTCATCTAATGCTTATCCGGGTCGAGGAATTGTTATTGGAAAATCTGCTGATGGAAAATATGCAGTAACAGCATATTTTATCATGGGCAGAAGTAGTAACAGCCGTAACAGAGTTTTCGTAACAGATGGAACAGGAATCCGCACTCAGGCATTTGATCCATCAAAAATGGAAGATCCGAGTCTGATTATCTATGCGCCTGTTCGTACATATGGCTTCTACACAATTGTGACTAATGGCGATCAGACAGATACTATTTATGATGGTCTTTCTACAGGTAAAACATTTGAAGAGTCTCTTAGAAGCAGATGCTTTGAACCAGATGCTCCAAACTATACACCTAGAATTTCAGGACTTATGCATGTAATTACAGGTGATTTTGATTATAGCCTTTCTATTCTTAAGAGCGATGCAGGTGATCCGTCTTCTTGTCTTCGTTTTACATATTCTTATGAAAACCCACAGGCTGGAAAAGGACATTTTATTCATACATATATGGGTGACGGCAATCCTCTTCCAAGTTATGAAGGCGAGCCAACTGTTGTAAATATTGAAGGAGATATTGATACATTTACAAATAATATTTGGAATAGCCTTAATGAGGATAACAAGGTTTCTTTATTCACTCGTTTCATTAACATTGCAACTGGTGAAGAAGAGAGCAGAATAGTAAATAAGAACAACTAATAGGATAAGAATAACTAAGAACAGTAGTTGGAAATAGTAATTGTTTAGAGATTGCAGTAAGTGCATTGCAACAAAAGCACAATAAAATTCAATCTTAAGCCATTCATAGGAGAAGAAAAATGAACGAATTACAGTTAAAATATGGATGTAACCCAAATCAGAAGCCGGCAAGAATTTATATGGAAGATGGTTCTGATCTTCCTATTGAAGTATTGTGTGGTAGACCTGGATATATCAATCTTCTTGATGCATTCAATGGTTGGCAGCTGGTTTCTGAGTTAAAGAAGGCAACAGGTCTTCCAGCAGCAACATCTTTCAAACATGTTTCACCGGCAGGTGCAGCAGTAGGTCTTC
Organism: Butyrivibrio sp. NC3005; assembly: GCF_000424545.1. Taxonomy (GTDB): domain Bacteria; phylum Bacillota; class Clostridia; order Lachnospirales; family Lachnospiraceae; genus Butyrivibrio. Next base: position 1,148 of record NZ_AUKC01000051.1, on the reverse strand, counting down.
CACTTAATGAAGTTGAGAAGAAGATATATTGGGTAGAAGATATGGGAGAATTGTCACCTATAGCCAGCGCATATGCAAGAGCAAGAGGCGCAGACAGAATGTCTTCTTTTGGAGATTTTATTTCACTTTCTGATAAGTGTGACCTTGCAACAGCAAAACTTGTTAAGCGTGAAGTATCTGATGGTATTATTGCTCCTGATTATGACGAAGATGCACTTGCTCTTTTGAAAGAAAAGAAAAAAGGAAACTATTGCGTAATCAAGGTTAATCCGGATTTTGTACCGGCAGCAATCGAGAAGAAGCAGGTATTTGGTGTAACCTTCGAGCAGGGACATAATTTCATGGAGATAAATGATTCTCTTTTTGAAAATATTGTTACAGAGAATAAAAAGCTTACAGATGCCGCAAAGCGCGATTTGATTATTTCTCTTATTGTATTGAAATATACACAGTCTAATTCTGTATGCTATGTAAAAGATGGTCAGGCAATTGGTATTGGAGCTGGTCAGCAGTCACGTATTCATTGTACAAGACTTGCTGGTTCTAAGGCAGATAACTGGTTCCTTCGTCAGTGTCCTAAAGTTTTAGAGCTTCCATTCCTTGATAATATTCACAGAGCAGATAGAGATAATGCAATTGATCTTTATATTGGTGAAGATTATATGGACGTTTTGGAAGATGGAAAGTGGGAGAAGATTTTCAAGACAAAGCCTTCAGTTTTCACAAAAGAAGAAAAGAGGGCATGGCTTGATAAGAACACAGATGTAGCACTTGGTTCAGATGCTTTCTTCCCATTTGGTGATAACATTGAACGTGCAGTTAGAAGCGGTGTTAAGTATGTAGCTCAGCCAGGTGGTTCAGTTAGAGATGATTTAGTAATTGAATCAGCTAATGAGCATGATATGGTAATGGCATTTACAGGACTTCGTTTGTTCCACCATTAATTGTTTGGAAGTAAAATAACTTATTTTTTTGTTTTATATAATCTGTTCTGATGTTTGTATATTTCGTCGCAGACACGCTTTCGCTTGATTATAAACGTAATGGTTCGTAATGCGCTAAAAAACAGCGCATAAGTAAATGCGGCATAATTTAAACACTTTTAAATTATGTCGTCTGCCGTAGGCAGATTTAAAGGCATTATTTAT
>NZ_AUKC01000050.1 GCF_000424545.1 Butyrivibrio sp. NC3005 | reverse complement strand
TATAAGCATATGTATATGGTCAGGCATTGTTTCCATAGCAAGGATTTTAATGCCTAAATCTTCGGCTGTACGGTAAAGATGTTCTTTAACATCCGACTCTATATTGCCAACAATGACCTTCTTACGATACTTGGTGCACCATACTATATGGTACTGTAAGCAGTATACATGCCCTCTACCATGCGTTGCATCTGATTTTATTGTAAATATTCTATTTTTATCCATGTCTGTATAATACCATACGTAATTAGCAGAGTCAAGAAAAGGCGGCTAACTCATGACTAAAGTCACGAGTTAGCCGCCAATGTTATCAAAGAATTGTAATAGGTGGCATTTCTGCCTATGCATAATTCCATTCTCATTTTGTCATAATCGTATTGCCTTATAGCTTGTATAATTTTTCTGATTAATCTTATACAACAAAATGGATGACTTCTGTTCGATACAGAAAGTCATCCATTTTGTTAATCTACGTACTTATTTTTAGAAAACTCACTTCACAATACCAAATCCTAATATTGTAAATACTTTATCTTCCATTCCCTCTGCCATCTTAAGACTTACATGGTGTTTTGCACTCTTTTCCTCATTTAAAATAATTACAGAATTTGCATGAGTCCAGCCAACCTGAAGCGGATTTGCATCGTATACTTTCTTGCCATCGATGCTGACTTCACAAGTTCCATAAGAAGGACTTCCGGAATCCTGGAACAACAATAGAAGGCGCTTGCAGTTGATATCCATTTCAAATGGCTCATTTCCAGTCTTTCCTGAGTGTGACCAGTTATATGGAAACTCAGGAACAGGAGTAATCTCTCTATCCATTTCTACCATCTGAAGATTGGTATCTGTATCTTTGAAAGAACCCTCACTAAGGTTACTGATACCAAACTCAGCTTTAAGTGCCGGATACTCTTTTATATCAAGAAGCTTTACTGTCTCAAAGTCTGCTCCAATTGCTGGCTTTGTAGCTGCGACATTAACTTCTTCACCATCATTTCCTTCACCTGCATTTACTACATCTATAAGGTTAATGAGGCAGTCGCTCATAATTCTATGACCTGCATTTGTAGGATGGAACTGATCATAGAAGAACTGGTTCTTAGAAATAACTCTTCCATCATTTGGAAGAAGTTTAAACTGTGGAGTTACTGCATCCATGATACTTACCATAGGGATATTGTAACGCTCACCTACGCAGCCAAGTCTATCCTGAAGATTCCAGTCAAATGAGAATACCGCAAACAGGAGTACTACAGCTGGTTTCCACGGAAGTTCCAATGCTTTTCTTACAAGTGACTCGTAACATACACCTTTAGTTTCATCGCCTTCATCATTTACTGCAAATTCAATTACAATAATATCAGGCTTTTTAGTGCCATCTCTAAGGATATCTCTATCAAATCTGACCATTCCAAGCTCGGATGGAGTTCCACCAACACCTGCTTTTACAAGATCAACTTTTCCGCCCTTGACAAACTTTTTCTCAAATGTATCAGCAAAGTTTCTTGCATAACTCTTCTCATGAATCGGAATAGCACCTGCTCCCTGCGTAATAGAGCCGCCGATGAAAGCAAGTGTTACATCCTCGCCGCTTCCTGCCTTCTGTAAAAGCTTGGTAATTCTGCCTGTATTACCCTTTAGCATAAGGGATTTTTTAATCATTTCCTTATATCCATCTGATTCAAAATCAACCATGGCATCAACAGACTGAATAGGAGCTACAAAACCGTCATTTAAATAAAATCTTACATCTGCAGAAGCCTGAATACCTGACTTTGCAAATTCAAATCTAATCTGTCCAATTTCTTTGTCAGCTTCAAAGAAATCAACATCACCTAAATCAATCACTCTCTCCATTCCATCCATAGGAAGATCCATGATAATTTCAGTAGACTCTTCTCCTGGATTATGTGGATACATCTGCATTACAAATCTGACACTCTCGTCAGAATCTCTTCCAGAAACACTTACACCAATGCTATAAACCATCTTACGGAAGCCTTCTGTAGATTTCAGCAAGTCAATCATGTAATCGTCTGTTATATTACCTGTCAGGCGTGCTGCATCCAGCAATCTTCCACCATCTTCATAAATAAACTGAATACCTCTTCCATCCTTCTGCGGAGCTCCATAGATATCCTTACCCTGCATTATGAAGAAAAACGGTCTCTTCTTTTCCGGATCCTTCGGCGCAACAGGACCTCTTCTCTTTTCTGCTGTTTCCATAATTCAGATTCCTCTTTTCTATCAAAATAATAATGATTATATCTTCAAAATACCTCTAATTATTACTGACATTTTTTAGTAAAAAACATGACTTCTTGCTGAGATTTATGATAATCATCAGCAAGAATCCTGCTTCGCAGGACAAAATTTGTCTTGACGACAAATTTTGGTCTGGTACGGTTATTGATTTTCCTGATGAAAACAATAACCTATACTTTATTGTTTTGAATACTTAGTAGATTAGTTTTACTGGCTTGTAATATTTCATGAGCAGAACTGTTTATAAACGTTGGTACTTATGCGCTGTTTTTTAGCGCATTACGTACCACTACGTTTATAATCAAGCGAAAGCGTGTCTGCGACGAAATATACAAACAGTAAAACGAACTATATAGAAACAATAAAGTATGACTTCTTGCTTTTTTATATTTATATATATGAGTTTTGCTGGCTTGTAATATTTCATGGCCAGATGCCAGGTCTTGGCTTATTAACCACGATAATCTTTGACTGCTCCAAATTTCTTAATAGTAGAAGTCTAGCCTCTCCGACTTTCTCAGGTTTAAGCATGAAGAAGCAATAAGTCTCTATAAGTGAAAATAGATTTGCTGTTCTTCCTTCAATCTTGAAATTATTAATTCCCATCGGAACATATTTGTCCCAGATAAGTTCAGGAGATACAAATGTTGAATAGTCCTGAATTGTATATAAACAGTTGTTATCGCCATACTCACACTTCCATGGAATAAGTGGTGTACGCTTTTCTAATGGAAGGTTACGGTTTCTTTCGATAATCTTCTGATTTTTTGCGATGTTCTTATAGTGGTCTCCTCTTCTCTTACAATCCGGTACGCAAAGAGCATTGACGAGAACCTCTAACTTTTCTTTATGATTTACTTTTTCCAAAATATCCCATTTGTTGTTCAGATTATAATCGAGTACTACATACTTATAATCTTTTTCCATTTCCGCATTCAGTTCTTCTACATCTCTTATCTCTTTGCAGGTTGTGGAGTCAATTTTGTAAGCCGGATATTTTTCTCTAATGTACTGCTCTAATATAGGTGAAAAAACAAGGACTTCATTCATTCCATTATTTCCTTTTTCCAAACAGAAATTGCAAAAAGGATCTTTCAAGTCTTCCTCTGTAATCAGAGGATTTGTAAATGTAAATCTAACTGGAATTTTCTTGCTGTTAATAGCAGAAATAACGCTTTTTACAAACTGTGCATCACACTGATCTTTGCCAAGAAGTCTTCCTCCATTCCACAAAGAAAACGGGAATGCCCCAAAACAGGATGCAATTTCTACACCCTCTCTGAAAAATTCTCTATGCTGTTCATAGAGGCTTATCCAAAACATATTCAAAGGAAAATTATATCTAAGTCCCGGAAGATGAAATCTAACTTTTTCCATATTGCTGTCTCCTAATTAAAACGGAGCGGCAAATTACGCCGCCCCGTCTATATTTAATAAATATTTAGCGAGCTTAACTTAATGTAAGTAATTATTTAATATTCTTATTTGCATCGTCTACATAAGACTTCCATGTATCACGAATCTTTTCAACCTGCTCAGATACTACTGCATCAGGTCCAATGTTCCATACAAAGTCAGAACCAAGATTAAGGTTAGGAATCATGCTGTGATATGCAATCTTACCCTTTTCTGTCATCATTGCAATTGTTTCATCTACAGCTCTTGAATCGAAGATACCATTTCTAGCTGTGGAAAGATATCCGTTGTAATCCTCATATCCCTTAGGTGGATTTGTGTAAAGGTTCCAAGCAAATGCAAGCTTCCAAGCCTTTTCTTTGTCGTAGCAAGCAGGAATAGCAACTGGGTTGTTGCACCATACATTGATGTAGTCATCAGCCTTAGGTCCCTTAGGGAACATTACGAAACCAACTTCATCCTTCATATCTTCAAGGAAGTTACCTGGGCATCCAGCATATTCGTCTTCAACGAGGAATGCAGCCTGGCCGTTAAGGAATGCTTCCTTGTAGTAATCCCACTCTGCTCCTTCTGGATCAGGCATGTCGTACTTCTTGTAAATCTTTACGCACCACTCAAGAGCTTCAAGTGTCTCTGGGCTCTCAAGGTTGTACTTGAACTTGCCGTCCTTATCCTTATCAATGTAAGAACCGTTGTTTGCAAAGATAGCTTCAGATGTCATAACACCTTCATTAAGTGTAAGACCATAAACATCAATTACACCATCGTTATCCTTATCCTTCTGAACCTTGGAAAGAAGTTCTTCGAATGCATCCCATGTCCATGTTCCATCTTTCTGCATATCATAAATTGATTCTGGATCAACACCAGCATCCTTCAACAGTCTCTTATTGAAGTAAACACCAGTTCTTGCTTCTGAGTATCCAGCGAACATAGCATAGATGTGATCACCTGATGAATACTGCTCGTGAAGAAGGTTTCTCTGGAACTTATCAGACTTAAAGTCAAGGCAGTCAAGTGTTGAAAGGTCATACATAAGACCATTAGCCATAGCTGATGTGATAGCTGGATCATCACGAAGTGTGAAGATATAGTTCTCATCGCCGCCTGTTGTAGCATAGTCTACGAAATCTGTAGGAGTTGTTCCCCAGTCAGACATAGCCTGTGGCTTAATTGTAAAGTTGTAAGTTTCCTGAATCCAATCTCTGTACTCCTTAACAGCTTCCTCATACTCGTTTGCTGGATCTGTTGGATCTCCAGACCACCAGTCACGAATAATGATTTCCATACCACCAAGATCAACTGGCTTGCCATCCTTGTCCTTGATAATCTCATAGCCGTCATCTGCAGCTGAATCCCCTTCGGATGCCTGATCAGCACTTGATTCATTGTTTGCTGTCTTGTCATCACCATTTCCAGCTGTGTTACCATCATTCTTTGAGCATCCTGCCATGCTAAAAAGCATAGCTGCCATTGTGATGATGGCTGTTGCTTTGGTTGTTAAAGATCTACGCATACTCTAATCCTCCTAAAATGTAATCCCCATACCGGGAGATATATTTACCGAACAGCCCTATTTATTTTTCTGTTCGGGTAGAGCACATACCCTAATTTAATATCTTTCCATAATACCCATAAGTGAGCGCTAAATATTTATAACCCTTTTTATAGAGTCTGTCTGCAGGTAAATCCTGCAAACAGATTCATTATTTACATCTTGATACCAGTGCTACTGATACTCTCTACGAATGCTCTCTGAGCAAATAAGTAAAGGATGATAAGTGGTGCTACAATCATCAAGGTACCTGTTGCAAGGATACAGTTAGAATAAGCAACTGAAATTGTTGTCTTAACTCCGTTAATTCTCTGAATATAAGCACCAAGACTATCAACGATACGTGAAAGACCTGTACTTACAAGTTTTGTATTTCCAAGGAACATTCTGGAATAGAAGCCATCTGTCCACTGCCATACAAAGGCAAAAAGGAAACAGGATGTAATAATTGGCTTTGCCTGAGGAAGCATAATTCTTACAAATGTCTTGAATGTTCCACATCCATCAACATATGCAGCCTCTTCCAAATCTCCAGGAATGTTACGGAAATACTGACGAATCATATAGATATACAATCCGTTTTTGAGTCCCATACATCCCATACTCATCAGATAGTAAGGAACTTTTGAACCTCTAAGGTTAAGTGTTTCACCTGTAATAAGCTTGAATAATCCAAGTACATCGAAAAATCTGAAATGAAGGTGAAGTGAACTTGCGATTGTCTGTGGTGGAATGAGGATTACAAGGATTACACATGCAAACCAGAATTTCTTAAATGGAAACTCGAATCTTGCAAAACCATATCCTACAATCGTACACATTGCAATCTGAATTGCTCCAATTGTCAGTGAAATAAGTATAGAATTGAAAATTGATTCTCTATAATTTATCAGTTCTGCTGACAATCTGTAATTTGCTGTTGTAAAATGTTCCGGAATAGCAATTACTATTGGATTATACAAGTCTGTCTCTGTCATGAAACTTACAGAAATCTTATTAAGGATTGGCTGTATTATCATAAAACACATACCAAACAAAAGTATAAACCTGATAATGCTTACCGCTCTTTGGCCAACTACCTTTTTGAAAAGGTAGCCGCCTGATAACTTATTTCTCTCCCAGAATCCAAGCTTGTCGTATTCTGCATGATTTTCCACATTAGTCATAGTAGTAAACCCTCTTTGATATGAAATACGAAGTAACTCCGACAAACGCAACTACAAGAAGGAAATAAATCCAAGACATTGCTGATGCATTGCCGTACTGCTGCTGATCAATCATTACCTTCTGAATCTTCTCGATAACCTTGTTATCAGTTCTCATACAGAAGTCTACTACTGTATAAATCCAGTTTACAAGGAAGAGTGAACTAATCATCGGGAATGTAATCTTCCAAAGGCTTTCCCACTTTGTACAACCTTCAATATCAGCTGCTTCGTACATACTAGATGAAATAGTCTGCAAACCTGATAAGAAGATAATAATCTGAATACCAGATGCAAGTGCTACATCATAGATGTTGTTAATAACTTCGAATACCTTTTCATAAGCTCTAACACCAACACCTGCTGTTCTAAGGACACTTTCAAGTGCATCAGTTACACTGATTCCCTGTGTTGTCTGCTCGATTGTCTGAGCAAGGTTAGCCATCAACTGGTTATTAGATTCAAGACCTACGATAACACCTGATGAAAGGATAACCGGAAGAAAGAATACTGCTCTGGCAAGTGCTCTTCCGTGGAACTTCTGGTTAAGAACCAGAGCTACGAAGAAACTAAATACTATAATTGCCAGTGAATATACCATCATTCTGGAGATTTCCTCCCAGAGTAGTCTGTTGAACTCAGGATCTACTCTGAAAGCATTTTTATAATTTTGAAGTCCTGTAATTGTCTTAGTAACTTTACCAGCTGCCAGATTTACTTCACAAAAGCTCATGTAGCAGGACTCAAAAAGTGGCTTGACCATAAAGACCAAAAAGCCGATTATAAACGGAGATATAAACAAATATCCCGATATTGCCTTGCGCTTCTGCAGCCCGGCTAATTTGTTTTTTTCCTTACTCATAACAAGCGCCTTCCTTTATCTTTTTACTACATAATCTCTTGCAGGAACTTTTACATTGTCATCTGTTACATAATCGCCATATCCATAGTTTACATATACCTTTGTTCCATCAGCATACTTTGTTACAGATACGTCGTTGGTAATATTTTCATGTCCTACCATTTCCTGATTGAATATATGTCCGAGCTCTTTGTTATAGCGGTTGTAGATCTCGAGCATCTTGTCTTTCCAGGAATCATAGTTGGAACCATAATACTGTGTATAAAGAGTCTTTTGTGTAGCAAAGCTTGTTTCATCCATCAGTGTGAAATAGAGTCCTGCACCATACTCAGCGCTGTAAAGAACTTCATTTTCAACATTTCCGGAAATGTTAATTGGCTTACCAGTGTAGTTAACTCTTCCGTGAACAGCAAGCTGGAAGAAAGGCACTGCTTCATCAAGTATTGTGTACTCGCTTCCTCTAAGATCCATGTTGGTTACCATTGTGCTAAATGGAATAGCATAATCGTTACCCATGTTAACCATAATAGGAACTTTCTTATCAACATACTCTTTCATCTTCTGAGTCTGACGCTTCATAACTTCCTGACGGCTGTATGTCTTCTTTCTATAGAAGTCAGAAGAAAGGTCTTCACCAAGATCCTGGAAAGAAGCACCTGCATTGTACTTCTCTGCAGCCTTTACAAGATTGTCAGCCATCTTTTCAGCCTTTTCTGTGTGAAGAAGGAAGTAAGATTTGCCGCTGTCTCTCTTTCCGTATGTAACCGGATTGTATTCATAAAGCTCTGCTCTTTCCTTACTGATGAACTTAGCTGCATCTCTGTAAGAGAAGAATCCATCAAAAATGTTGCTGTTATAAGCATACTGTGTAATACCGTTAAGGTATACTGTTACACCCTTTTCATTTGCTTTGGAAACAAGATTCTTTAAATCTTTGGAGCTTCCAAGAGCACCGATTGTGCTGGCACTTGAGAGCATCTTCTGATTTACACCACCGTTACACCATCCTGTAAGCTTAATGCTGATGTTCTTTACACCTTCATCTGTAAGCTTATCAATCATGTCTCCAGCTTCTTTATAGCTTGTAAGCTTCAAAGGTCTGGAAACAGGAACACCAACAATCTGCTTAACCTTGTCGATTGCTCCTACAACCTCGATAACAACAGGTGTTGAATCATCTTCTTTCTTTTCCATGTATCCGTCATACTCTTTGTCAAGATACTTTCCATAATCCTTTGCCATATCTACATATGAACCAGAATCAATGAATCTATATCTCTGTGAAATTGACTCATCTGGAAGCTTTGGAAGGTACTCGTAGATTTCACTGTTAGCAATATCACCTACGTTGTAACGTTCTCTTTGTGTGATGGAATACTTGGCATTTACGTAGTTGTAGCTGTTGCTCTTTCCTGCAATATCTGCCTGAATTGAAGCATATGCTCTTCCGTTTTCAAGTACACATACAAAAGAGTTTTCTCCTTCAGATACACCATATACTCCGTAGTAGGCTCTTGTGTTATGTACTACTGCGTCTCTTCCAAGACACATATCCCATCCATAAATGTTTGTATAATAGCTGCTTTGTGCTGTCTTTCCATTATTGAAGTTAATAAGTGCTCCACCACCTTCAGGAACCATCATGAATCCCTTATCATCAACTCCACCTGCTCCAAAGTATGGAAGTGGAGTAATGGAATAAAGTGGTGTATTCTTATCGTACTTAAGTTCGCTATAAGGAATCTCAACTACGAGATCTTTTCCTTCAAGTTTGTATATTACGCTAATGTTGAATACCGGAGTGTCATTTGTCTTAACAGCTAGGTCAAGCTTTTTGTCTTCAAGGTAATCATCATAGGTATATCCAACTGCTTCAAACTGCTCCTGAAGCTTTTTCTTAACGTTCTCCTTTGTTGTTGAACGAAGTACATAGATTACGTTTTCAGCAAGTGCCGGATAGTTTGCAAGGAGTTCGTCCTTATTATCTTTAGCTGTAAGCTTGTTGATATCGTATTTTTTGTAGTACTGCTTAATAAGGTCTGCATCCTTTTTTTCCATTTTGGAAAACCAGTTATTGAGATTTTCCTCAGTAATTACAGGTGGAACAACATATTCTTTCTCAACATTACCAAGTGAGTAATTAACTCTAATCTCGTCCTTTCCAGGAACGATTTCATAGATGTTATTCTTAGCACTAAATGCATATGAGTTATATGTTGTCTCAAGACCCTGTGTAACGGAGTAAGACATTACAAGTGTTGACTGAAGAAGGTCTTTCTGGTCTTCAAGTGCCTTTGTATCCTTGTCGGCATCCTTAGGATTGGAGTACCAAACCTTTCCTGAGTCCTTAACTTCAAGTGAAAACTCTGTAGTCTTAGGATCCATTACCATCTTAAGTTCGCCATTATCTACTACAACTGGCTTATCATCCCCTTCGAAGGAATATGGTGCAACTGCTTCCTGCTTTTCTTCAGGAGTCTTATAGTTCATGACTACTACAGCAATGACCACGATGATCAGAACTAAGATGATTGAAGGCAGGCGTTTAAGCACCGCCTTCAGTATTTTTTGAGATAGCTCATTCTTATTTTTATTCTTTTCTGTCTTCAAGTCAGTCACCTCTTGTAACTCCCTATAATCGGAACATCAATTCCCTCGCAAGGGATACGAAATAAGATATTCCCTGCGAAATCATGCTAAAGAAGATCATCAGAATGAAGATCATGACTAGCATTGCAAACAAAGTCGCTACGGTAAAAAGAATATTCTTTCCCGCTGAGTACTCATGTATCTGTCCCATAGCTGCGATTACTAAAATCGCTGCATAGAAAAGTGTCAGAGAACTGAGTACACTGTAAAATTGCGCTTCTTCAACAGTTACAAAGTTACTAAAAATCATAAGTGGAAACTGAATAAGCGGATATGGAACAAGTGCATAACATGTTGCCATGTATACCTGCTTCAGTTTTCCTTTTCCATCGAACAATGTTGTAAGTCCCCAGTTTCCTACTACCCAAAGAGCAAGTGGGAAAAGGATACTTGCAATGTAGAGGAAGATATTCAATTCTTCCCAGTACACTTTCATGAACATAAAACTTGTATAACGAAGCTTTAATAATCTGATAAGTACTGTAAGGAAAAGAATTGTATTTGCTGCTGCAAGTGTTCCTCTCTTTTCATGTGTTAGATCCCAGAAACCATCAAGTGGATGTGTCATGCAATAAAGTGAAAATTTCAGGGAGTCTATGTATTTTTCTCTTGGATTATCAAATTTCTTTGTTTCGATTCTCATATCCTCACCTGCCCTTGCGCAATTCTTTCTGGAAATAGTCTGCTGTGTCAATTTCGTATCTAATCTTCTTAATCTTTCCAATAGAAAGTGGAACAAGGAAAAGCAAAAGAAGTACTATTACAATAAGTGCTATATGCTCTTCAACCCACTGTTTTCTGTATTGCTTGAAAGCCTTGGAATAGTTCTGAGCATCATACTTTAATTCGAAATACTTCATTGCCTCTTTGTAGTTTTTCTGTCTAAGAAGAGTTCTTCCTATTCCGATATAAGCAAGGTCATAGTTACCATTCATCTTCATAACTTCACGCCATGCTTCACCAGACTCATCATATTTACCTTCATCGAATGTATCCATTGCCTTATAAACAGTGTTACCAAATTCTGTAGGTACAAATGATGTGATAGAACAATCAAGACTGTCTACTACATAAAGCTCACGGCCAACATGTTCGATTGCGCTTGGTCTTCTGAAATATCCATCCATATTTCCGTTTCCGCCAAATGCAAATACCATATTACCCTGATCATCGTAGCCGAATACTCTTCCTCTGTTTCTATCAAGACAAGCATAAACATCATTGTCTAATACTGTTATGTCTGTGAAAATAGAAGGTCCTTCGTAACCACCACCAGAGCCTACATAAAGATCACCCATTACATCCCAGTCACCATTCTGAACCAGGATATTGCTACCCATAAGATTCAGCTTTCTAACTGCGTCTGAGGATGGCTTTGTTGCTCCGTCTTCTACCTTAACGGAAGTTGTTGCATAGATGAAACCTTCTCTATCCATGAAGATGTTTTCATACTCTGTTGGTACGAAAGATTCCATCTTAGCTCTCTGAGCCTGGCTGGCAAACTTCTTCCAAATGTAATCTGTCCAGTTATATGTAACCGGTGTTGCTCCTACAAATCCTGCAAATGTTCCGTCGCTCTCATATTTAACAAGACCCTTGTTAATACCAGTTGCGATACAGTACATACGTTCTGCAGTATCAATTACGATTTTATTGGGCTGGAATACGAGTTTTGGATCAAGTGTATTGTCATCCGGCTTTACGAATTCCATAATGTAGTTCAGGTCTTTGTCAAGTTTTAATACTCTTGCATTTCCCTGATCAGCTACGAAAATGTCTCCATTTTCTGAAACTGCGACATCTGTAGGGTTGTTGAACTTTGTTTTATCTGCGCCTGTAAAGCTATCTATTATTTTCACAACTTCAAGCTTTTCAGGTGACTTTCTCTCGATTACGAGGATTCGGTTGTTACCGCTGTCACACAGATAAATTGTATTGTCTTTAACGAACATTCCCTGTGGATTTTTCAACTTTACGTCTAACCCTAATTCTGTTGAAGTGAAAACCTTACCAACAGAATATAAATCCGGGCTGTCCTGTACATCGCCCCAATAGTCGTAGTTGTAGGTGTATCCGGCTTCCTTCGCCTGAACCTGCATTGGCGAAAGAGCTATTGCTGCTGCAAATACGACCATGCAGGCCTTTTTGATGAGATTCTTCTTTTGCATACCGCCTCAACCTTTCAACTCAATCCTTCAGACCGGAACTAGCCATAGTCTCAAGAATCTGACTCTCTGAAAATACAAAGATGATAATAGGTACAATCATTACAACTACAAGTACAGCTGCACCCTGTCCAGTTCTTGCAATACCACCACTTTGAATCTGCTGTAATGCATAAACAAGTGTCTTACGCTCTTCTGAATAAATGTATGTTGATGCCTTATTATTCCACAAACCCTGTACAGAGAAAATAATAAGTGTCATCCATGCCGGTTTTACGTTTGGCATAACAATTCCAGAAAATACTTTCCATTCATTTGCACCATCAATCTTTGCTGCTTCGATAAGGGAGGTTGGAAGACCTTCCATGAACTGCTTCATAAGGAACAGTCCCATTGGAGAAGCAAATGCAGGAATTATGATTGACCAGTATGTATCAATCCATCCCAGCTTATTAAGAATGAGGTAGTTAGGAATTTGTGTTACCCAACCTGTGAACATCATGGCTACTGTTACAACTTTGAAGAAGCCTGCATTTCCTGGGAAGTCATACTTTGCAAGTACGAATGCACCCATAGATGCAATAATAAGATGTCCAAATGTTCCTACAAATGTAATGAGTACTGTGTTGAACAAATATCTTGTAAATGTAACCCATGACTTACCCATGGTTACAAACAAATCCGAGAAGTTGTCCAATGTTGGATGCTGTGCCAAAATTCTCGGAGGGAATTTGAACAATTCATCCAACGGCTTTAAAGCACTGCTTACAGCATATATAAGCGGAAAAGCCATAATAAAGGCAACTAATATCAAGAACAAATATAAAGCGATGTCTCCGGCAATGGATCGATTCGGCTTTCTCTTTTTAATCAGCTTTTTGCTCATATCAGGTTCCTACTCTCCTTAACAGACTTTGAATCGCCTTATTGCAAAGGATCATCATCAAGAACAGAATTGTTGCTATGGCACATGCATAACCCATTTCAAATCTGGAGAAACCATAGTCAAACAAGTGTGTAACGATAGTTCGTGCTGCGTAATCCGTACTAGGATATCCGCAAAGTGCCATTGTTACGTCAGCTACACCGAAGGACTGTGTGATGGACATAACCGCACCGAACATAAGCATAGGTTTCATATTCGGAAGTGTTATATACCACAACTCCTGCCAACGGTTCTTGATTCCGTCCATGTATCCTGCTTCGAACTGTGATTTGTCAACACCCTGCAGACCAGCTACGAAAGAAAGGAATCCTGTACCAAGACTCATCCACAAAATAACAAGCATACAGATTGGAAGCATGTATTTAGGATCAATGAACCAAAGCTTTGGTGAATCAATAATACCTGCATTCATAAGGAATGCGTTTACGTATCCATAAGCATCTCCTCTAAAGAATACTGAGAAGATAACGTAACAGTTACCTGCTATGGAAGGGGCGTAAAAAACAATTACTGCTATACTCCTGATCCATCTGGGCAGCTCATTTATGAGCCATGCAAAGAGGAATGATAAAATATACCCAAGCGGTCCAGTAATGAGTGCTATCATTAATGTGTTTTTTACGCCAATCAGAAAGATATCATCCTGTAATACAAGACTGATATAGTTCTGAAGTCCTATAAACCTTGGAGGTTCAAGTATATTGTAATATGTGAAGCTGTAGTATATGGAGGCTACTACAGGGAACACATAAAACATCGTAAATAAGATGGCATAGGGAGCTAGGAAGAGGTAACACATCTTGCGATTTTTTGCTTTCTTCCAAGCTACGCTCATATTATGCTTTCGCAGTGCCAAGTATTTTTGAAGATATTCCTTCATTTCCTGCTCTCCCAAAATCGATTGGGATACCAGGTGGATTATTTATCCACCGGCATACCAAACTCTATTCTCTTCTTCTTAATCTCTTCATCTATCAAGATGGAGTAATCAATTATAGTTTCTCGTGCATCAACTCGTTCGTTTATAACCTTACGAATAGCATTGGAAATATGACGTCCTGTGAAATATCCACCTGGAACTTCACGAATACCAACTGTATGATTCCACTGTTCATTAAGAACTTTGATATCGTCCGCATTCCATGACAGATTTGAGAATGCATCTCTGTTTGCAGTTGCATATCTTGCAGAAGAACCAAGAAGTGCTTCAATCTCTCGACCGAAACGAACCTGTGTATCTGCCTTTGCCCACCACTTCATGAATTCCCATGAAGCATTTCTAAGAGATTCTTTATCTGTCTTAATCATCATAGTAGCTGAACCTGTGATGAAATCGGAACGATCAATGTATGTCTTTCCATCTGCTGATGTTCTCTCGGTTCCAGGGATAAGTGTGAAATCCCAAAGTCCTCTAATTTCAGGAGCTGAAACCATAAGCGTGTTATATGTTGAATACGGTGCAATTCCGATTGGCATTTCACCTGAACGGAAACGGCTTACGAAATCATATACTGTAGGAATTCCATAATCATTGAAATATCTTGCATAATCTTTGAAAGCCTCAACACCTGCTTCGGAGTTAACTGTTGTCTTTGTTCCATCCTCGTTGTACATATCACCACCGTACTGATACAGAAGTGAGAAATACATTGAAAGGTCTGGAGCGTTGGACATAATAGCTGTTGAAGATGCTGCTGCACCACTGCTACCTGCTGCTGTAGGAATACCAACTGTAAGGTTGTTACCCTGAATTGTAGGAAGCATCTCAATAAGCTCTTTCCATGTCTGTGGTGTCTTAAGTCCAAGTTCCTGCATAACGTCCTTACGGTAGAACATTACGTTGAATGTCTGTGTTTCAGGAACACCATAGATACCACCGTTAAGCTTGAACTGCTCATAAGAGCTTTCTGAGTAGTGTGACAGAACTTCCTGCCATCCATCAAACTGTGTTATATCTTCTGCTGCACCTCTGAGTGCGTAGTTAACTGGCTGATCTGCACCAACTGAAAGAACTACATTTGGTCCTCTTCCAGCAAGTACTGCATTAAGAAGTGCACCTGCATCAACGATTTCTACGTTAACTTTTACATTTGAGTTAGCTGTGAAATCATCATCAACCATTGTCTTTAAGATAGTACCCTGGTCACGACCTGTAAGTACCCAAACCTTAACGACATCATCACTTGACTTATCATCATATACATTACCTACTGAGTTGTAATCAACATAGAAGGATGCTGCAAATGACTTTGCTTCATGCCAGAACTTTGTGAAGAAGTTTGCCTTATCTTTTTCTGGCTCAACTCCTGTACCTGATACAACAAGGTAGTCAACATCAAGCTTTGTCTCACTCATGTTAAGTGAAGCAGTTCCAAGTGATGTAATGTTATCTTTGAAAGTTGTAAATTCTGTTGTAATCTTTTGTGGCTTTTCACAGAAACGCTCAAGCTGCTGTGCAATTGTCTGCGCTGTTGCAATGTTGTTAGCCATCTGACCACTGTATGCAACCATGTCATCAACAATCTTGTAAAGACGCTTGGACTCAAGATCCATAGCTTCCATAACTTCTGGATATGTCTTTTCAATATGATAATCACGATATACATCCGGGCTTGCACCTGTATAAACCAGGATCTTACGGTAGATCTGATTCAATCTGTATGTTGAATCTTCAAGTTCTTCAAGGATTTTGCCCATTCCGCCAAGAGTTGCCTCAAGACGAATTGTATGTTCACCTTTTGTTAAATAGAATTTGTACGGTGTACCTTCTTTATCTGCAAGATCAAGACTGTTCCAGTCATTTGCATATTCAAAAGATACTTCGTTAAGTCCTTCAAAAGGAACTTTTCCATCAATAGATACACTTCTGTTCGATACAGATCCTCTAGAATAATTCTGTCTTCCCTTTACCATGATGTTATAGAAACCATCTTCAGGAACTTCGAATTTCCACTCGATCCACTGACCAGATGTACTCCAGCTTTCACCACCAACGTAGTTAAGAACTGTTCTTGTTACGCTGTTTGGAACTGTTGTAGGTGAAGATCTGTCATACTTTGCATAAAGAGATGACTCTGAACGAAGTGTTGACTTCTCCCCCTGAATCTCAAGCTGAAAGTTCTTTGCAGTATCACTTTCGTTTTCCTTTGGCTGACTTGCCAGATACTCTTCGTATGTAGGCTTCTTCTCGATAGCCTTTACTACAACTTTTGAAAGAAGCATTGGCTCGTTATCAGCTCTAAATGTCAGCTTGTTTTCGCCTTTCTTGAAAAAGAATGAATATGGTTCTGACTCATAGCCCATTCCATCTTTGAAATATGCATCCTGCCAGTCAATGTATTCAACCTGTCTTGGACGAATCTCGTTTTTCTGATTATCCACTTTTACAGGTCCTTCATCCTGCCACATTCTTGTAAAAGAAATGTTTCTTGCTCTCTCAAATGGAATCTCACCATTTATCTGAACAGTTCTTTCAGCAGGAACGCCTCTGGATTCTGGAAGCTTATATTCGATGTAGAGCTGGTACATTCCTTCCTTCTGGACGTCAACTGTCCATGTAACTTCTGAATTATCTCCAGTAAACAGTGCATCAGACTTATCTTTCGCAGCTGCCTTTTCTACATGAACGTCACCAACTGATTCGTATTTGAACAAATCAACTTCGATATCCTTATCCGGATTGCCAGCGTCTTTGTGGCTCTGAATATAACCGGTATAGGTACCTTTTCTTTCCATTCCTTCGACATCTTTGGTCAAATCTGTGTTTTCGTATTTCTTATGGAAATCTTTTCTCTCAGTATGAGATAAAGCCACGCATACTCCAACCAAGACCGCGATGACTCCTAGAATTACAATTATTTTCTGTAATGTCTTGCTCATGCTCTTAAGTCCTTACTTTCCTTTACAGTTATTTAGTTTCTGTAAATACCCAGAACGCAGGCTTTGGTTCATAGTTACCGTCAAATAAAAGCGGGCATTGTGAATGTTCTTTCTTGCTTCCGCCACCTACATTTGAACGGAACTGAAGCCATGAATAGGTATCTATCGTGCCCCAGAAAGTGATTCCAGAAATATTTATGCCTGATTTTTTGGCTGATTGCAAAGCGTAGTACATAAGGTTATATGTCTTTCTTTGCTTTTCATACTCTATTTCTTTTTGCTCGTCACTTCCGTCGTAATCATCACTGGCGCTTAAATCCCATTCAGTAATCTGTACACTGCCAACTACTGCTCCATAAGCCTTTGCTGAAGTTTCAACATCAGCAGCAGAAGGAGAAGCTACATTGTAATGTCCTTGCATGCCCATGGCTGTGATTCTTGTTCCTTCGCCAGGTTTTCCTTCCTTTGCCTTAACAGCTTCAAGAAGCTTTACGATACCAGCCCTCTTCTGAGCGCTGCATTCGTTGTAGTCGTTGTAATACAATTCCAATTCTTGTGGTGCATATTTGTTAGCATATTTAAAAGCATTGATTATAAAGTCTTCGCTTTGATAAACATGCCACCAGCTAGAGTTGCTTCCATGCCTGTCCTCGGAAAGAGCCTCTTCAGGCTTTTCTTTGTCAGTTCTATAAGTTCCTGTAGCATCAGAAACAGCTTCATTTACTACATCCCAGCCATAGAAAAGACTCTTGTACTTGCTGTCTTCTCCGGTAAAATGAGTTAGGACTTCGCGGATGTACCACTCTTGTCTCTTGTCCATTTCTTCTGATGTTACGTATGGCTTTGTCTTGTCATAATCTTCATGGAAAAACCATTCAGGTGTCTGAGAATGCCATACAAGAACATGTCCTCTAATCTTAATCTCCCTATCTGGATGTGTCTCGTTCCATTTAAGGAACTTGTTCAAGATTCGTTCTGGCTTAGAATAGTTCAAAACCGGAACAGTGATCTTCTCGCCATTAAGCTCTGTTTCCTCGGTTCCCGGACATTTGCTTACGCTATATCCAAAAAGTGAATCCGGTTTAAGCTCATTTCCCAACGTCACTGCATTAAAATGTGTTGTGACGATGTTCCAAAGCTTAATATCCCAAGGTTCATCGCCTGTTAGCGCGCATCCCACTCTGCAGCCAAGCTTTTGATCTACGCAATCTCGCAGCGCTGGAATCTCAGCTTCTTTAGAGGTTTCCTCATCTGCACTTGCCTGTTTAGTTGTTGATGCGAAAGTACTAGACTGTTCTGATTTGGAATTCACACTAGAATCAAGAACACTATTGCTCTCTTCCGCTGCACTTTGTGGTGAACTACCACATGCTGAAAGAGTCAATGTGGTTACTGCTGCCAGAATAGCAGCAAGGGTTTTCCCCCCTCTGTACACTCATCTACCTCCCCTACGTTGTGTTTTTGCGTTTCCCAAAATTTGCTAATACGTTTTTATCGCGTTTAACGATTTACATATATAGCATAATGGCTTTCTGTCGCTTTAGCTTCTCATATCTTGCTAATGACTTCTCACATATTGCTATTTGTGTGCAAAAAATCGTTTCGCATTTTTGTGCATCTTTCACAAAATCGCCGTACTCATTATAATACTTTTATATAAATCAAGCAAGATTTGATTATCGATAGCAAGATTTGAGAAGATTTTTCTCGTCATTCTATATAATATGCTATATATGAGGGTAAGTGTTAAATTTATGATATTCAAAAATAATTTTTATGTTATTTGGAATTATATAGAAGGTAAACAAAAAACATATAACTTGGAAGGGGCAATTTAATGTTAACGAAGGGCGCTAACTTAAATCTTGATTATTACCACCAGAATACTGACTTCAATAAAAGAATAATAGAAGGAAGTAACGAAAAACACATTTTTCCAAAGGGAAGTTCCATACGAATATGGTATAACGAATTAAACTGTGATTATCCGACTCATTGGCATAACGCAATGGAGATTATAGTACCAATCACTAATTGCTATGATATTAATATAGAAGATAAGCACTATCACATAGTTCCCGGAGATATACTTTTTATTCCTCCTAGGAAAAAGCATTCACTTCACTCTCCAAAATTTGGAGAACGATACATCTGCCTGTTTGACATCGACTTTTTTTCATCTGTAAGAGGTTATTCAGGTCTTATTACTATGCTTAGCGATAGCATCCATATATCTCCTGATAAATTCGCACCAATTTACGACGAAGTAAATGAATTATTCTCGCTCATTTGGAAAGAGTATTTCCAGAAAACAGAGTTCTATGAATTCTCAATTTATGCGTATCTCTTTAGGATAATAACCCTCATCTCAAGATACAACTTAAATGGAATACAGCTCTTTACAGACAACACTCCACTTAAACGAAGAGAGTATTTTGAAAGATTAAATAATGCAATCGACTTCATAGATCATCACTATACAAACGATATTACGCTCGAAGATGCTGCAGCATACAGTGGTTTTTCAAAATACCATTTTTCTAGACTTTTCAAGCAATATATGAATTGTACATTCTACGATTACCTTATCGAACAAAGGATTAAAGCAACAGAACTTTTGCTGACAAAAGATAACCTTTCAATGAATGACATAGCTGTTTTGTCAGGATTTGCCAGTATTTCAACTTTTAACAGAACTTTCAAACTCAAAAAAGGATGCACTCCGGGGGAATATAGAACAATATGCTGCGGAGGACTGCGTAAAGAAAAGGAAAATTTATAAACAGTTCTGCTTGTGAAATATTACAATCCAGCAAAACTCATCAAATAAAAAAACGACTTCTTGTAGAGATTAAATATAATCATCTTCAAGAAGTCATTTTTTATTTTATGCTATTCTAATTATTATTTCTCAAACTTCCAAGAATAAAGTTCATAGTCTTTTCCAGCGAATACGAAGTAAAGATTATGTTTTCCTGTAATCTTGCTGTCAAGTGCTGCAGAGATTTCCTTGAGGTCTTTTCCAAGTTCGGAAACACCAACATAACCTGCTACTGTTCCTGAAGGGCTATCGAGTGCAATCTTAACTGCTCCTTTTCCTGATCCAAGAGCTTTGATAGTAATCTTATCTGCACCCTCTGCTGCGAAGTCCACACCACTTACGCAAATCCATGCTCCGTCAGTGATACCAGAAACAATCATATCACCTGAGCCATACTTTACAGCATCTTCTCCGAACTGCTTTGTAGTAATACCTGCTGCATTAGACATTGTTACAGCCTTTGTTTCTACATAAGGATCAAATGCCTTCAACTGATCAACACCTGTTCTTGTTCCAACACTTGCAGCTGGCTCATTTTTGTCGTTAATAACAAGCTTATCTACGTTAGTGCTGCGGTATCCACCGTTAATGCCCATCTTCTCCTCAAGAATTCTAGCATGGTATGTAATATACCACTGTCCGTCAAGCTCGAACATGCAATGATGATTGTTTCCACCAAGGCCAAAGAAGTGTTCAGGATTCTGAAGAACAGGATTGCATTCCTCAAAAGGTCCCATAGGATTCTTTGATTTCATTGTCATGATTTCACCCATGTGGAAACCATGTTCTTTTACTGCCTCATCTGTAACATTGAAGTTAGTGCAGTAAGAATAGAAATATGTATCACCAATCTTATTGATTCCGGAATCTTCAAAAAGATAAGATACGTTCTCGATTGGCTTTGGATCACCTTCAATGCTAATCATATCCTTGCCAAGCTTAGCAACTCTTGCTGTTCCAGGGTTAGAAGCCTTATCAGGACTAGGAACACCGCCGCCAAAGTAAATGTAGTTTTCTCCATCATCATCCATAAGAACAGCCGGATCGAACAGCCATGTTACCTCTGCACATGTAGGTGTTTCTCTTGAAATAAGTGGTCCGTTAATAGGATCTGTAAATGGACCTACAGGGCTATCAGCTTCTAGAACTGCAATGCCATTTCCATTATTAGCAAAATATAAGAAAAACTTATCCTTGCCATCAATCTTCTTGTAAGCTGCTGCCGGTGCCCATGAATTTGCTCCCCATGAAGCTGCTCCATTTCTGCCTGCTGCATATACTGTTCCATGATCTGTCCAGTTTACAAGATCATCAGACGAGATAACGCAGATTGTATCAATATTGCCGTAAGTATTTTCTTTTACTGTCTTATCAGGATTATAAGAAACCTTATCTCCTGTCATATACAGATATACTCTGCCATTATATACAAGTGCATATGGATCTGCACCAAAACGCTGTACCATGACAGGGTTATTATCTGTAACTGCTTTGTTACTCTGTAATACATTAATACCTTCAAACATTTTATCTGGTGTACTCATTGAATTTATCTCCATTTCTTTACTACTATCATTTTCCAAAACTTCATCTCTGGAATCTGCTTTTCCTGAAAGCTTACCCGTAGCGTCACATCCCGTTAGCATAGCTGTGATAGCAAGTGCAGAGAGTAAGCAAGATATAGTCTCTTTTTTCATGCTACATCTACCCCATTTTCATTTGGACTATATGTAGCAAATCTTGGGTAAACACAAAAAGGAACGATATTCCTTCTATTATTTGACTATATAGTTTTTCTCCCGTAAACACTACTTAAATATTGCTATTCTTCTTCCAGATATTGCTATTTAGTCATTGTGTGTTACACTCCAAGATAGTATAAAGCTTGTTGACGCTTACTTCATGCGAAAGTGATTCAAAAGCTTTGGACGAATTTTGCTTAGCAAATTCTATATATGAGCACTGAACCGGATTTGTTTATGAGTATTATGTAAGTAGGCAGCAACGGCATTTACTATTGTCACTAATTGTACTATTATATTATTCAACGTTACAAATTTATTACAAAATTATCAAAGAGGCAGAATATGTCATTTTTATCTTCAAATAATAATTCAAACGACTTAGGACGTGAAAAAAGAGAAAGTCTAAAGAAATGTTTTCTTACACAAGTAGAAAATGCAGGCTATGCAAAGTCTGCTTCAAAGATGGAAGAAGCAAAGATAGATGCTCTAGATGCTCACTCCATAGACCTACTTAGCTATATACTTTTAAACACTTGTATTAATTTAAATAGTGTAGATGAACTGAAAAAATATGAGCTAAGAAATAATGAAGTTTATTTTAAAGAAGGACCTTTTGCTGGAAGAAGAGTTCCAAAGAAATCCGAAATACTTTCCCGCCCTTCAAAGCTTCGCACATTTTTAAATTTTCTGATAGTAGCATCATTTTTAATAATTTTGCTATTCTTTATTATTTATCTATTCACTGATAATTTTAAGTTTATTCCTTCCGGAAAATATCGTATTGCATTTATTGCCTCCTATTTCATTATGGGATTGACTCTGGAGAAATTACCTATCATGATATCAGTCAAGTTAAAGGATAAATATTTTTTCAAAGATATGCAGCCTTACTACGCTGTGTTTGCCGGTTCCAAACTTGCCAGTGCCAAAAACAGTACTTATACAATCTATGACATTATGATGCTCCCTAATGGTGCACTCATAAACATACCAAGTAATCATGTTGTTACTTTTTCCAAAATAAAAAACTATCATACTGACGGTAATACGCTGTCTAGAATTTATCTAAATGCGAATGTTTATGATGAATTTCTTACAGAACAGGAATATCTAAAGAAAACAGAGCCTCAGATTTTTGAAAAGATTATTTCTTTCGGAATAGCGTTAATCTTTATTATTGCAACAATAATTTTGGGATATATTTATAAAAACTTCCATATGGATCGCAATTACTATGCAGACAGTATCCTTATTGATTATTCACGTTCTAACGCTACAGGTGAGAGAATACCTGATGATGACATCGATTCAGACAGCCCATATTCTTTTGGCTGCAATGTCACTTCTTTTTACGCATGCCTTGAAAATGGCGATATGAACGCTCTTGGCGGCCATTTGATTGAAGATCCTGACAGCGACGCAGCTTATAATGCCAAGGACTATCTTGAAAATGCATGGGGAATTGAAGCAAGAAAAAGCAGCAAAAACACCATCGGTGCAACTGATACAATTGACGATTTGATCAAGTATGGTACTAATTCCAAATACCAGCTTTTTGTAAAAAAACATCCCGAAGTAAAAGAAGCTGCAAAAGAAATCATAGCTCGTTATGGAAAAGACTTTTCAGCTGAAGACGTAATAAATGATACCGTAGATGATTATAAGGCTTTTGAAAACACTAAATTTGATTCTGACACGACTTGCTACCTTGGTGCAGCCTTTGCATACGCAAAGCATGGTGAAAATGCCCTCGCAGCCTATGACTTAATGCGCATTTATCGTATAACCGGCTTATGCTATCAGATAGAATTCCTGTCCGGGCCTGAATGCATGAAGCTATGTTATAACATGGCACAGTTTCTGCAAAAAAACTATTCGGGATTCAAAGACATCCATGAAATGTATTGCTACGGACAAATGTTCAGATTAAAAGAGGATACAGCAAAAACAAAAGCTGAAATTAAAGAAGCTGTGAACGCCATCAGCATGCTCGAAGATGATGGTGAATATTCTTTAATGCAAATCGATTTTAACAACGAGCTTGAAAAGCCTTAAAGAAACAGAGTTTTTTATAATCCAATAGAATTTACTATAGATAAAAAGCAAACAATAGGCAAACTATCGCAATTTATGAATAGAATTTCACTTCTGAAACTATTACATTTGAATATATGACAGCAGGGTCAAAAGTAGCAGTAAGTACTTAGTGTTAACTGCGCAAGAAAATAAAACAATACTTTATGACCCTCCGAATATTTCAAATCTAAATATAGGGGGCGAAAATGTTAAGAGTAACAGAAGTTGAAAATGGAAAAGTTAAAGGTCTGCCTTGTTCAGACCCTAGAGTAACAGTATTCCGCGGCATTCCTTTTGCTGCACCGCCGGTTGGCGAAAATCGTTGGAGAGCACCACAGCCTTGTAAGAATTGGGAAGACACTTTGGAAGCTTATAGCTTTGGTCCTATCTCCTATCAAAATACACCTGGTCTAGGAACAGATTTGTACTGCCGCGAGTGGCATGTAGATCCTGAAATTCCTATGAGCGAAGATTGTCTATATCTTAATGTATGGACCCCTGCCAAAGCTTCAAATGAGAAGCTTCCTGTTCTCGTATGGTTCTATGGTGGCGGATTCCAGTGGGGATATACAGCAGAGATGGAATTCGACGCAGAAAAACTTGCAAGACGAGGCATCATCGTAGTCAGTGTTGCCTATAGACTTGCATGTTTCGGATTCCTCTCACATCCTGAACTTACAAAAGAAAATCCGGATGCACCTGCAAACTTTGGTCTTCTTGATCAGCAGGCTGGTCTTAACTGGGTTTACAGAAATATTGAAGCTTTCGGCGGCGATAAAGATAAGATTTCCATTGCTGGTCAATCAGCTGGCGGTTCAAGCGTAATGCACCAGTTCACCTGCGAGCAAAACTTTGACAAGATTAAAGGCGCTATTGTACTTAGCGGTATAATTCGTCAGCCAAAAGAAGGCGAAGACATCTTCCGCCCTGTAACACTTGAAGAAGCTGAAAAAAGAGGTGAAGATTTCTTCAGCTTCCTCGGTGTATCAAGTCTTGATGAAGCAAGAGAAATCGATTCCAAAACTCTTTTGGCAAAATATGATGAGTATGTAAAAGATCATCCAAGAATGTTCCCTATTAGAGACGGCAAATTCTGTGTTGGTGATCCAGTGGAAAGATTTGTAAACGGCCAGTGTGCAGATGCTCCTATTATATCTGGTAATACTTCTGATGAATTCTCTATAAATGGATTCAACACAGTAGAACACTCTGTAAAGAGCGCATTCCTTGACGCAGAGAAAAACGGAAGCAAACAGCCACATTATTACTATCGTTTCGATCCGGATATTCCTGGTGATGGACATCTTGGTGATAACCACCCAGGGACTTTCCACTCCTGCGATTTGTGGTTCTTCTTTGACTCTCTTGATATGTGTCATAGACCATATACAGGACATCACTATGAACTTGCCCGTCAGATGTGCGACTACGTTGCAAACTTTGTAAAGTATGGCAATCCAAACGATCCAGAATATGACTGGTTTATTTCCGATAATCGCAACATTGCCTCAGGAACAGACCTTGCATATAGAAGAACAGCGCAGCCACTTCCAGAATGGCTTCCTTTCTCTGATAAAGACAGAAACGAAATGGAATTTCTAGGCGGCGGTGCAAAGCTCAAAAAAGAAGGCGGCATCCGTCAAAACAGCAAAAAACAGGCTGTAAATCCTTATCTTCCATCATGGGAATATGTTCCTGATGGTGAGCCATACGTATTCGGAGATCGTGTATATGTTTACGGTTCTCACGATTTGTACAACGGAGAAACATTCTGCCTTGGCGATTATGTTTGCTGGTCCGCATCAATAAACGACCTTGGAAACTGGCATTATGAGGGTGTAATCTACCCTAAAACAGCTGATCCTCTCAACAGAGACGGACATATGTGCCTCTACGCCCCTGACGTAACAGTAGGTCCTGATGGAAAATACTATCTTTACTATGTCTTAGACAAAGTAAACGTAGTATCTGTAGCTGTAAGTACTCTTCCACAAGGTCCATTCTCCTTCTATGGATATGTTCATTACGAAGACGGCATACGCCTTGGTGAAAGAGAAGGTGATGAACCACAGTTCGATCCAGGTGTTCTTACAGAAGGTGATGTGACATATCTTTATACAGGATTCTGCGGACAAGGCGACAAATCACGTCATGGTGCTATGATGACTGTTTTGGACAAAGATATGCTTACAATCAAGAAGTCTCCTATATTCGTAGTTCCGGGAAGCTGCTATAGCCAGGGTACAGAATTCGAACATCACGCATTCTTTGAAGCTCCTTCTATCAGAAAGCACGGTGATACATATTACTTTATTTACTCTTCAGAAGTTATGCATGAGCTTTGCTATGCTACTTCCAAGAATCCTTATGGACCATTTTCCTATGGCGGAGTTATTGTAAGTAACTGTGATCTCCATATAGGCGGATACAAAGATGCAGAAACTCCATCAGCTTACGGTGCAAACAACCACGGAAGCATAGTAGAAATCGGAGATGACTGGTACATCTTCTATCATCGTCATACAAATGGCAACTGGTTCAGCCGTCAGGGATGTGCTGAGAAAATCGTCATAAACGAGAACGGATCTATCAATCAGGTTGAAATCACTTCCTGCGGTTTGAATAATGGTCCTCTTTCTGATAATGGCGAGTATCCTTCTTACATTGCCTGCAACATCTTTACAAACAAGCCAAAGATTTATGTAGAGCCTACAGTTCCAAGAGTGGTACAGGAAGGCGGAGATGGAGATCAGAAGACAGCCTATATTAAGGATATTGTAGATAGTACCACAATCGGCTTTAAATACTTTGATCTTAAAGATGCAACAGGCTTAAAGATAAAGACTAGAGCTTACTGTAATGGAATATTTGAAATCAGACGCAATATAGGCGGTGATGTACTGGGCACTATTTCTGTAGTCGGAAATAACATCTGGACAGAAGCTTCTGCACACTTTATGAAACAAAATGGTGCATCTGCCCTTTTCCTGACATATAATGGTACAGGTAACTGTAGTTTGAAATCAATTGAATGGCTTCATGATTAAGGAAAAAACTTATGAACAGGAAACTTCTATGCGCTGCCGGTCTTATACTCGCACTTAGTATGAGCGGATTTGCAGGCTGCAAATCAAGGACACAAACAGGGAGCGATGTTATGCGTGATATTACACCAACAGAACTTGTCGCAGAAATGAAAACAGGCTGGAATCTAGGAAACACCTTTGATGCATATGGAACCAAAGGTTTGTCTGATGAGACCGCCTGGGGTAACCCAAAGACCACCAAAGAAATGATTAACGCAGTACATTCCAAAGGCTTTGACTGCATACGAATACCAGTCACTTGGGCTGACCATATGGGAAATGCTCCAGAATATGCTATTGATGAAGCATGGATAGCGCGAGTTGAAGAAGTTGTAAACTACGCTCTTAGTGATGGAATGTTCGTAATACTCAACTCCCACCACGAAGAAGAATGGAGAATTCCTGATAATAAGCATATAGATCAAGTTGATGCTAAAGTGTCAGCACTGTGGAAACAGATAGCAGAACACTTTAAGAAATATGGCGACCATCTCGTATTTGAAGGTCTTAACGAACCAAGAGTAAAAGGTGGCGAGAACGAGTGGAACGGCGGCACAAGCGAAGGAAGAAAATGTCTTGACAGATTAAACCAAACCTTTGTAGATGCCGTCCGCTCTACAGGAGGAAACAACGAAAAAAGACTCCTTCTAATCACAAGCTTTGCATCGTCTCCTGAGATTTCTACAATAGGAAACCTCAAGATACCAAATGACAGCCACCTTGCTGTATCAATTCACGCTTATACACCATATGCTTTTACCTATGATGTAAAAGAGTCCTGGCGAATCGATGGGTGGGATGGTTCACACAAAAGCGATATTAACAGTGTATTTGAAGATTTGAAAAGAATATTTATTAATAAAGGTATTCCAGTTCTGATCACAGAATATGGTGCTGTTGATAAGAATCATAACAACAAAGACGTATGCGCTTGGGCAAAAGACTACCTTGAAAAAGCAAAGTCACTTGGTATACCTTGCTACTACTGGGATAACGGCCTGTACGACAATGGAAATGAACATTTTGCGATATTCAATAGAAAAAAATTAAACTGGTATCGAGAAGACGTTGCTGATACAATTATGTCTGTTTATTCCTCTAACTGAATCGCAAAAGCCTAGAATACTAAATGTAAATGCTTTATTACAACACATAAGCAGTAGCTTTTATGTAAGTTTTAAAAAGGGGCAGCGCAATATATAAAATGCGCTGCCCTCTTATATTCTAATAAAAAATCACATCTCAATAAATCCAAGCACGTTTGCAATTGAACTAATAAGAATAATCACTACAAATACAGGACACAAAAATCTAATCATAAAGTTAAAAACAAACTTTCTCTTAAACTGATGTCCTCCATATGTAACCTCTTCTTCAACCTTGGCAATTCCCATATATCTGGTAATAAGAATACATGTTGCAAATGCCGCAATAGGCATCATTACAGAATTGGTCAAGAAATCAAAGAAGTCAAGGAATTGCATACCTACAATCTTAACATTTGAAAGTGGTCCATTTCCAAGTGAAGATAAAGAGCCAAGAACAAGCATTATAACAGCCATTACTGCAACACCCTTTTTTCTACTCCACTTAAACTCATCTGAGAAAGTTGAAACACAGCTTTCAAGAAGAGCAATAGCACTTGTCAATGCTGCAAATAATACAAGAAGAAAGAACAAAATTCCAATAAACTTGCCCATTCCCATGCTGGCAAAAATCTTAGGCATAGTAATAAACATAAGTGAAGGACCAGCCTTCAAAGTCTCTGGATTACCGCCCGAAAATGCAAATACAGCCGGAATTATCATCAAACTTGCCAAGATAGCAATTGCAGTATCGAATATTTCAACCTGAAAAGTTGAGTTTTCAATGCTGACTTCTTTCTTAACATATGAACCAAAAGTAATAAGAATACCCATAGCAATTGATAAAGAATAGAACATCTGTCCCATAGCCGATACTACAGCCATCCAAGAGAAGTTGTCCATGTTCGGTATAAGAAAATACTTAACACCTTCAATAGCATTAGGTCTTGTTACCGAATAAATGCAGATAATAACAGCAAGTACTACTAATATAGGCATCATTATTCTGGATACAAGTTCAATACCGTTTTTCACACCCATAATGATAACAAACAAAACCATCGCAGCAAACACTACAAACCATATCTCAGCAGACCTTCCATTGGAAATGAAATTTCCAAAGAAATCATCTTCTGCAATTTTATTCGCATCACTTCTTATATATTCGAACAGGTATTTGCATACCCATCCGCCGATAACAGAATAATATGGAACAATCAGAATAGGAATAATAGCATTTATCCACCCTCCTACTCTCATAAGCTTATTCTCTGTATAAAAATTATAAGCTCCGACCGGACTTTTCTTCGTCGCACGTCCTACAGCTGTTTCTGCTATAATCATTGTATATCCAAACGTTAGAGCTAAAACAATGTAGACCAAAAGAAAAACTCCTCCGCCGTATTTGGCACACAAATACGGGAATCTCCAAATATTTCCAAGTCCTACTGAAGCTCCTGCCGCTGATAATACAAAGCCCAGTTTACCTGAAAACGCGCTGCGATGGTGATTGTGACTCAAAACAAACCTCCTAAGAAAAATAGCTGCTGTTTACTATTTCAAGTAACCAGCAGCTAATTATTTTTTACTACTTACTACTTACAAACTCTTAACCAAAGAATAAATTCCTACACATACAAGAACAGGAATTGCCAAATAAATCGAAACCTCAATTGCTACTATTATCAAAATAATTGGTAAAAATCCAATACAAAAAATAAGCTTTACAATGCTCCATGAAGCCTTAAGTGCAAACATAATAAGCTTTAAAAATACTACTGCAAATAAAATCCAGAATAAAAAAAACATAGTCAGTCCCCCTATTTACAAGTTAATGTTTGAATGTAGTTCTTTTTTGTCACTGCGTTCCAAAAAACACGCAAACTGGTCATTTAAAAAGGCTTCGCCTTGGACCAGTTTGCCACTTGACTTTTGTTCTCACGAAAC
>NZ_AUKC01000049.1 GCF_000424545.1 Butyrivibrio sp. NC3005 | reverse complement strand
ACCAACGTTTATAAACAGTTCTGCTCATGAAATATTACAATCCATCAGAACTCCTCTAATAGTTCAAATAACAAAAAGTCATGACTTCTTGTCACTTACATTCAGAAACTCGCATATACTGCGAGTTTCGTGAGAACAAAAGTCAAGTGGCAAACTGCTCAAACTGTCATTCTTCATAATGAGGATCATGCTTATCACCGTGACTTAGTGTCTTTTCTAATTCTGTCCATTTCCCATCATTTACCTGAAGATGATACATATCGCAGTTTCCAATAATGGTCTCCCAGATTTTATCTGCCCCTGTCCCTCTTATATCAGACAACATTCCTCTCATAGCCATTCCATGAGTTGCTACCAGTACGTTACAGGATTTATCAAGCTTTTTCTCATAAACTGCAAGTTTTTTGAGTACTCCATTCATTCTGAAAAAAAGATCCTCAAAAGACTCACCACCTTCAACCGGTTCATATTTTTCAGGACATACGTTCAAAAGATGCATACGGGGTTCTTCCATAAACGGAAGTCCATCAAGTTCTCCAAACTCCATTTCATGAAGTTCATCTATTACTTCAAAATTTTCTGATTCTCTGCTGGTTCCAGAAATTGTTTCAGCAGTTTCAATTGCCCTGTCTAACGGACTAGATAAAACATAATCAAACTTTAATCCAAGTTTTTCTATTTCATTTCTAGCATCTTTGGCCTGCTGTCTTCCGCATTCATTAAGCGGAACTTCTATATTGCCTTGTGTCAGCATCTTGCGGTTATAATCTGTTTCACCGTGTCTAATTACATAAAAATCCAACATTAAAAACCTCTAAAAAACTACTATCCAGATACTTGTATTTGCTTTTAGTTTCGTGCAAGCAAAATTCAGGGAACAAACTGATTATTTCATTTCTGCATGCTTCCTGATATTATACTCAACCTTGTTACTATAACAGCTTTTTATTATTTTTCCAATGCAGACTTTAATCTGCTGTAATGCAAAAACTGTGATTCATCTGCAAGTTTTGTAATTTCCTCAAATGTTGCAAATCTATGGTCTATAGCCTCTGAGGCTTGAATTGACACATCTTTTTCATCAAAGTCAAAGATAAAGTGATAAATATCAACAAAATAATTATCACCATGTTTCAAATCCTCATTCATATATGAATATACTGGTTTTTTCTGGCATTCATCGCAATTTGCAATATTTAACCCTGTCTCTTCAAGAACTTCACGCACTACCGCTCCAAAAGAATCTTCTCCTGCAAGTGAACCACCTCCAGGAATTTCCCATGCACCTGCAGCCCATTTCTTATCTAAAGCTCTTCTTGTAATAAGAATTTTTCCATCAGATTTTCTTTCGAGAATTGCAAGTACATACATCATGAACTCGCCCTTTGGAAGCGGAGCTCTTCTGTCGGCTACTCTTCCAGTCTTTTTTCTATTACTATCATATACATCTATAAGTTCCTCGTGCTGATTGTCTGACATTCCCATTCCTCTTTTCGATATATTAAAAATTTTAGTTTTTGCTTATTCTAATTCTTTTTTTGTAAAAATGCCCTATCAAGAAATTTTAACATTTAAGTGCTTTTCTTCCAAGCAAAACTTTACACAGCAAGCTATAATCATTAGTCTATTATATTAGTTTTGACTGCCTTGCAAATTTCCAGAGTAATGATTTTTTCAGCATTACTGACAATAATAATACAATTTGATTAATCCGATATACTGATTGAGATTATCCCCACATACTTTATAAATAATAATTCTTGTTTCATAGTAAACGAGGTGACAAATTTATGATTCGAAAATACATGGTTTGCAACCGCCATTATATTGGTTTTTACTTAAATAAATCTTTTGATGATGCTTATGATGTTAGAGATAGTATCTTATATAATGACAAGTATAATCCTTTGCCTGATCCACTTCATCATGACCAGTCTTTTTATATAGTACATGCTCCGAGTAAAAGAGAAGCTGTAAATGTAATACTTACAAGACGCTATGCTGAACTTCTTGCAAATGACGCTGAATTGCTGACAGATGCAATATATCAGCGTTTTTTTAACCTGACTTTAGTTAATCCCGAAAATGATAAGCCTCCGATGCCACAAATAAAATATAAAAACTATGATGCCATACTCTCACTTTCCAAGAAACTGTTAGTACTTGCCTCTATGCATTTTACTGAATATGAAAATAAATATGGGCCTGTGCCTTCTGCCCATATTCCATATAATAATCTGGCTCTAGCACCCTCGAAAAAGGCTGATTTCCGTGAATTTTTCAAAATCCGTGATTATATTTTTGAAAAAGTTCGAAAGGATATGCCAAAGAAGTGCCTATTCGACATCCTGCCAGAAAACAATGTTCAAGACATGTTTGTAGAAGAATTTGGACCACTGTTTAGTGTTTTTCCTCTAGATGCTCCTAACAGCATTGGAGGATTTGGATTTTTGAATTCAGATTGACTTTTGTACATATTTGATTTATATTTGTGAATCAAAAAGCGTAACAGATAGTTTACTGTTACGCTTTTTGAATTTATTATAAAATGACTTTTTTACTGTTCGTATATTTCGTCGCAGACTCGTTTTATCTTGATTATATAGCACAGCTTTACTGCAGCACTATTCCTCCATTTGGAGAAATAACCTGACCTGTCATATATGGTGCTTTAAGAAGGTAGTCCATAGCACCTGAAATATCCGAAACATCACCGATAAATCCTTGCGGAATTGTACCTGCAAGAGCTTTTAATTCATCCTGATTTACGCCTCTTAGCATATCTGTCATTATCATTCCCGGAGCAATTGCATTAACTCTTATGCCTTTTTTAGCATACTCAAGTGCCAATCCTCTTGTAAGTCCTATTACACCTGCTTTCGATGCACAATAGTCTGCTTGATTTATTACACCAATAAGCCCGCCAATTGAAGCAATATTTATGATATTGCACTGCTGTTTATCACTACAATGATTAACCATATGTGGGAGTACCAAATGCGTCATATGAAGAAAACTCATAAGATTTGTTGCAATAAGTCTCTCATAATCTTCTCTCTTTATGTCTATCCAGTTACTGTTATTGGTAATTCCTGCATTATTGACTAGAACATCAATATTGTCACCAAATCTTTCAACTGCCGCTTTTACAAGATTTTCACAGTCTTCATACTTGCTGACATCAGCTCTTACAACCAGTGTCTCTACACCATAAGTCTCTTCAAGTTCTTTTGCTATGTTATCAGACAAAGCTTTTGAACTTTCGCTTCGATAATTGATAACAACATTGTAACCGTTTTCTCCAAGCTTTTTGGTAAGTGCTGCTCCTATACCCCTTGAACCGCCTGTAATTATAGCTGTTTTTCCCATAATATACTCCTTTCATATTCGCAATATCGTAATAACATATTTTTATTATAGTTGATTTTCAATTTCAAAACAACTTTCTTTGTAGCACTTTATGAAATTAAGAGCTTTTCAGAGTTGTGTTTTGTGTATTATGACTATATAATAAGTTATAAGCGCCGAAGAAATTCGGTATTATCTATATTTTTCTATTTTAACTTAATATTTTTTACAACAATATACAAGGAGGACTTTTATATGACTCGTTTCACTTTGCCAAGGGATGTATATCATGGAAAGGGTGCGCTCGAAGCTCTTAAAACGTTCGAGGGAAAGCGTGCTATCATTTGCACTGGTGGTGGATCCATGAAAAGAGGCGGATTCTTGCAGAAAGTTGAAGAATATCTAAAAGAAGCTGGTATGGAAATTTCTCTTTTTGAAGGAATTGAATCTGACCCATCTGTTGAAACTGTTATGAGAGGCGCAGAAGCTATGCAGAAATTCCAGCCTGACTGGATTGTTGCAATAGGTGGTGGCTCTCCTATAGATGCAGCTAAAGCTATGTGGATTAAGTACGAATATCCTGAAACAACCTTTGAAGATATGTGCAAGGTATTCGGTCTTCCTAAACTCCGCACAAAAGCCAAGTTCTGTGCTATTTCCTCCACTTCAGGAACAGCTACTGAGGTAACAGCATTCTCTATTATCACAGACTATCAAAAGGGAATCAAATACCCTATTGCTGACTTTGAAATTACCCCTGATGTAGCAATCGTTGACCCCGAACTTGCTCACACAATGCCCAAAAAACTTGTAGCTCACACCGGAATGGATGCAATGACACATGCAATCGAAGCTTATGTATCTACAGCCAACTGTGACTATACAGATTCTCTTGCAATACATGCAATTGAAATGATACAGCAGCACTTAGTAAAGTCCTACAATGATGACATGGATTCTAGAGATGCCATGCATAACGCTCAGTGTCTTGCCGGAATGGCATTCTCCAATGCGCTTCTTGGAATTGTTCATTCTATGGCTCACAAAACAGGTGCTGTATTTGCTGATCAGGGAGCACACATCATTCACGGTGCAGCAAATGCAATGTACCTTCCTAAGGTTATTGCTTTTAATGCAAAAGATGAAACTGCCAAAAAGCGTTATGGTGTAATCGCTGATTATATGCATCTTGGTGGTTCTAACGATGACGAGAAGGTTAAACTTTTTATTGATTATCTTCGCAAGATGAATGATGATCTTAATATTCCTCATAGCATCAACCATTACGGTGCTGATGGTCTTGTTGCAGAAAAAGGATTCGTACCAGAAGAAGTATTCCTTGAAAGACTTCACGATATTGCTGCAAACGCAATTCTTGATGCTTGCACTTCTTCAAATCCTCGTCAGCCAAGTCAGGAAGAAATGGAAAAACTTCTTAAATGCTGCTACTATGATACAGAAGTTGATTTCTAAATAATCATTGATTTTACACGGCTATAATTCGACAACTAGTTACGAAGTTGAACAAAGCATTTTTCATTAATATATTTTTTATCCCCAAAAAAGATGCCAGCATTTTCACTGACATCTTTTTTGGGATTTTTGATTATATTAGTTTAGCTTTATTAAACCGTTTTCATCTAAACCTTGAATCTGAACTCCAATTAAGTCCTTGTCATACTCTACTAAAAACAAACTATCTAATCCGTTGAGATTGTAGTTTTTAGTTTCAAAATTCTCAAAATCAAAGCTTTTTACACAGTCTTTATCATTCTGATAACTTGCGTAAAGCTTTTTATCAGTGCACACAATAGATAGAATATTATCTGCATCTATCTTGTAAAGCTTTTTGGTCTTTATTTCATAAACATAATATGCTTTCTTTAAGTCGTTCACTTTCCATCCAATAAATGATTTCGTTGAAAAACAGTCATCAATCTTCTTGTTTTGACTTAATGATCCAATATTGATTGTAATAGTACTCTTATCACTAATGTTTGTACGGTTTATGTTCACATTATTCTTTTCGTCAACTGTAAAATAAGTAACACATCCATCTGTAATTGGTAATCTGGTATTGTAGCTTATGATTTTACCTGAATTTATCTGTGACATATCACAAAAATCTTTTTTCACAACATCGAATACAGTTATTTTATCAATAGTACTCTTTTTATCTTCACTCAAAGCACTGTCATACCATGTTACATATTTATCATTAGCATAAAGACATATTTCCGCATATTGATTTTCCTTACGTAATCCAAGTTCTTTTGTGCTACTATTTTTAGTGTCAAATTGTACTATCTTATATGTGGTTAGTTTTTCATTTTCATCATAAT
This sequence comes from Butyrivibrio sp. NC3005, assembly GCF_000424545.1. Lineage (GTDB taxonomy): Bacteria > Bacillota > Clostridia > Lachnospirales > Lachnospiraceae > Butyrivibrio. The sequence continues at coordinate 24,963 of NZ_AUKC01000049.1, read as the reverse complement.
GATTCTCAACCCAATACAAATAATCTCCACCTACAGAAAATTCATTCACCAAATATGCATCTGGAATTTCATATACAACATTGCTTACACTGTTTTTTTCATCATAAAGCTCAACTTGATACTTCTTGCCATTCTCATCTCCAAGTTCATAGAATTTTTTTAACAAAAAGATATCTTTTCCCTGTTGTAAGTGATCTTGAATTGCCCAATGAAGATTAGAAGAGACGTCAAAACCACTTAATTTGCTGCTATCTATCTTATAAACAAAATCGTTATTATCTTCTTCTTTTTCTGTGAAGAGTTGTGATGAATCTACGTCTACAACCTCCATAGATTTAATATCTAACGAAGTCGATTCCGTGCTTGATTTATCAGAACCGCAAGCGGTAAGCCCAGCCACAATAAGAAGAGCAGCAATTATTTTATTCACCTTTGTAAAAACCTCAAAATATTTCATATAGAATACTCCCATTCAAAAAAATTTTAACTAAATGAAATGTTAACGTTCTAGGCATATCAAAATTGGTCGTATTTTTATTAAGCCTTTCAGAAATGCTTGTTTTATTAATTTATCCTAAATCTCAGCAAGATGTCACACTTCTTTGATGTGTCATTTTTTCAGAATTCTTATTAATCTCATCAAAAGCTTCCTGAATGCCTTCAAACTGTGATTCTATTTCATAGACAACAAAATTGGACTCTTTTTTTCCAAAAAAGCCTTTTCTAAAACCATGTGCAAAATTGTATGTTGCAGAATCAATATTCCCGCGAATACCATCTAACTGCTTTATTTGCTTATTAATATCGTCAGATATTTCCTTAAAAGATTGCATAAAAGAATCCGATACCAATACATAATCTAAGTTTCCTTCATTATTCTCTTTAGCTCCATTTACAATTTTGTTTGATATTTCAGATAAATTCTTATCTAAATCATGACTTATTACATTTAAGCTTTGAACTATTCTGGAAGATTTTTCCGCAATAGTACCGATTTCATCTGCAATTGAAAAGACTATTTTAGAATCCTCCAATACATTTTGCCCTACAAAAAGCTCGTACTCTTTTGCTGTATTTTCATCTTTTTGTCTTTCACTATCTTCCACAAAGGTTTGAATTTCAAAGCCCTCAATATCTTTTGTTTCGTATTCTATTTTGGCACTACCACCCATTATAGATACAATATTTCTAATGCTGTCTTCCTGCAAATCTCCTATATTTTTATCGTTTTCAATTATCATCACGCTATTGGATTCATTAGGCATAAATGTACTACATATCCTGTCATCAATAGACATACTACTCTTTGACTTGTTCCCTATATATTCATTTACCCCAAAAGAAGGAATCTCAACAGACATATTCACAATTCTGGATATCAATACAAAAACAAACATCGCTATTACAAAAGTAAAAGCCACGCACAAAACTGCAAATAGATTATCTTGTCCGAGAATAGTAGAATTAGCCAATATAATACACCTCCCTTTTCACTAGATAACTGCTTTTGCAATACAATTATTATTTCGGTAAAAGGAAGGTGAAACTTAATTGATTTTTAGGATTAAAAAGTATAATAAAATGCAACCAATATAATCAGAAATAACACATTCCATACTGTAAACTTCCCAATATATGCTACTGTTCCGACTTTTTGTCCCTGACTTGATGTTAGATATATCTTATATGTAATAAGGCTTGCCATAGACGCTATTAGTGTCCCTAGTCCTCCTAGATTAGTTCCTATTACAAGTCCGTTTCCATCATTTGTGAAATTAGATAATAAAATAGCACAAGGAACGTTACTTACAAACTGTGACGCAGCAATTGATGTTATTACTTCATTACCATTTACTTCGTTTTCCAAAAATATCTTAATATCACTGACATTTCCCATATTTCCAATGAAAATAAAAAAGAAAACAAATGTTAGAAGAAGCGAGTAATCCACCTCTGTAAAAAGCTTTTTATCCAGTACTATACAGGTTATTGCAATTATTGCCAGAAGTACATAATCAGGTATTACACCAGCAACTGTTGCTATGGACAATATGAACAACACAAAATATATTATAAAATTTTTTTTATTAAGTTCTTTTCCAGAAGCGCTGACACTTTCTATGCTATCAAGCTTTTTTCCTACTTTATATGGATAGAAAAATGTGGCAACAACTACCAGAATAAACGAAAACACAGTATAAGGAAGCATCAATTCAAGAAACGAGTTCATAGTGAAACTGTATCTTGTAAAAAGATATAGATTTTGCGGGTTTCCAAATGGAGTCAGCATACTGCCAAGATTAGCTGCTATTGTTTCCATTATCAAAATATGCGGCGATACAATTCCAACTTCATCAAGCACCAATATAGTAAACGGTACTACTGTTATAAGTGTCACATCATTTGTCAAAAACATTGCCAGTACGAAAGACAATATTGTAAGACTTACTGCTATCTGTCTTACAGATGATACTCTCGTAAGCATTCCCCTTGCAAGTGCGTCAAAAGCTCCCGCTTTCTTCATTCCTGCAACTACTGTCATAAGGCAGAAAAGAAGAATAATTGTTCTAAAATTAATATATCCTAAATATTCTTTTGAAGGTTTAACTATAAAAGCTGAGAGCACAGCTAATATTCCTGAAATAATAAGAACCGGCTCATTTTTAATAAACTTTTTTATATTCATCTCAATCTCCCTGCGCATTATTCTTGTTTAAAACTTGCCTTTATCATTATATAGTCTGCATTCTATTATTAAAAGGAAATTTCACTTATTATCCGAAGGTAAACCACACTTTGTTTTTGACCGATATAGATACAGATATGATACTTGTTTACAGCATGATAAAAGAGGAAATAAAATGGATAAACATACGTTTGTTAACATTTTTATGCGAACTGCAGAAAAATCACAGGCAGGTGTTATGTGGGTGACATCAGACGATCCAGACGATGATGTCTCTGTATGGATTGAGCCTAGCAATTACTTACTATTTTCAGATTTAAACAGCAAGATGCATGCAAGTCCTTATACCTTAGATGATGTTGATAATATATCAAGTGGCAGTGAAAATGGAAACGACTACGTTCTTTTGTCTATGACAAATGGAGATGATGTATATCTTTACTTCTCACTTACTAATGAGCAGCCTTATATCAGATTAAGAAAAGAATTAACAAAAGCAATACTCACCAATGATAAAGTCTTTTCCGAGTGGAAAATTGATAATTTCGTTGTAAGGTTCAATGATTTAGCCAAAAAAGCTGAAATTACTGAGGAATGGACAGCGGCAGGAAAAGGAATGAAATCTGCACCAATTACTATTTCTGATGACGGATACATGATTTTCCGTAATAAGAGTCCTTATACTATCAATGATGTCAAAATGCTCAAAAAAAGAAACATAGATTCATATCTCGAAGTTGAACATTATGTGGTAGTGACTATGAGAAACGGAGATCATCTATACTTTTTTCAAAAAGGAAAAGGCTCTTCTGTTTCTATTACTCTTCACTGCCCGGAACGAACGCCTCTACAGGAAGAGCACTTGTTCGATTACTGGATGTATTGTGAAAAATATGGAATGGATATGTAAATGCCAAAAGGATTTGCGCAAATATTTCTCTTGACGACAAATTTTGGTCTGGTACGGTTCTTGTTCTTAATACTTAGTAGATTAGTTTTATTGGCTTGTAATATTTCATGAGCAGAACTGTTTATAAACGTTGTTACGTAATGCGCTGTTTTTTAGCGCATTACGTAACACTACGTTTATAATCAAGCGAAAGCGTGTCTGCGACGAAATATACAAACAGTAAAACGGACTATATAAAAACAAAAATCTATGTTTTTTATACCCATTTTCCTAAAAATGATTATTTTTCAGGCATTTTGTCTGTAAAGAAACATGCATCTCCAAAAGAGAAAAATCTATATTTTTCTTTTATGGCTTCTTCATATGCATGAAGTACATGATCTCTACCCGCAAGGGCTGAAACTAACATTACAAGTGTTGATTCCGGCAAATGGAAGTTTGTTATAAGGCAATCTAGAACCTTAAACTTATATCCGGGATAAATAAAAATGGATGTGTTATCTGCACAGGCACTCAAATGTCCGTTTTCATCAGCAGCGCTTTCAATTGTTCTACAGCTGGTCGTACCGACACAGATTACTCTATGTCCATCTTCTTTTGCCTTGTTTATCTTCTCTGCTGCTTCGGCAGTTACCTGATACCACTCTGTATGCATCTTGTGTTCTTTGACATTATCAACCTTTACCGGTCTGAATGTTCCAAGACCAACGTGAAGAGTAACATAAGCGATATCAATACCCTTTTCTTTTATTCTTTCAAGAAGATCTGTTGTAAAATGAAGTCCTGCAGTAGGTGCTGCCGCTGATCCCTCATATTTTGCATAAACTGTCTGGTACATATTTTTGTCCTGAAGTTTGTGCGTGATATAAGGTGGAAGAGGCATTTCTCCAAGTCTATCAAGAACCTCTTCGAAAATTCCTTCATAATGGAACTGAACAAGTCTGTTTCCATCATCAAGAACACTTACGATTTCAGCAGTGAGTTCTCCGTTACCAAAAGTAACTTTAGCTCCTGTACGAAGCTTTTTCCCTGGTCGAACAAGTGTTTCCCAGATATCATTTTCTCTTCTTTTTAGAAGAAGAATCTCTACTGCTGCACCTGTATCTACCTTTGTTCCCAACAATCTTGCCGGAATGACCTTGGTATCGTTAAGTACAAGACAATCTCCCTTGTCAAGATAATCAATGATATCTTTAAAAATATGATGCTGAATTTCTCCAGTATTCTTATCCATCACAAGAAGTCTTGAAGCTGCTCTGTCTTCGAGAGGATCCTGTGCGATTAACTCTGGCGGTAAATCGAAATAATAATCAGATGTTCTTAATCCGAGCATCTCATCTTTTTCTTTTTCAATTTCCTTTTTAATTTCTTCTGACATAACTAAATTTCTTTCTAATATACTACTAACGATTAAAAATCAATTTTTTCAAGGAAAGCAAGATATCCTCTATATGCTTCATAAATATCTGCTTTTGAAGTTGCTTCCCATGGTGCATGCATATTCAGTACCGGAACACCGGAATCAATAACATTCATTCCATAAAGTGCGAGGATATAAGCGATTGTTCCGCCGCCTCCTACATCAACTTTACCAAGTTCTGCTGTCTGGAAATTAATTTTTTCCTCATCGAATACTTTGCGGATAGCTGCAATAAACTCTGCATTTGCATCGTTACTTCCACTCTTTCCTCTAGAACCTGTGAATTTGTTAAATACCATTCCACCTCCAAGGCATGCAACATTCTTCTTTTCAAATACCGATGCATAACTTGGATCAAACGCGCTGCTTACATCTGATGAAAGCATTGCTGAATTTGCAAGACATCTTCGAAGTGAAAGATCACTGTACTGTCCACAAAGAGCCATAACTTCTGCAACTGCGTTTTCGAAGAAATGTGAACGCATTCCTGTAGCACCTACAGAACCAATTTCTTCCTTATCTACTAAAATACAACATCCTGTTCTCTTAAGATTATCTGCTTCCAAAATAGCTCTCATAGATGGATAAGCACAAACTCTGTCATCCTGACCATAGCCAAGAACCATAGAACGGTCAAAACCAGCATCTCTTGCCTTGCCTGCAGGAACAATTTCAAGTTCTGCAGAAATGAAATCATCTTCTTCAATTCCATAATTATCCTTTAAGATAGCAAGAATTCCGCGCTTTATTGCTCCGCTAACTTTCTTTTTCTCTTCGCCTTCTTTGTTTTCTGCCTCAAGTGCATAGAGCTGACCGTTTGTAAGAGTATCATCTTTTTCTTCATTTTCTTTCTTGGAAGAGGACTCAATTACAAGTGGCTTATTTCCAACAATAAGATCAAGAGCTTCTCCTTCAATGACTTCAGCGGCCTTTTTCTGCATCTGATCCTGAGCAAGATGAATCAAAAGATCTGAAATAAAGAATACTGGATCATCTTCATCTTCACCAACGTTAAGCTGGCAGATACTTCCGTCCTTTTTAGCAATTACACCATGAAGTGCAAGTGGCATAGCGACATACTGATATTTCTTGATTCCACCATAATAATGTGTATCAAGATAAGCAAATCCGCCCTCTTCAAACAGTGGATTCTGCTTAACATCAAGTCTTGGTGAGTCGATATGTGCTCCGAGGATGTTCATACCTTTTTCGAAAGACTCTGTACCAATTTTGAAGATTACAATGGACTTATTCATCCATACAGCATAAACCTTATCTCCAGCTTTAAGATTTGCTCCGCTTTCGATAAGTTTTGAAAGCTCTACATATCCTTCTTTCTCAATATCATTCACGATGGCATCAATAGCTTCACGCTCAGTCTTGGCATTATCAAGAAAGTTCTTGTAATCCTGTGCAAAATCAAATGCAGCTTTTTCCTGTTCATGTGTATAAGAAACCCAGGTATTTTTTCTATTCATAATTTTTACTCCCATAAAAAAATTTTTAAAGAAAATACGGAAGCCGACGAATCGACTTCCGTATGATTTTAACACTTTTACATGTTTTTGGAAAGATTTTTCATCAGTAGCTAACCGTCACATTTTGTGGTTCACCTGTCCTGATTTCCCCTTTTCTGCAACGGAAAATAACTCCGTTTTTCATATAGAAAAGGTTATGCTCTTTTGCAACAATGGCAATCTCATCAACCATCTGTTCATACTTCGTTTCAGTCATAGGAACTACATAATCATGCTTCTGATGGTCAGTTGATATAACGGCTGTATTATATCTTTTATCATAACGAATTCCGTAAAATGTACAGATTTCATTCGTTTGATAATCGCTGCCATCAATTGTTGTCATAGAAATGTACATAAATCCCTCCTCTTGTAAAATGTATTAATTTAATGCATTTTCAACATGCATCGAGTTTATTTACCCATTTCTTCCACTGCAACTTTTCCTGCCTGACGTCCAAATACTACTATATCTGCAACTGCATTTCCGCCAAGTCTGTTTGCACCGTGAACACCGCCTGTAACTTCACCACATGCATAAAGTCCTGCAATAGGCTTTCCTTCTTTGGTAAGTACATGAGTACTTGTATCTATCTTAACACCGCCCATACAATGGTGAATACCAGGGCCTACATTAACTGCATAGTATGTTCCCTTGGAAAGATCTGTAATCTCTGTATCAATCTTTCTATTGAAATCAGGATCTTCTTTTTTCTCAACGTATGTTACCCATTTTGCCATTGTATCTTTGAAATTCTTTGTAGCTGCATCATCAAATGACATTGCTTTTGCAAGATCATCCAATGTTTCTCCCTTAACCATATAGCCTTTCTTATCAAGCTTCTGAATAATAGCAGAAACATCATACATTTCCTGATTTACTATAAGCCATACATTTCCATCTGTCTGAGCAACTTCTGCAGCAGAAACTGCATCTCTTGTTCCTCTTTCATCTGTAAATCTAAGACCTTCTTTATTAACCAGAATTGCACCATCGCCTCTTAAAGCTTCACCAACGAGCGCTCCATCTGTTGGTATTACTGTAGGATGAAGCTGAATCTGATCCATATCTATGAACTCTGCTCCAACTTCGCCAAGGAATGCGATTGCATCACCTGATGCTGTCGGAACATTTGTAGAAATATAACCTTTAAGGTCTGGACGATATTTAACTACCATGTCCATATTTCCACCAAAACCACCAGTTGCAACTATTACTGCACTTGCGTGTACTGTAATCTTGTTATTTCCATCACTTGTTGCAATTACGCCTGATGCTTTATCATTTTCCATGATAATGGACTTTACTTCTGTTCCTGTCATTGTTTCAATTTTAAGTTCGTCCATTTTTTTGGATAACTGACTTGCAAGATAGTTACCAACCGCTGTAATATTACCTTCTTCATCAACTGGTCTGTGAGTTCTCTTTGCACTCAAACCGCCCATTGTAGTAAGAGGTCCTTTAAGTTCAGCGCCTTCTTTATCGAGCCAGTCGATAGCTGCGCTTGAATTCTCAGCAAGAAACTGTACCAATGCAGGGTCATTTAATTCTTTTCCGCCCTTCATTGTATCTTCTACGAAACTCTTTACAGAGTCTTCAACTCCCTGTTCTTTCTCATAATGTGTTTCGCAGGCATTCATACCAGAGCTTGCTCTTGTTGTATTTCCGCCAAGAATGTCATTCTTCTCAATAAGAAGAACATTCTTACCTTCCTCTGCAGCTGTAATTGCAGCTGTCATTCCAGCTCCGCCGCCACCTACAACGACAACATCAACAGTCTTCTCAACATCTTCAGCTGCTTTTCCGCCTGTTCCTGCAAGAGTAACATTTCCTTCTTTAAGTGCTGCATTAAGAGCTGTGATAAAAGCAGTTGAACTAAATGTTGCTCCAGATATAACATCGATATCTGCTGACTGATTTGCAAGTACTTTTTCCTTTAATTTTTCAATTGCTTTTCCGCCAACTTCTGGAGTTTCTTTTTCGGCAGTAACATTAATTCCTGTAATAGTATTGCCATCAACAGTAACAGCAACCTTTACTTCACCGCCAAATCCATCTGCTGTACCTTCAAAAGCAGTTGAGCTCTCCTTTGTTCCAAAGTGCCATAGAACAAAAACTAGCAAAAGGCATACAATAATTGCTACAATTCTTTTTTGTAATTTAGTCATAACTTTGCTTCCTTTACTATTATTTGTTTATAGATTGACAATAGTATCCAAACTCTATTTCGTCATAATGCAAACTTTTTTTAATACTATTTTAATGGATTTTTTGCCAATCTCCATAAAAAAATCCCTCAGTCAAAACTGAAGGATTTTTTATAAGCAATTATAAGATAATTACATCTACGCCAAATAGTCCTAATTCTAAAGGCTTATTCAACAGTAACACTCTTTGCAAGATTTCTTGGTTTGTCAACATCAAGTCCCTTAGATACTGATACATAGTAACCAAGTAGCTGAAGCGGAATAACCAAAAGTGAACCAATAAAATGGCTGTCCATTTTAGGAACATAGGTTACAAAATCGGATATATCTTCAATTTCATACTTTCCAAATGATGTTACGCCCATAAGATATGCTCCTCTAGACTTACACTCTACCATATTAGAAATTGTTTTCTCGAAAAGTTTGTCTTGACCGAGTACACCTATAACTAATGTTCCATTTTCAATAAGACTGATTGTACCATGCTTCAATTCACCAGCAGCATATGCTTCTGAATGTATGTAAGAGACTTCTTTAAGCTTAAGACTTCCTTCAAGACTGATTGCATAATCAATTCCTCTTCCTATAAAGAATACATCTTTTGCATTGACAATCTTAGAAGCAAACCACTGAAGTCTTTCTTTATCTTCCAAAATCTTTGTAATACAATTAGGAATTCCTGCAATTTCATCTACATACTGCTTATATGCCTTTTCATCGATAGTCTCACGCGCTCTTCCAAGCTCTAATGCAAGAAGATATGTTACTACAAGCTGACAGCTATATGCCTTTGTTGTAGCAACTGAGATTTCAGGACCAGCCAGTGTGTATAACACATAGTCAGACTCACGCGCAATAGAAGAGCCGACAACATTCACTATTGAAAGTGTCTTATTGCCTCTATTCTTTGCTTCTCTAAGTGCTGCAAGTGTATCTGCAGTTTCACCTGACTGAGAAATGCATACAACAAGTGTATTCTTGTCAAGAAGCGGTTTTCTATATCTGAACTCAGATGCAAGCTCTACTCTAACCGGAATCTTGGCGATATCTTCGATTACATACTGAGCTGCCATTCCAACATGCCATGCAGAACCGCAAGCAACAATTGTAATATTAGATACATTCTTCAAAATCTCATCATCTACACCCGCATCCTTAAAGCTAATCTTTCCGTTCTTTACAAATGAATTGTATGTATCCTGAATAACTTTTGGCTGCTCATGGATTTCCTTAATCATGAAGTGCTCAAAGCCACCACGCTCAGCAGCTTCAGCAGAATACTTGATTTCAACAGGCTCTTTTTCAATAATATCACCATTAAGATCGTAGAACTCAACCTTACCTGGAAGAAGTCTTGCCATTTCGTTATTATCAATGTAATAAACGCTTCTTGTATGATTCAGGATTGCCGGAACATCGGATGCAACATAGGTTTCACCATCTGCAATACCAATAATCATTGGGCTTTCTTTTCTGGCAACATAGATTTCATCCGGATAATCACTAAACATTATCTCAAGAGCATAGGAACCACGAATTCTAACCATTGCTTTTGCAATTGCATCAATAGGTCCTACTTTATATTTCTTGTAGTAGTAATCAATAAGTTTGATTGCTACCTCAGTATCAGTTTCGCTATAAAACTCATATCCGTTCTTTAAAAGCTTTTCTTTCAATTCCTGGTAGTTCTCAATAATACCATTGTGCACACCAATAACATTCGAATCTACAATTCCTGATCCCTGTCCCTTTAATACTCCGGACACATGTGGATGTGCATTAACCTGAGATGGACCTCCATGGGTTGCCCATCTTGTATGACCTATACCGCAGTTACCGATTACAGCTTTGCCGTCATCAGTTTTTTCTGCTAAATTCTTAAGTTTTCCAACAGTTTTAACAATCTCTGCCTTCGCCTTACCATTTCTTACAGCAATACCAGCAGAATCATAACCTCTATACTCTAACTTAGACAAACCTTCAAGCAAAATTGGAGCAGCCTGACGTTTACCTATAAAACCAACTATTCCGCACATGAAAAAATCCTTTCTTTCACCAAAAAATCGTCTAAACAACAATATTCATCAGTTTTTGGTAAAAACTAATGTTTCAATCCTACCTATTATATGATGATAATAAGAAAAGGTCAAAACATTTATTTTTCATATGCTATTTAGAGTTTTTTATTTTCTCATTTCGCTTGTTTAACTATTGGATATGACATAGGCTTCTTTACCTATGAGAAGAGCTCTCTTTACTATGTTTTGTATAGTACAAAGCTTTATTCTCATACATTTTCTTATCTACTCGCTTCATGACATTCTTTAAATCTGATGAATCTTTACACCATTCATATCCTAGAGCAAACTGCGGTGCGAGAGGTTCATTTAATATAGAAGAAATTCTGTAATTTTTCTCTGCAAATTCAGCTTCTCCTATATATGGCACAAGAACTGCGAATTCATCCCCTCCTACACGATACACATTGTCACTTCCATAAACCTGCGATAGTATAGTGGCTGATTTCTGCAAAAATGAATCGCCAGCAAAATGACCTTTAGAATCATTTAATGCTTTAAGTCCATTCAAATCAGCATATACGACTCCTACACTTATCGATTTTTTCTCTATCTCTTCAGTTGCTCTTAGCATTGCATTTCTATTAAGGACTTTGGTAAGTTCATCATAGCTGTTTGCTTTTTTGAATCTATGCGTAGAGACCTTTGCACCTATAAAATACGATGCTGTTTCAAGAAGATTTCTAACTAAATTTTTCTCTTTCAAATCATAATTATCCACCCAAATATATCCTATTAGCTTTCCATCTGAGTAAAATGGTGATGCTATAAAACTATTAAAGCCTAATCTCTTGAAAGTTAAATATGCTATTTTGTTGTCACTACGCAGCATTTCCAATTCATCCACTACTATACAAGTATCCTTTAACAGCATTTTTTCCATTGCTGCCATATAATTTGAATAGTCTATATCTTGAAACATTTCCTTTGTAGGTTCGATATTTTCAGCACACCACTGAAATGAGATACTGAACGAATTCTGATCAATTTCTATAATATTAATCCTGTCTGAATGTATCTGTGATCCAAGTTCTGATAAAACATGATTCATGATAATATCATAATCTACATTACCATCCAGAATCTTAGCTACGCGGATACTTATATCATCAGCCATCCAGTTTTGAACACTCTCATCTAATGTATTGGAAAAATTACCTAACATGTAATTAGTAACATATATTCTTGATCCTACAAATTCTGATATTCCCTTTATTAGCTTAGGAGCGTCAAATCTTATATCATTTCCGTAATTATCCACACCAAGATAGCCAATGATAGTGTGTTGGTCCTCATACATTGGTACTACCATAAGACACGCAATATCCTTTGCTTTTAAATAATTGTACACTCTTGAATTGACTGTCTTTATCTCTTCAACATCAGAATAATTAATTCCGGAATCTCTTTCTAAAATAGAATCCCACACTGCTCTATCTTGATAATTTTTTCTTTGTCTGTTTTCAATCTGTGGCTTTACTCCATCTTCACACCACTCAAATGTATTGATAAGTGCTTCTCCTTGCTTTTCAAAAATATACACTCTATCAGCATTTAGATATTCACCAAGTTTTTTTAGGACATGATTGATAGCTTCTTCATAATTTTTTTCCTTACACAAATATTTAGCCAGCTTAATTACAGCTTCATCCGTTGCACGATCAGTCGTAAGCTCATCTTTCTCTTTTTTCTCGCTATCTATAATTGAGAAGGTGCTAATACAACATCCTGGTAAAGAAGAAGGTACTGTTATAGTATCAAGCCAATGGGACGTAGCTCCGCTGTAAGCTTGTTCATGAACATACTCACCTTTTAGCGCTCTTTTGAATATTTCTTTCCATCTGTGCCCTGTATAAGGAAAAATGTCTCTATATTTTTTGCCTAACAAATCTTTTTTATTAACACCTACCAAATTGCAATATTTCTTATTTGCATATTCAATTATAACATCTGCCACGTTTTCGCCATTTTCTGTCAAAACCGGCTTAGCTATAATATACGGTATCGGTATTTCATCATATACCTTTTCAAGTTTATAATACTCATTTTTATCATTAATCATTCTGCCCTCATTATGTCCACGTTCCTTTCGAACTTGGGATATAGTCAGAATATCAATGACTGACATTGATTCTGAGCCTTTTACCATTCCGTATTTTAATGATAATGAACATTTTACACCATCGATTTCTCTAATTTCAGAAATTTCTCTAGTAAAAAGTTCCATTTTTTTCTCTATTTCTGAAATAGAAACATTTCTTTGACATATTGTGAATTTGCAGCCATATGTTTTACTTATCAGGCATGTTGAATCAAAAATCTCTCTTGTTTTATCAGATGTTATTTTTACAAGTTTTTTTACCAAATGCTCGCCATAATCTTTCTTCAAATAATCATACTCTGGAACTTCAAAAGACACAAAAACGTAATCTTCACCATTTTTTCTATAGTTCTCATCCATCTGCATTATAGCATCTATCATTCCGTGAACATTCATGAATCCTGTTGCATTATCAATATTGCTCCTTTTGTAGATACTATCCACGATTGCCTTATTCTCATCTATATCAATAAAATATCCCATAAGCCCTATTATTTCGTTTTTATGATAAATAGGAAACTTATTGGCTGCAATGTTTCTCATTTGGCCATTAACTATATTCTGTCCTATCGAGTTTCTGATTACCTCGCCTTTTTCTAATACTTCTATTTCATCATCATAATAATTGGCATCATCAATATGCCATCCAACTTCCTCGTCTGTTTTTCCTACTACTGATGCCAAAGATGGAAAATCATAGTATTCCAAAAATGCTGGACTTACTCCTTCAAATCTTCTTTCTTTATTCTTCCAAAATAGTCTTATCTTCGAATCTCTTACAAATGCATTCCATAAATCTCCTTCATAACCTTCGAATCTGGAATCATAATCAATTCCAAGAACACGTTTTGCTATTTCACAATTTTCCCGCTCTGTCATTATAAGTGTACGAACACAGGCAATATATTTCTCTTTTTCTGAATCATCTAAAGCAACTATCAAAAACTCATTCCATTCATACTGCCCATCAGGATTTTTTATTTTAAAAATATCTGTTATATAGTTTCTGTGTTTTAAGTTTTCAATAAGTTTTTCATGAGATATAAAATCTCTCCACCTAATAAGATCAAAAGCTTCAATATTTCTTACCGGATAATCATAATAAAACTTTTTAAGGTTGTGTATTTTATCTCCTACTCGTTCGGTAGGAAGATTACTTGTCACAACTGTTCTGGTATCATTTTCAAAATCTAATATATATATACTGTTGTAAGTAGTGAGAACATTTCTTAGAATATAATCCATATTCTCGCTGTATTCCGGCATTCCTCTAAAGACAGTGCCATCAATTGAAGCTAGTAGCATACTTCCATATCTGCACTCTGCAACCTGTGTAAAAGATAGTGTAAAATAACGGTTCATAGTGACAAAAATCATATTCTCTTGAATTCCGCTTTTCATAGCTTTATTAGCTAATGTAAAAATATTTTTGTATTGAGTTTTATTCTCTATCGAATAAGTCTTCATATCACTAAAGTTGAATATCTCTGCATCAATACTCTGTTCTACGAACTTTTCATTTTCATAGATTATCTTGAATTTTTCTTTATCATACAAAAACAAAGCAAGGGATTTATCATTAAAAATATCTATTTTCCCTACTTGATCATAAAAAGCTGCTATTTCCTTTGTTTCTAATTCAATCCTATTGAGCTTTATATGTTCAATAGTTTCATCAATTGGCATTGGCTTTCCATAGTAATAGCCTTGTATCTTCTCACATCCTACATTTTTTAAAAATTCTACATGTTCTACATTCTCCACACCTTCTGCTAAAGTATGAATTCCTAATTTTTTTGCCATTTTAACTGCCATTGTCACGATTTCCTTTGATCTTTCGTTAAAATCTCTAAGGAAAATCATATCAATTTTTATTTCATCAAAGTCATAATTCTTCAATACATTTAAAGACGAGTATCCACTTCCAAAATCATCCATCCAAACATCAAAACCCGCCTCATGAAATCTATCAATTGCATGACGAATAATTCCCTTATCTTCCATAAGAGCAGTCTCTGTAATTTCTATGCAAATAAGACTTCTTCTTATTCCGGCTTCGTCTGCCGCTTCTGTAACAACAGATACTGGATCACAAAAATCGAAATCAGTTCTTGAAATGTTTACTGAAACTGGAACGACTTTTTTTCCTGATTTTATTCTCCTTTTTAACATTCCAGCAACTCGTCTTATCACAAACATATCAATTTTATAAGAAAGTCCATTTTCTTCCAAAAGAGGAATGAACTCTCCAGGTGATATAAATCCAAGTTTTGGGTCTATCCATCTTACTAGTGCTTCGCAACTGCACAACAACCCAGTCAGAGTTCTAACAACAGGTTGATAATAAACATGAATCCATTCTTCTGTTAATGCCTGGTCCACATTGCTCAAAATATATTCTTTCCGCATATAGCTTTCAGACATCTTATCATCAAACCAGGAAAATCCTGATCCATACGCATTTATTCTTGAATCACATGCAATTTTGGCATGATCACAAATAGTACTTATAGTTTGCTTGTCATCAAAACGGCAAATACCAATTTTAACCGGTAATGTTTTTCCTTCATTTGCCTCATGTAAATCCACTATAAATTCATTCAACTTTTCTTCTATCTTGTGAGCGCTTGAATAGACATAAAAATGATCCTCTCCAAATCTGGCACAATTATTGAAACCAAAATGCTTTCGTAATAGATTTCCTACTATACAGAGCAATGAATCACCACTGTCATGTCCATACTTACTATTAAACCCCTTCATCCCCATTAAATCGAACGCTATTGTAACAGGTTTTTCACCTCTTTTAAACATCTTTTTTTGTTCTGAATTTGCGTTTTCCATGAAATAATTCATGTTTGGAAGTCCTGTCAACGCATCATTTTTAATCTGTATTGCTGATACAAAAACATAGAATAATGGTCCTTCAATCGGATCATCATACAATTTTCCATAATCTTCTACATATTTTATTTTTCCGTTTTTTGTTTTAATCCTATAGGTCACCTGATCGAATTTATTAGAATCATTTTTTATCTGGAAATTTATACTTTCATCAACAACAGCATAATCTTCCTCATAAACTACTCCTTCAAAAGTTCCACCTGTTAACTCATAGAATTCTTCTTTGGTATCACATTCAAAGATTTTAATAAGAGCGTGATTAGTATATAAAATCTTCTTCTTGTCATCTGCCCTATATATCAGAAAGCCTCCAGGCATAGCAGCAAGACCTTTTAAAATATAATCTTTTTCTAAATCAGTATTTAGATATTGGCAATTATCCATGCCCATCCTCCCTGCTAAAATAGGAAATTGAAACAAGAGCCTATGACTTCTTGCTGAGATTTAGGATAATCATCAGCAAGAATCCTGCTTTGCAGGACAAAATTTGTCTTAACGACAAATTTTGGTCTGGTACGGTTCTTGATTTTCCTGATGAAAACAAGAACCTATGCTTTAGTATCGAATTTTGGCATATTATCTATTATTTCCTGAATTGGTGTCCAATTTTTTAAAAAATTTATATCATTATTATCATCTTTCTCACTATCCTCATCGGCTCTAAAAAAATTCTCTTTTTCCGCCTTTTTAGATGTTTTATCAAATACATTAGGAAGTCTATTATAAAAGCCTGACATTCGAAACTGCTTTGTTATATTTTCAATAGCAGCATGCATATATTCTTTGGATGGATCTTTGTCAGAGATAGAAGAAAATGCATTAAATGCAACTCTGTTAGCCTCCTCTTTACTTCTAACTTTCTTAAATTCTTCCTCTAATTGTTTTCTAATAAATTGAGCTCGTAAGGCAATCTTATACAATGTAGGATTATATTTTTCTAAAAATGCCATCTCTTCTGAGGTCAGCTTTTTTCCCATTTTTAACTTGGCAACAATTTTTGCCATCATATGTGATTTCTTTTCCTCTGATATTTTCTCTTTTTCACTATCAACCTCATAGTTATATTTTGACGAAGAATCATCTATTAGAATAC
The DNA here is from genome assembly GCF_000424545.1 of Butyrivibrio sp. NC3005. GTDB lineage: Bacteria > Bacillota > Clostridia > Lachnospirales > Lachnospiraceae > Butyrivibrio. The sequence goes on along the minus strand of NZ_AUKC01000049.1, from coordinate 8,046 downwards.
TTGATTCATAACTCATGTTCAGCAGATTAATCTGATTTTTTACTTTATTAACTTCCATTAGGAATACCTTTGCTTTCTTGAAATAGTTTATTCTTCAAAGTAACTTAAACTATCTATTCTTCAACATACTATAAGTAGCTTTACTTTTTTATCGACATTTTATCAATTATTAATAAGCTTTATATCTATGACTATGCTGATTATTATGCCGCAATTCTTTATGCTATAATAAACAAGTTACAAAAGCACTGCAAAATTAAGGAGATAGATAGCATTAATGATAACTATAAAAAAAATCACTTCTCTTGATATAAAAGAATTATTTCCCTATACCAAGCTAAAAGAGTCTGAACTTCAACATTTTTTTGAACCAAATGGAGGAATCTTTATAGCTGAAAGTCCTAAAGTAATAGATCGAGCACTAAATTATGGATGCGTTCCTATTTCTGTTCTCATTGATGAAAAATGTTTAGAAGAGCACGAAAGTTCCGATATACTTAATAGACTTGATGAATTAGAAGTAGATGTTACGATTTATGTTTCTGAAACTGCTATTTTGCAGACAATTTCAGGCTTCAATCTTACTAGAGGAATGCTATGCGCAATGCATAGACCGCAACTTTCTACGATAGATCAAATTACCTATAACACTAAAAGAATTGCCATATTGGAAAATGTTGTTAATCCAACTAATATCGGTGCTATCTTTAGAAGTGCTGCCGCATTTAACATCGATGCTGTTCTTTTAACCCAAAGCTGCTGTGACCCACTTTCAAGAAGATCAATACGAGTTAGTATGGGTAATGTATTCCAAATTCCTTGGACTTATATATCTGAATCTAACGGCAATACCAGTAAACTACCTTTGGATACGATGGAGAAGCTTAGAAACGATGGTTTTAAATTTGCATCTCTTGCACTAAAAAAAGATTCTATAACCCTTGATGATGAATGTCTCAAAAAAGAAAAAAAGTTGGCCATAATACTTGGTAATGAAGGGCACGGGCTTTGTGATGAGACTATTAAACATAGTGATTATACTGTAATAATTCCAATGTCTCACAATGTTGATAGTTTAAATGTCGCTGCAGCAAGTGCTGTTGCATTTTGGGAACTTACCCAAAAATCTAAATGGAGATAGTGAGAATACTATGAAAACAGAAAAACAAACTTATGACAAAGATGCTCTTAACGACCTTCGAGATCTTTTTGGCGGTATTCAATCTAAATATCTATTTATCTTAGGCAAATGGCTTATCCGATGTCATCAAAATATTGTTATTACAGGAAAAAAAGGATGTGGAAAGAAAAAGCTATTAAATGCAATCTATCTTGAAGCTTTATCAGAAATAAAAGAATATCCGAATAGTAATGTCAGATTATGCATAGTCGATTCAGTCGATGATATAAAAGGTACTTCCATACTTCTTGGATGCATCCGCCCTGACAAGAATGAAATGTTTATTTTTACACATAGTGCAACAACGCCTAAAGCTTTCTTGAAACTACTAAATTGGAAAATAGGTCTTGCTTATGGAAAGATTTTTCCAAGAAACTATACAGACGTTATTCTTCAGCTTGTTAAATTTGAGATACATATTGATATTGTCGGAAACAGCCGCCTTATCAGCAGAGTCAACGAGTATATTTTAAACGATGATGGAGTTATAGAAAGTATCGAACTCGCACATTTTAACACAGAAACATCTACCTATGATATTCTTTCTATCCCTTCAGATGAAGTTTTAAGCAGTATGGCACTTACTCTTTCTGAAAGTGATGCCCAAGATATGTATTCTGATTTTTTACAATTTTGCAATAAGTAAAATTGTAGCTCTAAATAATAAAACATTTTTTAATTGCTCTAAAGTTTCTATTTTCTTTTTCGATATAGAAAATAGATTTTATTTTCTTTTGCGTCATCTTGTGATATAGAATTAAGAAATATAGATTTTCCTAATGGTGAAAAGAACCTATGCTTTCTTACTAAGAATAACCAAATTCTATATCATATAATGTCAAGTTTACTTTTGACGAATGAATAACTCAAGGAGGCATATATGCGAAAACACGGATTTAGTTCTCTCTACATTCTGATTATCAGCTTTATTGTAGGAATTGTACTTGTTACTAGTTTATGTTTATCCATCTTTTCAATTCTAAATACTATTGCTAATAACAATTCAAGTGTTAGTGCATACAGATCACAAATCGAAAATGATATAAAAGACAGTCTAAAAAATGAGACTCAGATTGCTATTTCTATAATCGATCAGTATTATCAGATGCAACAAAACGGCATTTTAACAGAAGAAGAAGCAAAAAAACAAGCAGCTGATCGAATTAGAGAATTAAGATATGACGATGGTAATGGATATTTCTGGATTGATACAGAAGAAGGAATTAATGTTGTTCTTTTAGGACGTGATATAGAAGGTACTTCACGTCTTGATTTAACCGATCCAGATGGAAATCATTTCATACAGGATATGATTAATAATGGTAAAAAAGAAGGTGGCGGATACACTTCTCTTATGTTTGCAAAGCCAAACGAGACCACTCCTCTTCCAAAGATAAATTATACTGTTTCTTACACTCCATACAAATGGATTGTCGGAACTGGTGTTTGGATTGACCATATTGATACAATCGCTAATAATTATATGACTCATGCAAATAAGGCACTTTTAAGAAATATCAACAGTCAGATTATTGTATTGCTTATTCTCTTTGCCATTATGAGCATTATTGCTGTATTTATAAGCCGTATGATTGTAAATCCAATAAAGGGAGTCACTTCTGAAATGGAACGCATGGCAAATGGAGATTTGAGAGATACTTCTTCAAATAATAAAATTAAAATAAATATAATGACAAGACGTGACGAAATTGGTAAAATGGCATGCTCAATGGACGTATTGCAGAAAAATATGCGTTCTCTTATAAAGAAAATATCTGATACCACCTCTTATGTTACTGAGGCTGCTGAAGAACTTACGGAAAACACAAAACAAAGCGCTCTTGCCTCAAATCTAGTAGCTCAGTCAATTGTAAGTGTAGCTGAGTCTTGTGGTGTTCAGAACAATACCGTTGAGGATGCTGGTGCATCTACAGAAAATTTTGTTGACAGAATGGCCGAATTCTCAGAGCAGATTGAAGATTCTTCACATAAAGTAACTAATACTAATAATGCCGCTCACAAAGGGAAAACTGAAATTAGTACAGCAGTTGAACAAATGCATACAATTGAAGGCTCTGTTCTTAGTACATCTAAAGCTGTCGAAGAACTAGGTGAACAGGTTAATCAGATTGGTACTATCGTTGATGCTATTTCTGAAATTGCAAATGAGACTAATCTTCTATCTCTTAACGCTTCCATAGAAGCTGCTAGAGCTGGCGAAGCAGGCAAAGGTTTTGCTGTTGTTGCAACTGAAATTCAAAAGCTTGCAACTCAGTCTAACGATTCTGCAAGAGAAATTGCAGATTTGATTGCTGGTATCCAGAAGAAATCCGAAGATGCCGTTAATGCAATGAAAGTTGGTCTTGAAAACGTTCAGAATGGTACCGTAGTCGTAGAACAATCCGGTCAGATTTTTGATGAAATTGCTGATATGGTAGAAAATGTTGCTGATTCATCTCGTGAAATGAATAATATTCTTTCACAACTTAACAATGAAACCAATAATGTTAAAAATGCATTCTCATCAATTCGTGAACAAAGTAGTGCTATTTCTGAAGAAACTGAAACTGTATCTGCATCTTCACAGGAACAGTCTGCTTCTATGCATGAAATTGCATCCGCTAGCGAAAAGCTTGCAGAATCCGCACAGGAACTTCAGGTTGAAGTTGCTAAATTCCAGGTATAGGAAACATATAACTTTTACCTATGATTCATTAACATACAAATGTATTAATTAGTATTACTTGAACCTGGTCATGTTGGTATTTTATTTCTATTGATATTACTTTAATTTTGAATATAAATATATAATCCGCTTATGCTTACATGGTAGCGCTTTTAATAATGTGCTACCATGTTTTCTTTTTCGAAATTCTACTTACACTATTTTTGCTATCCCACAAATTCCCTATCTGATACTAAACTCATTTCACAATATCCTTTTAAGTATTTTTTAGGTAGTGCTTTTACAATACAATTATCAGCTAAAAAGTATAGATTTTTGTTTTTTGTGTTCCGTTTTGATGTTTGTATATTTCGTCGCAGACGCGCTTTCGCTTGATTATAAACGTAATGGTTCATAAGATGCTAAAAGACAGCATCTAAGAACCAACGTTTATAAACAGTTCTGCTCATGAAATATTACAAACAATCAAAACTCAGCTATAAAATATAATAGACAAAAATCTATAGGTTCTTGTTTTCATCAGGAAAATCAAGAACCGTACCAGACCAAAATTTGTCGTTAAGACAAATTTTGTCCTGCGAAGCAGGATTCTTGCTGATGATTATCCTAAATCTCAGCAAGAAGTCATAGATTTTTGTCACTACGTTCCAAAAACTACGCAAACTGGCCATTTGAAAAGGCTTCGCCTTGGACCAGTTTGCCGCTTGACTTTTCTTCTCACGAAACTCGCAGTAAATGCGAGTTTCTGAATATAAGTGACAAGAAGTCATATCTTTACAATCTGTTAAAATCACAAATAAGGATTCAGAAAACATACTTCTTTCTGTCTGTGATGACGGATGGGATGGTGCTGATAACATAGCAACTTTAAATGCTATTAACCAAAAACTTGAGGGAACAATCCTTGTTGGAAGTAATTCTACACTTAATTTTAATCTTAAGAAAGGATCAAACTTTAATGGAAGCATTAGCGGAACTATTACAAATGCTAAAGGATCCTCTGTATCAACAAAAGTCGGAACTGTAAATGTTACGATTGACCAAGACAGCATTTGGACACTCACTTCTGATACTTACATTACATCTTTTGATGGTGACATTTCTAGCATTAACAGTAATGGTTATACTCTTTATGTAAATGGTGTTGCAATCATTTGATTTTCTAAAGTATCTTCTAGTTATTAATCCAAATTGAAAAGCTTGTTATTGATTATCTGCTTTTTGCTTATAACCAATGACAAGCTTTTATTAATTACATCTCGAAATTTATCGAAAAATCAAGCTAAAAAGTAAATAAATTTTCGAATAATTTTTCGTAAACATTTATTCGATTGTAAACTTTAAAAAAACTCCTTTTAAGCCGATACTATATGTGCACAATAAAAAAGGGTTGTTTTAACAATACTAATTCAAAGGAGGGTGTTGCTATGAAAAAGATTCTTTCTATATTTGTTATTGTTATTTCTCTCATTTTTACCGAATATCGATATTTCACTCTCTATTCATATGCTGCTTCTAACAACAATGAAGTCACTGTCGAAAACACATATATAATTCCTGATTGTGTTAACCACTCTAATCGATATGTTATATTAGCTATCAACAATAGTTCTTTTCCAATTGAAGTTACGGCCATATTTAAAGCTAATGGAAAAGATGGTGATGAACTTCAATGCACCGATACAATCGAAGCGATTGAAGCTGGTCAAAAATTTATTCTCTACGGAAGTTTCAAACAAAAAGATTTGGCTGAAAATCCGAATTATTTATACGACATCACAAGTAATAAGCTTTCATCCAACGCTACTACAGCCTATGATTCAATAGAACTTGAATTAAATAAGGGTGATAATTATCTTCAAGTTACAGGCATAAACAATGCTTCATATAAGGCTGATGTCAGTGTACGTGCTATATTCTTTGATAATGAAAAACCAATCTCTTTTGAATGGGTAAATCTTGCAACTAACGGCTATCAGCTTGAGGGAGGCTCATGTAATACACAAGATTTATGGTGCCTTCAAAACTTTAACAACTGGATTATTACTTATACTGCCGTATGTAAATAATTTGTTTGTTTAACATTATTAGTATTGCTGATATTGTCAACCTTTGACAATTCCGCACTTGCAGCTATCATAGATTGCGCCTGGAGAGCCAATTCTACACTGGAACTGTATTTTTCATTGAAATATGCAGTTTCCATCTTCCCTTTGCCATTCTTGATAGCTGCTTTTTTCATTAATAATTCCTGATATACATCAATAAAATTATCATAATCAACTTCTGGATTCATATTTCTAATTTGAGCAAATTTCAAAATAGATCGTATAAATGCATCAACTACTATAGGTGAGAATTGTGTTCCTTTTCCTCTTATTATCTCTATAAAAGCTTCAGATATTGCCCATGCAGACTTATAGCTCCTTTTACTTGTAAGGGCATCAAATACATCTGCAACCTGAACGATTTGTGCCTCCATAGAAATTTCATTTCCCTTTAAGCCTAGTACATAACCCTTACCATCCCATCTCTCATGATGTTCTCTTGCAATATTTCTTGCCATTTCCATTAGTTTTCCATCTGCTTTACGTAAGATTTGATCACCATATATAACGTGCATTTTCATCTCTTCCCACTCTTCACTAGTAAGCTTTGATGGTTTTTCCAAAATTTCATTTGGAATGAGAATTTTGCCGACGTCATGCATCATTGAAGCAATTCTAATAAAATCAGCTTCTTCTTTTGAATATCCAAGCTCTTTTGCAAGTATTTCACTATATAAAGCAACCCTTTTTACATGTCCACCACTTTCTCGAGACTTACTGTCAAGAATTGATGCAAATGCTTCTATTACATTTTCCTGCGATTGTAACATTGTCCAATATGCATCCAAAGCCTTAGCATCGGAGTCTCTTAATGAATCAGCGAGATTTTTATTATAAAATCCTATATTAACTTGCTTTAATAATACTTTTATAAATACAAAACTTAGAGTTAATACAAAAAATGAACAAAATAATACTGCAAATTGAAATTGATCCCATCCTGATAGGTTATCCGCTGTTTGAATTATTCTAACCCCAATTGTATAAATATAGGTACTTATTGTTAGCAAATGAATTAATAAGCAAATTGATTTTGATTTCAGATTGGAGATTTCTTCTAGATTACTTATTAATAATTCAAAATCTTTATGCTTATAAATATAGCATATCATCACTCCCGCAATAAAGCATAATGACTGATACTTACTTTTTACCGGAAGCATTACGTAAGTTATATTTTCTATCAATGTTAAACTTGAATACAAAACAAGCGCAGTAAGATAATGTTTTATTCCAGTGACCTTCTGATATAATAATACAAATATTGGATACATTAACGAAATAGTAAAAACAATAAATGCGAATGATAAAAAGTAATTATTCCAAAGATTAGTCTCATAAAGGAAATTCATTGATATTATTAAAACAATTACTGACAGCCACCCTGATGACATCATACCACCAAGTAGAGACCTGCCTATTTTCTCTGCTAATTTTTTATTTTTTAAAAAATAATGCCAAGTTGCTCCTGCATATATACTGCATGAACTTAAAACGACTAAACCGTACATTTTGTACCTCAATCTAACATATATAAAAAAAAATAAAATTTAACCCAAGAAAATACTATATCGTTTTGACGTTTTTACGTCAATCGCAATAATATACAATTTAAAGCATGTATCAATACGTTTTTTTGTAAAAATCATCATGCAAAAAGACTCCCACATCACTGCAGAAGTCTTTTAAATCTATAATAAAATATTTATGCTTTAAATATGAAATAATGGAATTTAAAAACTGTTCCCTAAAAACCGAACACTGAATTACTAAACTAATCAATCTATTTCCTATCTTGGTTAAGTCCTCGACCTATTAGTACATGTCAGCTGAGTGAATCTCTTCACTTACACCTCATGCCTATCAACCTTGTACTCTTCAAGGGGTCTTACCCATTTCTGGGGGATATCTCATCTTGAGGGGGGCTTCACGCTTAGATGCCTTCAGCGTTTATCCCTGCCAGACTTGGCTACCCTGCCTTATGCGATTGGCTTCGCAGCAGATACACCAGCGGTCCGTCCATCCCGGTCCTCTCGTACTAAGGACAGCTCCTCTCAAATATCCTACGCCCG
>NZ_AUKC01000048.1 GCF_000424545.1 Butyrivibrio sp. NC3005 | reverse complement strand
AAATTTTGTCCTGCGAAGCAGGATTCTTGCTGATGATTATCCTAAATCTTGGCAAGAAGTCATGACTTCTTGTTGATGATTATCCTTAATCTTGGCTGCACTAATATTATTCAATAACATTTTTAGCAATTCTACAAAAATTCATCCAAGTAGCTTCTCCTTTCATTTATTAGGCAACCCCACTGCGTTAATATAACAATAACAACTTTTTATTACTGCCACTTATAAACAATAAACAAATCATAACATGTTATTAAAAATGCGTCAAAAAACACCTCATTTTTATGGTAGCAACTTTCATGCAAACAACATTCAAGAAGCCACACACTAATTATCACTTTTATGATAAAATATCAATATATAATAATACTTTTGCTTTTTGTAAGGTCCAAATTTGTCGTCAGATTATTTTGGTCGTGCAAAACAGAATTCTTACTGATGATTCTCCTAAATCTTAGTAAAAATTCTGACTTTTTTCTTGAACCATCTTTCATTTATTAAACAGGGAGAGCAATCAGTGTCTAAAGTCAATGAAGCTAAAAACTTCCATAAGGTAGCATTTATTATTTGTTCTTTCGACGATGACTATCTAAACGAATGCCTTTTTTATATAAGCCGGCTTCACATTCCTTTTGGTTTTGCTGTTGAAGTTGTTATAATAGATGATCCTTTCAGTATTGCTTCAGGTTACAATGACGCAATGTGCTCTTGTGATGCCGCTATAAAAATCTATCTATCAGAAAAACTCTTCATTCTTAATCAGAATTTTATCTATGACATAATTGCATGCTTTAGACAAGATTCTGCAATTGGAGCAATCGGAATTAAAGGGGCTTCGTTCATCCAAAAGAGGTCAGATGGTAAAGAAAATTACAACATTGGAGCCTCTTATGTCCAGGATGTTTATTCAGATGTTATTACCCAGGTACGAACTGACAAAAAAGTTAACGAATTTGGAGTCACTCCAAGAGTTCATACAACAGACGAAACACTACTAGTTACAAGATATGACTACCATTGGGAAGAAAGGCTGTATGGCGATTATTTCAATATAGCTTCACAATGTATTATTCTTCGAAAACATAACCATCAAATTGCTATTCCCTACCAAGACTGCATGTGGGCTTTTTATGATGAAGTTCTTGTTAATTCCAATGATTACGAGTTCTGCAAAGCAAAGTTCTATGATTTGTACAAGAACTATTTTGCAGAATTCAGAAATACCGATATCACATCATATAAATCACTTTCAAGTAAAGAGAAGGACAAGCTAGATAAAGAAATCAAAGTCAAAGCAAGTGTATATACAATCTGTAACAGACTTTTAGAATTGGTCAAATCAATGCTCAATGAAAAACAGTATTATCTCGCCTTTAACGCTTTAAAAGATGCTGGAACTGCTATCTGCTATAACAAATTGCTTATAGACATTCACTTTATTTTGGAAATACATCACCTTGAAGACGTTTATGAAATGCTTTTGTTTGCTGATAGTATTGAATGCAAAGAAGATGAATCTTTCTATGAAGCTCTTCTTCACAAATTCAATCTTCTTAAATTCATGATGCGGCGAGTTGCTTTTTCACATATACCTGTAAAAACCATAATGCAACTTATTTTAAAGAACAAATTTTCCATGATTGCCATCATTGTCACTACACTGCATTTTATTCCGGAGGAATATTTTTATATACTCGGAGAACTAGGTCAACTCTTAAAAAAGGAAGATGAAGATGCTTATAGTAAATGGAATACTCTACTTGTTGAAATAACAAAATATGAAGAACAGACAAGTTCCATTATTCATTAAACGAGGTGACAAATGCATTTTTTAACTATCGATGTTGGTTCATATATCCACTATGATATGCTAGAAGCGCTTAAAAATCTTGGTCATAGTTATAAAAATATCGTATATAGCTTTGTTGCATCAACTCCAAGCAGAAACGAGCAACAATACAAAAATAAATATCATAACGAGGAAATAGAATCAATACTTGAAAAAGAATTAAAAAACACAGATTTCGATGCTGTTATAAGCACAAATTTCTATCCGGTTATTGGTATGACTTGCAAAAAATACAATGTGAAATATCTTGCATGGAGCTATGATACTCCATTAAATTTGGATACTGAGGAGGGATTTGATTTAGAAAACGTTTACGTTTTCATGTTTGACCGAGAAGAAACCACTCGTTATAACAAAAAGGGCTATTCAAACTTTTACCATCTTCCGCTTGCTGCTAATTGCAAACGCCTTAATCAATATCCTGTAAAGCCTGAATACTCTCACGAAATAAGCCTTATGGGAAATTTATATCACTCGATGCTACCAGAACTTAGCAGTATTATGTCTGATTACCAAAAGGGTTACCTGAAAGGTATATTCAGTTCACAATTTCCACTTTATGGACTCTATATCGCTGACAGGGTTATAGACGATAAGCTAGTTTCTGAAATAAACACTCACTACAAAACACTTAACAAAAATGCCATACAAATTTCCACAGCTCAGCTAAATTTTGCTTTCGCAATGGAAATTGCTCATGTTGAGCGAATTACTCTCCTTAGACTTCTATCGCAAAGAAGAGATGTTCATTTATACACTTACGAAGTTACAGATTCAGAAAAAGAACTACTAAAAAAAGTCACTATACATCCACCAATTGCTTATGGCATTGATATGCCAAGCTTATTCAAATCAAGCAAAATTAACTTAAATCCTAGTCTTAGAATCATTCGAAGTGCTATTCCTTTACGCGCATTAGACATAATGGGATCAGGAGGTTTTCTTTTCAGCAATTATCAAACAGAGCTTGCCGAGTTCTTTTTAGATGGAAAAGAAGTTGTAATGTATGAAAGCATAGAAGATGCAGTATCCAAGGCTGAGTTTTATTTAAAACACGATGATCTCAGACAAAAAATAGCTGCTAATGGTCACGAAAAAATCATTAAACATTTCCAATTTGAAGACCGTATATTAACAATGATAAAAATTGCAAATATTCACTAGTTTGATATCTTAATCCTTTTTTATTAAATCTCACAAATGATATCTTACTTCAATAAAAGCTATTGTTTTAGCGCTTTACAGTCGATATATACAGTGAAAAGACTAATATTTACAAGCTTTTTGAACTAAGGAGTTTATATGATAATAATCGACAGTAATGCGCTTGAATCCGCAAGACAAGTTTTGGGTTATAATTCGTCCTATGGAAGATTCGAAATTGCAACTAACATGTTCGAAAGAGCTCATGACTTCATTATCGAGAACAATTATGCTATCGCAGTAGATCAATATGGAAATGAGCAATTTGCTATGCGCTTTGATATTACTGCCTATATTCACTCGTACATCTACACCGGAGAACTAGACATGTCACTTCTTAACAGTTATGACTGTCTTATCCTCAATGACTGCAATGATTATGCTATCGAATTGTATGTTACTGCATTAAGGCTATGGGAAGGAAATAGAGTTATCCTGGTTGGAAAAAACTGGCGCTACTTTCTAGATATTATTCCCCATCATCAAGGCGTTGAAACAATTTATGAGGAAAAATTCATTCCTGAAAAAATGGCCAATCACATATTTGCCAAAAAAACTCTGTGTATCATGTATGGAAATCCTCATGCAGAGCCGTTAGACCGTTATAAAAGTCATATATTGTATTATGATGAAGTAATGTTCTTCACATTTCTATTTGCGGATAAAAGAGAATTTGGAAATGAGAATCCCGACAAAAAATTTGTAATCATTGATGCGCGATATGGAAATCTAGGTTTATTTGCCCTTAGATCGCAGGCTATTGCCTATGCACGATATATTAAAGCTAAAGGTTTTATTCCTGTGTTCAACATCCAAAACATACATGGAAGCCTTAGTATTTATCAGGATTATAGAGGTGATGAGATATGGAATAAATTTTTCACACAACCTGAAGAATACACAATTGACAACCTAATAAACAGTAAAAATGTGTATTTCACTCCTGAGTGCTATAATCCGACAGTTATTTCACATATAATGTCAGTGTATAATTCAAGCATAAATTTATCTTGGATAAACGGTCTATACAGTATGAACTTAAAAAATTATATTGAGGAAAGAAAAGATCAGTTTCTACCTTATCCAAACGAAACCTTAGGTGTTCTTGCAAGAGGAACAGATTTTGTTAATGCTCACCTTGATAACCACCCAACTCACGTATCAAAAGAAGTATTAAGAGACAAGATAGAACAGGCTTTAAAAAAATGGAATTTAAAATATATTTATCTTGCAACTGAAGATGAGAGTTATCTAAAATATTTTAAAAAGGAATTTGGAGATATAGTATACTCAACTGATCAACAACGTTTTACCACTAAAGAAAATGAAATGCTTGCAGAAATGCACAGAAAAAGGAAAATAAAAGGAAAAGGTTTTACACTTGGAGCCGAATATATTCTGTCAATACTTCTTCTATCAGAGTGCAACTCCCTACTTGCTTCCGGGTCATGCTCCGGAGTTTCTGCAGCAATAAACATGAATACAGGCAGATATAAAAATATATACGTTCATAAAGACAGTACAGATATTGACAGTCTTATAAAAAATTAGAAAAGAAGGTGCAAATTAGTGGTTAAAATTCCATCTAATTTGCACCTTTAATAATTCTTAATCTTTAGTTATTATCAACACTATAATTTGGAGCTTCCTTAGTGATATGAATATCATGAGGATGGCTCTCACGAAGTGCAGCGGATGTAATCTTAACAAACTGTGCCTTCTCATGAAGTTCTTCAATTGTATTGCATCCACAATAACCCATTCCGGAACGAAGACCGCCAATAAGCTGGAATACTGTATCTTCTACAGATCCCTTGTATGCTACTCTTCCTTCAACACCTTCAGGAACAAGCTTTTTTGCACCTTCCTGAAAATAGCGGTCTCTAGAACCATTGTTCATAGCTGCGATAGAGCCCATTCCACGATAAACTTTATACTTACGTCCCTGATAAAGCTCTGTTGCTCCAGGAGCCTCATCACAACCTGCAAACATTGAACCCATCATTACAACATTTCCACCTGCAGCAATAGCCTTTGTAATATCGCCAGAGAACTTGATTCCTCCATCAGCAATAATCGGAACACCATACTCTTTTGCAACTTCATAACAGTCCATAACAGCAGTTACCTGAGGAACACCGATACCTGCTACAACTCTTGTTGTACAAATAGAACCAGGTCCAATACCGACCTTAACAGCATCTGCGCCAGCCTCAATGAGAGCTTTTGTAGCTTCGCCTGTTGCAACGTTACCAGCAATAACATTAAGTTCTGGAAGGTTCTCTTTAATCATACGTATGCAACGAAGAACATTCTCAGAATGTCCATGAGCACTATCAAGTACTACACAGTCAACTTTAGCATCCATAAGAGCCTTTGCTCTGTCTAATACGTTTGCTGTTATTCCTATAGCTGCACCACAAAGAAGTCTTCCCTGAGAATCTTTAGCCGCAAGAGGATACTTAACAGCTTTCTCTATGTCCTTGATTGTGATAAGTCCAACTAGATTAAAATCCTTATCAACGAGAGGAAGTTTTTCTTTTTTGGAACGGGCAAGAATCATCTTAGCCTCTTCAAGAGTTGTACCAGCAGGAGCCGTCACAAGATTATCTTTTGTCATCACATCTTTTATCTTGCGTGAGAAATCCTCTTCAAATTTAAGGTCTCTGTTTGTGATAATTCCAACAAGCTTTCTACCTTCTGTAATTGGCACACCTGAAATCTTGAATTTAGCCATCAATGAATCTGCATCAGCAAGTGTATGCTCAGGAGAAAGTGAAAAAGGATCAGTAATAACACCATTTTCAGAACGCTTAACCTTATCAACTTCTTCTGCCTGTGCCTCAATTGACATGTTCTTGTGGATAATACCAATTCCACCCTGACGAGCCATAGCTATAGCCATATCATGTTCAGTAACTGTATCCATTCCTGCACTCATCATTGGAATATTAAGATGAATATTTTTAGTAAGCTGTGTACCAAGCTGTACCTGATTAGGAATAACCTGTGAGTACTGAGGTACAAGTAAAACGTCATCAAATGTAATGCCTTCGCCGATAATCTTTCCCATTTCTTTCTCCTGTGTAAAAATCTTAATTATAATCTATGCAGAAAAAACTGCAAAACAACCAATATTCAAAAAACAATCAATCCTTAAATGTCTTTCTTGGTGCTACATTCCAAACAGCAGCTACAAGCTTTTCATTAGGATTCATAATAATCTTTTCTCTTCCGTCATAATACATGACATATCTTGTATCAGGTTTATCAATTACCCCGTTAGAATAATCTCTCACCTGATAGTTCTTATTTTTGTAATCCTCCAAGTGATAAGATGAAATAGGCCCAAAAGCTTCCATTCTCTCTGTCTCATATTTAGCAATTCTCTTACGTCTGCTCTTGTTGAGGATTTTATCTACTGTAATCTCTTTCTCACAATACTGATATTCGTATTCAATATTGGCATTAAGCATTGCGTAGTAACATCCAAAACCAGCCAAAAGTGCAATAATAAGACTTCCAAAAGTTGCTACTGTTCCGCAGGCCGGTGCAATCAAAAAGAAAAACACAGCAGCTAACACACACAGAAAACCACATGCAAATTTCATCATCACAAGCGCAGTCTGAGGTTTTCTCTTTACCATACATTCAACATAATCAAGTTCACCCATTTGTCTTCTCCATTCTCCAAAGCAATTAGACTATTTAGTCAAAACACTCCGGATTTGTTTGCTATAATATTATAATTTTTGATTTCTTTCAAGAGCTTATTCATCCATATAATTTATATCTGATATAAGTATATCTTATATGAACCACAGAAGATTTGCTCTTTTATATGTGGTCTAGTCTATTCCCTCCTTTTACACCACCACTTAAGCCCTTTATTTACATGAGTTTTCCGAAAATAATACGAAAAAGCAATGTACAAAGCCATACTAGTAATTATGCCATAAAATAGAGATTATTTCCCGAATATTTTGGCAATATATTTATTATTTTTTTCTAAACATTTTCTGATTCTTGCTGATGATTATCATAAATCTCAGCAAGAAGTCGTAGCTTTTAACCATTTATCGCGATATAATCGAATAGATGGATTTTATTTGACTATGTTTTTTATTATCATAGTCATATTTTGACTTATTTTAGGAGGTAGTAATGTCTGTTAGAGATGATATCAAAAAGCAACACAAAAAAATACAAAAAAAGGGATTTAAGGCATCCTTAAGTTATTTTTGGGATTACTATAAATTTCACACTGCCGCTGTTATTATAGGAATTCTATTTTTAGCTTTCCTAATTCGAGATGTTGTTTTATCTAAACCTTATGGCTTTTATGCCACTTTGCTTAATGAAACATTTTCTGCAAATGCGCAAAAAATTCAGGATGAATTTGCTGAGTATGCTAAAATCGACACCAGCAAATACGAAGTTTACATTGATACATCAATGTCTATCAACATGTCCGCTCCATCACAATTTGACCTTGCAAACCAACAGAAAATAATGGCAGTTGTTGCCAGTTCAGAGATGGATGTTCTAGTTTCCGACTATAAGATGTTCAAAACTTACGCAGAAAATTCATACATGGCAGATTTATCAACAATTATGAGTTCCGATAAATTAGAAAAATTCAAGGATAAAATCTATTACATTGATCAAGCTGTTATTGATGAAAAGGACAAAGAAAAATTTAATACAAGTTCAGAAAGCACCTCTACAAAAGAACAAGACAATATATCAGATGACGACCAAAAATTTATTCTTCCTGATCCGTCCAACATGAAAAAACCTGTTCCTGTTGGCATAGTCGTTGATAATGCTAGTTATTTTGTTAAAAACAACACCTACGCTGCTACAACTCCAATTTATGGAATTATAGGAAATTCAAAAAATACTGATAAAGCTTTAGCATTTCTTGATTTTATTTACGATAAAAAATAAGTTTGAAAATTTTCAGAGAATGAAGCGACAATTTTGTCAAGACTCGCTCGCGAGTCTTGCGCGCCGGATTCGGGTCTGCTTCAGCAGACAAATTCCTGTCCGAATCCGTGCGCATCCTCGCGGAGCGTTTAACTCAGTCGGAGCTTGTACCCCGACTGAGTATAGTTTGTCATAACCCCCACCTACGCTAACGCTTAGAGGTGGGGGATTTCTCCGACTGAGTTAAATCTGTGTTTCTACGAAAATATCATAAATTGCTTTAATCGCTTTTTCAAAATCACGATTCTCAACACCTATGATAATATTAAGCTCTGATGATCCCTGATCAATCATTCGCACATTGATATTTGCATGTGCAAGTGCAGAAAAGATTCTTCCCGCTGTACCCCTTGTAGACTTCATGCCCCGTCCTACAACAGCAATAAGCGCAAGATCAGCTTCTATCTCCAACATATCTGGCTTTGCCAGTCTGTGAAGTTCACTTACTACTGCCTGTTCTTTACTGATAAACTCATCTTCATGAACAAATACTGTCATTGTATCAATTCCAGATGGCACATGCTCGATAGAGATATCATGATCTTCAAAAGACTGAAGAACTCTTCTAACGAATCCTATTTCAGAATTCATCATATCTTTTTCTACATTAACACAGCAAAAACCTTTTTTGCCTGCAATGCCTGTAATAGTGTACTTGGACTTTTTAGCTGTTGACTCTACAATCCAAGTTCCATCATCATCAGGTGCGTTTGTATTCCTGATATTAATCGGAATTCCTTGCTTTCTAACAGGAAATATTGAATCTTCATGAAGAACTGAAGCACCCATATAAGCAAGCTCTCGAAGCTCTGCATATGTAATCGTCTGAATGCTCTTTGGTTCTTTTATTATTCTTGGATCTGCCACCATAAATCCGCTTACATCTGTCCAGTTCTCATAAACGTCAGCATTTACAGCTCTGGCAACGATAGAACCAGTAATATCAGAACCACCTCTTGAAAAAGTTTTTATACTACCATCAGACTTAGCACCAAAGAATCCCGGAATAACAGCTTTTTCAATCTTATTAAGCTTTGCGCTCATCTTTTCATTTGTCTTTTCAGCATCAAAATTGCCGTTTTTATCAAAAAATATAACTGTGGCAGGATCAACAAAGGTATAACCCAAAAAGCTTGCCATTACTTTTCCGTTCAAGTACTCGCCTCTTGAAGCCGCATAGTCTTTTCCAGCTTTTTCTTTAAAATTTTTCTCAATTTCCTGAAAATCTGCTGTAAGATTTAGAGTAAGCTTAAGTCCTTGAATAATCTCATCATAACGAGCCTTTATTTCCTCTAATTCCTTTGAAAAGTCTTCTCCTTGCTCTGCAAGTGCATAGCAACCATAAAGCATATCTGTAACTTTTCTATCGTTGGAGAATCGTTTTCCAGGAGCTGATGGAACCACATATCTCCTGTCTTTATCACTTTTAATAATTTTACCAACTTTATCAAACTGTTCTGCCGAAGCAAGAGAACTACCGCCAAACTTCACTACCTTTTTCATTTTAAATCCTTTCTAAAAACATATATTTTATCTTATAACTCTCTTAAAAATCCCTTTGTATCCTGCAACACCGCATATTTATTCTTGAAATCTTTTTCAGAAATAAGATCTGTAAGAAAAGCAAATTCTCCAAATACTTTGTTTGTTTCCACAACCTGAATGTTAGCACCAAAAAGTTCCATAGCCTGTTCTCTACTTTTATCTTTGCATCGTACAAAGAAACGGTGAACAAAATTTCCAGTATCGGACAGTTCCGCTTTAATATCATTCAAGTTCACATCAATAAACTTTCCCTTATTAGCAGCTAGTTCAACAAGATCTGCTACTACTGCAGAAGCTGTAGCTTCTTTTCCAGCCCCTTTTCCATAGTACATAGTATTTCCAAGCATATTACTATGCACTACAATCGCATTGTAAACATCATCAACGCTTGCAAGCGGATTCTCCTGATGAATAAGAAACGGAGATACCATTGTAA
The DNA here is from genome assembly GCF_000424545.1 of Butyrivibrio sp. NC3005. Classification (GTDB taxonomy): domain Bacteria; phylum Bacillota; class Clostridia; order Lachnospirales; family Lachnospiraceae; genus Butyrivibrio. Next base: position 21,341 of record NZ_AUKC01000048.1, on the reverse strand, counting down.
AAAATCCTGCGTTATTTTTCTTAATCATTCCAAGAAGCTTAATGGACATTCCAAGCGCCTTTGCATATGCAAAATCTTCCTGAGTAATTGCTGTAATTCCTGTTTTATCAATATCTTCATACTTTACATACATTCCGCTAATCAAGGAAGACAGAATTGCTGTCTTTCTGCTGGCATCATAACCTTCAATGTCTGATTCCGGATTTCTCTCTGCGTAGCCTTTATCCTGTGCCTCTTTCAAAACAGTTGAAAAATCTGCGTGATCTCGATTCATTTTAGTCAGAATATAGTTGGTTGTACCATTTAATATTCCTGTAATAGAATCTATTTTTTCATGTCTAAGTGCAGTTCTAAGAGTTCTTAAAATCGGAATTCCTCCGCCGACAGATGCTTCGAACAAATATGCACAGCCGTTTTCTTTTGCAATTTGGACGAGTTCTGGTCCATGAGCAGCAACAAGGTCTTTATTGGATGTGCAGACGCTTTTTCCTTTACTAAGAGCTTTTTTGGTAACTTCATATGGGAAATCAACACCTCCCATCGTTTCACAAATGACATCAATTTCAGGATCATCTAGAATAACATTTACATCATGTACAATTTGTTTCTCATGCGGATCATTTTCAAAATCACGAAGATCAAGAATGTACTTAAGCTCAATTTCCTGCCCTGCGCTTTTATTGACTTCTTCTTTGTTGTCATCCAAAACTTTAACGACTCCGCTGCCTACTGTTCCGTATCCAAGCACTGCTACCTTTGACATATTTTCCTCCATTGTTATAAAAACTTATGAAATATTTATTCCTCTTCCACTTATCTGCACCTTGCGAACACCGTCTTTCTTCTCAATTGAAGCTGCCATCTCTTCAACGCTTCCAGCTCTGTCTAATACCTGAAGGCTTATAGAAAGAGTTGCTACTCCATCAATAGGAATCGACTGATGAATCGTAAGTATATTAGCCCCACTAGCTGCAATAATCGCTAAAACGTCCGACAATAACCCAGGTTCATCATTCATTTGAAAGGTTAGGGTATATGTATTTCCCTGTAAGCTATCGTGGAATTCATAGATATCGTCTTTATATTTGTAAAAAGAACTTCGGCTTATCTCTAGTTTCTCTACCGCCTCATTTACAGTACGAACTTTTCCTGATTCCAAAAGCTTCTTAGCTTCGACAACTTTAATTAATACTTCTGGAATTGCCTGTCTCCTGACAATATAATACCCAGTATATTCACCCATATCATCCCTCTGTCTTATTATTTGTGTATCCTACACGGACATTTGTTTGCTCATGAAAGATATTTTAGCACGATAAAGTAGTAAAGGCAACCGTAAAAAAATCATAAATTTTACATTTTTTTAAGGCTCAAGTCCGTTAATACTAACAAAAAAGAGCTATCTCCTCACGAGATAGCTCTAATCAGCAAAGTCCGAACCAGTTTGCAAGATGAATAAACATCCTCTATTTCGCATTTGTTATAACCTCACACAAAAAGTACTGCATATCCTTATGCATTTATATATATATAATTCATACCTCCCACAGTTACAACAAAAACTAGATAGCAAATCAGATTCCCCAATCCGCTGGCATACTGGTATTAAAAAGTAAACACAAATATAAAGACTATGAATTTTTTATAAAAGTGTCATTAAAAATGCACAAACAATAGCAAACGTTTTTGTGAAAAATGTATATAGCATATATTTTTACCGCATATTTGCTGTACATATGCGCAACAACACGTCACATAAAACGATTGAATTATTACTACCTTTTTAAAAAAATCATATTTCAATTTCACCTTCAAAAACTGTTGTCGCAGGTCCTGTCATGTAAACGAGATTTTCTTCTCTGTCCCATTTGCAGATAATATCTCCTCCGAGTACATGAACAGTAACCTCATCTTCTGTTTTGTTATTAAGAATGCAAGCAACTACGCTTGCACAACATCCTGTACCACAAGCAAGTGTTTCTCCCGTTCCGCGTTCCCATACTCTCATGTGAATGTTTTTTCTGTCATCTACATGTATGAATTCTGTATTGGTTCTTGCAGGAAAAACTACGTTATTTTCGAATTTTGGACCTGTTTTTTCAAGGTCGAAAGTTGAAAGTTCTTCACTATCTTCCAAAAAAACAACAGCATGAGGATTTCCCATCGATACACAGGTCATCTCATAGTTTCTGTTCTCAACCTCGATTTTCACACCTACTGCTGCCTTTGTATCTGTGATACCCTCTTTTTTTATAAAAGAGCTAATATCTGTAAGCTCTGTTTCTTCCAAATCTACAGGAACCTCTTTTACATCAAAAATCGGTGCACCCATGTTAACCTTTACAAGCTTTGTCTTTCCATTTTCAACAGTAAGGTCAAGGTAACGATTTCTGCCAAAGGAAGAAATTGCAAGGTTCTTTGTTTTATTAGTCATATGCTTATCGTATACAAATTTAGCAACACATCTGATACCATTTCCGCACATCTGCGCACGTGTTCCATCTGCATTGAACATTTCCATTTCAAAATCTGCATTGTCATCAGGATTTATGAAAATAACACCATCCGAGCCTATTCCAAAATGTCTATCAGAAAGAAATTTGACAATTTCAGGTTTCTTTTCATCCGGAATAATATTATTTTTTCCATCAACATAAACATAGTCATTTCCACAACCATGCATTTTAGTAAATTTTATTTTCATACTTTTACCCTTAAATTAAAGATTTTTAATTCGTTCCATAGCCCTTACTGAATTCTCATAGCTTCCGAATGCTGTCAGTCTGAAATAGTGTTCTCCACTTGGGCCAAAGCCTGATCCTGGTGTTCCAACAACATTTGCCTTATCAAGAAGCAGGTCAAAGAATTCCCAACTAGTCATATTATCAGGTGTTCTAAGCCATACATATGGAGAGTTCTTTCCACCATATACTTCATAACCAGCATCTTTTAAACCATTATAAAGGAAGGTTGCATTCTTCATATAAGTACTAACCTGTTCCTTAATCTGCTCTTCTCCCTCTTTTGAGTACACAGCTTCTCCAGCTCTCTGAACAATGTACGGTGCACCATTATATTTTGTACCATGACGCCTGCTCCAAAGGCTATGAAGTTCAACATCTTTTTTACCCATAATTTCTTTATGGCACTTAAGATCATGTGGGATAATTGTTGCACCAAGACGAAGACCTGTAAATCCAGCATTTTTAGAAAAAGATCTAAGCTCAATAGCACATGTTCTTGCACCTTCACATTCATATATACTATGAGGAATTTCAGGATCAGAAATGTAGCTTTCATAAGCAGCATCAAAAATAATAACAGCGCCTACTTTATTAGCATAATCAACCCATTCCTGAAGTTGGGATTTTTTAAGAACTTCGCCCGTTGGATTATTAGGGAAGCAAAGATAAATAAGCTCTGGTGTATGTTCCTCATCTGGAATTTGAGGTGCAAATCCATTTTCTGCAAGGCATGGCATATATATAACATTTGACCATGTCTGTGTATTTTCGTCATAATCCCCAGTTCTTCCTGCCATAACATTAGAATCTACATATACTGGATAAACAGGATCACATACTGCTATTTTAGAATCTCTTCCAAATATTTCCTGAATATTGGCTGAATCAGATTTTGCTCCATCAGAAATAAATACTTCATCTGCCTTGATATCACAGCCTCGTTTCTGATAATCATTCTCTGCCATTTTAGTTCTAAGAAATTCATAACCAAGATCAGGAGCATATCCTCTAAATGTAGCCGCATCTCCCATTTCATCTACAGCCTCATGAAGGGCCTTGATTACAGCCGGGCAAAGAGGCTGTGTAACATCTCCAATTCCAAGTCTTATAATATCCGCCTGCGGATGATTTTTCTGATATTCTGCAACTTTTCTTGCGATATTTGTAAAAAGATAACTTCCTGGTAATTTTAAATAATTTTCATTTAAAGTAAACATTCCATTCTCCTTATAGCATTTATTGTAAATGGCGCACAAAATAAAGGGTATATTCTTTGAGCATTATAGCATTAAATGCCGATACATAAGATATACCTATTATTTCATGCGCCATTGCACTTTCTACTTTAACGTATCACATCAAAAAAATGATGTCAAATATATTTTTTTCCTTGACATTAATGGCTTCGAGTCTGATAATATCTCTGTTAATTTGAACATAAATAATGGCGTAAACTGTGCTGCGCTTCGGCGCAAAGGAGGTCAAAAAATGGCAGTTAAATATGTATTTGTAACCGGCGGTGTTGTTTCGGGACTCGGCAAAGGTATCACAGCCGCCTCTTTGGGACGTTTGTTAAAGGCACGCGGATATAAGGTTACTATGCAGAAATTCGATCCTTATCTTAATATCGATCCTGGCACCATGAACCCGATCCAGCACGGCGAAGTCTTTGTAACCGATGATGGTACTGAAACTGACCTTGACCTTGGACACTATGAGCGTTTCATTGACGAAAGCCTTGATAAGAATTCAAACGTTACAACCGGTAAAGTTTACTGGTCCATTCTTCAGAAGGAACGTCGCGGAGATTTCGGCGGTCATACTGTACAGGTAATTCCTCATATTACTAATGAGATTAAGAGTCGTTTCTATCGTAATAACACTGATGACGATATGCACATTGCTATTATCGAAGTTGGTGGAACAGTCGGTGATATCGAATCGCAGCCATTCCTTGAAGCGATTCGTCAGTTCCAGCATGAAGTTGGTCCTAACAATTCCATGCTTATTTTGGTATCTCTTCTTCCATATCTTAGAGTATCTCAGGAACTAAAGACAAAGCCGACTCAGATGGCAGTTAAAACTATGCAGGGCATGGGTCTTCAGCCTGATGTTGTAGTATGCAGAAGCGAAGTTGAATTTGATGATGATCTCAAAGATAAGATTTCTCTTTTCTGTAATGTTCCATCATCAAATGTTATCAAAAACCTTGATCTTCATTCTCTCTATGAGGCACCTCTTGCAATGGAGAAAGAACATCTTGCAGAAATCGCATGTAAGTGTCTGAATCTTCCTTGCACAGATCCAGACCTTACAGATTGGAAAGAAATGGTAAACACACTCTATTCTCTTGAGAATAAAGTAAGTGTTGCACTTGTTGGAAAATATACTCAGCTTCACGATGCTTATATAAGTGTAGTAGAATCACTTAAGCATGGCGGTATTTCCAATAAGGCCGATGTTAAAATCAAGTGGGTTGATTCAGAAACTTTGACAGATGAGAACGTTTCTGAAGTACTTGGTGATGTAGATGGTATTATTGTTCCTGGAGGATTCGGCGATAGAGGTATCCCTGGAATGATCAGTGCTATTCGATATGCTAGAGAAAATAATGTCCCATTCCTTGGACTTTGTCTTGGTATGCAGCTCTCTATAATCGAATTTGCAAGAAATGTAGTTGGATATCGTGATGCAAACTCCATTGAGTTTGATCCAGATACACAGCATCCAGTTATTGCATTCCTTCCTGATCATGATGACAAGGATAATCTTGGCGGAACACTTCGTCTTGGCTCATATCCATGTATACTTCAGAAAGAATCACTTGTTGCTAAACTGTATGGAAGTGAAGAAATTCATGAGCGTCATCGTCACAGATATGAAGTAAATAACGATTTCCGTCCAATTCTCACTCAGAAAGGACTTCGCTTATGTGGTCTTTCACCAGATAACCGAATCGTTGAGATGATTGAAAATCCTAACAATGATTTCTTTGTTGCTACACAGGCTCATCCAGAATTCAAGTCACGTCCAAACCGTCCACATCCACTGTTTGCAGGATTTATCGGAGCTTCTGTTAAGCACAAAAAAGATCGTGGATAATCATCGCACATACGTTTAACGGGCGCTTATATTTCGCACGCTTTGCGTGATTAACCAGATCACAGCTTATAAAAAATACAGCAGACTAGTGAAATAGTCTGCTGTATTTTTATGAGTGAGAAGTAACATTAGCTGCCTTTTCTCTTATCTTCTTTACTTCATCAATTGTAAAATTATATGTCTTTCCGCAAAACTGACACTTAGTCTCAATAGTTTTTCCATCTTCAATAATGCTGTCAAGTTCTTGGACTCCAATAAGCTGAAGACCTCTTGCAGTGCGGTCTTTACTGCAATCACAATGCCAATTAACTCCCATCGTGCCATTCCACTTAATATCAAATCCATGAAGAAGAATTTCAAGCATTTCTTCTGGTGTCTTACCAGCTTTAAGTACATCTGTGACAGAGGAAAAACTTTTAATATTCTTTTCAAGCTGATCAATCGTCTCTTCTTTAGCAAAAGGAAGCAGCTGGATAATAAAACCTCCCGCCTCTTTAACGCTCTCATCTGGATTAATCAATACTCCAAGACCTACTGATGAAGGTGTCTGTTCTGATTTAGCATAATAATATGTAATATCTTCTGCAATTTCTCCTGTATACAATGGTACCTGACCAACATATGGCTCTTTTAAACCCATATCTCTTATTACTGTCAGATTACCATTACCTACGGCACCACCTACATTAAGATGACCACTTGCATTATTCTCAAGATAAACTTTATTGTTTTTTACATAGCCTTTGACATTGCCCTTTGCATCAGCTGTAGCCAAAAGCATTACAGCTGGACCATCTCCTTCGATTTTTACAGTAAGAACATCACCATCATTATCCATCATGCATCCCATCATGAGCGTTGCGCTCATAAGTCTTCCGAGTGCAGCAGTCATAATAGGACTTGTCTCATGACTCTTTCTTGCTTCTTCGACTAAATTTCTACTAGTAATTGCAAAAGCACGAATCTGATCAGATGCTGCTGTTGCTCTTACCATATAATCCTTATATTCTGACATATTACTCCAATCTTTACTATTCTACTAACTATTAATGTGCACCATAGATTTCCGATACATGCAAATTTACGGCGCAAAGTCACACATCCATTTGCATATTAGAATCCGTATCTTTTCTGGCTATAATATAGATTCTCTCACTAGACTCATCCGCATCATTGTGAGTATCAGCATCTATCGCCTTTAAGAATGCCAGCCCTGACTCTTCAAGCATTGACAACATTTCTTCAAGAGTGTAACCTCTCTGATAATGTGTTTCAAAAAATCTTCTGTATGAATCTCCTTCTTCTTGAACAAAAATAGTCAAGTCATACTCATTTATATTAGTCTCTTCATCAAAAAAATTATCCCATATAAACGCACAATCTTCCCTGTCCTCAGCGATAGTGGTATCTCCTATTACATCACGATACTTATGCACTGTATTGAAATCAAAAATAAAAATACCGTCCGGAAAAAGATAATTATTAACCAGCTTCATCATTTTAACGATATCTTCTCTGTCAGTCAAATAATTTACACTATCACAAACACTCACAAATGTGCCCGCGGTTCCGAATAATTCAAAATCTCTCATATCCTGTTCAAGATAAAATGCCGGAATACTATCTTTCTCTTTCTTTTGCATTGCGATATTCAGCATTGAAGAAGAATTATCAATTCCAATCATATCATAACCAAGTTTGGACATTTCTGCAGTAAAGTTTCCTGTTCCGCAACCAAGTTCCACTACAAGATTCTTTTCCTGCAAAAGATTATCTCCTAAATTCTCGTTGCTTAAAGCTTTTAAACACGGTTTGGAAATTCCATATTCATCTATTAGCTCATGAATAAAAGCTGCCCATTCACCATACGGAGTTTCATCCATAAAAGTATCATAGACAAGCGCAAAGTCGGTATAAGACTCCATCAAATCACCATCCTGTAAATAGTTTTGTTCTATCAATATACAAGTCCAATGTCTAAATAAATCCAATGAAAAATCAGTATGATAGAACATTTATTAATAAAAAATCCGTTATTATTCTATCATATTGTTTCTATGAAGCAAAATATGATAGGACAATAACGGATCAAATATTTTAATCAAAAATGCTTATCCTGCTATTCCAAACAATGCGCCAAATCCCAAAAAACTGATTGTGCCCATAATAACACCTGCAAGGCATACACCAAGCATAACTGCAACAATACTGTGTTTAAAATCCATATCCAAAATACTTGCAGCAAGTGTTCCCGTCCATGCACCTGTTCCAGGAATTGGAATTCCAACAAAAAGAAGAAGAGCAATAAAAAGGCCATTTCCAGCTTTTGCCTGAAGAGCCTGTCCACCTTTTTCTCCTTTTTTCAAACAAAAGGTAAAAAACTTACCAATTACAGGTTTGTTTGCTCCCCACTCTAAAACCTTACGCGCAAAAAGAAAAATAAAAGGCACTGGAAGCATATTACCAATCATCGCTATAATGAATGATTGTACAATAGGAAGCTGATACCACTGCGAATATGGAAGAGCTCCTCTAAGTTCTACAAGAGGCACCATGGAAATAAAAAATACCATTATATACTTCTTTAACATAATAAAAAATCTCCTTGTTTTTATATCTAAGTTACAAGCGCTCTTGTAAATATTTTTTCAAAAAATCCATGAAAATATCCATCTGTTTATCTGTTCCTATTGTAATTCTCAAATAATCATCAATCCTAGGAGCATTGAAGTATCGGACAAATATTCCCTGTTTTTTCAAAGCGTCAAATAATTCTACTGCAGGAACTTCAGGATGCCTTGCAAAAATAAAATTACTCATCGAATCAGGAAATGTGAATCCAAGATTTTTCAAATCCTTCTTTACACGTTCGCGCGTACTTATGATTTTACCACAAGTTTCCTGAAAGTAAACTACATTTTCTAACGAAGCTACACCAAATTCCAAAGATGTTCTATTCATAGTATATGAATTAAAAGAAAATTTGGCATCCTGAAGATATTTGATAAGTTTCTTACTTCCAAAAGCATAACCAATTCTCATTCCAGCCATTGCTCTTGATTTTGAAAAAGTCTGCACTACCAAAAGGTTATCATACTTATCTATTAGACTTGCTGCACTTATGCCTCCAAAGTCAATGTAAGCTTCGTCGACAATCACAACACTGTCCTTATTCTTTTTTATTATTTCTTCAACCATTGATAAATCCATAAATAACCCTGTAGGTGCATTAGGATTAGGAAAAATAACTCCGCCATTTTCTTCAAAATAATCTTCTATGGTTATTTCAAAGTCATCATTAAGAGGTACTTTCTTATAAGGGATTTTGAACAACTCTGCCCATACATCGTAAAAAGAATATGTTATATCAGGAAACAGAATAGGTTTATTAGAGTTAAAGAAAGTCAAAAAAGCCATTGCTAAAACATCATCCGAACCAACGCCTACAAATATCTTTTCCGGAGCTATATTGTAATAACTACTAAGAGCATTTACAAGTACTGAAGCTGACGGATCCGGATAAAGTCTAAGTGATTCATAAGAAAACTTTTCTAGCTTCTCTTTAATTTCCGGTGCAGGAGGATAAGGACACTCATTTGTATTAAGCTTAATAATATTCTCAATCTTTGGCTGCTCTCCCGGTGTATATGGTATAACTTTTTTGATATTCTCTTCCCAACTCATATATATCTCCGTTCTGTAAATAATATCAATATGCTTTATTGTAGTAGCATGTTAAAGCATATCATATTTTCATTCCGTTTTCCACTCCTTTGCCTTTTGTTTATAAAAAAAAGCATTTTCTTCATCTCCAAGATTCTCAAAACAATTGCCAAGTCCTAAAAAAGCTCTTTTACCCGATGAAAAAATATCTAAAACAGCACTCTGCGAAAAAGCCGCATTGTAATACCACAATGAAGCCTCTTTTGCATCTTCATGTTCTAAATAATAATCTCCAAGTTCACAACATATCTCGCTGGACATTCCAATTGCTGAATCTTTTAACGCATATTTCATAAACAATGCTATGTTATCTGTAATACGATAGAATTTACAAAGTATTATACTTGCTTTTTGAATATCATTAGAATCAGTATTCTCATCTTCTGTTACACTTGTAAGATAACTCACACTCTTCTCCAAATCCTCCTTTCTTCCAGCCATATATAGTTCTCTGGTATAAAAGTCCAAAAGTCTTGAAGAAAGCTTTTTACCTTTTTCTGTATAATTTTCAAAAGCAGCGAAATCGCGACTACTATGGTCTCCTTCCGGCTTATGTATTATCTCTATGTCACTATCAAATATTACCGGATTTAAACGAACCTGCTCATGAATAGGTTCTTCCCAGATAAAACTTCTGATTCTTTTATATAATTTAGGACGAAGTTCTTTATCAAAATTATAAACACTCTTAGAACTTAATTGTCCACAATAGTACATCTGAACAATATCTACCGGAAGATCATCCGTAGGATTTAACTCTAAAACACTTTTTAGTGCCTGGAACTTTAAGTAGTTTTCTTTATCAATTACCTCATCTGCATCCGCTGAATAAATGTAATCACAGGTTGCTTTGGAAAAAGCAAAATTTCTTGCAGCAGAAAAATCATTTATCCAATCAAAATCATAGATTTTTGCTCCATACTTCAATGCTATTTCTTTGGTCCTGTCAACAGATCCTGTATCGACAATAATAATTTCCTCAAATAACCCCTTTAATGATTCTAAGCACCTTCCAAGAACCTTCTCTTCATTCTTAACAATCATACACAAACTGATAGTAACCATTTTTCACTCCTTTTTCGCAGCAAAACTGTTTTCGTGTTGGAATTAGGACAAATTTATCTTCATAGCATTTTTCATTCTTATTTATATACTACACTCTATTACGTTATTCTGCATGACTTCTTGCTGAGATTTAGGATAATCATCAGCAAGAAGTCATAGATTTTTGTCACTGCGTTCCAAAAACTACGCAAACTGGCCATTTGAAAAGGCTTCGCCTTGGACCAGTTTGCCGCTTGACTTTTGTTCTCACGAAAACTCGCAGTAAATGCGAGTTTCTGAATATAAGTGACAAGACGTCATACTTTATTGTTAAAATATAGTTTGTTTTTGATGTTTGTATATTTCGTTGCATACACGCTTTGGCTTGATTATAAATGTAATGGCACATAAGGGTCTAAAATACACCCCCTATGTGCCAACGTTAATAAACAGTTCTGCTCATTAAGTATTATAAACCATCAAAAATAATCTATCAGATTAATCCTCAAAGTATATCTATCATTTCATTTGCAAGTGCCTTATTCATACTTCTTACTGCACAAAACTTTCCACACATACTGCAAGTATCGCTATGATCATCTTCTGGCGCTCTACTATCTCTAATAGATTTAGCCCTTTCTTTATCAAGGCAGCACTCATACTGCTTATCCCAATCAAGTTTTCGTCTCGCCTCTGCCATTTTATTATCAGCATCCATAGCACCTGGAATATGTTTTGCTATATCCGCAGCATGGGCTGCAATTTTGCTCGCGATAATCCCCTCTCTGACATCCTCAAGATTTGGAAGAGCTAAATGCTCAGCTGGAGTTACATAGCACAAAAAAGCTGCTCCGCTTGCTGCCGCTATAGCTCCTCCGATAGCTGCTGTTATATGGTCATATCCTGCGCCTATATCTGTTACCAAAGGTCCCAATACATAGAATGGTGCTCCATGACATATTGTCTGCTGAATTTTCATATTGGCTGCTATCTGATCCATAGGAACATGTCCAGGTCCTTCAATCATTACCTGTACATCCTTTTCCCATGCTCTTTTAGTAAGTTCTCCAAGTCTAAGTAGTTCTTCAATCTGACAACCATCAGTTGCGTCCTTTAGACATCCCGGTCTACATGCATCTCCAAGAGAAATAGTTACGTCATATTCTCTGCATATATCCAAAATTTCATCGTAGTATTCATAAAAAGGATTTTCATTTCCTGTCATACTCATCCATGCAAAAATCAGACTTCCGCCGCGACTAACAATATTCATGGTTCTATCGCCATTTTTTATCTGCTCAATTGTCTTTCTTGTTATCCCGCAGTGAAGTGTTTCGAAATCCACACCATCTTCTGCATGTAATCTTACCACTTCAATAAAATCTCTTGCAGTAAGTGTTGCCAAATCTCTTTGATAATGAATCACAGCGTCATAAACAGGCACAGTTCCTATCATAGCTGGACATTCGCTACACAACTTTTTTCTGAAAGGTCTAGTATTACCATGACTTGACAAATCCATAATTGCTTCTGCGCCAAGATCTACTGCAGACATAACCTTCTGCATTTCTATATCATAATCCTTGCAATCTCTGCTAATTCCAAGATTGCAGTTAATCTTAGTTTTAAGCATTGAACCTATTCCATTAGGATCTATAGACTTATGATTCTTATTTGCAGGAATAACCACTTTTCCTTCAGCCACTAACTGCCTTATTTCTTCTACGCTTCGTTGCTCTTTTTTTGCAACTATCTCCATTTCACGAGTTATAATATTTTTTCGTGCTGCTTCCATCTGTGTGGAATAATTTCTGTTCTTTTCCATATTTTCCTCCACTATAAAAATAAAAAAGCAATGCCCACTTCAGACATTGCCACCATAAAAATGTATCTCGCACGAAGTAATTTTGTCATTACACCATACTAACAAAACAAAAATTTTCCAGCACAAAAATGTTGGAAAACGCACGAAAAAAACATGCATCCCTACGTTGGCATTATCCAAATCAGGTTTTATAGGGTCGTGCTCATGCACCTCTCAGCCAATATGTTTATATTAGCTCCCCTTGCTCTTTATTCAGTTTAATATGTTAATTCTAAATATTTGCACTTCTATTATTTTACTTATATATTCTGATAATTGCAAGCATTTTATAAAATTGATAGAATGATATAGTTATAAAAATTTTCCTCATATAAATGGTAGGAAACGTTTTGCTGGCAGTGTAATGAAAGGTTTTATTTATGAAAAAAATTTATAAACTCAATAAAATTTTTAATTTATTAATATCTTTATTCATTTGTATTAGTTTTTTCTGTGGATGCTCAGTAAATAAGTCCAATAAAACAAATAATTCTGATAATAGTATACAAAATAAATCATCTACCGTTTCACTTGGTATTTCAGAAAAAAATACCGCTTCTTCTTGTACTACTATTCTAAATATCCCTGCGACCACTGTTCCGAGTTCTTCCAAAACGTTAAAAAACAATCCTTATCCAACATTAAGTGTTCCAACTGATGTTACCAAAATTGGTGATACATTTTTCATCGTAGATTGTTATCATTCGCAGATTATATACAATAATGATTTATCTGCTCCATTAACCGAGTGGAAAGTTCTTACAGATGAAGAAAGTTCCGGATACAAAATGGGTCATACAATTGTTGGAGACAATAAAGGTTTATTCATGGCTGATGATACAGAGAATAATAGAGTACTTGTTTTTGAAAAAAATAAAGACGGATATATCTACTCATATTTTTTTGAAAACATTGGAAATAAGCCTCACTTTATGCGATACGACAAACAAAATGATATTTTTTACTGTTGGAGTTCATATTCCGGAGAATTATTCTATTTCAAAAAAAATAGTGACAATAAAGTTATTCTAGAAAAAAAACATAGATTTGCAGAGGAAGCTCAAACCTATGTTCGATCTTTTACTATTGAGGATAATAAAATATATTTTGTATCAGGACTTGCCTCATCTCCAGATAATAAATATCCTGCTGCCATCCGATGCTATAGCCTTGATGATTATCACCTTATAAAAGAGTACCAAGTTCCAGACAAGATTTCTGGTATGGTCCAATTGGAACATATAAAAGATTACTATTACATTACTGTTTCCACAGATATTGCCGGAAATCAAGATTTTGCTACAATCATCAGAACCACATCACTCGATTTATTATCAACTGAACAGTATGAGGATTTATATTCACAATATTTTGTTGGAGGTGGAACTCCATACTATATAGGCCATATAGAAAATGATTATTATCTTACAGAACATCGCCTTCCTGCTCATTCGATATGGAAATTTGATATCGACAATAATAGTAAAATAATAAATACCAATACTATTTACTAAAATTTATAAAAAGATAGTTTATTCCTGAAAAAATCACCTTGCACCCGCATAGCGGTTGGTTAATATTTCGCACGCTTTGCACACTTAACCGTGTCACACGCCATAAAAAAAGTGTTACTTTTATTTCCTTTACGAAGATAAAAGTAACACTTTTTAATCGACTATTATTCAACTCCTTTTAATAACGAATTACATACTAATACTCTGTTTATAAATCTTCGTTATTAGATTTGACGTCACGCTTCTATAAGGCTTATTCCTCTCCTGTTTCATCACCTACAGGCTGTCCACCATTAGCAAGCCACTTAAGGTATGCATTAATAAACTGATCAAGATCTCCATCAAGAACACCATCAGCATTTGATGACTTCTCGCCTGTTCTTGTATCATTTACCATCGTATATGGCTGAAGTACATAGGAACGAATCTGGCTACCCCATGCATTATCTTTAACTTCGCCTCGAATACCTGCCAGCTTTGCTTCCTGCTCTTCAACTTTGAGCATGTAAAGTTTTGCTTTGAGCATCTGCATAGCCTTATCCTTGTTCTGGAACTGTGAACGCTCATTCTGACAAGTTACAACAATTCCCGTAGGAATATGTGTAATACGAATAGCTGAAGATGTCTTATTAATATGCTGTCCACCTGCACCACTTGAACGATATGTATCAACACGAATATCTTCAGTTCGAACTTCAACATCAAGGTTATCTTCAATATCCGGCATTACATCATTTGATACGAAAGATGTCTGACGCTTACCCTGAGCATTGAAAGGACTGATACGAACAAGACGATGTACACCTTTCTCAGACTTAAGATAACCATAAGCATTTACACCATTTATCTGGAAAGTAACTGACTTAATTCCGGCTTCATCACCATCAAGTAAGTCAAGAACTTCAACAGTAAATCCATGACGTTCTGCCCATCTTGTATACATACGATAAAGAATAGAACACCAATCACAACTTTCAGTACCACCTGCACCAGCAGATAACTTTAAAATAGCATTGTAACGGTCATATGGTCCATTAAGCAAATTAGCAATACGAATATCTTCTAGAGTTTGCTCGAAATCATTAAGATCTGCACGAATCTCTGCAGCCATCTCATCATCATCAACGCCCTCTTCATTAGTCATATCAATCATGTCAATGATATCACCATACTGCTTATTAAGAGTCGCCATTTTTTCAACAAGATCCTGTAAAGTCTTAAGCTCTTTTGTCTTCTTATTAGCTTTATCCGCATCATCCCAAAATGTTGGCTCTTCCATTTCACGATTAAGCTCTTCGATTCTCTTCTGTTTGCCTTCCAAATCAAGAGATCCAGTAACTTCATCAAGAGTTGGCTTGAGATTCTGAATCTCTACTTTCATATTATCAAGTACTACCATTTTTAAATAAAACCTTTCTATTAAAACAAATAGAACTAAAATTAAATTCCGCCTCTTAATCCATGGCAGTTTTTAAATTTCTTTCCACTTCCACATGGACATAAATCATTTGGGCGAATCTTTTCAACAGCTTTTACAGGAGTTTTCTTAACAGAATCATCTTTATTAGTTCCTGTAACCTTGGCAACCTGTTCACGTTCAACTTTTTCTTCAACATGGACATTAAAAAGAAGCCTAACAGTGTCTTCCTTGATTGAATCCATCATAGCATTGAACATATCATAACCAGCCATCTTGTATTCAACCTTCGGATCACGCTGTCCATAAGCCTGAAGTCCTATTCCCTGACGAAGCTGATCCATATCATCGATGTGATCCATCCACTTACGATCAATAACCTTGAGAAGAATAACACGCTCAATTTCTCTTATTGTTTCAGGTTCAGGGAACTCAGTTTCTTTCTCTTCGTAAAGAGCTACTGCCTCTTCCTTCAGCTGCTGCTTAAGACCTTCTTTAGTCTTCTTTGCTATTCTTCCTCTGCTTACTGGCTTTATAGGTACGATTGGAAGAAGAAGTTCATTTAATTCTTTAATATCCCAATCATCAGAATTAGCAGTTTCTCCTACAACTGTATCTACACTTTCCTCAACAATATCTGTAATCATCTTATAGATATTATCTCGGAGATTTTCTCCATCAAGAACACGTCTACGCTCTTTGTAAATAATCTCACGCTGTTCATTATTTACTGCATCAAACTCAAGAAGATTCTTACGTGTACTAAAGTTATTCTCCTCTATCTTCTTCTGTGCAGATTCAATGGCCTTACTAAGAGCCTTATGCTCGATTTCCTGACCCTCAGGTATTCTAAGAGTATTGAATAAACCAATAAGTCTCTCAGAACCGAACAGTCTCATAAGATCATCTTCAAGTGAAATGTAGAATTTAGACTCACCTGGATCACCCTGACGACCTGCACGACCACGAAGCTGATTGTCAATTCGTCTGCTTTCATGACGTTCTGTACCTATAATCTTAAGACCACCTGCTTTTCGAGCCTCTTCATCAAGCTTAATATCTGTACCACGACCAGCCATATTAGTAGCAATAGTTACGGCACCATGCTTACCGGCTTCAGCAACAATCTGAGCTTCCTGCTCATGATTTTTTGCATTAAGTACATTATGAGAAATACCCTCTTTAGAAAGCATGCTAGAAATAAGTTCTGATATTTCAATTGTAATAGTACCTACAAGAACAGGTTGTCCTTTAGCATGAGCTGCTTTTGTAGCTTCTACTACTGCCTTGTATTTCTCTTTCTTTGTTTTATAAACAGCATCTTGCAAATCTTTACGAATAACTGGCTCGTTAGTTGGAATTTCGACAACATCAAGACCGTAGATATCACGGAACTCCTGTTCTTCTGTAAGAGCTGTACCTGTCATACCACACTTTTTCTCAAACTTATTAAAGAAGTTCTGGAATGTAATAGTTGCAAGTGTCTTGGACTCTCTCTTAACCTTAACATGCTCTTTAGCTTCTATAGCCTGATGAAGACCATCACTATAACGACGTCCAGGCATTACACGACCTGTAAACTCGTCTACGATAAGAACTTCATCATCTTTGACTATGTAATCATGGTCTCTATGCATGAGATTATTTGCTCTAAGGGCAAGAATAATATTATGCTGAATCTCAAGATTCTCAGGATCCGCAAGATTTTCTATATGGAAATATCTTTCAACCTTAGAAACACCCTGTGCTGTAAGATTAACAAGCTTATCCTTCTCATTAACAATAAAGTCACCTGTTTCTTCCTGCTCAATTCCCATAAGTGCATCCATCTTAGAGAACTCTGCCTGATCTTCACCTCTTGTCATCTGCTTTGCAAGCATATCGCAAGCTTCATAAAGCTTTGTAGACTTGTCACTCTGACCAGAAATAATAAGAGGAGTTCTCGCCTCATCAATAAGAATAGAGTCAATCTCATCAATAATCGCAAAATTAAGACCACGAAGAACGCATTGTTCTTTGTAAATTGCCATATTATCACGAAGATAATCAAATCCAAGTTCGTTGTTAGTAACGTAAGTAATATCACAATTATAAGCATCGCGACGCTCATCAGAATTCATGCTGTTAAGAACAACACCAACGCTAAGACCAAGAAATTCATGAATCTTACCCATCCACTCAGCATCACGCTTTGCAAGATAATCATTTACTGTTACTACATGGCAACCTTTGCCTTCAAGTGCATTTAGGTAAGAAGGAAGTGTAGCAACTAAAGTCTTACCTTCACCTGTTCTCATCTCCGCAATACGTCCCTGGTGAAGAATAACACCACCAATAAGCTGTACCCTGAAGTGTTCCATTCCAAGAACTCTCTTACCAGCTTCTCGAACTACTGCATAAGCTTCAGGAAGAATATCATCCGGTGTTTCTCCGTCAGCAAGACGTTTCTTGAATTCATCAGTCTTACTACGAAGCTCTGCATCAGTAAGACCATGCATAGTCTCACGGTATGATTCAATCTTATCCACTATCGGGCGAATTCTTTTCAATTCTCTTTCAGAATGTGTACCAATAATCTTATCAATTAAATTCATCTTTTCTCCAAACTTCGAAACAGATAACTTCTTCCTGTTCCGTCCCCATTAGTCTTAATTTCGCAATTTTCTCTATTAAAAGATTGATAAATTCTCATTTCTATGCACTTAAAAATCTCGCAAAAGAAAATTACAGTCTGATTCGTATTATAACAAATAAATCAAGCATATTCAAGCTTGAATCAAGCACTACCCCCAAAGACATTACAGCCTGTTAAAAATAAATAACCAAAAAGACTACCCTGCCTTTAAATGACAGGATAGCCTTCATATTCCGTACTCTTTATAACTACAAATAAATATATAGCCAGAGACTTTTTATCCGCATAGCAGGACTCCTTACTGATAATTATGCAAAATCTCAACAAGAAGTTAAAAACGATTAATACTCTTTAACAGCCTCTTCACCATTCATAACACGAAGAGCACCCTGAGCAAGTGCAAGAAGTTCATCTTCACCGGCATATACTGTTACTGGTGCAATCCATTCTACACGCTCTGTAATTGCATCAGTTACATTCTTACCATAAGCAATTCCTCCAGTAAGAATAATCTGATCAACCTTTCCTTTAAGAACAGTTGCACAAGCTCCAATATTTTTGCAAATCTGGTAAATAAATGCTTCTCGAATAAGCTTAGCCTTTTCATTTCCTTCATCACACATCTTGTTAACTTCGCGCATATCATTTGTTCCAAGATAAGCGTTGAATCCACCGCCTCCAACAATCTTCTTCTTCATTTCTTCATAAGAGAATTTTCCAGAGAAGCACAGATTAACAAGGGCAAGGGCAGGAAGACCATTTGCTCTTTCAGGAGAGAATGCTCCATCACCATTAAGTGCAGCAAATACATCAATCATTCTACCATTATGATGAACGCCACAAGATGTACCACCACCCATATGTACAACGATAACGTCTACATCTTCATACTTCTTACCAACAGATTTAGCATACTTTCTAGCCATAGCCTTCTGATTAAGAGGATGGTCAATAGATACACGTTCAATCTCTGGTACACCAGAAATACGTGCAACAGGCTCAAGTTCATCAACTACTACAGGGTCAACAATGTAAGAAGGAACTCCAATGCTGTCACCAATTTCTCTTGCAAGAATTCCGCCAAGATTGGAAGCATGCTCACCTTGTACCGGATGAATCAAATCATTTAAAAGTGCATCTGTAACTGCATATGTTCCACCTGGAATAGACTTAAGCAAACCACCACGACCAACGCATACGTTAAGAGAAGAAATCTCAATATTTTCCTCCTTAAGAGCATCGATAACCATCTGCTTACGAAAATCTTTCTGTGAATAAATATTTGGATACTGCTCAATTTCCTCTGTAGAATGACGCAGTGTCTTATCTAAAATCTGCTTCTCATCATCAAAAACACCAATCTTAGTAGATGTAGAACCTGGATTAATAATCAGACTTCTGATTGCCATTGTTTTTCTCCTTATCCAATTAATTGATTTAAAAGAAATCTATGTACCTAAAAATACATTTAATTAAAGGTCACCCTTTTTCATATCTTCTGCAACGATTGCTGCAAGCGCAATAGAATTAAGCTTAACATCAACACTATCACTTCTGGATGTGAGAATAACAGGAGCCTTTGTACCTGTAAGAATATTACCATTCTTAACGCCCTTTGCCATGCGTACAATTGTCTTATAAACAAGGTTACCTGCATGAATGTCTGGGAAAAGGAGAATATCAGCATCTCCAACAATCTTACGTTTCTCTGCACCAGGTTTAAACTGAGCAGCTTCTGGATCAATAGCAAGATCCATTGAAAGTGGTCCATCAACGATGCAGTTCTTAATCTCTCCAGCTTCATTAGCCTTTGTAAGCTCATCAGCTTCTACTGTTACAGGCATCTTAGGATTTACAACTTCAACTGCTGCAAGAGGTGCAACCTTAGGCATATCAACACCACAAGCTCTTGCAACATTTACAGTATATTCAATAATAACCTTTTTATCATCAAGTGTCGGATATGGCATAAATGCAACATCAGTAAGGAAAAGCAAACGATCGATTCCTGGGATTTCAAATACGCATACATGAGAAAGAGGGCGTCCTGTACGAAGTCCTACTTCCTTGTTCAAAACGCTCTTAAGAAATGTCTTAGAATCAAGAGAACCCTTCATGTAAATATCAGCTTTTCCTTCATGTACGAGGGATACAGCCTTTGTTGCAGCTTCCTGCATATCTTTCACATCAACAACTTCATATTCGGAAAGATCCATATGAATGCTGTCAGCAACTTCTTTGATCTTATCTGCATCACCAACTAAAATAGCATCAACAATGCCTTTCTTATGTGCCAGCTCAACTGCCTCTAAAACATGTTCATCCTGAGCATAAGCAACTGACAGTTTCTTCTTACCAACTGTCTTAAGCTTTGCAAGAATATCATCAAAACTCTTACTCATTTTTATCCGAATCTCCTTTCAATAAATACCTTTTTGGTATAAATTATCGCATTTGTTAAAATAATAACACACGCACAGTCAAAATTCAACTGCATGAAACATACAGGTGAACATTAGTTTTAATTTTAGAATCCTTCACGTCTTCTTTTTCTTCTCATTTCAATTCGCTTTAACGCTCCCAGCCACTCTGCCTTTTGACCCTCCGATTCTATACTTAATCCATAAGGAACTGTTATAGGATTACCTTCAGAATCAACACATACTTCTGTTAAATATGCTCTATTAATAACATGTCGCAAACCAGTTGCTCTGTCTTCAACATATGTATCTGCCCGAACTTCCATAGATGTTCTTCCTACATAAGTCATATATGCTTCTATAACTACAACATCACCCAAAAAAGCGCCTTTTTTAAACTGAAGATTATCAACTGCTGCTGTAGTAACCACATGTGTACAATGTCTTGTTGCTACTATTCCTGCCGCTTCATCTATCATTTCCATAAGTCTTCCGCCAAAAAGCCTGCCATAACCATTAATATCTTCATGCATTAGAACTTTATATCTAACAACTTTAGAATCCTCAACGGTCTTTACACCAAGTTCTCGCTTATACTTATCAGTAATATCAATTTCTTCCATTTACAACTTTTCTGCTACTATAAACATATACAAATGTGTATATGCAAGATGATTCGCCATAATCTCACGATGTATGGTTACTGCTTCAACGTGTATGCTTTGGCGATTGCAAGCAATACGCTACTCACAAGTTCTTGTACACTCCACAGTCGTAAATTCCCGACTTAGCCATCGGTACATATCTATATCGCCTTGAATATGGCTTTATATAGATTTCATCTTAATAGCTTTTCCTTTCTTAATATTATTATTATT
>NZ_AUKC01000047.1 GCF_000424545.1 Butyrivibrio sp. NC3005 | reverse complement strand
CAGCAAATGGTATGGCTCCAGACGAAAACTTTGACGGAGATTGGGTTGAAATCAACGGAAGATGGTATCGCCCAGGTAACGGATCTATTAGCGGTAGCGAAACTGCTCACTAATTTATGACTTACTTAAACTTCGCACATCAAAAAGTGCTTTAGAGCCTTGAATCTTGCTGATGATTATCCTAAATTTCAGCAAGAAGTCATATTTAATGTAGGTATTTTACCCAATGTAGGCACGAATAATTTTATCTGAAATTGACGGAAGAGAGGAATACTTGTGAAAAAAATTTTGACTTTGCTTTCATGCACAGTTATGCTCGGAATTATTGCACTTACAGTGCTGAGTAGATCAAATGAATCCATTCTAAAATATAGTAACTTAGAAAAAAAATATTGTCATGCATTTATGCTTCCAGACGAGAAAGCTTTTGAAAATCCAAATGCTTTATTTAATGCTCTAAAAAAAACTTCCCATGAGACAAATTGTAATATCATTCGTGTATTTTTTCAAAAAGACCAGAGTACCAAAGGATTCACTCTTTGCAAATATATTCTAACTGGAAACAGTAAAAGCCATTATGTATCCCAATACGAGGTTGATAAAGGAAATTTCTTATCACCAAAAGATACAACTAATATATCATCTCCATTTTTTGTATCAACCCAAAATAGTAAAGATACAAATCAAATCGGTCACATTAAAAATCATATGATTAATATCAATATTAATGTTTTTCCACTTGGCAGGGTATATGACAATTTCAAAGCTGACGGACTCTACTATGTTGAGCTTGGAGAAAATATTGATTTTGACTCTTTTAGAAAAGTATTATTCAGTAATATAGAAAAATCGTGTCACGTTCATCTTAAAAGTAAAAATTTCGAAACAAACACTCCAGAAACTCCTGTACCCTATCCCGACCTTCTAATATACAAAATAGTCTTTGGAGTATTAATCTCACTATGGATTATTTTTTTGTTCTACTATATGATTAAGAGCAAAATCGAAATATCAGTCATGAAAATGATGGGAGTTTATAAGCGCAGAATATTTTTGAAACTATTCTTTTTTCCGCTACTTTTCCCATCTATAATTACAGCTTTTGTAACACTTATAACTTTCGGTTTAAGTGATATTCAATATGGATCTTTCCTTGGCAAAAGGTGTTTTTTAGCATTAATTGCCATATCAATTTGCTATATTATAACTTTTATCGTATGCGACCAAAATACTGAGTTTGCTCAAACCCTAAAAGGTAAAAAGAGCACTAAAGGTATATTATTTATTCAGCTTCTGGTGGAAACGGTATTCTTATTTATTTTTATTAATTCTGTAAATGGTATATTCCATGAAATAGGAACCATTAGCCAAAAACTTGATATGTACAAAAATTGGGATATTGCATCGAATTACGGTGTATTTTGCCCTATTAATGTAGGCGAAGATCTTACTTTTGAAGAAGAAACTCTAATGGATTTTACAGTAGGTAGCAAGCTATATTCCAAGCTTAATAAGATGGGAACTCTTTACATAGACGCAAGAGATTATGATGATTCACACGATAGGTTTATTGATAATCCTAATCCTATTAAAATCATCACAGCAAATCCAAATTACCTTAACAAATTTCCTCTTTATGATAATAAAGGAAATAAAATACTGGTCTCAGAAGATGAAAAAGACGCTGTATTAATAATTCCTGAATCACTTAAAGGTTCAGAATCATCAATAAAGAAAAGCTTTTATATGAGTTTAAAAGGAGATTTGGAATATGAAAAAGAAAATAATGTCATATCTCTTGATTATATTCCGAAAATAAGGGTTATATTGTCTCAAAATGATCAATACATATTTTCATTTAATTCCAATATTTCTTTGGAAACCAATGGAATAAAAGATCCGATAATATCGGTCATTACTGAAAAAAACAGTTTTTCTTGTAGTAGAATTGGAAATTATGGAAATGGTTATTCTGACCCTAGAAAAATTCCTCTTACCAAAAGCGCTAAAGACACATATAAAACGCTTCATCCTATCTTGAAAAAGTATAAGCTAGACGATAATTTTACAAGACTTGTAAGTATTGCAAACCTTAATACAGAAGAACTTGCATCGCTGAAACTCTCTTTTAAAATTGCTGTTACTCAGGCTCTTATATCTATAATAATTGTCCTTATAATACTGTATCAGTCAACTGTTATTATATTTGACATAAACGGCAAAGAGTATTGCATCAAAAATATGCTTGGTCTTTCAAAAATGAAAATATACGGAAAATTTATTTCATTAAAAATATGCCTAACATTAATAATTACGTCTGTTTACTCTTTTGTTAGTATAAGACAGACAAGCTTATTATACTGTGTTAGCGCAGGAACCTGCATGATTATAATTCAGACTTTAATGATAATATTTTTCATGAATATTCATCAGCAAAAAAATCAAGTCGAGATACTGAAAGGATAACTCCATGAATAACAAAGAACTTGTTGTTGAATTCAGAAATGTTACAAAAAGTTATGGTAGTAACACTCTTTTTGACAATTTCAACATGACTGTCACTAGTGGCGAGATGATCTGCATTGCCGGCGGAAGTGGCAGTGGAAAAAGTACTATACTAAATCTTATAGGAATGTTTGACAAACCAGATAGAGGTGAGATATATCTTTTTGGAAAGAAAATTCCAAAAATCAATTCCAAAGAAGGAAGAGAAGTGCTTAGAACAAAGCTTTTGTACATTTTCCAAAATTTTGCTCTGCTCGGGGATAAAACTATTGATTACAATCTTGACATTCCTCTTCTAAATTCAAAATTGTCATCTAAGGACAAGGCCAAAATGAAGCAAGATGCCATTAAAAAAGTTGGATTGGAAAAATCCCTAAAGACAAAAGTATATCAGCTTTCAGGCGGAGAACAACAAAGAATAGCACTTGCCAGAGGTTATTTGAAAGACTTCGATTTAATACTGGCAGATGAACCTACTGGTTCACTTGATGCCACTAACCGCGACCTTGTTATTTCAATGCTGCGAAATTTCAACAAGAACGGCAAAACGGTAATAATCGTATCTCACGATCCTATTGTTATGAGAGCATGTGATAGGGTTATTACTCTTGACAATAATTCCTCCAATGCGTAAAATCAAAATTAACGTTTTACTGTGAAGAGGATTAGTAACAATGAATCAATTTACAGAGAGGAGCTACTTGGTGAAAAGCTCTATGCGATGACTTGTGAACCTACCTTGGAGTAACTGCATGAAAATGCAGCGGAGTCTACCGTTACAGGCACTAAATGAGTGAGATTTGCCAAGGGCAAGTTTAAATAGGGTGGTACCGCCGAAGAACTTTTCGGTCCCTGTGATATTCTATGTCGCCGGGATGCGCGAAAGTTCTTTTTTTATGCGTATCCTTAACAAAATCAAAAGAAAGGTAACAAAAATGGCTGATTCAAAGAATAACAAAAAAATGGTAGAAGCTATAACTTCTATGGATGAAGATTTTACCCAATGGTACACAGATGTTTGTATCAAAGCTGATTTAATTGCTTATTCTCATATTAAGGGCTTTATGGTTATTAAGCCTTATGGTTATGCACTTTGGGAGAATATGCAGGCTCTTCTTGATAAGAGATTCAAGAAAACCGGAGTTCAGAATGTTTACATGCCTCTTCTTATTCCTGAAAGTCTTCTTGCAAAAGAAGGAGAGCTTGTTAACGGTTTCGCTCCTGAGGTTGCATGGGTAACTGCAGGTGGTACAGAACCTCTTCAGGAAAGACTTGCTATTCGTCCAACATCTGAAACTGTTTTCTCAGATTTTTACAAAGACGATGTACATTCATACCGTGATCTTCCACGTCTTTACAATCAGTGGTGCAGCGTTGTTCGTTGGGAAAAGGAGACAAGACCATTCCTTCGTTCACGTGAATTTTTGTGGCAGGAAGGACATACTATCCATGCATCCAAGGAAGAAGCAGAAGAGAGAACACAGATGATGTTAAATCTCTACGCTGATTTCCTTGCAGAAGATATGGCTATTCCTACAATCAAGGGTCAGAAAACTGAAAAAGAAAAATTTGCTGGTGCAGATGCTACATATACTGTAGAAGCTCTTATGCATGACTGTCGTGCGCTTCAGTCTGGTACTTCTCATTTCTTTGGTCAAAAGTTCTCTAAAGCTTACGATATCACTTATACAGATAAGGATAACCAGCTTAAGTATGTATGGCAGACTTCATGGGGTGTTACTACTCGTATGATCGGTGCTATGATCATGGTACATGGTGATAACTCTGGTCTTGTAATTCCTCCAAGAATTGCTCCAATTCAGGTTGCTGTTATTCCTATCATGCAGAAAAAGGAAGGCGTTCTTGATTGCGCCCAGAAGATTTATGAGTCCCTTAACGATTTCAGAGTCAAGCTTGATGACACAGACAGAAGTCCTGGATTCAAGTTCTCAGAGCAGGAAATGCGTGGTATTCCGCTTCGTGTTGAAATCGGTCCTAAGGATATGGAACAGGGTAAGTGCGTTCTTGTTCGCCGTGATACAAGAGAAAAGATTGAGTGCCCTATTGATGAAGTAGCTTCAAAGGTTTCTGAAGTACTTGTTCAGATTCAAAACGATATGCTCGCTTCTGCAAAGGCTCATCTTGAAGCTCACACTTTTGCAGCTAGAAACAAAGAAGAATTCGAAGATGCTTTCAAAGAAACAAAGGGATTTGTAAAAGCAATGTGGTGCGGCGACAGAGCTTGCGAAGATAAGATTAAAGAAGATTATAATGTAACAAGCAGATGTATGCCATTTAAGCAGGAAGAAATCTCTGGAACATGCGTATGTTGCGGAAAGCCTGCCAAGAAGATGGTCATCTGGGGCAGAGCATATTAATGCACTGATATATTCATATTGACTTATAAAGGTTTCTGGTTTCATTAGGAAAATCAGAAACCTTTATTTTCTTGCGTCTACCCAATCGCCTTTTGATTATGCTGCATTCGTTTACATTCATACATTCTCTCATCTGCAACCATATATACTTCATGGCAATTTGTTTTTTTCTCAAGTTCATGTTTCCAGCATATTCCGTAAGCTGCAGAATGATCTATTCCGGTTTCTATTTCTTTTTCTTCCAGCATTTTCAGCATTTTATTAATGGAAGCATCTACAAAACCTTCTTTTGGTTCTTTCTCCAATGCTACAACAAACTCGTCACCACCTACTCTGGCAGAGAAAAACGGTTTAGGAAAACTCTTACTTAATATATCTGAAAAGTCAGTAATAAGTTGATCTCCCATGACATGTCCTCCCGAGTCATTTATCTCTTTTAATCCATTAAGATCGAGCGACATTATCATATAATCCTCACAATTTTCATCGTATTTTTGGAAAATAGACTCACACTTTGTTCTATTCGGCATATGTGTAAGACTGTCTTCATATGCAAGCTGAGATAATTCGTTCTGCTGCTCTTTTAATCTAAATGATTCCAACATAGACCTTAAATACGTTGACAGTCTTGATACAATAAAAATCGCCTGTCCAAAAGAAAAAATGGACGTTGATAAAGCTGGCAATCTAAGGGTTTTAGGCTCATTTACTGCATTTATTACTGTGGCAAAACCAAGCGACAGACAAAGCACTATAAGACCAATAATCTGAACATTATTTAAATCAAAAGTGAATTTATTATTTTTTTTATTTTTATGCTCAATCATAAATATATGAGCATCTACAATACACTTTGTCATAAAAAGAATATATAAAGAACCATACACAAGAGTAACATGATTAATATGCATAATTCCAGACATATGAAAAATAAATATAGCAAGCTCTGCCATGCCAATTATTATAAGTGATATTTTGAAAGACTTTTTTTCAGTGTTTTTACATATAAGTGCCGAGAGTAACACGATTAAAGGTAACGAAATATGAGTCGATACAATCGTAAATAATGAATTAGGATAAATATTGGGAATAACTACAAATACCTGATCTGCTGCCAATATCCATAATCCACTGTTAATGAATATAAGTGAACTAACAAGCTGATCCAAGAGTCCATGAACTTTTGCTGCAAACAAAAGAATAATATTAAAAAATATAGTACCAAAAACAAGCAAAAAAATTCCAATAGAAATCGAAAACAATCTATTATGCATAAAATACCTTAGAATATCAGAGTAGCTTCCAAAAACAGGTGACTCCATTATTTTGGTAACATTATCTTCAGAAACCATCAGCTCTATAGTAAGTCTTCTTTTTCCCAACTGGCAGGAATGAATTGACAGGAATAATGTCTGTACAGGTATATACTTATCACTTATTGCCTCTTCCCAGTTTTTTTCCTGTACAAAGGTTCTATCTACATATATCTTGATTCCACAATATTGAGACTGAACAAGAAGTGTTGGAAATACCATACAATTATGCGGTATTGAAGTAGTAAGACAGATCTGATCTCCTTTATTAAAGCATCCAAAATCACTTATCGATCTTAATTCGTCGATATTTATTTCACCCTTATCCTCATTGTTATAAATTACATGAAAACGGTTTAATTCAGTTACCGGATTTTCAAATGAGAGTTTAAATATAATGGAACTGACACCAAAAGCTGTCACCAATATGAAAATAACCCAGAATAATATCAGGATATTTTTCATTTTAGTATTCTGATTGTCCATTTTATGCCTCCCACACCTGCAATTTATCTAACTTCAAGTGATTAACTTTTTTCATTTCATACATACGTCTGTCTGCAAGCTGATATACTTCTTCAGCATCAGCATCAGGAAGTTCCTCAGAAGATGCTATTCCATACGAAAAAGAGTAGGTTAGTCCGCTACTGTCATGAACCATACCCGCAACTCTTTTCAATAAAGAATCTATATGCATCTGAGCTGCAATACTGTCAGTAGAAGTCATAAGCACCATAAATTCATCTCCACCCATTCTTCCCACAAGGTCAATTGAACGAAATGATGACGTCAAAGCGGCTGCAAAAGAGCGCAGAAATAAATCGCCCTCCATATGACCGCAATTATCATTTATACTTTTCAAATGATCAAGATCTATTGATATTATTACATAACTTAATTTCTGATTTTTAACCTGCATCATTACTTCTTTACACTTTGCTCTATTAGCAAGATGAGTTAAGTGGTCACAATATGCAAGCCCCATGAGCATATTTTTTCTATTTTCCTGCTCCTGAAGACAAAACTGATAAATGAAATAGCTGATAAATATACATACAACAAGAAAAAGTGAACCGCATGCCACAAGAAAATGCGAGTCTGTCATTTCACCTGAAGGTGATATGTATTTTAATATATTAAAGATTATTATTTCAGATATCGCAAATATCATAAAAATCATAAGTCCAATAAAAAGAAGGGCAGTAGACCAGAAATCTGTATCATTTTTTCTATTATTCCTACGAACAAGTGTCCATATTATACATCCTATTATTATAGGACTTTGAACTATACAGATAAAATGAAGTGTCATTGTATGCCTTGAAAACAATTCTATATTTGCAAAATGTTTGAATAATACATATAGGAAAAAGGATAAATTAACAAGCGTAAGTATCTGATAAAATGTTTTCATTTTTAAATCTTTTGTGATACTCACAAGATAAATCGATACAACAAGCGGCACAAGATACAGAGAACTATACTCTACCCATGTATTAAATTTATCGCTACAGCCAACCATTGAGTACACACAGCTTGATGCTAGAATATACACTCCAAAATCCAGTGATATCATGGCTCCTGTGAAGATTCTGGTATCACTGCTTCTAGTAGCAAGCATATACGGAGATGCCAGGAATAAAAGCATGGCAAGAATGCACATAAAGTTGCCTATAAACAATTCCAATCTGATAGAATAAACATAAAGAATTGTCATATCACTTCTACTACCAAGGTATATGTTATCAAGTCCTCCAAAAGCCGAATCCTGACCGGATGTCATAACTATTTTTAACTCTTTCCCTGCGTACCTTTCCGGAATTGGTATTGTAAGATATGTCATAGGAATCATCTCTCCTCTGGCATATTCTGCTGCACCATAAGAGTAGATGAGTCTTCCATCAACGTACAAAAGTACTGACGAATGGATTGCATGAATACGGATGCATGGAGAAAAAACCGAAGTATTGGGCAACTTTCGGCTTAGAGATATCATATCCTGATAATTCATTATTGGAATATCTGCATCTGAAAGACTACATTTTTTGGTAACTGTTTTTTCCCCCACAGGATACTCAATTGTCCACCCATCATTAAGGCATGACATTTGATAATGATACTTTGGCTTAATTATCCCCGGTAAAAAAGCAAGCATTATGGTGCTTGCTATAAAAATAGTCAATATTATACAGACAACTGTTTTAATTCTATCTCTGTATTTTTCTTTATGATTCATGTGTGATGACAACCTGCTTTTGGAGATGCGCAGCAGGATCTTCTTCCTTCAAGTATCAAAATAACATTATTATTTTAACATGATTTATGATTGATGTACAATATTTAGTTACATTGTTATAATTATTATAAGAATCATAATTACCATTCAAAATGCATCAGAAGACTTTTTCTTCTGACCAGAAACAAAATTGTGAAATAAATATAGAAATACTAAGGATTTATAGAATGAATTTACAAAAAAACGATATTAAAATATTAATTCCAGAAGGTGCAAAGAAGATTCTGGACACTCTCCATAATGCAGGTTTTGAAGCATATGTTGTGGGCGGCTGTGTCCGTGACAGTATTCTTTCAAGAAAACCAATGGATTTTGATATTACAACAAGCGCTCTTCCTATGGAAGTTAAATCTCTTTTCAAAAGAACCATTGATACTGGTATCAAGCATGGTACTGTTACTGTCATGATTAACAAAGAAGGATACGAAGTAACTACCTACAGAGTCGATGGCGCTTATGAAGACCACCGTCATCCAAAAGATGTAACTTTTACTTCCAATCTTCTAGAGGATTTAAAGCGAAGAGACTTTACTATCAACGCTATGGCTTACAATGATAAAGATGGCCTTGTAGATGCTTTTGGAGGTATAGAAGATTTAGAAAAGGGTATTATTCGATGCGTCGGTGATCCCATGAAGCGTTTCGAGGAAGATGCATTAAGAATTCTTAGAGCACTCAGATTTTCTGCTCAGCTGTCAAAAGATGGAAAACCTTACGATATTGATGAAAAAACCGCTTCTGCGATGAGTCAGTTATCTCAAACTCTAAAAAACGTCAGTGCCGAAAGGATTCAGACTGAGCTGATTAAGCTCATGACTTCTGATCATCCTGAAAGACTTAGGCTTGGATACGAACTGGGAATTACTAAAGTTTTTTTTCCTGAATTTAATGAATGTATTGAGTGTTCTCAGAATAATTCGCACCATGTCTACAATGTCGGCGATCATATTCTAAGAAGCTGTATGGAGGTGCCAAATGACAAGATTCTGCGTCTAACTATGCTATTTCATGATATAGGAAAGCCTCGTACCAAAACTGTAGATGAAGATGGTGTAGACCATTTCTTCAATCATCCAGCAGTGAGCGCTGAAATGGCAAGAAGTATCATGCATAGGCTCAAATTCGATAATGCTACGCTTAAACTTGTATGCAAACTGGTGGAAAATCATGACCTTCTATTAACAGATAAGATTACTGAAGTTCGTGTACGAAATGCTATGTTCAAAATAGGACCAGACTATTTCGATTATTTTTTGATGATAAAAAAGGCTGATATGCTGGCTCAAAATCATATCTACCTTGAAGAAAAAACAAATAGGCTTAAGGAAATAAAAAAGTGTGCCGATATCATACGTGAACGTAATGACTGTCTCTCACTTAAACAACTTGCTGTTAAGGGGAAAGACTTGATGGATGCAGGAGTATGTCAAGGAAGACTTATAGGATTAGTGCTCGAAGCAATGTTAAGTGATGTTATTAAGAATCCTACCCACAATGATAAGGATTATCTGTTAAAGCATCTAAAGAATTATGAAGTTAATACTGATATTGATAGTTAAGAGGTTATTAGTATCTTGTGTTAGATAACCGGAAAGGCAGTGACGGATGAAAAAATCTATCAGGTTTGTCGTTTCAGTTTTACTAATTTTAGCTATTTGTTTTCTGTATGCTCCTCGCCACGCATGTGCTGAGAATTTTTCGCTTGTGGGAAAATATGACTCTGATGATCTGGCAGTTATAAAAGCTATCGACATTGATAAAAAGACGATAGAACTGCGCAATCATGACACAGGCAGGGATTATACATTAAAATACGACAACACCTCGCTTATATTCAATCAATATGGGCGAAGCCTTTCCGCCTCACTCCTTGAAACAGGTACTGTTGCCCAGGTTACTTTCCTTTCTGAAAGCAGGCATCTTAATAGTCTTATAATAGAAAAAAATGCTTTTTCTATCGATCGTTCTTATGGGTTCGACCTTCAGTTTGACAGAGAAGTTGCCAGAATCGGTAATACCAATTATAAGATTAGTGGCAAAACTTTAGTTCTTATAGATGGTAAATCTTCAATTATTCAGGAAGTTATGCCTGATGATACTGTGCATCTAACGGGCTGTGGTACTGATATTTTCTGCGTTAAAGTTATTAAAGGTCATGGTTATGTATCGCTTTCTTCTGAGAAAATAGGAGAAGATGATATAACCGGTGCATACCTTGAAATAGGAAAGAAAAACATTAATAAAGTCACCAAAAATATGATGGTCAGGGTAGCTGCCGGATCCTATGACGTACATCTTACCGGAAAAGGCGTAAACTATGAAACCAAGATTCGTGTCGAACGAGACACCGAAACAATTGTCGATACGAGCCAGATTGATGTAATTCACAAGATGGGTAAGATAACTTTCGAGATAACCCCAGAAGAAGCAAAAGTGAAAATCGATGGTGAAGAAACGGATGTTTCCTTCCCTATAAACCTTGAATATGGTGACCACAAAATAGAAGTAGAAGCTGATGAATATGATAAAGTCGAGGAAATACTTCATGTAGGTTCATCTGCCTGCACTGTCAAAATCGATTTAAAGAAAACAAAAAAAGAAAATGACAGTACAAATGCTTCAACATCAGCATCCAGCACTGCGCCAATCGCTTCATCTACTGCCAGCACTAAAACAAGTGATAACAGCAATAACAACAATAACAACAATCAATCAAATTCGAATTCTTATACACCAAGACCAGTTGTTCCATCCACAGCATCAACATCTGCCTCTATTAAAGATGGAACATTAATAAAAGGATACAAAGTCTACGTAGATGCCCCAAAAGGTGCTAGCCTTTATGTAGACAACAACTATATTGGCGAAGTTCCTACAAGTTTCGACAAAGTATCTGGAAGACATACGATTACGCTTACTAGAAGTGGGTATGAGTCCAAAAGCTACACTATAAAAGTTGATACCACGCTTCATGACAAGACATATTCTTTCCCTGAATTAGAGAAGGCAAAAGGCAAGGTTACTTTCTACGTTGAACCAGAAAATGCCAGAGTTTATGTTGGAACAAATGAAAACGAGATGCTGGAAGTTCCGACTAAAACACCTATTCCTCTTGCATATGGACCTCACGTGGCAAAAGCTGCAGCCGATGGTTATGAAACAACTCTTGTAAACTTAAATGTAGTAGATGATGCAATGGTTTGTAAAATAACACTCGATAAGAAGGGCGGTGGTTCATCTGAAAACAGCTCAACAAAAGCTTCTACAGATGATTCCTCTAACTCTGCAGACAGTGCTTTGTCTGCGTCAACCGGTGATTCGTCAAACTCTTCCGACTCTTCAAGCAGTGCTTCAAACGATGATGATGCTACAAATTCAACATCTAAAATAAGCGATGCAAGTAGTAGCGGATCCGGCCAAAGCAGTGAAATAGGAAGAAGTGATAGTAGTTCTGGAAACGCAAATACCAATAACTCCGGAAATGAGTCAGGAAGCGGAGATACTATACAACCTCCGCCACCGGAAAATCCGGTAACACCTCCTGAAAATGTAGATAATCACAGCGATAACAATCAAGGCAGCAATGGAGGTAATGAACAAACACCTAATGATAACCAGGCAGGTGGTAACGAGCAATCACCTAGCGATAATCAAGGCAGTGGTAATAACGAACAACCTCCAATCGGAGGTCAATCAGGAGATGGAGGTAATGAACAAACGCCTGATGATAATTAAAGTTAAAGACAGTTGCATTTTCCAGCCTTTTTTGCGACAATACTTCTAGTAATAAGACTGATAATAAACACTTTAAATTATGGAGAACAACATGAGACTTGATAAATATTTAAAAGTCACTCGCCTTATCAAAAGAAGAACTGTTGCAAATGAGGCCTGTGATGCCGGAAGAGTAACCATTAATGACCGCGTTGCCAGAGCATCTGCTGACGTTAAAGTTGGTGATAGAATTACTATTTCTTTTGGAAATAAAGAAGTAAAAGTAGAAGTACTGGATGTACAGGAAACAATCCACAAAGAAGATGTAGACAAATTATTCAAATACATCTGATAAGCCAAGAATAACTCGAGTCTAAAACGCTCGAGTTATTTTTATTGCGTAATTTTACCGATACTACCAATTGGCCACACTCTGATAAATGCCCTTCCAAGAATCTTATCTTTAGCTATGCATTGAACAGAAGGGTCTCTGGAATCCTTGGAATTATTTCTATTATCCCCCAAAACGAAATACTGTGATTGTCCTACTGTTATTTCATCCATACTTCCTTTTATAACCTCATTTCCATAGCTTTCTTCAAGAAGCTGGCCGTTTATGTATATATTACCTTTGTCATCTATTCTAACTTTTTCTCCTGGAAGACCGATGATTCTTTTAATATAATAAA
Organism: Butyrivibrio sp. NC3005; assembly: GCF_000424545.1. Taxonomy (GTDB): domain Bacteria; phylum Bacillota; class Clostridia; order Lachnospirales; family Lachnospiraceae; genus Butyrivibrio. The sequence continues at coordinate 18,596 of NZ_AUKC01000047.1, read as the reverse complement.
CACTACTACTTTGTTCAAAAGCAATTATATCAAATCTCTGTGGATCACCTCTCTTGTATGAAATCTTGTCCAGAAGAAGAATATCCCCATCATGAAGTGTGTTTTCCATGGATATTCCATTAACAAGTGTACGCTGCAGAGCAAAATTTCTGACAAGAAGCATAATTCCAAAGAATACTGCAATATAAATGCAAAAAATAAGGACTTCCTTCAGAACCATTGTACCAACATTAGATTTTCTCTTTTTTCTATTCATTGCGCCACCTCTGTAAACCTGTTTCGTTACCAAAGTAAACAAAAAGCCAATCAACTATAAACGCATTCCCAACTTCATCAGGCTAAACTTCTTAGAAATTACTGTATATAAAAGCTCCATTACCTATATATCCAAACATAGCTATAAGGAGAACAATAAGACAAATCTCAAACTTCCCTTTAAATGTTCTTATATCCATTTTAAAATAAATCCTATGTCCGGATTTTATATACATATAAATCATAAGAGCCATTACGATTAAAGAGTAGATGATTGTAAACACAGGAAAATATTCTATTCCATTTGTCGGGACAAACATTCTGTTATATATAACAAGTGTTTTTCTAACACTTTCTGTTCTAAACGGAACCCACAATAAAAATACAAGTGCTATTGTTATAATTCTTCTTAGTACGTTTACAATTATTTTTTCATCAGACTTATTATAAATTTTCTTTTCAAAAAATCTGTTTATGCATGACCATAAGCCGTATGCCAACCCCCATATAACAAATGTTATTTTGCTTCCATGCCACACACCGCTGATAAACATTGTAATAATGAGGTTTACATATGCCCGAATCTCTCCTTTACGACTTCCTCCAAGCGGAATATATACATATTCTTTTAGCCATGAAGATAATGATATATGCCACCTCTTCCAAAAATCCGAAGGCGAATTAGCGATATATGGAATATCAAAGTTTATTCCAAGGTCATATCCCAGCATTTTGCCAATGGCTATTGCCATATCAGAATACCCCGAAAAATCACAATACAGCTGCACGGAATATCCTATAACAGCTATCCATAAAGATGCGCTGCTATAGGCAGAAGGAGATGAGAACACCACATCAACACCTGCTCCAATTCGGTCTGCAATTACGACCTTTTTAAATAGACCAACTAAAAATAACGGTAGTGATTCTATAAAATTTTCTTTTTTCAAAGAATGATCTTTGTATAACTGCGGCATGAAGTCTTTGGCCTTAACAATAGGTCCCGAAAGCATTTGCGGAAAAAAGGCGATATATAATACTATATTGACAAAGGACGTTTCTGGAGCAATCACCCCTTTGTAAACATCGAATAGATAGCTTATGCCCTGAAACATATAGTAAGATATTCCAAGCGGCATCAACACTGATACTTCAGTATATGGTCTATTTAGAAATACGGATACCTGCCTTGCAAAAAAGTTGTAGTACTTAAAGTATGCCAAAAGTCCTGCACACATAATAATAAATACTGCAAGATAAGCCTTTTTCTTTTGATTGTTTCTTCGAATAAGAATCCCGCCCATATAAAAGACAACGGACATTCCTATTAGCATCAAAAGATACCTGGGACTTAACATCAAGTAGAAGACAAAACTTGCAAATAAAAGAATAAGCTGCCTATACTTTTCTTTTTTTATCTTCCAGAGCATCAGCAAAATTCCTGCAAAAAAAGCATAAAAAGATGGAGATAAAAAAGTCATGTTATTGTCCCCCTATTTTCCAAGTTTCTGTAATTTTTCAAGCAATACTTTGGCTATTATCTTATGACCTTCTTTGGATAAATGCCCTGTGCATGGTGTTGTATTATTATATCCATACGGAATGCTGAAATTCTGATTATACGCATTAATAAATTCGGTTGTTGTATCTAAAAAGATTATATTATTCCTTATGCAATACTCTTTAAAAATGCTAGTTGTGGATTCTTTTATAGGAACCATCAAACCATCTTCTGTAATACTCACATTAGGGTGATACAAAAAAATAATATTACCATTATATTCGCTTCTTAAAAGTGATAGTGCAGTATTTATCGCCTGTTCATAGGGTGAGTTTGTATTACCTGATGCATCTAGAACTTTTTTTTCGCTGGAACCGGACTTATTCGCTGAATCTGTTTTTACATCTTTATCAATAGCACTTTTGGCATAGGCGATATCTTCTGAAGCATTTTTTTCTTTATAAAGGTTATATTGGTACTTCAAAAGACTTATTAAAGGAAGTGCTTCTTTGATGTGAATCTTCATTTTCTCTTTAGAAGAACTGTTTACGTATAAATTTTTGCCAGTGCAAGAGTTATCAAACTCTCTTTGGTTTATAGCACTATTAATTTCCTCTGCGCTAAACTCTGTGGCATTAATCTCTAGAACAATTGTATCAGCACCTGGAAATTCTGCCGTAAGAGCCTTGAAACCTTTGATGAGTTTGGGAAGATACTCACCCTCCTGAGCTACATTGTAAACTTTTATCCTGCCTTCTTCCTTAGAAAGCGCTTTATTACAGATATCGCTGTATCTATAACCATAAGGAACTTCTTTTCCCTGTGTAAAAGAAGCTCCTCTGACAATTACATAGCTGTCTGCAAGCGGAAGGTTTTCATTCAAATATCCTCTATCATCTGCAGTGTAAAATGCATACCCTTCAGTTCCTGAAACAATGTAACTTCCAGGATTCCAAACAGACTCAGTTGTGCCCATATCTCTAAAAAGCCGTCCGCATGGTCTGTAATATACAAAACATAAACCATTCATTAAAGCTGCTGCCAGTAATACTGCCAAAAACCATTGTAATACTTGTTTTTTCATAACTTTAATCCCTTAAAGATTTTAACTTGTTATTTGAAGAATAAAGCGCTAATAAACATTATTACTGCCAGAAGGTAAAACATAACTGTTCCAAAGTTTACAAACAGTTTTAAGCCCATTTTTTGCATTGCAAATTTATACTCATATGTTTCATTGCACTTTAATGATTTTCTATGTAGGTTGACAATCCACAATACAATACCACTTATTACAAGAATTAAAACCATAATACTGTACAAAGTTATATAACCAAATGCAAGTGCCTTTTGAGGATCTGACAGAAGATTACGCATTTGATCATCTGATAGTCTAGCAAGTTCCTGTGTTCCGCCTATTATCTCCTCTGCCTTAATAAGTTTCTGCGCCAGTACAGATCCCATAAAGTTAATCAGCATATGTAGTCCCATTGTATACTGAATCTTACCGCTTTTTATATAAATATATCCAAATACTGCTCCTAGGCCAAAAGCATAAAAGAACTGGAAGAAATTAAAATGAAACAATCCAAATAACAGCGCAGAAAAGAAGATTGCATATTTTTCTCCATACCTTCTAGTTCTATCAATGATAGTCTTCCTGAATACAAATTCTTCGACTATTGGTCCTAATACACAAACTGTTACGACCTGAATAAGTGAAGACTCCTGCAAAAGAACTTCTATACTGTTTACAGAATCCTGATTAATAACCCTTGATAAGACGGTTCCGATGATATTGCCAAGATACATTACCGGCATACACATTGCCCAAAAGCCTAGAAGCTTACCAAATGACATCTTCTCTTTATGAGATTCTTGTGGGCGTATTCTTTTGGCAATCATGTAGAAAACAGGTAACGCAATACAGTATATTGGAATGATAATTCCAAATACATATTTTATTATTTCTCCGCTTAATTTATCTTTTAAAAATGGAGATATCCCTAATTGAAACAGCACACTTGCAGCTATCTCTACTATTCCGAAAATAAATACAGCAAAACCCATTGTAGAATAGGCTTTTAAGGCCGTTTTTCTGATAATTTTCTTATTTTCTTCGTCAACTTCTTGAGTAGTAGGAGTATCACCTGACCCGTTAGATATATCTATTCTGTCTATATCTGCTTCACTTATCATATTTGGTTCCATATTCTCTTTCCATCACTTCCTAAAGTATTTTGTTTGCTTTTTTATTGAGTCATTGATAATTATTATCTATATAACATTATCATCCAAAATATAGTCAACTTTTGCTCACAAAAGCCACATATGCTAATTTTTCTCAATATTCTTATCATACCACATATTTTAAAATAGTTTTATTTTATTAATGAAATTTGAGAATCTATAGTATATAATTAATTGTGGCAGACGTTTTTGAAAGCATTCAAAAACATTTTTTCGTTACATTGATATTATCTAATGGAAAGGAGTCAGACTATGAAGTGGATTTGTCAGGTTTGTGGATATGTTTATGAAGGAGATGAGGCACCGGAAAAGTGTCCTGTTTGTAACGCTCCCGCATCAAAGTTTACAGCTCAATCAGGTGATTTGGAATGGGCTGCAGAACATGTTGTTGGCGTTGCCAAAGGTGCTCCAGATGATATTATGGAAGATCTTCGTTCAAATTTCACTGCTGAGTGTTCAGAAGTTGGAATGTATCTTGCTATGAGTAGGCAGGCTTATAGGGAAGGTTATCCTGAAGTTGGTGACTATTATGCTAAAGCTGCGTTCGAAGAAGCTGAACATGCCGCGAAATTTGCAGAACTCCTTGGAGAAGTTCTCACTGATTCTACCAAGAAGAATCTTGAAATGAGAGTTGAAGCAGAAAACGGTGCAACTGCTGGAAAAGTTGATCTTGCTAAGCGCGCTAAGGCTTTAGATTTGGATGCTATACATGATACCGTTCATGAAATGGCAAGAGACGAAGCAAGACACGGCAAGGCATTCAAGGGACTCCTTGATAGATATTTTAAATAAAATGCCCTTATATTATATGGTTACATATTAACTCTAATGGAGTACAGAGAGCCTTCTGTACTCCATTTTTTCTTATAATCAAATACAGCTATTTCTCATTTTTTTGGGGGGATTTTACGCTTTATTGTGTTGTTTATTTACATCGAATCCAGAATACATAAGTGAATTTCCCTTATCAAACTACTTAAAAATACTAGACAGAAATACCTTTTTCAGATGCCATAAGTCATTTATTGTAAATATAGGAATGATAGATAAAATCTGTGACAATGATATAATACTTATAAATGGAAACAAAGTATCTGTATCAAGAAGACTTCGTAAATCTCTTTTGAAGATATATGAGATTTATGGTTTACAAATATAAAAAGTGAGAATTACAAATGAATAAAACAATTTATTATTACGGACTTGAAAACGTAAATGCTCCACTAATTATCTTAAATACTTTTGATGGTGATGGAAAAACAATAGTCGAAAACATGAAAAAAATCACCAGCAAAAAGTTTACAATGGCAGTAATAAGCGGTGTGAACTGGAATGATGAATTATCTCCATGGCCCTTTCAGGAAGTTTTTAAAAATGGCGGGGTGTTTACAGGCGGTGCTGATAAATACATTAAGGAGTTTACAACCAATCTTTATCCGCAAATACTGAAAAACTTATCAGCTGCACCTGCCTTTGTCGCAATTGCCGGTTATTCTCTTGCAGGACTTTTCGCGCTATATTCAACTTTCAAAACAGATATTTTTTCCAAAGTAATTAGCGTCTCTTCATCATTTTGGTTTCCTGGATTCTTAGATTTTGTCAAAAATAATAGCATCAATCCAAGTGTGGATACGATATATTTTTCTTTGGGCGCAAAAGAGTCCAAAACAAGAAACCAAATCATGAAAAACGTTATGGATAATACTAAAGAAATATATAATATCGTTCAAACAAATGGCATAAAAACTATATTTGAAATTAACGAGGGAAATCACTTTACAAATCCAGATTTAAGAATTGCAAAGGGTATTGCATATTGTCTGGAAAACTAGTTTTTTGCAAAATAATCTTATTGTTTCTCTAAACTTATGACTTCTTGCTGAGATTTAGGATAATCATCAGCAAAAATCCTGCTTTGCAGGACAAAATTTGTCTTGACGACAAATTTTGGTCTGGTACGGTTATTGATTTTCCTGATGAAAACAATAACCTATAAAATATCACGTCTTAATTAATCTGCCATTGCATTATAATAGATATGATTAAAGCAAAAAAATCTAAATAGAACGGAGGGTAAAATGTCTGACAGACCAATATCTAGGAAAAAGAACATCACAGGAAGTGGCAGCACCTTTAAAAGAGGAAGTGGTCTTGGAACAGGAAAAGTAGGTAATGGGAATTCCAGAATACCTAATAGTTCTAACGGCTCAGATAATGAAAGAAGCTCTGGAGGAGGTTTTAGCAAGCTTATAATAGCTTTACTTTGTCTTCTTCTTGGAGGCGGCGGTGGAATAGGAGCTCTTCTTGGCGGTAATTCCGGGCAAAATACTCCCACCAATACGCCTTCATCTACAATCAGTACCATAGGTTCTATGGCATCACTTCTTCTTGGAAGCGGTTTTAGTAGTATTAGCGATAGCCAAAATGCTTCCTGGAGCAGCCAATCAAACACAAAAGTATTAAATACTTCCATTGCACCTGGCAGCAGAGCTAAATACACTACAATCAAGGGAAATGGTGACGATACAGTAACTATTATGGTCTACATGTGCGGTACTGATCTTGAATCAAGAGCTTCTATGGCATCAAAGGACATACAGGAAATGTTAAATGCCATAATAAGCGACAAGATTAATCTCTTAATATACACAGGCGGCTGTAAAGAATGGAAAAATACTGTAGTAAGCAACAAGACCAACCAGATTTATCAAGTCAAAAATGGAAAATTATCTCTTTTAAAAGATAATATCGGAAATCTTCCGATGACCGACCCTCAAACTCTTTCTTCTTTTATCAAATACTGCGGTCAGAATTTCAAAGCTGATAGATATGACCTTATCCTCTGGGATCATGGCGGCGGTTCTGTATCTGGCTACGGCTATGATGAAAAGCACAAAGAATCCGGTTCGATGGGTCTTGCAGGAATCAATAAAGCATTAACTGAAGGCGGACTAAAATACGATTTCATAGGTTTTGATGCATGTCTTATGGCTACAGTTGAGAACGCTTTAATGCTCAATTCTCATAGTGATTATCTTATTGCATCAGAAGAAACAGAACCAGGTATCGGATGGTATTATACTAACTGGCTAAATAAATTGTCACAAAATACGTCTACGTCAACACTGGAAATAGGCAAGGCTATAATTGATGATTTTGTAAGCGAATGTAATCAAAAATGTCATGGTCAAAAAACAACTCTTTCTTTGATTGATCTAGCACAGCTTTCGACAACTGTTCCTGAAGATTTGAAGAATTTTTCAACTTCAACGAGTAGTTTAATTGAGAAAAATGATTATAAATCAGTATCAAATGCTAGAGCTGGAACAAGAGAATTTGCTTCTTCTAAAATCGATCAGATAGACCTTATCGATTTTGCCATTAAAATGAATAATGAAGAAGGAAAGAAACTAGCTAATTCTCTTAAAGATTCAATAAAATACAATAATACTGCACCTAGCATGACCAACTCCTATGGCTTATCTATTTATTTTCCATATAGGCAGACTGGTAAGGTTGACAATATAGTAGATACCTATGACAAGATAGGTATGGATGAAAGCTATAGTAAATGCATTCAGAAATTTGCTTCATTGGAAACCTACGGTCAGGCTGCTGCAAATGGCAATAATACTCCACTTGGAATGCTGCTTGGTAATAGCGGTAGTAGTACAAATATGGATCCTCAGGCAGTTGCACAGATACTTAATTCATTTTTAAAAGGCTCTTCCTCTATGAAATATATGTCTAATGGAGTAGACCTTCAAACTGCTGCGGAGTATATTTCAAAGAATCGTTTTGATGGAAATGATTTTACATGGAAAGTTAACGAGGAAGGCCGAAATGTTATCGCGCTGTCTGAAAGTCAGTGGTCCAATATACAATCCATTGAATTGTCAACCTTTGTAGATGATGGACAAGGATATATTGATTTAGGTCTGGATAACACATTTGAATGGGATAAAAATGGAAATCTTCTTGCACCAACAGATAACAGTGCTCTTTCTATTGATGGACAAATTGTATCTTACTATCACATAGATACGACAGGAAGTAAAGATGATTATACTATAACCGGAAGAGTACCTGTTATGCTCAATAATAAACGCTGTGACCTTATTCTGATATTCGACTCTGCACACGAAGACGGATATATCGCTGGGGCAGTATTTAATTACAAGGATAATGAAACAGATACAATAGCAAAGAATCTCTATACTCTGGAAAAAGGTGATAAGATAGATTTTCTGTGTGATTACTATTCCTATGATGGCAGCTATAACGATAGTTATTACCTCGGAAACCAAATGACAGTAAAAGAGAATATGAGTGATATAAAAATTTCCAATTTAATAATTGAAGATAAAAAAGTAATTTCTTCATTTATGTTAAAAGATATCTACGGAAACAAATACTACACTCCAAAAGCTGAGTAAACTATAAGACTTCTTGTCATTTTCGCAAGGAAAATAACAAGAAGTCTTATTTTTGAAGAAGTCATCATCAATCCAGATGAGACATCATATATTCTACAAGTTTTGCACAGTCATTTGCTGCTTTTTTCTCAAATGTTGGATAATCCATTTCAGCACTTCCGTCTGCTTTGTCAGAGATTGCTCTAACTACAACAAAAGGAAGGTGATTAAGCCATGCAGCCTGCGCAATTCCTGCGCCTTCCATTTCTGTGCAGAGTGCATTAAACTCAAGAAGACGATCCTTTGGTACATCTCCGCCAATAAACTGATCCCCGCTGATTACACGTCCTTCGAATACGTTAACATCAGGATTTGCAGCTTTAATAGCTTCTACAGCCTTTTCTCTAAGCCACTTATCAGCTTCAAAGAATCTTGTTCCAAGAGAAGGAATTTCTCCCATAGGATATCCGAAAATACGAGCATCTACGTCATGATAGCACGCATCTGTTGATACAACAATGTCTCCAATGTTAATCTTTGCATCCATAGAACCAGCGATACCTGTGTTAAGTACATGAGTAATCTTGAATTCATCTACAAGAACCTGTACGCAGAGAGCAGCATTTACCTTTGCAATTCCGCTTCTTACAACAACAACATCTGTATCCCCTATTTTTCCTTCATAGAATGTCATTGAAGCCTTTTCAAATGTACGGGAGATTTCCATATCATTTTTTAAAATTTCAACTTCAACTTCCATTGCTCCGATAATACCGATTTTATAAGCCATTTTTTATTCCTTTCTTAAAAAAATTATTCTGGATAAACCAAATGCTCATCTGTGATATTGTAAAGAGTTTTATCGAGATATCTCTTGGCAAGATAATGTGCCATGCCTAGATTCTGATCAAGATAATTTCCACAATCTCTAGCTGTTGCTCCAGGAATTTCACCTTCAAAATCACGAATAAATTCATACATACGAGTAACAAGAGGTGCTACCTCTTTGCTGGTCAAATCACCTGCAAGAACCATGTAGAAACCAGTACGACATCCCATAGGTCCAAAATAAATTGTACGATCCTTAAAATCTGGATCATTTCTAAGGAAAGTTGCACCTAAATGTTCAATTGTATGCATCTCAGCGTTATTCATAACAGGTTCTTTATTAGGAGCGGTCATTCTCAAATCAAAAGTAGTAATTACTTCAGCTCCAACCTTATCTTTTCTAGAAACATAAACCCCTGGTTCAAGTGCCAAATGGTTTATTGTAAAACTAGCAATCTTTTCCATAATTATTTCCTTCCTTTGGTATTTTATATAGACAAAAAATCTTTTCTTAACCACAAAATGTTTAATGTTCATGAAATATTATAAACAGATTTTCCCTGTTACACAAGAAAGTGTATAATAGTATTAATTCTAATACTTTCCTCAAACAATAATTAGCGACTTCTAGCTAAGTAGCCAAAACATATAGGTGATACATGCGCATATTAAAAAATGAACTGTATGATAAGTTTAAATGTCTTGCCGGAAATTGTCCCGAAACATGCTGCTATGGGTGGCGTGTGCTTGTCGATGATGACACCAAATCAAAATATGAAAAAAAGAAGGGTTTCAGCGGATTTTTGCTAAAAAGAAATCTTGGCGGTCCTAACAAGAACTTTTTCAACTATGATTGTGGCAGCTGTTTTTTTCATAATTTCAGAGGATTGTGCTCACTTCAAAATAAGATGGGAGAGGAGTACATGCCTCTAATATGCAGAAACTTCCCTCGAGAAATCAGGAATTACGGGTATTTTGCCACGATGAATATGGATTTATCTTGTATTGCGGTTTCTAAAATGCTCTTAGAAAATCCATCCAGACCAGACACTATCGTTCTAAATGGCGAATGTACCAAGAAAAGACATGGTTCAAATGATGATCCACAGTTTGCAGAAATAATAAACAAGTCTTTGATTGAATTAATTGAACTTATTAAAATCCCAGTAGATCAAATGGGCGATATAACTATAATAAATTGCATATTATCATCTATTTTTCATTATTGTAATTCAGCTCAAAAAATTGTACTAGATAGAAAAGACATGATGCTTCTTAATGACAAGAATATGCCATTATCATTCTTTGAAAAAGAAAGAAATGATAACCTGGAGCAAATCAAGTGTTTTCCACTTCCTATAACCTGTCTTAACAAACTGATTAACACCGATTTTGAATTTGAAGACACGAGAAGATTCTCTAATTTCAAAAAAGTCATAGATCATTATCACCATATTTTCGACTCTAAAACTGAAGAAAAAGGTGAAATAATATGGAAAAACATGATAATTTCACTATTTAGAAAAGACCACTATCTTTCAGAGGTGTTATTACGCTATTTACACTATGATTTCCAGCAGTGTTTTTCAGAATTATATGAGAATTATAGTTTTACTCACTTTTCTGTAAACGCAATTCTTCATTTAAATATGTTGGCATTATTGATGGTAATTTGGGCAGATAGAAAAGAGCTTAGATTAGATGATTGTGCATATCTTATTTCGTCATACGAAAGAGGCTGCTGCCACAATCCAGCACTCCAAAAAAAGATGTATAAAATCGTATGCGATTATCTTCCTTTATAAAGAAAAGCGTTCAAAACATGCTGATATGCTGCATTTTTGAACGCTTTTTCGTTAATTATTTAATTTCTATGATTCACAAAGCACGGCGAGTCATCAAATTGTAACTTAACCAAACATTCTCAATGCACAAAAGAAGAATTTTAGAGATATCAAAATGTATCTCAAAAAGATGGAGGTATAGATTTTTTATTATAAATTTTTCATACCGAGTGAAAACAATAAACTACAAATAAAGCATAAACGTACCTGGCATTGTACAAAAATTGTAAAAAATTTACATAAAATATTGACTATAACTTCTTATCAATGCTATAATTGTTGAGTGCATTAACGCGTTACAGCAACATTGTGAAAATGAAAGCGGAATGAATATCACCATTACATCAAATGGAATGAATATTTCCCAAGATGTACTTGACGCAATAGTAAGATTTGATAATGTAGTGCCTGTTTTTTCGCTTCAGAGTATGAGCGAACTAAATCAAAAGCTGATGGGAGGGGATTATCATAGAACAATTGAAACTATAGAATATTTAATAGAGAAAGAAAAGAAAGTTAGAATCAATAGTGTTTATACTAATCAGTCGCTCGAGGATTTTTATGGAATAATTGACTATTGCATTCAGCATAAAGTTGACCGATATTCTATCGGTTTATATATGGATACCAATAAATCAAATAAGAATGTAAAAAAACATTCTTTCAATGAGGCAAGAAAATTGGACGAACAGTTAAAACAATATGTGTCTAGCAGACATTCAGAGAGTGATTTTATGGTGTCACTAGAAGGATGTATGCTTTATACAGGGTATCCAGAATACGAGCATGATATTCGAAGTATAACTCAATACGAAAAGATATACTATGGATGCCGAGCAGGACGCACAAAATTAGAGATATATGCTAATGGAGATGTTTTTCCTTGTATATGTTTTGAAAACTCTATACACCCTGTTTCCAATATTACACGTAATAGTTTAGAAGAAATATGGAAAAATGACGAATATATGAAAATTTTACGAGAAGGATTGCCAATGAATATTGAATGCAAAAAATGCGGCTATAGTATTATATGTAATGGTGGATGTCCAGCTGTTAGACAACAGATACATCATTCTTTTAAATGTGAAGAAAAAGATCCAAGATGTGTGTTGCACTCCGAGGCAGTCAAATGAAAAAAAACAAGATGGTATTTTTCATATATAGTGTGTTAAAAAAGTCACTTCCTATTTGGTTCGTTTTTTTGCTTTTTTTACTTAGTAAAGGATTAAATTACACAGAAGCTGTTTTGCTAGATTCTTTTTCGGCATTTACCGCGATTGTTTTTGAAATTCCCTCAGGTATTCTCGCTGATAAAATGAGCAGGAAGAAACTGATTGTTTTAGGCGAAATTGCAATAATATCTAATTATATTTTTTTGTTATGTTCGCATTCCTATTTGTGTTTTGTTTTTGGAGCATTAATCAGCGGGATAGGTCAGGCTTGCTTATCAGGAACTGGGGAGGCAATGATATATGACGAAATAAATGATGAAACCGCGTATAAAAGTTATATGGGCCAAATCAATAAATATGGTTATTTTGTTATAGCAGGCATTACGTTGAGTTCAAGTTGGCTTTTTGAGTTAAATTCAAATTTGCCTATGATTATTTCTATATTATTTGAGATAATATCCGTGTTAGTTTTAGGATTTTTCTATGAAGAAAAACGCGAGAATAGAGTCAACGAATTTAAAGGACTAAAAGAAGAGTTTTCAGCCCAGATTACAATTATAAAGAAATATACTACAAACAGTAGGATTTTATTTATTACTGGCTTGAGCCTTATAATGTTGGAGGTAATATCAAACCTTAATTATACGACACAAGCCTATTTACCGTCAATTGGGCTAGACGTGCGTTATTTAGGATTGGTTTTAGTGTTTTTTAATATCATCTCGGCTTTTGGAGCCAAAGTTACTGAGAAAATCAAGTTAAATGAAGTAATCTGGATTTTGATCTATATTATGTTGTTGCTAATGGTTTCTTTACCATATATGGGGATTGTACTAGTGGCACTATGCGTTTCTAGATATATAAACGGATTTATTTGGACGATAATTAGTGCTGAAACAAATAAACAGATTGAATCTACAGAGAGAGCAACGGCACTATCCTTTGTCAATTTGATTACAGATTTGTTACCGATGTTGATTGATCCATTGATAGCTATGTCATATGACAAATATGGATTTCCGATTACCTATCGAATATTGGCATTTTCCTTATTGATAATTGTTCTGATTACATCATATACAAGGAATAAAAAAAAATAAATAACAATCATATTATTCCTAAATTAACTCCCCATCACCTAACTGTAATATGCTTGTAACTGCCCAATTGTAATGAAATTAACAATTGATCCTTAGTTCAAAAAAACGCTTGATTATATACGCAAACTGGTCCAAGGCGAAGCCTTTTCAAATGACCAGTTTGCGTAGTTTTTGAAACGCAGTGACAAAAATCTATAGTTTATTAAAAAATCACAGCTAACTTATTACTATATCAATTAGCCTGCTTCAATAATTCCATCTTCATATTGTAGTATGCAGGGCTCATATCCAGATAGTGCTTATGAGGATTTTCAAAACGCTGCTCCTCATCCCATATATTCTCAGCAAACTGTCGATTTACTCTTTCTCTTATTGTTTGAAGATCTTCGTCTTCAATAAGTGCTTTTCCATTCTTAATAACCTGTTTCTGAAGTTTAACTGCAGTGCAGTTTTCAAATTTACGGTTTTTCCATGGCTGCTCTGCATCAATGTATGTATATCCGCCTTCTGCTTCCATATTTACGTCTTCGCCCTTTATAGCTATAAGATCTGCAACTGCATGACCAGAGCTGCTATAGATACGGTATACTTCCTTAAGTCCCGGATTAGTAATCTTTTCTACTGTCTCAGATACTTTAATCTTAGGAATTACAGTTCCATCTTTCTCTATAACTGCACCAAGCTTATATACAGCTCCAAATACAGGTTCAGACTTAGCTGTAATTAAACGCTCACCAACACCAAATGCATTTACCTGTCCGCCCTGATCCAGAATAGAAGTAATAGTATACTCATCAAGACTATTACTAATAATTATTTTAGCATCTGCAAATCCTGCATCATCGAGCATTTTTCTTGCCTTCTTCGTAAGGTATGCAAGGTCACCCGAATCAATTCTTATTCCATAGCTCTTTGATTTGACACCATTTTCTTTCATTTCATTGAAAACTTTAATTGCATTCGGAAGACCTGATTTGAGCACATTGTATGTATCCACTAAAAGGATGCAGTTATCTGGATAGCTTTTTGCAAATTTTCTAAAAGCCTCAAGTTCAGACTTATAGAACATTACAAAGCTATGAGCCATAGTACCTCCAATAGGAATATCGAAGTACTGACCGGCAGAAACAGTAGCAGTACAATTAACTCCTCCGATATATGCAGCCCTAGCTCCATATATAGCTGCATCATTATTGTGAGCTCGTCTTGCACCAAAATCAGATACTCCACGTCCCTTCGCTGCACGAACAATCCTTCTTGCCTTTGTTGCAATAAGTGACTGATGATTTATCTGAGCAAGAAGTTCTGTCTCTACAAGCTGTGCCTCAATAATAGGTGCAACAACAGTAATAACAGGCTCATTAGGATACATTACCATTCCCTCTTCGAAAGCAAAGATATCACCTGTAAATTTGAAATTTCTAAGATACTCTAGGAAATTCTTTGTAAAATGCCCTGTACTCTCAAGGTACTCAACATCTTCATCTGAAAAATGCATATTTAAAATGTAATCTTTAACCTGCTGAAGTCCTGCGAAAATAGCAAATCCACCGCCATCAGGATTTTTTCTGTAAAATACATCAAATGCAACTCGTGTTTCATTATCGATATCCGGATCATTAAAGTAGGCATTTGCCATTGTTAGCTCATATTCATCCATCATCATTGTTAAATTTCTTGCTTCGTTTTGTTTCATAACAAACTCCCTTCTATATGAGAATAGATTATTTCAAATTGTTTTCACCTGGCAACATTTCATTGTTGCAATCGCAGCGTTATGGTTGTCTTTAGATGTTCCTGCACAGCAGTTTTCTTTTACTGATACAGGAAGTTCAGTTCTAAATGCCTTTATTAAAAGGGCATTAGATACTACACAAATATCTGTACAAACTCCTATAAGTTCAACACTTTCTATTTCGTTGTGAGCTTCTATAAATTCTCCAAGTTCTTTGCTTCCAAATGTTGGCTTTTCTATTATAATCGCATCATCAGTCAAATCTGCAAGCTCAGGAATAATCTTATGCCCATCTGTACCTTTTACACAATGAACAACCGGAAGATTACTGCCTTCCTGAGTATTCATATAATTCTCCCCGTGTGTATCTTTAGTGAATATCAGCATATCACCATTTTCTTTGGCTTTAAGAATTTCTTCTCTGACGTTACCTACGATAGCCTTGGCATCCTCACTTCCAAGTGCTCCTGTTACGAAATCGTTCTGCATATCTACAACCACTAAAGCTTTCATACATTCCTCCTTTTATCACTTATCGCTTATACTGTACTTATTGACTGGTTTTCCATGATTTGACTTTTCCTGTCCTGTTTTCACTAGTCTGTTCTGATATCTAGCCTTAAAATCTCTTGCAAAATTCGGCTTAGAATACTCTTTTCCGCTGATTGCCTTATATATCCAAAGTATTTCATTCATGGAAAAATTCTTTTTATCCAAAAGAAAATCTATTGCTATATCTGTATAATCTAGCTTTCCTTCAAGTCTTTTTATAGCTGTTTTTAAAATTTCATAATGGTCAAAAGCAAGATCTGATTTAGACAGCCTAATATTATAATCAAGCGAATCGAGAATATATACATCATCGTTTGCTCGCCTTATTTCGAATATTCTGCTGTCAGATGCATCATCTCCATATGCATACTGCAGTTTATTATAAGGAACTATTGCTATATACGAGATACTGATAACTCTCATTCTAGGATCTCTATGAACAGAAGAGAAGGTATAGAGCTGTTCCAAATGTACTCCGGTTACTTTGGTTTCCTCTTCAAGTTCTCTTTTGGCTGCTGTATCTGCATCTTCGTCCATATTTATAAATCCGCCCGGTATAGCCCATGCATCTTTGAATGGATGTCTTCCCCTTTTTATAAGAAGCACACAAAGCTTATCTTTTATCACTGTAAAAACCATGATATCAACTGTAACAGATGGCTTCTCATATTTGGAACTATCGTACTGCTTTATAAATTCTGATTCAGTAAGTGCATTTTCCTTTTCGATTTGTTCTTTACTTGATTCCAGATTCATACCATCCTCTTTTCTCTTAATAATCATCTTGACTATTATTACTATACTCTCATTTTTTAGTTTTGTAAATAGTCAATTTGAACTTTATTTGTTTTTTGTACAAATTCTTAAAATATGGTAAAATTAATGTTTGTAGATTTTGAATAGAAAGTGGTAATTAATTATGGAAATAACATATAACACACAAGGAACCTGTTCTAAACAGATTCATTTTAATCTTGAAAACGGAATCATTAAATCCGTTGAGTTTGTCGGTGGATGCAATGGAAACCTTCAGGGTATTTCCCGTCTTGTCGAGGGGATGGAAGCTGACAAGGCTATTGAACGTTTATCAGGCATCAAGTGCGGATTCAAGCAGACTTCATGCCCTGACCAGCTTGCCAGGGCTCTTAAAAAGGCAATAGAAGAGCAGGCCTGAGCAATCATAAATATTATACGACAAATAATAGAATCGAGGATTTAGTTTTGGGAAAAAAGATAGTATTAACTGGAGGTGGAACAGCAGGACACGTTACTGCCAACATTGCACTTCTTCCATATTTAAAAGAAAAAGGTTACGAAATAATATATATTGGTTCCTATGATGGAATAGAAAAGCGTCTTATTTCTGATTATGATGTTAAATACTATGGTGTTGCAACCGGAAAATTCCGTAGATATTTTGACCCGAAAAATTTCTCAGATCCATTTAGGGTACTTAAAGGTTTCAAAGAAGCACGCAAGATTTTAAAAGAAGAAAAGCCTGATGTTCTTTTTTCAAAAGGAGGCTTTGTAAGTGTGCCAGTTGTCAATGCTGCTGCAAGACTTGGCATTCCTTGCATTCTTCATGAGTCTGATTTAACTCCTGGTCTTGCAAATAAGCTTTGCGTACATGCTGCAGAAAAAATTTGCTGCAACTTCCCAGAGACTGTAAACCATCTTCCAGCAAGGAAAGCTGTTCTTACCGGAACACCTATTAGAGACGAACTTCTTTTGGGAAATGCTATGGCAGGCAAGAAATTCTGTGGTTTTGAAGATAACAAACCTGTTCTTATGGTAATTGGAGGAAGTCTAGGAGCACAGTCTGTAAATGAAGTTGTAAGAAATGCACTTCCACAGATTCTTCCTTACTTCAACGTTATTCACATCTGTGGAAAAGAAAAAGTTGATAATCTAAGACTTGATGTACCAGGATACAAACAATTCGAATATGTTAAGGCTGAACTCAAGGATTTGTTTGCTTTATCTGATATTGTTCTTTCCAGAGCTGGAGCGAACTCTATCTGCGAGCTTTTGGCACTTCACAAGCCTAATATTTTGGTTCCTTTATCTGCAAAGGTCAGCAGAGGAGATCAGATTCTTAACGCCAAGTCTTTTGAACAGCAGGGCTTTTCTATGGTTGTTCAGAGTGAAGACTTTGATGAAACTGTTCTTGTAAAGAAGATTCACGAACTATATGAATCCCGTGACAGATTTGCAGCTAAAATGTCTGGTTCAAATCAGAGAAATGCTGCAAAAACCATCGTTAAACTTATCGAAGAGGCGACTAAATGAAATTAGATGAGATTACAAAACAAAGTAATCAGGCAGTAAAAGAGCTATTGGATGTTGCTAGATTACACAAGAATTCTATATTTGTTATAGGTTGTTCTTCTAGTGAAATCTTGGGAAGTCAGATAGGTACTGCTACTAATCTGGATTCTGCAGGTGCTGTTTATGACGGCATCATACCTGTTCTTAGAGAGCACGGCATTTTCGCTGCTGCCCAGTGCTGTGAGCATTTAAACAGAGCACTGGTAGTAGAGAAGAGTGCAATGGATTATTATGGCTTTGAACAGGTTAATGCGATTCCTCAACCAAATCATGCTGGCGGCGCATTTGCCACAGTTTGCTATGAAAGATTTGACGAACCTGTTTTGGTAGAGAGTATTAACCAGAAGGCTGATGCAGGTATTGATATTGGCGGTACTATGATAGGAATGCATATGCATGGAGTTGTAGTTCCTGTCAGAATATCTCTTAGAAAGATTGGAGAAGCTCCTATTATCTGTGCAAGACACAGACCTAAATATGTCGGCGGACAAAGAGCTATTTACGACGAGAACCTTTTATAAATCTCAGCAAGAAGTCATAGGTTATTGTTTTCATCAGGAAAATCAATAACCGTACCAGACCAAAATTTGTCGTTAAGAGAAATTTTGTCCTG
>NZ_AUKC01000046.1 GCF_000424545.1 Butyrivibrio sp. NC3005 | reverse complement strand
ATTCCCCAATTATCTTTTTCTTATATCTGAATGTTTCTTACTGTTTCAAAACAGTAACTACACTTTGTCTAAAACTTTTATTCCCCAATTATCTCTTTCACATCTCCTATATAATCTTCGATTAGTATAGGATTGTCACCATCAAATTCGATTATCACATCACCTATTTCGTCATAGAAAGCCTCATTTATTTTAGAAATAACAATTGAGAGCATAAGATGATTTTCTAATGCATATTTTTTTACATCTGTTCCTTCTAACAGCAATTTTAGGATTGTTAGTCCATCATCTGAAAGGTCTAATTGATAGTTTTTAGTATTTTCATTTTGGCTAAATATTTTACCCTCACCTGGTTTTGTACTTATTTGCTCAAAATTCACATACGTTTCTGGATTTGTTTCTTTTTTTAATTTTTTGTCTAATTCTTTATTTACCTTGTTATTTATATCCTCTTCAATTGTATTTACTTGTATATGTCCATTGCCTGTATCCAATGTTTGATCACTAGAATTACTAAAATCCTCATATTCATCAACATCTACTATAAGCTTATCACGTGTATGAACTGAATCATCTCTTATTGCCTGAAGCTTAGACATATCAATCTCAATCTTAGGCATCATTGCCTTTTTCTTATCAGTAATAAATTTATCAATAGCACTATCAATAACTCCGGAAAGTGTCATGTTTTCAAATTTTGGTGCTAAAGACTTTCCGAATTTAAACTTTTTCCTCATGATTCTATCAATTTCTCTAAGAATCTCTGAACAGGTTTTAACACTTTTATTATTTATTTCAAAAGAGTACTTGTACCAGACTTCATCACTACAAAAAAATCTGCAGGTACTTGAAATCTCATACACATAATCTTTTCTTTTCAAATGATCATAAAATACTGCTTTATAAAACATCCTATAAGGATAGTTCTGTATTTCTCCAAATATTTTCTTAAAAAAAGAATCAAATCCATGTTCTTTAAAAAATAAGGATAGTTCTGTATAACAATACAAAACTCCCATAAAAACATCTTCTGTATTCTTCTTATAAAAGGCAGAAGACGTAAATTTATAATTAGATACGCTGTTTATAGCGTTAAAAAGCTTTTCTGATAATTCTTTTTTCTCTTCAAAAGATAAAAAATCAAATCTCTTTTTGTCTTCACATATCATCTTGTCAAAATCATACAAAAATCCAAGATTGCTTCCTGATGTTTTACTATCATCTATAAAGAATTCCTCGTTTTTTCCAAAAGGAATATCATAATAAATAATATAATCGACAATCCATTTAGATATATTTTCAAAAATACCAGCATTTTTACTGCATTTATTTCTAATAATCTTTAATATCTCAAGACCCTTTTCCGGATCTTTAATTCCAATGTTATTCAGTATTTCGTAAATATATACGTACAAATACGATACATTTATGCCAACAAAAGATAGTATATCTCCATCCTCATTAATACATTTTCTAATCTTTGTTCTAAAATCAAAATACCCTCGTAGCTGGTCATTTGTCATTATGTGATAAGTAGGAAAAAATCTATTAAAAACTCCCTTGAACTCAAAGTTTTCTTCATAGTCTTCCATAAACTTCCCCTGTCTATAGAAGTAGTAGCTCTCTGAATTAAGGCGCCTGTCAAAAACATTGTATATAGCTTTCATCTGCTGCAACTTTTCTGGAAGCTGTTCATTTCTCCTTCTTCCACCAAATGAAAGAGGAGAGTTAGTATAACCAGTAACAAACTTAACTTTTTCCTTATCTTCATTAGCTTTATTACTGTTTTTTTCAAAAAAACTCTCCTCTGACATAAAAATCTCCTAAATATATTTAATTACTCTAATAATTAATCTCCCTCAATCGTCGCAAGCAAAAGAATACCTGCAATTACCATGAAAAGGAAGATATATTGCTTTCTTGTAAGCTTTTCTTTGAGGAATATCCTGGACAAAATCATTGATACTACGCAAGTTGAAGATATGATAGGAGCAGCAATTGCACCATTTCCGCTCATAGCAAATACATAAGTAAACTGACCTGCAGTTTCACATACAGCTGCCAAAAGCTTATCTTTTTGAGTAGTTATCTCATAATTAACACCTCTAAACTTCATAAACACAAGGAGAATAACCGCGCATGCAAAAAATGTCAGCTCATAGGAAGTATTAGCTGCAAGTTCAATTGTATCCTCAGTAACATTCACAAGAGGACTTTTTTCTATATCAAGATAGTAAATATCCAGAAATGATCCAACGGCATCAATACAAGCATAGCAGAAAGGCATTGCAAAGGCTATTATTGCCATCTTTTTACCGATTTTCTTTTTTCTGTCTGTTGAACCTGTATTATCAAGAAATCCAACTCCCAGAATTCCTATTACAATTATTATTATAGCAACTACTGAAAAAGGAGCAATTTTCTTTCCGAGAATAACAACGGCAAGAAGTGCACAAATAGCTCCTGAAGTATTCTCTATAGGATCTGAGATAGACTCTTCAATAAATCTCATTCCAAAGAACGAGAATGCCATTGATACAATATAGCAAAGCGAAACCGGAAAATAATGAATCAGATTTGAAAAATCATATCCAATATTTTGGATAAATATCGTGTAGGCAGCATGTATTCCCATGATAAAACCTACTGCTACACAAATTTTTAGATGAGCATATTTCTCATCTGGACGAGCTCCCTTTTTATAAAAAAGTTCAGCAAGTCCCCAACAGCAAGTTGTTGCCAAAGTAAAAAATAACCACATATAAACCTCCATTTTATTTTTATACTATGTGATATATAGACCTTTTATAAAAAATAAGATCTTTTTTACATTATATCAAAAAATAAAAATAATAAAAAAACACCTTGCTACTGACTAAAGCAACAAGGTGTCAATATGTCCAGCAAAAAATCACTTTTTAGGCTGTTTTTTGAATCTTTCAAGATTAAGTTCAGGCATAAGTTCTTTATTGATTATCTCAAGCATATCCTGAAGTTTCTTATACTCTTCCTCAGAGAAACGCTCCTTGCATCGCTCATCAATTACCTTAAGGTAATCGTGATTTACTGCATTATATGCAAGATATTTCTTTGTAGGACGGAGATGATATTCTCTCTGATCAATTTTTGACTGAATCTTCTCTACATAACCTTTCTGCAATAAGCTGTTTACACGGTATGCTGCATTAGGTGCAGAAATATTCATCATACGTGCAAACTCGGCAATAGTAGGATTATCCAGTGCCATAATGCATTCCATGCTAAAAGTTTCTACTGTTGTAAGAGTTGCCTCACGGCTCTCAAAATTTGAGAAAACCTGCATGTAAAAATGAATTCGAAATTTGTTATAAATTTCAGATAATGATTTGCTGAAATTCGCTGCCACGCTTTCCTCCTTTGGCTCGAACGAAAAGTTCGTCCATTCCGTTGTATCATTATATATTTTACTATTACCCTGAAATTATCCAAAATAATAGTAATATTGCATGATTGATATGGATAGTATACAACAAATAAGAGATTTTTTGAACATTTAAAGCTTTAAATCTAAATTTTTCCAAAAAAACTAAAAATGTTGCACAACGTCCTATAGTCCGCAGAATAGCGAAACAATAACGAAACTTCTATAAAAAAGTTTATTTTTCATAAAAAATAAATTGTGGATTTTTCATACAGCAAACATAAGTTCAGCTCTTACAGCAAGTTTTCCATCAACTGTGGCTTTAGCATCTGCATAGCCTATTCCTTTTTCCATTCTTATTAGTTCACAACTTAATGTAACTACATCTCCCGGAACAACCTGTTTTTTAAATCTTGCTTTATTTACACCACCAAAAAGTGCAATTTTACCCTTATTTTCAGGAAGTGACAATAAAGCTACAGCTCCTGTCTGGGCAAGTGCCTCTAATAATAAAACTCCAGGCATTATAGGTCTTCCTGGAAAATGTCCCTGAAAAAATGGTTCGTTTATTGAAACACATTTTTTTCCGATAGCCCATGCACCAGGTTCATAATCTTCAATTACATCAACAAGTGCAAAAGGGTAGCGGTGAGGAAGTATTTCAGCAATTTCAGATGCATTTAAATGTCTTTTTTGTTCTCTTTCCTCTATCATCCGTAATACCTCTCAATAATTAGTCTTTGTACTTTCTAAATGCAAGACATGCATTATGTCCTCCAAATCCCAGCGAATTGCTAAGTACAACTTCAAGATCTTTGTTTCTTCCTTCGTTTGGAACTATATCAAGATCACATTCAGGGTCTTTTTTCTCATATCCGATAGTTGCTGGAATAAAGCCTTCTTCAAGTGCCTTCACACAAAATACAGCTTCAACTCCGCCAGCACCTCCAAGAAGATGTCCTGTCATTGATTTTGTGCTAGATACAGGAATCTTATAGGCATAATCTCCGAATACCTTCTTTATGGCTTTTGTTTCTCCTGCATCATTAAGATGAGTAGAAGTACCATGGGCATTGATATAACTAACTTCTTCTTTAGATGCTCCTGCATCTTTTAATGCAAGTTCGATGCATTTTTTAGCACCATTTCCTTCCGGATCCGGAGCAGTAATATGATAAGCATCGCAGTTTGCTCCATAACCCACAATTTCTGCGTAGATTTTTGCACCGCGTTTTTTTGCATGTTCTAATTCTTCAAGTACCAGCATTCCTGAACCTTCACCCATTACAAATCCTGAACGTTCCAGATCAAACGGGATACTTGCTCTTTTTGGATCTTCGGAAAAGCTAAGGGCTGTCATGGATGAAAAACCACCTATAGAAAGAGGTGTAATAGAACCTTCACTTCCTCCGCAAAGGCATACATCTTCATATCCATCCCTGATTCTGTGGAAAGCATCACCAATTGCATTACTTCCACCAGCACATGCTGTAACAGGACAAGTACATATTCCTTTTAGTCCATGAGAAATAGCAATTCTACCTGCTGCCATATTTGTAATAGACATAGGAATAAAGAAAGGGCTTACTCTTTCAAATCCCTTTTCTTTTCCTCTGTCATGTTCCTGCTCGATAATACCAATTCCGCCTATACCACTTGAAACAATTACGCCAAACTTATCAGCTAAATTTTCATCATCTATTCTAATTTCATAAGGCATCGCCTCTTTGCCATCTTCCTTTGTCTGAGAAGAGGGGAGTAGACCGCTATCCCAAATAGCTTCTTCTGCAGCATACAGCGCATACTGCGTAAATGGTGCCATACGGCGAGCTTCACGTTTATTTAATCTTTTATCAACTTCAAAGTTTTTGATTTCACCTGCAAGTTTTACTTTAAAATCCGTTGTATCAAACTTTGTAATTGGACCTATACCGCACACACCTTTCTTAATAGCACTCCAGCTTTCTTCTACGCTGTTTCCTGTAGGGTTAACAGTTCCAAGTCCAGTTACAACAACTCTTCTTTTTTCCATAAAAAAATACCTCTTTTAACATCCCATTCCGCCATCAACACCAAGAACCTGACCTGTTATATATGAGCTTTCTTCACTGGCAAGAAAAGCTACTGCATTAGCAATATCACTTCCTTCACCTGCCCTTTTCATTGGAATAGTTGACATAAGCCCCTTTTTGGCATCTTCTGTCATTACTTTAGTCATATCTGTATTGATAAATCCTGGTGCAACTGCATTACATGTAATTCCTTTTGCACCAAGCTCTTTTGCAATAGATTTTGTAAGTCCTATAAGTCCAGCTTTACTTGCTGCGTAATTAGCCTGACCTGCATTTCCATGAAGTCCTACAACACTTGAAATGTTAATGATTCTTCCAAAACGCTGCTTCATCATAGTACGTGCCACAAGCTGGCAACACAAAAATGCTCCTTTAAGGTTGGTATCAATTACTTTATCAAAATGCTCCTCATCCATTCTAAGAAGAAGATTATCCATTGTTCTTCCTGCATTATTTACAAGAATATCTATTCTTCCAAACTTATCAAGTGAAGCATTTATAAGCTCTGAGGCACCTTCCTGTGTTGAAATATCAGCCTGACAGGTTAAAGTTTCAATTTCAAAACCATTTTTTCTTGCTTCTTCAATACAAAGATTACTGGTTTCTAAAGCTTTTTCACTATTTCCGGCATATCCTATTACAACATTAATACCGCTTTTAGCAAGCTTTATAGCAATAGCACGTCCAATTCCTCTGCTTGCACCTGTTATAACAGCAGTTCTTAAAACTTTTTCATTGTTTTCTTCCATAATTGCCATCACTCCATTTCGAACTTTATGAAATTTTTTCTTCCTGTAATGATTTTTTTTCATTCAAAAAGTTTTCAATTTCTTCCGCAGTTTCAAGACTTACAATAGTAAAATCATCAATATTCATGGCTTTTGCCGTTCTCTTAACAAAACCAGAGAGAGCATGACCTGGACCTACTTCAATAAATTCTCTTACACCAAGATCGAATAGTTTTCTTATAATAGATTCCATTCTTACAGGATTTTGTACCTGATCTACCAGAAGATCTTCGATTGAAAATCCGCTCTTATTCTCATCTCCAAGGAAATCGTAGAGTACCTTTGTTTGAGGTTTCTTGAAATTTATCTCTTTAAATTTCTTCTTAAGTGCATTTCCGGCTGGTTCCATGAAACTTGTATGAAACGGACCACTCACCGCAAGTGGAAGAACTCTCTTTGCTCCGCATTCTCTTGCAAGTTCGCCTGCTCTATCAACAGCCTTCTTCTGACCACCTATTACAAGCTGTCCAGGGCAGTTTAAATTACATATCATAACTTTTTGCTTTGTCTCAAGACTTGCTTTGTTGCAACATTCACTAAGTTTTTCTTCATCAAGATTTAGAACTGCACTCATCCCACACTCTATACCGCAGGATGCCTTGGCCATTTCTTTTCCTCTGAAAGCTGCAAGTTCAATGGCTTCTTTTGCTGTAAGAACACTTGCAGACTCAAGTGCTGAATACTCACCAAGTGAAAGACCTGCAACATAGTCAGGTTCAATGTGATTTTCACGAAGAATAGCAGTGACGCCTGCTGCAAATGCTACCATGCAAGGCTGTGTATATTCTGTTTTAATAAGCTTATTTTCAGGATCTTCAAAAGCCATCTCATGAATATCAAAATCAAGCTTTGCACTATCAAATACACTTGCAAATGCTGGGAACTTTTCATATAAATCTTTTCCCATTCCTGCATGCTGAGCACCCTGTCCTGCATATAAAAAAGCTGTTAACATATATAAACCTCCTGTTTATGCGGTAATTTTAGAATCATTTTCTTTAGAAAAATCAATTCCTTTGCAAAGAGATGCAAAGATTTCTTCGCAAGGTCTAAGCTCTTTGACCTGACCACAGGTCTGACCAGCCATAAGTGAACCAGTCTTTGTATCACCATCAAAAACGGCTCTTCTAAGAGAACCAAGTGTATATTTTTCAAGTTCTTCGAGTGTTGCACCTTCTTTTTCTCTTGCAACATATTCTCTTGCCATTTGGTTTTTCAAAACACGTACTGGAGTGCCTCCAATTCGTCCTGTAACGATTGTATCGCTTCCTTTTGAACGAATTATTGCTTTTTTATAATTTTCGTGTATAGGGCATTCTAGAGAGCCTAGAAGACATGTTCCAACCTGAACACCAATAGCTCCGAGTTCAAGAACAGCTCGCATCTGTCTGTTATCTGCAATTCCACCAGCTGCAATAACAGGAACATTTACAGCATCACAAACCTGAGGAAGAAGAGTCATTGTAGTCATTTCTCCAATATGTCCTCCGGATTCGCATCCTTCCGCAATAATAGCATCTGCTCCACAGTCTTCAAGATGTTTTGCAAGGATAGGAGCTGCAACAACAGGCATAACAAATATTCCTGCTTTTTTGAAACTATCCATATATTTTCCAGGATTTCCTGCTCCTGTTGTAATGAAAGGAATCTTTTCTTCACAGACGATTCTTGCAAAATCATCTGCTGCCGGATGCATTAACATAATATTTACGCCAAATGGCTTATCTGTAAGCTTTCTGCACTTTTTTATCTCCTCTCTTAAAATGTCTGGTGTCATGCCACCACAAGCTATAATTCCAAGTCCTCCTGCATTTGAACAGGCAGCAGCAAATTCTCCTGTCGCAATATTCGCCATAGCACCCTGTATGATGGGATATTTTGTTCCCAAAATCTCATTTAGATATTTCATATTGTCTCCTTAGTTCTTTTATACAAAAAGAAATCATTTGGCACCGGTAAGCGTTTTTAAGGTCTTTTTGCATTAAAAGAAATAATGCATCCGCCCCATGTAAGACCACTTCCAAAACCGATAAGCATAAGTTTACAATTCTCATCTAATCTACCCATTCTCCATAATTCTTCAATTGCAAGAGGGATAGAACCAGCAGAAGTATTTCCAAAATGATCCATATTTTTGTAGAATTTATCCGGATTTGCTTTTAATTTTTTAACACAGTGATCGATAATCCTAGAATTTGCCTGATGACAAATAACCTGACTTATATCATCTATGGAATAGTTTTTTCCATCTTCTTTTTCAAAAGAAAAAAGTTTTTTCATACAATATGGGAGAGCAGTAACCGCAAATTTAAAAACAGCTCCACCATCCATTTTTATGGTTTGGTCTTTTGTTCCAGCTCCTCCACAAAGAATTTCTTCTCCGCCTTTTGCACCTAAGACACTTTTAAATACTGCATTTTCTGATTGTTCTACGATGACACTTCCTCCGCCATCTCCAAAAAGTACACAAGTACTTCGATCCTCCATATTTAAAAGGCGTGAGAGTTGTTCCATACCAACTACAAGACCATATTTTTCGCCATTTGCTTCTAATAACCCCTGACAAACGCTAAGTGCATATATAAATCCGCTGCATGCTGCATTAACATCAAGAACAGGAATATCTTCTCTTAATGCCAGCGCTCTTTGTACCATACATGCAACACTTGGAGTCGCATAATCTCCCGAAATAGTAGCTACTATCACACAACCTATTTTCTCTTTTTCCAATCCGGATCGCTCAAGGGCTGCTTTCGATGATTCAATCGCCATCGATACACAGCTTTCTCCATCCCCACAAAAAAATCTCGAATGAATTCCGGTCCTGCTGCTTATCCATTCATCACTTGTTTCAACGATTTTTGATAAATCATCATTAGTAACAACTTTTGAAGGATGAGCAGCACCAACCGATATAATTTGCAAGCCTTTCATGCATACCTCGATTTTTCTTTTTTATTTGATATTAGATTAAGCCTTTTTTCTTTTTCCAAAGAAAATACTCTTTGGTTCGTTAACCATACCTATATTTCTAAACTTGTTGTGACGATCTTCCACAATTTCAGAAGGACTCATTGATGAGTAATCTTTAAGAAGTCTCTCAATTTCAGCATCGAGAAGATTATAAACTTCTTGTGGATTTTTCTGCATGCCTCCTTCTGGTTCGTCGATGATAACATCACAGACACCAGCTTCTTTCAAATCCATTGCAGTCATCTTCATAACGTCACAAGCTTCATCAGCTCTACTTGAATCTTTCCAAAGAATAGAAGCAAATCCTTCTGGGGAAAGAACTGAATAAACTGCGTTTTCAAGCATTATTATTCTGTTGGCTACACTTATTGCAAGTGCTCCGCCGCTATTACCTTCGCCTGTTACAATAGTTATAATAGGCACTGAGAAATGGCTCATAGCCGCAAGATTTCTGGCAATAGCCTCGCCCTGACCATGTTCTTCTGCCTCTTGTCCAGGATAAGCACCTGGAGTGTCCACAAATGTAATGATAGGTCTATGGAATTTATCTGCCTGTTCCATAATTCTAAGTGCTTTGCGATAGCCTTCCGGACAAGGCATACCAAAATTGTCCTCAAGATTCTGGGCAATTGAATGTCCTTTATGATGTCCAAGGACTGTTACAGGAATACCATGAAATCTGGCAATTCCTCCATAAATACTACGATCTTCATCATATAAATGATCGCCTTTTTGTTCAAAAAAATCCGAAAAAAGATTAGCTATAAAATCCTCAATATGAGGTCTGTTCATCTCACGTTCAATAGCTACACGATTAGCTGGTGTTAAAGATTTATTCATTATCATCCCTCCTCTTTAAGAAAGAGCTCCCTGTATAATAGAAAGACCTCTTTTCTCCTTTTCTTGACAATGGAGCTTTAACAGATCAATGAGTGTGTCTCGCATCTCATCTCTTGGTACGATTTTATCTACGAAACCATGTGATTCAAGATATTCTGCTCTTTGAAAACCTTTAGGAAGTTTTTTTCCAATTGTCTGCTCTATAACTCTTGGGCCTGCAAATCCAATCATGGCATTTGGCTCTGCAAGTGTTATATCTCCAAGAGAAGCAAATGAAGCAGTAACACCGCCTGTAGTCGGGTGTGTAAGATAACTGATAAACAGCCCACCCTGACGTGAAAATTCCTCAATTGCATCAGAAGTTTTTGCCATTTGCATAAGGGAATAAATACCTTCCTGCATTCTGGCACCGCCGCTTGCGGAAAAAATAATCAAAGGATATTTTTTCTTAGTTGCAAATTCAATTGCTCTTGTAACTTTTTCACCGACAACACTTGACATTGACCCCATAAAGAAATGACTGTCCAATACAGCAACAACCGCATTCATTCCGCCAATCTTACCATATGCAGTTACGCTTGCCTCTTTAAGACCGGTCTTTTTCTGCTGTCTTTCAACTTTGTCCGTATATCCTTCAAATTCAATAGGATCAGCTGGAGACATATTCGAATCTAATTCATGAATAGTTCCAATATCAAAAACTGCCTTCATACGGGATGCTGCTCCCATAGGCAGATAGTGTCCACACACTGGGCATACATATAAAGTTTTCTGCCACCGTGTAATCAGCTGTCTGCGTTTACAGGAAGGACAGCTGATGAATAATTTATCCTGTAATGAACTCATTTTTTGATTCCTCCAAAAAATTTTGGGGCGAAATAGATTATTTTTGATACTAAATCCGCCTTAAAAACATCCAAGACAGAAGTAAAAACTAAACTATCATTCGCCCCAAGTAATTAGTCTTATGCCTTAGCAGCTTCTTTGTGAGCCTTAAGATATTCAACAACCTTACCAACTGTCTCAAGCTTTGCAATTTCTTCATCAGGAATTTTTGTTCCGATAGCATCTTCTAAAGCCATGTGAAGTTCTACAAGATCAAGAGAATCAGCTTCAAGATCTTCTGTAAGAGAAGCCTCTGCGGTAACCTTATCTGCATCGCATCCAAGTGTGTCAACAATAATGTTCTTAACTTCTTCGAAATTCATTTTTAGTTTCCTCCTACAATTTGAATTATTTGCTTTATTTCGTTTAACGCACAAATTTAAATCATGCATATTACCGCGCAAATTACGCGATGTAGTTTTGAAAACTACCAAATGTCGTTTTGTATGTTAAACATTTTGAACTAAACAATCTATTTCAAATACTAGAGATAGTTTCCAAAAAAGTCAATAGGAACTATAAAATTTTTTAAAGTTTCCAGTTAAAAAATTTAAACCTACATTAATAATAAAAATAAAAATTTTTATGGATTTTTTGAATAAAGGAATTGTAAACCTTATCTTTAGATGTTCCTGATAGGAAATTATTGCCTGCTATAACCTTTAGTTTGGATTTTAGAAGAGTATCACCAGAAAAGTATTCCTGATTCCTATATGGTTTACATTTATTAAAACAGATTTACTCAAGGTTAGTTGCAATAGTTTTTCAAAATTATCGTTAAAAAGAAGATATCGAAAAAGCGTTAATTATTAAAAATCCGATTCAGAAAATAAATAACGTTTTTTCGATATCTTAGTATTTGAAATGCTATCATGTTTTCGGAACCTAGTCCGTGATATACGGACATTTATATTTTAATTATGTCTTCTCATGGCGGACATTTTTATTGGTATATCTGAACACTTATGATAATCCTGCCTTTTCTAGTTTGTCCCTGGCTTTTTACAAACTTAAACTTTCCGTATCCTCTTACAGAAACCCGGCTCATTTCTTTTAATGTATACCCGCCACTAAAAGCTGCCTTTCCCTCAACAAATACCAGTTCTTTAGATATTAATTCTTTGACTTCGTTTCTTGAAAGATGATAAACAAATGCTATTACTGCATCTAGTCTTGTACTAGCAACAGATCCTTCAACTTCTTTGAAATTAACACTAAAATTACATTTGTTATTTGGAACTAAATCGCATTTTACCGAAGTATGTTTTATTCTAATGAGCTCTGAAACTATTGTTTGTGCCATACTCTTCATAACAAAAATATATGCTTTATGATCACTAGAGTTTACAATTATATCACCAATAATATCTCGCTCTATTCCCATATTCATCAACGCTCCGAGATAATCTCTGTGAGTAAGTGTATCCGCAAATTTGTCATTAATTGCACTTACTTCAATACAGGAAATAATCTCTCCAGAGTATTCACTACTTTCCATGAATGTTTCTTCATTAATATAACAAGGGAGGAAGAATAAAATATTTCGTTCTGTATTTTCGCATCCTCCATAAATACAATAATTTACACCATTGAAACTCTTAACTTCGGTGTTTCCGCCACCAAGTCTTATTGCTTCTAAAGCATCTGACATTTCAGATAATCCCAAAAAGTTAGTATGAGTAATATATTCATTATTGTAAGTTCTAAGTGACAGATCCTTAATATGTCCTTTAATTACGTCTTTATTATCCATAAAACCTCCATTACTATTTAATATAGAAGAAACACAATCAAAAATAATGATTTAACAAGCTGTAAACCCGCATAAAATAAGGGTTTATTTCAAAAAATCATTACCTGCTAGTAGAATTAAAAAAATAATAAAAAAAGTGGTTTTTTCTATAAAGTTTTAGCTAAAAACAACCGATAAATATTTTGAATCTTGTCCGCATAAGGCGAACAGCTTTCGAAAAATATTCTGCATAATCTTTGCTAATAGATTAATCGAAATTTTGTATCTATAAATTTGGCAGCAGATGTTAATTTCTAAACGCCAGGTGATCAATTAATCTAAATTCCAATGTTATAAGTTTTTTAACAACAAAAAATTTTAGGAATATTAATATTATGCTTTATTGGTATTTAAAAGCAAATTGATATTAATTTTTTTTCCTAAAAGTATATTTGTTGTTGTTAGATAAAAAAGATTATTTTAGGTTAAACAATTTTTTTTCTGTAGAATTTAGGGTTAAAGTGTGTTGATTTTTTTAGAGATAAAAACAACATTTCATTCTTTTTATTAGAGGTCGTACAAACCGCGTAAAATGGGCTTTTTTCGTTTTAGTTATGGTGTAAAATGGAACAAAAATAAGTCTAAATTGGAAAATGATATGTTGTTTTTCGGATTACGACCTGTTGTAAATTGGAATGCTGCAGATACTGTAAGTTATGGTGCTATTTGGAAAAAGCCTTGCTTAATGATGGAAGAAGGTGCTTTTAAGCTTGGAATCCAGATTTCGCCAGCTCTTTTGAACTATATAAAAGTGTTTCAAGAGTGCATATACAGGGCGTTTTTTTATAAAATTGCGTTAAAGTTATGGTTGAAAATGGAATATTATTATGAAACTTAGTGTGTGATTTGGAATTACATATAAGAAGAAATGTTTTATTTTGGAATTATTTCTTATAAGAAAAGGTGTGATTTGGAATTAATACATATAAGAAATGGTACATTTTGGAACGAAAATAGGTAAGAAACGTTGTAAATTGGAATCGATTGTATGATTATGGATAAATACTCAAGGAAAAGTGCGCGAAAAATAAAGGTTTCAGGATAGATGTGGTTAATTTTGGAATGTAAATTTGGATTTTGTGGTGCAATTTGGAATGGCATTTTTGAGGGAAAAAATATTTCATGGTATGATTTGGAAGTTTATAAGTTATAAAATGGAATTTTATATGTTTGAAAATGGAATGAATTTTTTAAAAAGAACCGAGCAAAAAAAAATTTTTTGGTCAAGTTATGCTGATTTTTGGAATGAAAAAAAGCTAGATTTGCTGATTTTTGGAATGTTTTTACAAAGACATGCTTAAATTTGGAATTACTGTTGTCTTAAAATGGAATTTATAAAACTACGAGAATTTTGGAATGGTCTTGCACAAATTATTTGATGCACATATAATAGTCAATGCAAAGTACGACAAAATTGGAATGAAATGTGGGGTTAATAAGAGAAAATTGGAACAAGAGAAGAACACTGAAAGCGCTAACATGCTGAAAAATGTGACTTATAAGAAGTCCAATACTCTGATTACTGCTAAGGGTAAATCCACATTGTTAGGGCAGAAGCTTTTTGCAATCGGAATTCTTATGGCGAAAGAATTAGATGACGGAAGTTTAGAGGCAGTTATTCCTGGAACTTTTTTAAGAAAAGCTCTTGGAAGATCAAATGGTTCTTTCTATGATCAGATTGTAGCCCTTGTGGAACCACAGAAGAACAAAGCTTCCCTTTTGGATTGGAGAATCATTTACAAGGATCGTGATGAGCAAAAGATCGAAGCATCCAATGTAATAACTGATGTAACCTTTCACGATGGAAGACTTACTCTTCGTTACAATAGCAAAATCAAGAAGTATATTACTGGTTTAAAGAGCAACTATACTGTGCTTAATTTAACTGAGTCCTTGACTTTTACAAGTATTTACACATATCGTTTGTATGAAGTACTAAAGTCAGAGATGGATTATCAGCGTGCGGTCAATCATAGTGAAGGTCCGTATGAGGTAACTTATGGTCTTACTGACCTTAAACTTATGCTGGGAATTATTGATCCGCAGGAAAATGCAGATATAGCTAAAGCTCTTAAAAAAGAATCACCTGATTACGACAAGATTGAGAAGAAAGCCGAGGAATCAGGTCTAAATAAGATGTCAAATTATACGGATTTTAGACGTTATGCTTTAGAGCGTGGAAGAAAGGAACTTAACAAAAAGTCCAGTATTCATGTTGAATACGAGCCTGTTCGTATGGGACGAGGAGGAAAAGTTGTTAGTGTTCGTTTTACTCTTACACGTGTTGGAAGAGATAAACCAAAGGAACCCGTAGCTGAACCAAAGAAAGATATTTTCGAATTAGTTGATGAAGTTCAGCAGTTGTTTACAGAAAAAATTACTGCAAGTGAAGCAAAAGCTATTCTTGAAGCGGCGGAAATGGATATGAAGAGTGTTCGTTATGCTTATAATTTATCCAGAAAATCCGGACATATCGAAAATATTGTCGGTTGGATGATAAGTGCTATAAAGAATGGATATACTGATAGTGCTGAAGGCAGCATTAATGATGCAGGCTTTGAGCAAAATAGTTATGATTTTGAAGATCTCGAGAGAGAACTTAATGCTAATTAATTGTTTTTCATAAGTTTATTTGTCCAAGTTAGAGAGTAATGTTTTCATTACTTTCTTTGGAGAGCCGATAGAGGGATCGGTTTTATAAAAAGTAGTGCTTTTTTGGAAGGACAAGGGAGGAAATAAGAAACAAAGATAAAAAATCTATCTTTGTTTCAAAGATTTCGGTTTTACATGTAAATGGAACTTATGGTGTAACCCGGAATCTATGTTACTGAATGCATCTTTTTTGACAGGTGCACTCAGTAACATAAAAGCACTTTTTGTTTAAAAATCTGGCTTTTCCATGATTTTGATGAATTTTATGTAGAAAAACAGTGGCTTGCGATTTTTTAGTCCTGTTGTTTTTTGGAATATAACGTTAAAAAAGTTCCAAAAAATAACATAAGTTAGAGTACATTTTTTTCTAGGAAAAGGTTATATGTCAAATTATATTGTTTTTGATCTGGAATGGAATCAGGGCGGAACTGTTAGAGAACAGGAACTTAAAGAGCTTCCGTTTGAAATTGTGGAAATTGGAGCGGTAAGACTTAATGAAAAAAGAGAAATTACCGGCACTTTTTCAAGACTAATTCATCCTCAGGTCTATCATAAGATGCATCAAATTACAGGAAAGCTTATTAATCTTTCCATGGAAGATTTGGAAAATGGTGATCCTTTTGAAGTTGTAATAAATGATTTTTTGGAATGGTGTGGAGATGATCCGGTTTTTTGTAGCTGGGGAACTTTAGATCTTCCAGAACTTCAGAGAAATATGGATTATTATAAAATGGAATCTTTATCTGATGGTCCTATAGAATTTCTTGATGTTCAGAAACTCTTTTCGCTGTCATTCGAGGATGGAAAGTCAAGAAGAGCATTAGAATATGCTATAGATTTTATGGAGTTTGAAAAGAAATATCCTTTTCACAGAGCATTGTCTGATGCGCAGTATACTGCAGAAATACTGCAAAGAGTTCCTGAAAAGTATATGAAATATGTATCATTTGATTCGTATGTTACACCTAAGGATAAACGTCAGGAAATACACATTGTATTTGATAATTATGCAAAATATATTTCAAGAGAATTCAGTCAGAAAGAAGAACTTCTTGAAGATGTAGAAGTAACAAGTACAAGATGTTATCTGTGCCACAAAAATATCCGAAGGAAGATAAGATGGTTTTCTCCAAATGGAAAACACTATTATGCATTATCATTGTGTGATAAGCATGGGTATATGAAATCAAAGATTCGTATAAAAAAATCTGAAGATGGTGGATATTATGCGATAAAAACAAGTAAGTTTGTCACCGAAGATGAAGTTGAAGAAATAAGGGAAAAACAGTTAAAGACAAGAAAAAGAATAAGGCATTTAAAACAAACTGATAACAAGAATAAACGTAAATAAAAAAGGATAGTGCATTTCCTTGGAAATACGCTATCCTTAAATAATTATCGTAAACGTCTTTTTTTCATTTCTTTTTTCCTGCGTTTATAATGCCTTTTTTCGCTTGGATCTCTATAAAGAGTTCTTAAAAAAGCCCCGGAAGGAATTGTATAGCTAAGCCATATAACAAGTAATGAAACAACGACGATTAATAAAAACAGGTAATAGACATTGATATAAATTGTTTTATCAGAATTTTTTTCTTGTTTTTTTGTGTTATTTATATTATCAGTCTGATATTTATCTGATGCCATATAAATCTGTGCATTTCCAACATCAGCACCATTAAATAAATATTTAACAGTTGCAACAATGCCAGTCTTATCATCTTTTTTATTAACGACAACATCTCGTTTACAATCGCTTATCGACGAACCAATTGGTAGAATGATGGTATCATTTTTTCCAAAATAAAGTACATTTGAAGCAGAGGCAAACAAACTTTTCTGTGAAGAAAAGAAGTTTTCGTTGCTAGGAAGTGAGCCGTTATCTTCAGTAGATACGTTTATTTTGTGGAAATTATTAAAGGCATAATCGAAAAGAGAGACTGTATCAGAAAACTGACAGGGAGATTCTTCTTTCATGACTACACACACAAGCCTCATTCCATTTTTCTCGCATCCAGTTACAAGGGTGTTACGGGCTTCTCCGGTATATCCGGTTTTACCTCCGAGAATTCCTGAATAGGAGAATTCTCCATTTATTAGTTTGTGTTTGTTGGTTATTGTAAATGTATCTGGCTGAGTAGGAGTTGCTTTAAAGGTTCTTTGTCTTGTATTACCTATTCTTGATAAAGAATCATTATTGAAAAAGGCACAGGCTATAAGTGCAAGATCACGCGAACTTGTGTAATGATTTTCATTAAACAGACCATTAGCATTTACAAAATGTGAGTTTTTACATCCAAGTTCTTTTGCCCTTGTGTTCATTATTTTGGCAAAGCCTTCGATGCTTCCACCTATATGTTCAGCTGCGGCATTGGCACATTCATTAGCCGAGCCCACCATGACACCATATAGACACTCTTCAAGAGTCATTGATTCACCAGCATCGATACCAATATTTGACCCATCAGCAGGAACACTTTTTACAGCTGTACTTGAAAAAGTTACTTTATCAGAAAGATTACCTCTTTCTGCAGCAATTAAACAAGTAAGCATTTTTGTAGTACTTGCCGGATAAAGTTTTTCATCTATATTTTTTGAATATAGAATTGCTTTACTGTCAATGTCCATTACGATTGCTGATTCTGCTCCAACACTTGGTCCTTTGGGCCAGTCTTCAATCTCGTTAGAAGCAACTTTTAGTTTTTTTCTGTCTTCCATTTGTTTCATAAGACTGTCTGATGCTGCATTGCTGTATATAGGAGAAAGTGAAAAAGCAGAAAAAACAAAAGCAGCGGTAGTTAAAGCTGCAAATTTATGTAAAAAAAATGTTTTTTTCATGTTCTTCCTTTATAAAATCAAAAAATACTATGTAAAATTATTATTCTCAATAATTATTTTAGATATCTACATCATATCATTATATTAGTTTTGAATTGTAGTCTCAAGTTTCTGATTGCATAATTTATAATAAATAATGTATTATAGTTAAAAAATATATTTTTAGATATAATTAAGGAGTCGCGAGTACAATGAGACTTAGAAATATACCAGGGGCACGTGAAGCTATTGAAACAAGTGCATGGACAATTAAAAATCCAGAGATGCAGAAGGGCAACTGGAAAGAAGTGTTTGGAAATGAAAATCCTATTCGAATTGAAGTGGGAATGGGTAAGGGAAGATTTATAATGACCCTTGCTATGCAGAATCCAGATGTAAATTATATAGGAATTGAAAAGTTTTCAAGTGTAATGTTAAGAGGACTTCAGAAGCAGGATGAACTTCAGCTTCCTAACATTAGATTTATAAGAATGGATGCGGAAAATTTAACAGAAGTTTTTGGAGAAGGTGAAGTAGATAGAATATATCTTAATTTTTCTGATCCATGGCCAAAGGATAGACATGCTAAAAGACGTCTTCCATCCAGACAGTTTCTTGAAAGATATGATTATATTTTGAAAAAAGATGGAGTTGTAGAATTCAAGACTGATAATACAGACTTATTTTCTTTTGCGCTTGAGGAACTTGAAGAGTCAAAGTGGAAACTAGTTGCATGTACAAGAGACTTGCACAACGATTCTGTTATGAATGAGGGAAATGTAATGACAGAATATGAAGAGAGATTTTCATCAATGGGAAATCCTATTTCTAAATACATAATTAATAGGGATTCTAATTGATGTTTTTAGGATATGATTGTTTTAGGGAAGAAGAAAGATGGCGGAGAAGATTTTTAATATTGATGATTATCGAAAGGATGGTTCTAAGGATAATAAAAAAGTTGAAGTAAAAGAAGATACTAATTCTTTTTATATACCTGTTAAAGAACCTAATATCGATGATATTCAGATAGAAGACCCTATGAATTTTCTAT
The DNA here is from genome assembly GCF_000424545.1 of Butyrivibrio sp. NC3005. GTDB lineage: Bacteria > Bacillota > Clostridia > Lachnospirales > Lachnospiraceae > Butyrivibrio. The sequence continues at coordinate 12,502 of NZ_AUKC01000046.1, read as the reverse complement.
CTGAAGCGGAAAAACAGGAATATTTTAGACTTCATCAGAATACTATCTGTAATCCTGATATTACAGAGCAGGTAAAAAAGACGCTTTTAGAAAATAATATTTCTCATAATGATAATATTAATGATGAGTTTGATAGTCCTGATCAGGATATGGAAGAAGAAAAAGAAGAATACTATCCTGAAACAGAACAGGACTTTGATAATGATATGGAGTCCAATGAATCTTCAGACTATGACTACTACAGTGAAGACATGCCTGATGAAGAAGAAGAATATAGACAAGATGCAGATGAACAGGAGTTTGAAGAAGAAATAGGAAATAATCAGGGTGGATTTTCTATTCTTACTAAGATTCTGGCTTTGGTGGCAGCAGTCCTTCTTGTTATACTGATAGCTATGACAGTAGTTAAAGGCTTTTCATCTGGTAATAAAAAAGAAGAAACAAATAATACATCTGTTGAAGCAACCACGTCTATTGTTAACACTCCTTCAGATGTAAAAAAGGAAGATAAGAAAGAAGAAGTATCTGGAAAAGAAATGGTTGTTATAAGTGATGTTAATTTCAGAACATCACCAGAAAAAAGAGATGACAATAAAAAATTAACAGCTAAAAAAGGAACAATAGTTACCTTTATTGAAATGGAAAAAGGTTGGGCTAAAATATATTACGAAGGTGAGTATTTATATTGCTCTAAAAATTACCTTTCAGATAAATGATTAAAAGCTTAAACAATTAAATGGTTCCTGAATATTAGTAGCTTTTCAGGAACCATTTTTGTAATATATTTTTAGATAAACGACAAGAATCTTTGTAGTATCGTATTTTTACTGCTGAGACCCAATTTCTTTTAACTGTCTAAAAAGTTCAAGATCTTCTGCGGAAATCTTAAGATTAGACTCCATTTTTTCTCCGTTTGGTTCTGTGATAGTGATATCGATAATGGTACCTTCCTGAATTCCATTAGCACTTACCGCTGCAAGAAAACGTGGGAACTTTGGGTGATTACTTGTAAATTTATCCCACATACCTTTAATTTGCATTATTTTCATTGGATTTATCATGAAATGCTTCCGCCTTTCTTTGTTTATAAATTTTAAATTTAAGATAGCATTTTATTATACTAACTTCAAGCTGATATATCTATAGATTCTCTTTTTTCACCGAAAATATAATCCAATTGTTTAATAATGTTTTATAGATGAGTTTTGCTTTCTTACAATCAGTAATTTGGTAGTTTTATCCATTGATGAAGTTGTAAGAATGGAATATAGTTATTAAGAGGCAGAATTAATGGCTGCCTCTATTTTGTTGTAGCAAATAAGGTGAGGAAGAAAATGAAAGTCGGTATTTTTGATTCTGGAACAGGTGGAATGTCGGTTTTACATGAAGCCTATCATCTTTTGGGAGATGACGTATCATATATATTCTATGCGGATTTAGATCACGTTCCGTATGGATTAAAGACAACAGATCAGATAATTAAATATTCAAAAGACATTGCTGAGTTTTTGATAAAAAAAGGTGTCGATGCAATTGTTGTAGCATGCAATACTGCGACGGCAGCAGCAATTGAAGTATTAAGGCATGATTATGATCTTCCAATTTTGGGAATGGAGCCTGCAGTTAAACCAGCTGTCGAAGAAACTGAATTAAGAAAAAGAATACTGGTAATGGCTACTCCTGTGACAATCAGAGAAGATAAGCTTGCTCACTTGTTGGAGAGAGTAGATGATTATCACAGAGTTGATCTTTTGCCGATGCCTAATCTGGTTACATTTGCAGAAAACGGAGAATTTGATTCGGAAAATGTTGAAAGCTACATTCTTGAGAGACTGGATAACCTTAATATTTCCGATTATCAGGCTTTAGTGCTTGGATGTACTCATTTTAACTATTTTAAGCCTTCATTTAGGAAGATTTTTGGTAGTTGTACTCTTATTATAGATGGAAATGCAGGAACAATAAGACATTTAGCGGATATTTGCGGTTTAAAACTAAACGATAAACCGGATAAAAAAGTAGAATTTAGTGATTTGTCTAATATGCTGAAATATGGAAAAACCGAATATTATATTTCTGGCAGACCGATTAATGACGAAATTTATTATAATAAGCTCTTGACGTTGCATAACAGGCTGGAAGCGATTCGTGAGCTATAAAGATAAAAAAATAGATGTAATTAATAATGAAATTTTGTGCATTATTAATTGATAAAAAGTAAATCTTCGCACTTGAAAATTACTAATACTTGTATTATGATAATAATGAATCTACAAGATATAGTTGTTTTAAGCGACATATTTCTTTCTTTTTTTTAAAACTCTAAAATGCAGTAAGTAAACATTTTGTGAAGTACTAAGGATACGGCGCTGTTTCCCTAAGTGGTTTTTGATGCCAATTATTTTAGGAAAATAATTTTTAAGTAGGTAGTTGTTTGCCTTTTTAGTAGACAAGGCATGCAGCGCCTAGAATTGTGCGGCCATAAACGAAATTTAGAGTGAAAAGATGTAAATAAAGTCTGTAGGCTAAAAGTAAAGAAATATGCGGAAATAATAATGAATGAATGAATAATAAGAAAGGAGAAGCTATTATTGTTACATACAAGATATTGTGTTTTACAATAGTAGCAGGGGACTTAAGTGAAAATCATTAAGAGAAGTGGCGAAGAGGTTCAGTTTGATTGCGGAAAGATTATTGCGGCTATCAAAAAGGCAAATCTTACAGTTACAGAAGATAAACGCCTTTCAGATGAGCAGATTTTGGCAATTGGTGCTGACGTAGAAGCAAAATGTAATAATTTGACTCGCGCTGCTAACGTTGAAGAAATTCAGGATATGGTAGAGAACGCGCTCATGAATACAGGACATAATGATGTTGCGCGTAAATATATCACATATCGTTATCAGCATGCGCTTATGAGAAAAAGCAATACCACTGACGAAAAGATTTTGTCCCTTATAGAGTGCAATAACGAAGAGGTTAAACAGGAAAACTCCAACAAGAACCCTACAGTTAACAGTGTTCAGCGTGACTATATGGCAGGAGAGGTATCTAGAGATCTTACAAGACGTTTTCTTTTGCCGGAAGATGTTGTGAAAGCTCATCAGGAAGGTATTATCCACTTCCATGATTCAGACTATTTTGCTCAGCATATGCATAACTGTTGCCTTGTTAATCTCGAAGATATGTTGCAAAATGGAACGGTAATTAGTGAAACACTCATCGAAAGACCGAGAAGTTTTTCAACTGCATGCAACATTGCTACACAGGCAATTGCTCAAATCGCAAGTTCACAGTATGGCGGACAGTCTATTACACTTTCACATCTTGTTCCTTTCGTTGATGTAAGCCGTCAAAAATTCCGTGCAGCTGTTCGAATGGAATTCGAGCAGGCTGGAATTAATGCCAGTGAAGAGAAAATTGATGAAGTTGCCGAGATGAGAGTTCGTAAGGAAATCAGAGATGGTGTTCAGGAGATTCAGTATCAGGTTATTACGCTCATGACTACAAATGGTCAGGCTCCTTTTATTACAGTGTTCATGTATTTGGATGAAGTACCAGAAGGACAGCTTCGTGATGATTTGGCCGCAGTTATTGAGGAGATGCTCAAGCAGAGAATTCAGGGTGTAAAGAACGAAAAGGGTGTATTTATAACTCCTGCATTTCCTAAACTTATTTATGTACTTGACGAAGATAATATTCAGCCAGGAACAAAATACTGGCATTTGACACAGCTTGCGGCTAAGTGTACAGCAAAGCGTATGGTTCCTGATTATATTTCAGCAAAGAAGATGAAGGAATATAAAGGCGGAGATGTATATCCATGTATGGGATGCCGTAGCTTCCTTACTCCTGATAATGAAAATAACGCTGAAGGATTGTGTAACAAGACTAATAAAGCTCATGCTCGTAATTACAATGAAGGTGATCACAAGTATTATGGAAGATTCAATCAGGGGGTAGTTACAATCAACCTTGTAGATGTAGCATGTTCTTCAAGAAAGGATGAGAAGAGATTCTGGCAGCTTATGGAAGAGCGTACAGAACTTTGTAAGAAAGCTTTGATGATACGTCATGAAAGACTTCTTGGAACTCCTTCTGATGTAGCACCTATTCTGTGGCAGTATGGTGCACTTGCCCGCCTTAAGAAGGGTGAAACAATTGATAAACTTCTTTATGGCAATTACTCTACAATAAGTCTTGGTTATGCAGGACTCTATGAGTGTACTATGTATATGAAGGGCGTATCTCATACAGATGTTGACAATGGCGGAAAAGATTTCGCGCTTAAAGTTATGAAGTTCCTTAATGATAAGTGCTCAAAGTGGAGAGCTGAGACTAATATAGCATTCTCACTCTATGGAACACCACTTGAATCAACAACTTATAAGTTCTCAAGATGTCTTCAGAAACGTTTTGGAATTATCAAGGGTGTTACTGACAAGAACTACATAACAAACAGCTATCATGTTCATGTTCAGGAAAAAATGGACGCATTTAAGAAGCTTAAGTTCGAATCACAGTTCCAGGCAATGTCTCCGGGAGGAGCTATCAGTTACGTAGAAGTTCCTAATATGCTCGGAAATATAGATGCAGTTTTATCTATCATGCAGTATATTTACGAGAATATCATGTACGCAGAACTTAACACAAAGTCTGATTATTGCCAGTGTTGTGGATATACAGGTGAGATTCAGATAGTAAACGATGAAGACGGAAAGCTTGTGTGGGAGTGTCCAAATTGCGGAAATCGTGATCAGGCAAGAATGAATGTTGCAAGACGTACTTGCGGATATATCGGTACACAGTATTGGAATCAGGGACGTACTCAGGAAATTAAAGATAGAGTTCTTCATGTAAGCGTGGCAAGTGAAGAGACTGCTAAAGATGAAATTTCTGGAGTAATCAACTAATGCGTTTTTGAATAAATGCGAGCGCATTCCCGTGACTTTAGTCGTGGGTTAGCGAGCATATATGCGTATGTTAATACTAAAATGTCATCAAATACATATATCATGTTGGCTTTCCAAAACACATATGTTAATCTTGCAAATGTGAGGTAAAAACATATGGAAGTTATACATGGTCGTGGATATGTTTATGCAATTCAATATCATATTGTTTGGTGTACGAAATACAGAAGAAAAGTTCTTACACCAATAATAGAAAAAGATTTGCATGAATATCTAAATCAAATTGCAAAAGACAATGATTTTATCATTGAGAAAATTAACGGAGAACCGGATTACATTCATTTGTTAATAAGTTGTTCTCCGCAACACTACATTCCAGATATGATAAAGGGATTAAAAGGAGTTTCTGCAAGGCTTCTGATGAAGAAACATGGCAATTCACTTAAGCAAAAGCTTTGGGGCGGACATCTTTGGAATCCAAGTTATTTTGTAGCAACTGTTTCTGAAAATACTGAAGAACAAATACGACATTATATTCAAAGCCAAAAGGAAAAATAAAGTGGAAAAAGCATACAAATATAGAATCTATCCAAATAAAGAACAGAAAAACTTAATACATAAGTCTTTTGGATGCTCTAGGTTTGTATACAATTACTATCTAGCAAAACGCAAGGGAATTTACGAAAAAGAATCCCGAAATATGGGATTTTTCGAGTGTAATAAAGACCTAACAAGATTAAAGTCTGAATTAATGTGGCTTAAAGAGCCAGACAAAAATTCTTTACAAAATGCTTTGCGTGACTTAGATCAGGCTTATAAGAATTTTTTAAGAGATAAATCTGTCGGCTATCCAAAATTTAAGTCAAAGAAAACCCATGCTTTTTCTTATAGAACAGCTTTTACCAATAACAATATAGAGTTTGTTAATAAGAAAATTAAGCTGCCTAAACTTGGTTGGATAAAAACAAAAAGTACACTTATTCCTCAAGGTAGAATACTTAACGCTACAATTTCTCAAGAACCTAGCGGTAAGTATTATGTATCTCTTTGTTGTACGGATGTAGAAATCAACACTCTATCTACAGTAAATAAAAATGTCGGTATTGATCTGGGTATTAAAGATTTTGCAATAACTAGTGATGGAGAGAAGGTTCCTAATTCTCAGTATTTACAAAAGTCTTTAAACAAACTTGCTAAGTTACAAAGAGAATTATCACGAAAATCAAAGGGTGGTTCAAATTGGAACAAAGCAAGAATTAAAGTTGCAAGACTTCAGGAACATATAGCAAATCAACGCAAGGATTACTTGCAGAAATTATCTACTAAAATTATCAGAGAAAATGACATTATCTGTCTCGAAGATTTACAAATTAAAAACATGATGCAAAACGACAAACTTGCTCGTAATATTGCAGATGTTTCTTGGTCTGAATTTACTCGTCAATTAGAATATAAAGCTAATTGGTATGGAAGACAGATTATTAAAGTAGATAAGTGGTTTGCATCTTCTCAAACTTGTCATTGTTGTGGCAATCAATCTAACATTACAAAGGACTTGTCTATAAGAGTCTGGATATGTCCTAAGTGTCATACTGAGTTAGATAGAGATGTCAATGCAGCAATTAACATATTAAACGAAGGATTAAGATTGCTCTCAGTAGCATAACATATGTATATCAACCGCTGGAATTAGCGGGGGTAGCTTGGTAATAAAGGCTTTGTTAGAAGCCTGTTCCCAAGAATCTCGTGACTTTAGTCATGAGAGGTTCAAAATAAAAGGTTGGAATAATATGAATTACGGACAAATTTATTTTTCGGATATAGCAAATGGAATTGGCTGTAGAACAGCGCTTTTTGTATCAGGATGTACTCATCACTGTAAAGGATGCTTTAATGAAGCAACTTGGGATTTTAATTACGGAAAAGAATTCACTAAAGAAGTAGAAGATTCGATAGTAGAATCCTTAAAACCGGTTTACATAAAGGGACTCACTATCTTAGGCGGAGAACCTATGGAATTATCAAATCAAAAAGTTATAATGCCACTTATTTCCAGAATAAAAAAAGAAGTTCCAAAGGCTGATATTTGGATTTATTCAGGATATCTGTGGGAAGAGCTTACAGATGAAAATAATACAAGATGTCATGGAGAAGACACTTTTAAGATTTTAGAAATGATAGATGTCCTTGTAGATGGAGAGTTTATGTTAGAGAAAAAAGATATCTCATTAAAATTTAAAGGGTCATCTAATCAGAGAATTATCGATGTGAAAAAGAGTCTAAAAAGCGGAGTAGTAGAGATTTTAGAAGTATAGTTTTGGTCTGGGGGTTAAAGGTAAAAATGCCTTTGAATCTGCCTACGGAAGACGGCATAATTTAAAAGTATTTAAATTATGCCGCATTTTCTTATGCGCTGTTTTGGCGCATTATAAACCATTACGTTTATAATCAAGTAAAAGCGTGTCTGCGACGAAATATACAAACATCAAAAACCTAATTTATTTACGAGAAAATCTGTACCCCGTACCAGCTTCCATCAGGAGCTAATACCATAGCAACTCCAATCTGAGTATATGAGGCATTTATGATATTTCTGTAATGCCCTTCTGAATTTCGCCATCCATTAGCCATATGCGAGCCTATATCGGTTGAATCTGGGCCTTGAAGATAGTAGTAATAGATATTTTCTGCATGGGCTTCAATTCCATATTTGGTATCAATTGAAAAAGCCATAATAATCCCATTTTTGTAATGACCAAAATAATGGTTTTGGATCATATCGTTTGCTCTTTCCAACGCAATAGCATCTAATGCGGCATTTTCCGTTAGAGCAGGGAGTGATAATTCGTTTCTGAACTGGTTGGTTCTTGCAATATTACTTTGGACGAAATAAGAGTTTGAGCCATAGACAATCGGCGCGGAACAAATATACCCATCGGTATAAGCTTTGCTTTCGATGGTGAAAAAACTAAACAAACTAAAAATAGAAATCGATGACGCAATACAAAAAGACATAAAACGACTTCGCAGCAATTTATTTTTCATAGCCTAATCTCCTCTGTTTTTAAAAATAATAGAAAAATACAATTGTTTTTTACGAAAAACGTTACAACTACCTTTATTATAAATCAAAGTATAAATATACGCAATAACGTTGTGATGCATTTCTACAAAAACGTCGGTATTTTCTGAAAACATTATAATATAAGGATTTCTGCGAGTGAATGGTTTTTCAAGTTGGAAACGTTTAAAAAATTACAGAATCCCGTAACAAGCGGGGATAAATAAGGATAATAATAAAATATTAAAATATTATAAAAATAAATTTTCTATATTAAGTAAAAAGATTAAAAAAATAATAATATTAAGAATAAATGTTGCATTATGTGTTGTATATCTTATAATATTTTATGAAAAGTTTTGAAAGGGAAGGGCATGGATAAGTTATTTAAATTTAAGGGGAGAGCAGATAAACTGGAATTTGTCAAAACACTTGGAATATTGTATCTTATAGCTTTTGTGGTTAAGTACATTAATTATGATGTTTTGAATGCAGGTAACAATGTGCTTTTAATATCGATATATGTGTTGTTGGCAGTTTCATCAACTGCGGCCTTCTTTAGAAGGCTTCATGACATAGGACTGCCAGGGTATATTTCTTTTACGTCTTGGATTCTATTAACACTTATTATTCCGAGCGATTATTTAGGCGGAATAGTATGCTCTGTTTTCTGGGGATATATAGCATTCTTTGTATATCTGATAATTCGAGATTCGCAGCCTTATTCTAACAAATATGGAGAAAGCCTTAAAGTTTTGGATAAACAAGATATTGTACATTCAGAAATAAAAAACAGGCAGATGATTAACAAAATTATTTTGTCGATGCTTGGTTTGAAGACAATCATAATGATTTTGTATGCATTGTGGTGTAAATTCTGTAAGCCGTTAGGAGTTCCGGTTTTAGATATTAGAAATATCCCTCTTTACATTATTGGCAGTATTTCATTTATTTTGATTTTTATTGATTTTACTAGGAGGCAGATACTTACAATTATAGGTGCAGTACTTATGATTATTAGTATAATAACAAGTATCATATACTTTAATTGTTTTGCGGGTTTTGATTTTCTGAAATATCTTTCAATAGGACAGCTTATTTGGAGAATGTTTGGGGACTGTCATAGTATTGTTGTAGGAGTAATGATTATTTTTATAGTATCAAGGATTAATAATAAAAAAGAAGTTGGAGCAAAGTTTTTTGTAATAATGTTTTTTATTCCTACAATATGGGGAATTTGTTATGATTTGCTATGCGGAAAAAGTACACTTTTTCTTGGCGGATCAGCATATTATACTTTTTTACATTGTTCTTTGAATGAGATATTCATTACGTATTTAAGTAAATTTATGCGTGCTCTATCTTGTATGGCAATATATAACAGAATGAAGATATTTAATCTATCAGACGAAAAAAAAGAGCTTAGCTAAGCTCTTTTTTTTCATTTGTATTGCAGCATTTATTGCAATAACCGTATATTTCTAATTGATGGCCTACTATTTCGAAACCGTCCATGTCAGCTGGGAGCATTTTTTTCAGATCTCCAAGAAAACAGGTTCGAAGAGGGAAACGTTCGCGGCACTTAAGGCAAATAGCATAGTGGTGGTGTTTTTCTAGCCTAAGCTCATACATTGCATCTTGATCTGTAAGTGCTACCAGTTTGTTCACAATACCTGAGTTTTCAAAAGTTAAGAGACATCTGTAAACTGTGGAAAAAGCATATGGAGCCTTTTCGTCTTTGCTTTTTTCTATAAGCTGCTCATATATTTCAGAAGCAGTGAGCGGTTTTGATGCATTAGCAAGAATTGTATAGATATCTACTCTTTGCTTTGTTTTCTTTACGCCTTTAGGCCAGTTTCTTTCCATCATTCGCTCGACTGATTCTACATGAATTTTACAATGCATTTATTTTTCCTCAAAAGATTCCTATTAAATCAATAAGAGTACCAAAAAATACTCCGGTAATATACAAAATAGCAGTAATGTGCAGATTTCTTTTTATTTCAGGATTAACTCTAAATAAAACAAGGAGTCCGATTCCAGCACCTACTAAGAGACCTGACATCATAGTACCCGCAGAAATCATACCATTAAGATATAGCTCAGTGATGATAATAGAAGCGGCGCAGTTTGGTATTAGTCCAATTATTCCTGCAAAAAGATGTGCAAATATAGGAATAGAAGTAAGGAGATTTTTGATATTATCCTGTCCTATAAGTTCAACAGTAAGATTTAAAGCAAATGTCAATACTAAAATGTAAATAAGAATATGAAGTGTGTGAACTATTGCAGAATGGAAAACGCTTCCTTCTTCTTCGTCTTCACAATGGCAGTGTTCTCTTTTGCACATTTCTTCAATTCGGAAATCTTCGTCATTTTTCTGGTGACGAATTTTTCTGGTTTTTCTTGCGGTAAAATCAATCACAAATCCTGCGATAATACCTATTATAGCCTTGGCAACTATTATAGGTAGAATCTTGGAGGCAGGAACTCTATTAGAAATCATAAGCGGTAACATTTCGTCAGAAGTAGACAAGTATATTGCTATGAGTGTTCCAACAGTTATTACTCTACCAGCATAAAGGTTAGAAGCGGCAGCAGAGAAACCGCATTGAGGGATAACTCCCAATACAGCTCCGAAAAATGGTCCAAAGTGACCGGCTTTTTGTACGACATCTCCGATTTTATCCTTTGTATGTTTCTCCAAAATCTCCATTAGAAGATAAGTAATGAACAAGAAAGGAAGAATTTTTACTGCATCGAGAAGTGTATCAAGTAGTACATCAATTAATAAATCCATAATTACCTCGAAAATATTCAAAATCATATTGTAACCAACAATACATTACACCAAAACTTTTCTAAATGCAAATGATTTGCATTTAGAAATAATGAAAAAATCATAAAATAAAAAGGCAACTAAATACCACTTGCGTAGATTAGTTGCCTTTTTAGCTATATTATAAGTTGGTAGATAAGATTAGTGTTTAAATGTAAAACTAAAAGAGTCATTATTTTTTACAGCAGAGCTTTCAGATTCAGATACGCTGAAGGTTGCATCTAAAGCAAAATAGCTTATTGTTCCTTTTACTTTATCATCTTCGCTGGTAAAACTAATAACATCATCTGAACCAGAGTTATCTTCAATAGTTCCAGAACCTCGTAATTCTCTGGTAGTGTCTATGTGAATTAAGATGTCATAGGAACCATTTTCCATTCCTTCGGTTATTATAAGATAACTGTCTTTTGTATAGTCTCCATAATAACCACATGGTGTTGAATCGGGAAAAGAAAATGAGACTTCGCGATTTAAATCTGCCAGGGTACTTGCAAGTGTATAAGCTTCTTGTTTGTATCTCATTGCCTCGTTGTAGGAATACATTGTAGGATAAATAGAACCGCCTTCATACATATAGCTCATTTGTTTAGCCATATTAGGAACATAACTTTCCCATAGTTTGTATTCTGCATACAAATCAGCATAGTGATCCGGATCTTTTTTCTGAAGTCTTTCAAGAAGGCTTTGTACTTCTGTTTTCCAAACTACGCTTCTCCATCGACAAATAGTATTCATGCTGCTTTGACTTGGCGCATTTATTACAAGTTCATCGTATTTGTCATATAGACTGTTTACGCTTACAAGTTCGTCAGAAAGAGAAGATGAGTCGGAAGTAATCTTGCCAATCTCATTCTTAATCTGATCTGAATAGTCTTCTAAGCCGTTTTCAGAATCGGACTGGTTTTGGGTAGTGCCTTCATCTGATGATAGCGGAGTGGAGCTTTTTGTTGTAGAATCAGAGGAATCTGCCAAATTTTCAGATTCAAGAGTTGCATTTTCCTTTGCAGGAGCTTTGTTTGCTACAGAGCATCCTTCCATTAACATGATAGAAGATACTAGAATTAGAAATAACTTTTTTTTCATAAAAATTGTCTCCTCATGTAAATCAAAAGTAATAAAACGGTATCAACTTTTTGATTACTGTAAAAATAATGTCATAATTTAAATATTATACTATTAAAAATCATAATAGTGTAGGTTTTTGTTTTCATCAGGAAAATCAATAACCGTACCAGATCAAAATTTGTCGCCAAGAGAAATTTTGTCCTGCGAAGCAGGATTCTTGCTGATGATTATCCTAAATCTCAGCAAGAAGTCATAGGTTATTGTTTTCATCAGGAAAATCAATAACCGTACCAGACCAAAATTTGTCGTTAAGAGAAATTTTGTCCTGCGAAGCAGGATTCTTGCTGATGATTATCCTAAATCTCAGCAAGAAGTCATAGATTTTTGTCACTGCGTTCCAAAAACTACGCAAACTGGCCATTTGAAAAGGCTTCGCCTTGGACCAGTTTGCCACTTGACTTTTGTTCTCACGAAACTCGCAGTAAATGCGAGTTTCTGATTATAAGTGACAAGAAGTCATACTTTATTGTTTCGAATACTTAGTAGATTAGTTTTACTGGCTTGTAATATTTCATGAGCAGAACTGTTTATAAACGTTGGTATGGGGTTTAAAGGCATAAATAA
>NZ_AUKC01000045.1 GCF_000424545.1 Butyrivibrio sp. NC3005 | reverse complement strand
AGAACTGTTTATAAACGTTGGTTTTTGGGGTTAAAAGGCATCAATGATGCCTTTTAATCTGCTTTTGGCAGACGACATAATTTAAAAGTGTTTAAATTATGCCGCATTCTTATGCGCTGTTTTTTAGCGCATTACGTACCACTACGTTTATAATCAAGCGAAAGCGTGTCTGCGACGAAATATACAAACAGTAAAACAGAGTATATAGAAACAATAAAGTATGACTTCTTGCTGAGATTTAGGATAATCATCAGCAAGAATCCTGCTTCGCAGGACAAAATTTGTCTTGACGACAAATTTTGGTCTGGTACGGTTATTGATTTTCCTGATGAAAACAATAACCTATACAAAGTAAATACTTAAAACAATAATCATAAGCAAATATATAAAAACACGAAGAATTTACGTGGCATATAGCAAAGAATTAAATATCTAAATCAATATAAAAAGTTTTGTGTGGTGGTGATAAATAAGAATGAAATTTTATTTATTAGAATAAGTAAATATCAATCAGTAAATTTCAATTCATCAAAAATGTTTCACGTGAAACATTTTTGATGAATGAAAAATCCATTACTATTATAGAGGTTGTTTGGATGGTAGTCCAGCTTTTCGAGGATAAATTTTTGGAGTGATTTTACTTTTAGGAACTATTACTATAGTTCTTTCAATATCTGAGTTAGGAAGTTTATATTCTTTTACAGTTACAGATCCGCCACCAAGTTTATTAATGGCGTTTACTCCGGTTTCAAGTTCTTCCGAAACACGATTACTCTTGAATGCAAGAAAACGTCCATTTTGTTTAACATATGGAAGAACATATTCTGAAAGAGTAGACATATTTGCTACTGCTCTTGCACATCCAACATCAAATTTTTCACGAAGTTTTCCGGTTTTGAAATTAGAGTGATCCTCTGCTCTTCCATGTATTGTTTCAATATGTCCGCCATCTTTATTTAATTCAAGTGTTTCGATAACTTCATTTAAAAATTTCAATCTCTTGTTTAGTGAATCTAAAAGAGTGATGTTTAAATGAGGGTAGGCAATTTTTAAAACAATACCAGGAAATCCGGCACCAGTACCAACATCAATAAGAGATAAATTTTTTTGGTTAAAATCAAAGTACGGAGCGGCCATTAATGAATCAACAAAATGCAGTTTACAAACATCATCAAATTCTGTAATGGCTGTTAGGTTCATCACTTCGTTCCAAGAAACGAGCAATTCATAATATTTATCTAATTGTTCTAACTGATGTTGAGACAAAGTTATTGAGATAGTTGAAAGATCATCTATCAGGTTGGTAAAATTTCTCATTGAGTCTCTCCGATTATAAAACTAATTATTTTTCTTCTGTGCATCAAGGTAAACAAGAAGAACAGAAACATCAGCAGGATTTACCCCACTGATTCTAGAAGCCTGACCTATATTCACTGGTCTGAACTGTTTTAATCTCTGACGAGCTTCTATTCTAAGACTAGATACATCATCATAGTTTATATCAGCAGGAATTTTCTTCTCTTCCATTTTTTTGAAGGCAGAAACCTGTGCTTCCTGTCTGGTAATATAACCTTCATATCGAATGTTGATTTCAACTTGATCTGTAACAGCTTTACTGAGCTTTGGTCTATCAGGATCAATCGGTGCGAGATCATCATAGGATAATTCAGGTCTACAAATAAGCTCTGCAAGGGTGCAAGCAGTTTTTAATGGAGTTGAACCGTGTTCAATCATGAACTCTTGAATGTTTTTGGCTGCACCAACTCTTATAGATTTAAGTCTATCAATTTCCTCTTTGATTTGCTCTTCTTTCAAAAGAAGGCTTTGATATTCTTCTTCAGAAATAAGACCGGCTTCATAGCCTTTTTTTCTTAAACGAATATCGGCATTATCCTGACGAAGAAGAAGTCTGTACTCAGCCCTACTAGTCATCATTCTGTATGGTTCAAGATTATCTTTAGTAACAAGATCATCAACAAGAACTCCAATGTAACCTTCACTTCTATCGATAGTGATGTAAGGTTTATTTTTTATTTGCATTGCACAGTTAATACCTGCATAAAGTCCCTGAGCGGCAGCTTCCTCATATCCACTTGAACCATTAAACTGACCAGCGGAAAAAAGGCCTCTAATCTGTCTGATTTCAAGTGTTGGTGAAAGCTGTCCTGAACACAGACAATCATATTCGATTGCATAAGCATTTTTTACAATTTTACAATGTTCAAGTCCTGGAACAGAACGGTACATTTGAATCTGAACATCTTCAGGCATTGAAGAAGACATTCCATCAACATACATTTCGTTAGTAAATGTTCCCTCAGGTTCTATGAACACCTGATGTCTAATCTTATCAGGGAACTTTACAACTTTATCTTCTATTGAAGGACAATATCTTGGTCCGACACCTTCAATTACTCCTGCGTAAATAGGTGAACGATCAATGTTAGCTCTTATTATTTCATGAGTCTTTTCATTTGTATATGTAAGATAACAGGACATTTGCGGCTTCTGAACATCTTCAGGATTTGTGGAAAAAGAAAATGGTACAACAGGAGTATCACCAAACTGTTCTTCCATCTTGGAGTAGTCGATGCTATTGCCATCCATTCTTGCAGGAGTTCCTGTCTTGAAACGTCTAAGTCCGATACCGATATCGAGTAGTGATTTAGAGAGTTTATTGGAAGGTTGCATTCCATTTGGTCCTGTATATGTAATACTTTCACCACAAAGACAACGAGCTTTAAGGTATGTTCCAGTACATAAAATTGCGGATTTACAAGTATAAATTCCACCTGTTTCTATACGGACACCAATAACCTGTTTCTCATATCCAAGTTTCTTTTTATCTTCATCTGTAATTTCGCTTGTAAGTATTTCTACTACTTCTGTTTGTTTGATAGTAAGATTTTCTTGATTTTCCAATATTTTTTTCATTGAAAGAGAATATTGGAGTTTGTCTGCCTGCGCTCTTAGTGAATGAACTGCGGGTCCTTTGGATGTGTTGAGCATTTTTGACTGAAGAAATGTTTTATCTATATTTTTGCCCATTTCTCCACCAAGAGCATCAATTTCACGAACAAGATGACCTTTGGAAGATCCGCCAATGTGTGGGTTACATGGCATAAATGCAATATTATCAGCACTTACTGTAAAAATCATTGTAGAAAGACCAAGTCTTGCGCAAGCCAAAGCTGCTTCACATCCGGCATGTCCGGCACCTATAATACATACGTCAACTGATTCAATAATTTTATCCATTGTTTTATTTCCTTAATCATTACTTGCCCATACAAAACTTGGAGAATATTTCATTAACTAAGTCTTCACCTACTTCTTCACCGAGAATTTCACCAAGATATTTATAAGCATTCATTAAATCTATAGCATAAAAATCTTCGCTCATTCCATCCTCAACACTTTGTTCTACTAGCATAAGAGAAGAAAGCGCATTTTCTAAAAGCTTTTTGTGACGAAGATTTGTAACATACATCTCTTCACAAGGTACGAGATGTCCGTTAAAAAACAGTTCCACGATAGCTTGTTTCAAATCATTAATTCCGCTTTCATTGAGCATTGAAGTTTGAATGACTCTTGTGTTTTCACCATCTATATTTATAGCAGAAAAAATATTATCTGTCAGATTTTCTTTTGTTAAAATAATATTTTCTTCAAGATCAGATTTATTGAGAAGAACAATAACTTTCTTATCTTTTATTATTTCGGCAATCTGCTTGTCTTCTTCATCAAGTTCTCTTGTTGAATCTATTACATATAGGATAAGATCAGCATCGGAAGCATATTTTTTTGCCCTGTCCACACCGATTGCTTCAATTTTATCTGTGGCCTCACGAATGCCAGCAGTATCAATCACATGAAGTAGTAAATCAGAAATCTTAACATCATGTTCGATAACATCACGTGTAGTTCCAGCGATATCTGTTACGATTGCAGTTTCTTCGCCTGTTAGCACGTTTAAAAGTGAAGATTTTCCGCTATTTGGTTTTCCGACAATAACTGTAACTATACCTGACGTACGTAATCTTCCTTCATCGGCTGTACCTAGAAGTTTTTTAGTTTTTGATATCCATCTTGATAGATTGCCGGAAAGCTTTTCTGGATATCCGTCCAAATTATAGTTTTCAGGATCATCAAGTGCAGATTCAATAAATGCCATTTCATAGAGTATCTTTTCTCTAAGAGAATGTATTAAATCGCGCATAGAACCACGAAGCTGTTTTTCAGAGTTCTTCAAAGCAAACTCGTTTTTAGCTTCGATAATATCCATGACAGCTTCGGCTCTTGTTAAATCTATTCTTCCATTTAAAAAGGCTCTCTTGGTAAATTCTCCAGGCTCTGCAAGCCTGCACACATTTTCGTCAGAGGTAAGAAGTTTTAACACTTGCTGCATTACAAGACTTCCACCATGTGTATTGACTTCGACAACATCTTCGCGTGTATAGGAATGAGGTGCTTTCATTACTGAAACCATTACTTCATCTATGATATTCTCATCGTCATCAATGAAAAAACCAAATTTAATGGTCCCTGCTTCGTGTTCTTCCAAATCATGCACTTTTTTTGAATTAATATAGTATTTAGAAACACAGCTTATTGCTTTTTTTCCGCTTACTCTGATAATTCCTATACCTGCATCAGACATTGCAGTTGCAATAGCTGCGATAGTATCTTCATTTGTATGAATCATATTTTTGTTCTCTTTTTATAAAAACGTAGCCCTAATCTGTAATCTACAGAAAAGGGCTACTTATCAATAATTATCAGTTTCTTTTCAAAGTAATTACAACTCTGCGATAAGGTTCGTCACCCTCTGAATGTGTTGTAACATATCTGTCAGATTGAAGAGTTGAATGGATAATTCTTCTCTCATACGGATTCATAGGCTCAAGTGAAAAACTCTTACGAGTTTTTCTAACTGTAAAAGCAGTCTTCTTTGCGAGATTTTCAAGAGTAACTTTACGACGTGCACGATAGTTCTCAGTGTCAACTTTTACATGAATGTATTCAGGTTGATTCTTGTTGACAACAAGTGAAACAAGGTACTGAAGACTGTCGAGTGTCTGTCCTCTCTTCCCGATGAGAACGCCCATATCTTCACCGGATAAGTTGATGGAGAGAATCTTCTCTTCTACGTCAAAAGATACTTCAATATCAACAGGCATATCCATCGCATGGAAAACATCCTTGAGGAAAGTCTTAGCACTTGATTCAATTAAAGAGTAGTCAGTGTTTAAAGATGATTCGAATTTTGCAGGTTCTTTATCAAATTCAGTGTTATCTTCTTTAGGCTTAACTTCATTACTAACGCTTTCTTCAAATTTAAACTCTTTGATACGAGCACGAATTTTAGCAGGTTTAACACCCATTCCTAAAAATCCATTAGATCCTTCGGAAACGACTTCGTAATCAAGACGTTCTGAAATAACAGAAAATGTTTCGCACGCAAGTGTAATTGCGTCATTAACAGTTTTGGCTGTAAACTCCCTATATTCGTTCATAAATAAATGTCCCCCTGTTATTTATTCAACTGATCTTCTTCATATTTTTTAACAAGATTTGCAGCATATAGAAGTGAGTTAGGTCTTGCTTTGCCTGACTTATAATACTCTGCAGCTTCATCAAGCTTTTTCTGACGCTCTTCTTCTGTAAGAGGATTTGTTTCTTTTAGTTTGCTGATAGCTTCAGGGTTTCTGCTTGAAAAAGATGCATAAAGCTTCATGTCTGTTGCAAGAACCTTTGCTTTTGCAAGCTGTTTTTCATATTTTTCCTGGTTGTCTTTAATCATCTGATCGATATCAATCTTATCAATACGATGGTTAACAATAATAGAAAGAATAGTACGAACTACAGCAGATGCAATCCAGTAAAGACCAATACCGGCAGGCATTGAGAAACACAAAAATGCTGAGAATAAAGGCATAAATATGTTCATTGTTTTCATTGACTGCTGCATCTGTACGGACGGATCGTTAGGATCCTTTGGCGCATTCTTGTCGGTTGTCATAGATGTTGTAAGTTTTACAGACAAATACTGAGTAAACCATGCAAGAATAGGTACGATAAGAGCTCCGATAATAGCAAGAAGCGCAGCAGAAGAAAAACCATTAGCTGTTGCATTCTTGAACATGTAAGAAGGAGAATCGGAAATTGTAAGACCAAGGAAGTTGTTCATATCAAGAACGTTTTTGTGTCCAGTCTGTACAAGTCCCTTTAATGTATCGTTATTTGCTGCCCAGTTAGAAAGTGTGTTCCAGTCAGCGGAGGAAGCTTTGTTCAATATTTCTGTGTATACGTCAGCGTTTGCACCAGAAGCAAGTTCTTTAGTAAACTGACTTGCACCAGAAAAGCTGGAAATTACATCATGTGCGCCTTTGGTATTTACAAGAGCATCAGAGAGCTTTGCAAAGATGTTGTTTACAGCAGGTACGTATTTTGGCATGTTATAGATAACTCTGTAGAGAGGAAAAAGAACTGCCATCTGCAGTAGCATCTGAACACAGCTACCTGTCATGGATACGCCATACTTTTTGTAAACAGCCTGAATCTCCTGATTCATAGCCATTTGAGATTCCTGATCTTTTTTGTCTTTGTACTTACTCTGGATAGCTTTGATCTCCGGCTGCATTTTATTCTGAAGCTTAGAGAACTTCTGCTGACGATAAGTAAGAGGCAACATGCAAGTGTAGACAATAGCAGTAAACAGAATAATTGCAATACCGATATTACCTACTGTTACATTGCCGTTTGTGAAAAATGACGCGATTGCCCCTAGCATAATGAAAATTCCCTGCATTATAAAGCCGAGAACGTATGCAATCGCATTAATGATTGTATTCATTTACTCTTTTCCTCCAGTAAAAAAGTGTTCTGGAACCGGATCATATCCACCACTTGAAAATGGATTACATCTTAGTATTCGCCAGATTGCAAGCAAACCTCCCTTCAAAGCACCATGCTTTTCTACAGCTTCATAAGCATATTCACTGCAGGTTGGAATATATGGACACTTTGTTGACTTGAATGGCGAAATATGTCTTCGATAGAACCGGATCAGTAATAACATTATTTTTTTCATCTGCACCACCTTTTAAGGTATGCTAAATTTCAAAACTAATCACATATTGTGTAACAGCTTAAGACCCAGGCTGTGATAAGGTCTTAAACCCGCTCATTATTTTTTGTTAAATGAGCTTTTTCAGCCAGTTTGATAAAAGATGCTTCAAGCTGATGATAATCTGCCTGTTTGCTGTTAAATCTGGCAACGACTACAACGTCCCAACCACTATGAAACGCCTCTTCATGTAGTCTTGTAATTTCACGGATAAGTCTGGCAAAGTGATGTCTTACCACACTATTCCCTATTTTTTTAGAACAAGAGATACCAAGTCTGTTTTTTGTAAGACCATTTTTCCACACATAAACAACTAAGTTTCTGTCTGCAAAAGAACGACCTTTGGTATATACATTTCTAAAATCCTCTGTTTTTTTTAGTGATTCCACGATAACTCCTAAAAAAATAAGACCACATAGAAGTTATGTGGCCTTTAGTGTTTTTATCCTTAAGCGGATAATCTCTTTCTACCTTTACTTCTTCTGGCAGCAAGAACCTTTCTTCCGCCTGGAGTACTCATTCTAGCTCTGAAACCATGCACTCTCTTACGCTGAAGCTTGTGTGGCTGAAATGTCATCTTCATATGGGTTACACCTCCTTTACACAAATAAATAGATTTAAGAATCTGTTTCCTGACAGGAAAACAGATTCTGATAAGTCTGTATTAATCCTGTGTGGAAAAAATCGTTATAATTATATATAAAATTGAATGATTCGTCAAGCCTGTAAAACTCGCATAAAACAGAAAAATTAACGAAAATCCGTTTTATAACAAGTTATCCACATGTTACTAACCTATATTTGGTATTAAAAAGATTTTTTCACGACCAAATATGGAATATGTGGAAAAGATGTGGTTAATTTTGGAATAAAATAAATGAAAAAACACTTTTTATGTTCCAAAATACAGCATGAAAAGAGGTTAAAAAGAGCTTATTAAATTGAAGTTTGGACTGTTTTCGTTTATGATTAAATAAGACTTTAATCGTAGTTAATTTATTGTGATTTACAAACATGGGGAGGATTACATGTCTTTTGATGATAAGTGGGATTACATCAAGGGAGAATGGGACAAAATCAAAGAAACAATCCATGTTGATTCTGGAATAACAAGGATTTCGTTTGACACATGGATAAAACCGCTTGAATTATACGATTTTAATGATGAAACGGTATTTGTTTTAATTCCATCCGAAAATGTTATAGCCAAAAACTATATAGAAAAACACTATGGGATATTCTTCAAAGTAGCATTCTCAGAGGCTTTAGATATGCCTATAGATGTAGAATTTATTCTTCCAAAAGATATTCCAAAAACATTTGAGAACACAGACGCAGCCCCAAAAGAAGAAATCTTGAGTAAAGAAGATGAACTTTCTTATTCAAAGAAAAAAGAAACAGCTGCAAAAAACAATATTCCAAAACACGACATATCTTCTTTGACTAATTCCAAATTTAACCAGAAGTATGGATTTGAAACATTTATTGTAGGTCCTAATAATAAATTTGCCTATTCAGCAAGCCTAGCTGTTGCAGAAGCTATTGGAGAAGTTTACAATCCATTGTTTCTGTATGGAGGAGCAGGTCTTGGGAAAACGCATTTGATGCAGGCTATAGGAAATTATTTGACAAAGAATAATCCTAAAGCACGAATTTTATATGTAACTTCGCAGACATTCACTAATGAACTGATAGATTCTATACGGTCGAAAAATCATGAGGCAATGTCAGTTTTTAGAGACAAATACAAGAAGATAGATGTTCTGATGGTTGATGATGTACAGTTCATTATAGGGAAAGAATCAACACAAGAGGAGTTTTTTCATATTTTTAATGAGTTATATCAAGAGGGCAAACAAATCATACTCTCTTCCGATAAACCTCCGCGAGAAATGGCAACTTTGGAAGAAAGACTTAGATCAAGATTTGAAATGGGACTTACAGTAGACATTCTTCCACCTGACTATGAGACAAGAATGGCTATTTTACAAAGATACGAAGCGGGATTTGGCAAAGCAACATGCAATGAGGTTTTGGATTATATTGCTTCTAATATCAGGAGTAATATTAGAGAAATCGAAGGCGCATACAACAAGGTTGTAGCTTTTTCAAAGCTGGACAATTCTGAAATAACACTTGATACAGCAAAAAAAGCATTAAGAGATACAATTCTTATTAAGGAAGAAAAAATAATAACACCACAACTTATTGTGAATACGGTATGTGAACAGTTCGGAATAACATTAGAAGAAATAACTTCCAGGAAACGAAGCACAGAAATTGTTGTTCCAAGGCAGATTGCAATGTATCTGTGCAGAGAACTTACTGATGCTTCTCTTGTAGAAATTGGAAAAGTGCTAGGGAAAAAAGATCATACTACAGTTATGTCCAGCATCAACAGAATTGAAGCAAGAATAAGTGTCGAGAAAGAACTAGAAAAAAATATTAATATAATAAGGAAGAAACTAAATTTTTAGTTTAGAATCCAGTTTGCAAAAATAGTTAAAATGCACAATGGAAAAAGCAGATAAAAAGGTGTTAAAAAAAGGCTTTTAGGTTTGGATATGTTTTAATTATGCTTTAAGGCTTTATTTTTTGATTGTAGCGTATTATTAGATGATGATGGCTAAAAAATCTTAAAAATGAACCAAAATCGTAAATATGGGCAAATAAGCAAATTTAATAACGTTTAAATAATGGCTTTTCATTGTAAAAAATGCATAGAAATTGTATAATAGATAAGGCTATGTGTGTCGGATAGAATTCATGGAAACAATAACTAATTTAGATGTATAAGGGAAGGGAGAAGCAGAAATATGAAATTCGTCTGCTCGAAACAAGATTTAGTGGGCGGTCTTCAGATCGTATCAAAGGCAGTACCGGCTAAAACTACAATGTCAATTTTACAATGTGTACTTATTGATACAACTGAGGGTGTGATAAAGTTTATCGCAAACGATATGGAGCTTGGAATAGAGACTATCGTAAACGGTAATATTTTAGATCGCGGATATGTTGCTATTGATGCAAAAATATTTTTCGATATCATAAGAAAGCTTCCTGATAATGACGTAACAGTAGAGTCCACAAACTCTGAAGGTAATATAAAAGTCACAATATCCTGTGAAAAGGCTAAGTTTAGCATTTTGGGTCGCAGTGGTAATGATTTCTCATATCTTCCGGATATTGAGAGAATAGATGGAATTGAGATTTCACAGTATTCACTCCGTCAGATTATTTCTCAGACTATTTTCTCTACAGTAGAAAATGAATCTAATAAAATGATGAGCGGTGAATTGTTCGAAGTTGATGGAGAGACTCTTAAAGTAGTATCGCTTGATGGACATCGAATTTCCATAAGGAAGATTATACTTTCTCAAAGCTATGAACATAAGAGCGTTGTCGTTCCTGGAAAATCATTATCTGAAGTAAGTAAGATTCTGACAGATTCAACAGAGTCTATGGTTAAAATCTTTTTTACAGATAAACATATCGTATTTGAATTCGAGAAGACTCTTATTGTATCTAGACTATTAGATGGTCCTTATTTTAATATCAATCAGATGCTGTCATCAGATTATGAGACTAAAGTTACTATATCAAGAAAAGATTTTCTTGACTGTATAGACCGTGCTACTCTTCTGGTTAAAGAAGGCGATAAGAGACCGGTTATCATCACAATTGAAGATGATTTTCTGGAGATGAAGATTAATTCAGCAATCGGAGCAATGGATGAGAAAGTTGATATTGTAAAGCAAGGAAAGAGTCTTAAGATTGGTTTTAATCCTAAATTTCTCATCGATGCATTAAGAGCAATTGAAGATGATAAAGTAGATATCTATTTGGTTAATCCAAAAGCACCATGCTTTATAAGAGATGCAAATGAAAGCTATATTTATTTGATTCTTCCGGTTAACTTTACAACCATTGATTAATTGTATATAGAGGTAATAAGATGCAGGAAGTAAAACTTAGAGAAACAGATGATTTTATTAAACTTGGACAGGCTTTAAAAAAGGCAGGACTAGAAGAATCCGGTGCTGATGCCAAGGAAGATATTCAGGCAGGACTTGTCAAAGTTAATGGTGAAGTGGATACACGTCGTGGAAGAAAGCTTGTCGATGGAGACATTGTAAGTTATAACGGACAGGAATTTAAGGTGGTTAAATGAGATGATTATAAAGTCCTTAGAACTTGCTAATTTCCGTAATTACGACATTCTTCATATGGATTTTAGCAATGGTACTAACATTCTCTATGGCGATAATGCTCAGGGAAAGACCAATATACTGGAAGCAATTTTCCTGTCGGCTACTACTAAATCGCATAAGGGAGCCAAGGACAGGGAAATCATAAAGTTTAATCAGAGTGAAGGTCATATTCGTACAATTATGGAAAAAGATGGTGCAGAGTATCGTTTGGATATGCACCTTCGAAAAAATAAATCAAAGGGAATTGCAATAGATGGTCAGAAAGTAAAGCGTGCAGCAGATTATGTTGGGAAAATGAACGTTGTCTTCTTTTCTCCTGAAGATCTTGCTATTATCAAAAATGGTCCATCTGAGCGTAGAAGATTCATGGATTTGGAACTGTGCCAGCTGGATGCTTCCTATCTCTATAATTTGTCCCGGTTTAATAAGCTTTTAGTTGAACGAAATAAGATGCTAAAAGAGTTACATGAACATCCAGATTACAGAATTCTTCTGGATGTTCAAGATTCTCAGATGATAAGTTATGGTCAAAAAATAATTGAAATCCGTAAAAAATTCATTGAAAATCTGAACACTATTATCGGACCAATACATTTTAAATTAACTGGTGGAAAAGAACATTTAAGTATTTTTTATGAACCCTGTGTTGAAGCAGATGAATATGAAGCTGCGATGCAAAGGGTCAAAGATAGAGACTTATTCTTAAAACAGACCAGTATAGGGCCTCAAAAAGATGATTTTTCATTTATTGTTCAGCGAGAAAATGGTGGTGAGAAAATAGATTTGCGTAAGTTTGGTTCTCAAGGCCAGCAGCGTACGGCTTCTCTCTCGCTGAAACTTTCTGAAATAGAAATTGTTAAGCAGTTCAAAAAAGATAATCCAGTATTATTGTTAGATGATGTTTTGTCGGAACTTGATTCAAACAGACAGAATTATCTTTTAGATACAATCGGAGATATTCAAACTATTATTACTTGTACCGGTTATGATGAGTTTGTAAACCATAGATTTGAAATTAACAAATTGTTCGAAGTAATAAATGGTACTGTAACGAATAAGAATTAGATAGAAAGAGGTTTATAATGGCAAACAATGAAGAAGTTGTGTATGGTGCAGACCAGATACAGATTCTGGAAGGTCTTGAAGCTGTAAGAAAAAGACCGGGTATGTATATCGGAACTACAGCATCACGCGGCCTGCATCATTTGGTATATGAAATAGTAGATAACTCGGTAGATGAAGCACTTGCCGGATATTGTGATCATATAGAAGTAACTATTACTCCTGAGAACACAATAATTGTTAAAGATAATGGACGAGGAATTCCGACAGGTATCAATCACAAGTCAGGTCTTACTGGTGTAGAAGTTGTATTCACAATTCTTCATGCAGGTGGAAAATTTGGCGGTGGAGGATACAAGGTTTCTGGTGGACTTCACGGCGTAGGTGCATCAGTTGTAAATGCTCTTTCTGATTGGCTTATAGTTGATGTAAGACAAAATGGTCATATATATGAACAGAAATATGAAAGAGGTAAGGTACTTTGTCCTCTTACTATTGTAGGTGACTGTGATGAAAAGGATACAGGAACAACTGTTCATTTTAAGCCAGACGAAACTATTTTCAAAGAAACAACCGTATATGATTTTAATGTTTTAAAACAGAGATTAAGAGAGATGGCGTTCCTTACAAAAGGACTTCAGATTACTCTTATAGACGAAAGAAATGT
Organism: Butyrivibrio sp. NC3005; assembly: GCF_000424545.1. Taxonomy (GTDB): domain Bacteria; phylum Bacillota; class Clostridia; order Lachnospirales; family Lachnospiraceae; genus Butyrivibrio. The sequence goes on along the minus strand of NZ_AUKC01000045.1, from coordinate 19,358 downwards.
TGAAGAAAATGAGGATAGCAAGCCTCGAACAGAGCATTTTAAATATGACGGAGGAATAAGCGAATTCGTTGCATATCTTAATAAGAGCAAATCTCCTGTGTATGAGCAGATAATGTATTTTGAGGGAGATAGAAATGATGTTCATGTAGAAGTTGCGCTCCAGCACAATGATGCTTTTAACGAAAGTATCTATACTTTTGTTAATAACATCAATACACCTGAAGGCGGAACTCACCTTGAAGGTTTCAAGATTGCTACTACTAAGATTTTTAACGATTATGCCAGAAGTAATAAGATGTTAAAAGATTCTGATGAAAACCTTACCGGTGAAGATATCAGAGAAGGAATGACAGCTATTATTTCTGTAAAAATACAGGATCCTCAGTTTGAAGGCCAGACAAAGGAAAAGCTCGGAAATTCAGAAGCAAGAAGTGCTGTTGCAGGAATCGTATCAGAACAGCTTACCTATTTTCTTGAGCAGAATCCACATGTTGGAAAGATTATACTAGATAAGGCTATTCTTGCACAAAGAGCAAGAAATGCAGCCAGAAAAGCAAGAGACCTTACAAGAAGAAAGACAGCACTCGACGGACTTGGCCTTCCTGGAAAACTTGCAGATTGTTCTGACAAGAACCCTAAAAACTGTGAAATTTTCATCGTAGAGGGAGATTCTGCGGGAGGTTCTGCAAAGACAGCAAGAAGCCGTGCAACGCAGGCTATTCTTCCACTTAGAGGAAAAATCTTAAACGTTGAAAAAGCAAGCGTCGAGAGAATCTATGGTAATGCTGAAATCAAGACGATGATAACAGCATTTGGTACAGGCATTCATGAAGATTTTGATATTGAAAAACTTCGTTACGATAAGATTATTATTATGAGCGATGCCGATGTAGACGGCGCCCATATCGCTACTTTAATGTTGACATTTATTTATCGTTTTATGCCAGAGCTTATCAGACAGGGACATGTATATTTGGCGCAGCCACCTCTTTACAAGCTCGAGAAGAACAAGAAAATCTGGTATGCATATTCTGACGAAGAACTTGCAAGCATTATAAATGAAGTTGGTCGTGACCAGAATAACAAGATTCAGCGATACAAGGGACTTGGTGAGATGGATCCTGAACAGTTATGGGAAACAACTATGGATCCAAAGACTCGTACTCTTCTGCGTGTAAGTATGGATACAGACGCTGAGTCAGAACTAGATGTAACCTTTACTACTCTCATGGGCGATAAGGTTGAGCCTAGACGTGAGTTCATTGAAGCAAATGCTAAATTTGTTCAGAATTTGGATATTTAAATAGATAGAAAAGGAATAGGCAGATAAATGGCAGAAAATGAAAACAAAAACGGTCAGAATCCTGAAAATGGATTAACCGATGATGTATTCGATAAAAGCAGCATTGATAGAATTCACGATGTGGATTTGAAAAAAACAATGGAAAATTCATATATAGACTATGCTATGTCAGTTATTGCATCACGAGCAATTCCTGATGTTAGAGATGGTCTAAAACCTGTACAGCGAAGAGTTCTGTACTCAATGGTAGAACTTAATAATGGACCGGACAAACCACATCGTAAATGTGCCCGTATTGTCGGTGATACCATGGGTAAATTCCATCCACATGGTGACAGCTCCATTTATGGCGCGCTTGTGTATATGGCACAGGAATGGAATATGCGTTATCCACTTATCGACGGTCATGGTAACTTTGGTAGTGTGGATGGTGATGGTGCTGCTGCTATGAGATACACAGAGGCCAGACTTTCTAAAATTTCCATGGAAATGGTTGCTGATATTAATAAAGATACAGTTGACTTTATTCCTAACTTTGATGAGACAGAGAAAGAGCCTACTGTTCTTCCAAGCAGAATACCTAATCTGTTGGTAAACGGAACAACAGGTATTGCAGTTGGTATGGCTACTAATATTCCACCGCACAATCTTAGAGAAGTTATTCGTGCTATCGATAAGATTATTGACAACAAAATTGAGGAAGACAGAGATACAGATATTGATGAACTTCTTCCAATAATAAAAGCTCCAGATTTCCCAACAGGTGGAATTATTCTTGGAACAAGAGGTGCTGAGGAAGCATACAGAACAGGAAGAGGTAAGATTATTTGCAGAGCGGTTACAGATATTGAACCGATGCAAAACGGAAAGAATCGTATCGTAGTTACAGAACTTCCGTACATGGTTAATAAAGCAAAGCTTATCGAGAAGATTGCTGATCTTGTAAAGAATAAGAGAATTGATGGAATCACTGCACTTAGAGATGAGTCCGACAGAGAAGGTATGCGTGTTGTAATAGAGCTAAGACATGATGTAAATCCAAGCATTATGCTCAACAAACTCTTTAAACATACAGAACTCCAGTCCTCTTTTGGTATTATCATGCTGGCTCTTGTAAAGAATGAGCCAAAGGTTCTTTCTCTTGATAAGATGCTCCACTACTATCTCGAGCATCAGGAAGAGGTTGTAACCAGAAGAACTCAATATGATCTTGGTAAAGCAGAAGAAAGAAATCACATTTTAGAAGGTCTCCTTATTGCCCTTGATAATATTGATGAGGTTATTAAGATTATCAGAGGAAGTGAAACTGTAGCAATCGCTAAGGAACAGCTCATTTCAAGATTCGGTCTTTCAGAAGCGCAGGCACAGGCAATCGTTGATATGCGTCTTCGTACTCTTACAGGTTTGGAAAGAGACAAGATTGAAGCTGAGCATCAGGAACTTTTGAAGAAGATTGCGGAATTGAAGGCAATTTTGGCAGATAAGAAACTCCTTTTAGGCGTTATTAAAAAAGAAATTGATGAAGTCGCAGATAAGTATGGCGATGATCGTAAATCCCAGATAGGACATGACGATTCTGAATTTGAAGATGAAGATCTCATTCCAAATGTAAACACAGTTATTGCAATGACAAGTGTTGGTTACATTAAGAGAATGGCTATTGATAACTTCAAGACTCAAAATCGTGGTGGACATGGAATCAAAGGAATTAACACAATTGATGGAGATTATGTAACTGATCTTTTGATGACCACTACACATAATAATGTTATGTTCTTTACCAATAAAGGTAGAGTTTACAAATTAAAAGCTTATCAGATTCCTGAAGCATCAAGAACTTCACGTGGAACAGCTATTGTAAACCTTCTTCAGTTAAGTCCTGAGGAAAAAATAACAGCTATTATTCCAGTAAAGAACTTTGATGAAGGCAAGAACCTGTTCATGGTTACAAAAAAGGGAACTGTTAAGAAGACCAGAATTGAAGAGTTTTCAAATGTCAGAAAGAATGGTCTTAATGCAATTACCCTTGAAGATGATGATGAACTAATCGAAGTAAAGACTACTACCGAAGGTTCAGAGATATTCATCGTTTCTAAGAACGGAATGTGCATCAGATTCAAGGAAACTGATGTTCGTGCGATGGGTCGTGGTGCACAGGGTGTAAGAGGAATGATGCTCGACGAGGATGATGAAATCGTTGGTATGCAGACTGATGCGCAGGGAAGTTCGCTTCTTATAGTATCTGCAAATGGATACGGAAAGCGTACAGTTCTTGGAGAGTTCAAGACTCAGCACAGAGGAGGAAAAGGTCTTAAGTGCTATCGTATCATCGAAAAGACTGGTCCTGTTATTGGAGTCAAGGCAGTTAACGATGATCATGAAATAATGATGATTACTGATGCGGGAACTATTATTCAGATTCAAATGAAAGATGTATCTGTATATAGCAGAATAACATCAGGCGTTAAACTCATAAAGCTTGATGAAGGCGCACAGGTAGTAAGTATTGCCAAGGTTCGCGAAAAAGTATCTGATGGAAACAGAGAACTTGATGATGTGGAAGAAAACACAGATGAACTTATGGATGAAAATGTTAACAATTTCGAGGAAGATGCCGATGAAATAAGTGAAAGCGACACCGAATCGGAAGAGAATACAGAGGAATAAAATAAAAAGATTCGGGCTCTGCACCACTGTCGTGCAGAGCCTTTTTCTGCATAAACAGTTACCTTTTGCCTTAAATATTGTGGTTTACAAATAGTTACTTATAAAATTTTGTACAATAAACAGTAAAGTAACAGAAATTCAGGAGAAAGGACATATGTTTCGAATTGGTCTATTAATTTCTAACCTTAGTGATGATGATATCTGTGAATTTGTTCAAGGTGCAGCAAGAGCAGCCAAAGACCTTGAAATATCGCTTACTATTATTCCAGGAGGAATGTTTCCATCAAAAGAAGATACGAAGAGACCGCATTACTATGCATATCAGCAGAATGCTGCATTTGATTATATTCAACCGGATAATTTTGAAGGAATAATACTAGATGCAGAATCAATATGTGTGAAAGTATCTAAAGAGCAAAAAGAAAAATTTGTTTCGTATTTCGTTGACAATGAGATTCCTACTTTGCTGATAGACAAGATTGAAGAAATTAAATGTTTTTCCATAAGAGAAAATATCCTTTATAGTAATAGACAGAAAGGATATCAGGCGATATTGGATATTATATCTATCGTAAAAACAAGGAAAATGTCGGATAAATCAGCACCTGAAGACGAAACAATACTTCCGCCGTCTATCGATGGAATTGATGCAATGTTCCAATTAAAAAAAATGTGTGAATATATGCTTCATAGGATAAATCAGGATGAAAATCCGTATGAGTACTTCTTGAAAGTTGATGCACTTGGAGGTATGAAAGATGCTGTAGTATTGGCGTTTGGAGAACCACAGGAAAATACGATTGACAACCCTTGGAAGATTCCTGAGATGATACTAGTAAAAGGTCTATTAATGGATGGAGAAATTATAGATTTAAAAAAAGAAGGAGGGACTCCGTTAGTTCAGACTTCTAACGTTATGAAAGATTCTAATCTTGTGAAAGTTGTTCCTGGGGTTTACATTGGAAGAGTTATGTACCATGAAGAAAAGCAACTTGGAATGTACGTGGCAAGAATAAATGACGGATATTTACTCCCCCACTTCGAACAGTTAAGTTATGAAATACTGGAATCTTCCATAATGAGTATTGTAAACCGTAAAATTATTAATGCATTTTCAGAAGATATACTATCGCTTCAGGAAGAATTAAAAAAAGATGATGATATATTGGACAGAATTGGTGACAGAGATTTTATGACTGGCGAGTTTAATCGCAGAGGATTTTTTACAAAAGCATATGAGCTTCTTGGAAAGAAATATGCTAAAGGAACAAGAGCAGTCGTAGGATATGTTAAGCTTGATACATTAAAAGAGATAAATGACAAATATGGAAGAGACGAAGGAAATGTTGTAGTAAGAAAAGCTGCTACTGCCCTGCACGAGATGTTCAATGAAAAAGCAATTATAGGAAGAATCAGGGGTAATGAATTTGCATTATTTAAGATAGCTTATGATGAAAAATCAGAAGAAGATATCAGAGTTAGATTAATGCAGCTTAATGGAGACATGCAGGCATCAAATGAAAAACCGTATAAAATTCATTTATTGTTTGCGGTAGCTTCTTATAAGCAGGAAGAGAATCTGGATTTTTCACAGATGCTCTCCCTGACAGATGGAAAACTTAAAGGACTTGAAAGTCGTTAGAAACAAATAATCCTAAAGATATATATTAAGATTTTTTAAACAAAATATCTTTATTAATTTCTGTATAAAAAGCTTCTCTTAGTCTTGCATTACTGTAATTCATACCTCGAAGCCACATGAGCTTTGTAATTGTGGCTTCGAGAGTCATATCATAACTTTCAATCATATGAAAATCCTGTTTTATCTGACGCCCTACTTCATAAACAGTCATATTACTTCCTTCGTTTGCGACTTGAGTTGTCATAACTGCAAGCTTATCAGTTCCGGCAAGATTATCCATTTCCTCATAGAATTTTTCCATGAGGGATTCCGGCATACCGCCTACACCAAAGCTTTCTATCACTATAATATCGTAGTTCGAAAAAAGATAACTAAGAATATCAGGATTCATTCCAGGATAAAGTTTCAAAAGAGTAACCTTATCAGACATTTCATAGTAAAAACAAGGGATTCCCCGAACAGGAACCTCTGGAATGTATCTTATAATTCTCTCATCCTGAATTATAGCAAGATAAGGAAAATTAATGCTGCTAAAAGCATTAAAACTCTTAGCTCGTTCCTTCTTTGCACGAGTTCCGCAAATAACTTTTCCATCAAAAACAATATTAACATTCTGAGATTCATCATCAGCAGCATAGATGAATGAATTTAACAGGTTTGATTTTGCATCGGTAACATCTTTGCTGATAGGCTTTTGAGAACCTGTTATTACTATAGGCTTGGCACTGTTTTGAATCATATAACTTAGTGCTGCAGCAGTGTAGGCAAGAGTATCTGTTCCATGACAGATTACAAATCCGTCATAGTTTGAATAATTCTCTTCTATTGCTTTTACGATTATTTTCCAATGCTTAGGAGTAACGTTGGTGCTATCAAGATTAAGCACCTGAATAGCTTCCACAGTACAAATATGCTTAACTGCAGGAATATATGACAGAATATCTTCTGCGTTCAAACCAGGAGTAAGACCTGCATCAGTTTGCTTGCAGGCAATAGTTCCTCCGGTACCAATCATAAGAATCTTTTTCATAAGATTATGCCTTTCTTAAATGTTCACAATAATAAAAGTTATTGCATTAAATAAATAATAAGCCCAAATATAAGTTCTTGCAGGTGATTATTCCAAACATCAGCAAGAAGTAAAATAAAAACACAACATCATTATACTAACAAGAAGTGTTCTTTCAAACACTATTATTGTTAACAAATTAATTTTGCACCAAAAAAAGATTAATTTTACACGTTGACAAGTGCACTATAATAAGCTTATACTTTAATACAACAACGTATTAAATATATTATTAAACCGATGAATAGGAAGAGTAAGTATGGTTAGCACTTTCAGAGAGCCGGCGGATGGTGTGAGGCGGCAGTGAGGAAATACCGAATGGACCTACGAGGGTAGATTGAAAGTGGATATCAATATATCCATTAGTAGATTTTAACGGGTACCTGTGCCGTTATCATGCAGGCGGATATGTTAGTATCTGAAATGAGAGGATGCAGTGATGCATCAAGATGGGTGGTACCGCAGAAGCTGAACTTTATAGCCTTTGTCCCAGTGAAGAACTGGAGACAAGGGCTTTTTTTATTTCTTAGAAGGGAGAAAAAATATGATTAAAGAGGCAATTTCTAAGGTTGTAAAGGGTGAGAATCTGAATACAGAGGAAATGACCATGGTCATGAATGAGATAATGGAAGGAAAAGCCAGTCAGATTCAAATGGCATCATTTTTAACAGCACTCAGGATGAAAGGTGAAACTGTTGATGAAATTACAGCCTGCGCAGGGGTTATGAGACAAAAGGGTGTAAAAGTTTATCCATCTACTGATGTACTTGAAATTGTCGGTACAGGAGGAGATCTTGTGGGAACTTTTAACATATCTACTACTTCCGCTTTTGTTGTTGCAGCTGTGGGTGTTCCAGTTGCAAAGCATGGAAATAGAAGCGTATCCAGTAAGTCAGGTGCAGCTGATGTACTTGAAAAGTTAGGGGCTTGCATCACTATAGAGCCATCAGAAATGATGGAAGTTCTTGATAAAACAAATATATGTTTTCTCTTTGCACAAAAGTACCATTCATCAATGAAATATGCTGCACCAGTTAGAAAAGATATGGGAATCAGGACTATATTTAACATATTAGGGCCTCTTGGAAATCCGGCAGCAGCCAAAATGCAGGTAATGGGGGTATATGACAAGAATCTGGTAGAACCATTGGCACAGGTACTTAGTAATCTTGGAGTAAAAAGAGGCGTGACAGTATGCGGCTGTGATGGTATTGATGAAGTGACATTAACAGGACCGACTAAAGTCTGCGAGATTAGGGATGGAGAGTTTAGAAGCTATGAAGTAGCACCAGAAGTATTCGGAATGAAATGTTGCAAACTTGATGACCTTGTAGGTGGTACACCTGAAGAAAATGCTCAGATTACAAGAAATATTCTTTCTGGAAAAGAGAATGGACCCAAAAAGGATGCAGTAATATTAAACGCAGCTATGGCAATATACTTGGGAATTGATGGAATTTCTATGGCAGATGCAGTTGCAAAGGCAAGAGAAGCTATTGACAGTGGAAAAGCACTTCAGACATTAGAAGCATTCGTTAATGCAACAAATGAATATAGCGTAGAAAAGGCAGTTTAAGTAAGTTTATAGAATTTGTAGAAACTTAAATATGGTGTTGAGAAATATTTTTCATCAAAAATAATTAACAAGGTGGTACGAATATGATTCTAGACGAGCTTGTTGAAGCAACTAAAAAAAGAGTAAATCGTGATAAACAAAATATACCAGAAGAAAAAATGAAAGAGTTGGCTTTAAAGGCTCGCCGTACAAACGATTTTATTTTTGAAAAAAAATTAAAGGAAAAAGGGATGCACTTTATCTGCGAAATAAAAAAGGCATCCCCTTCCAAGGGTATAATCGCAGAAAACTTTCCGTATCTGGAAATAGCCAAAGAATATGAAAAAGCAAATGCAGATGCTATATCAGTACTGACAGAAGAAGATTTCTTCAAAGGAAATATAGAGTATTTGAAAGAAATATCAGAAAGTGGTGTTACTACTCCTCTTCTACGCAAAGACTTCACGATTGATGAATATATGATTTATCAGGCAAAGGTATACGGAGCAAGTGCAGTTCTTCTGATATGCGCTATTCTATCAGATGATGAATTAAAACACTACATAGATGTTGCCGATTCGCTGGGACTTTCGTGTCTTGTCGAAGCACATGATGAAGAAGAAATTAAAAGAGCAATAAAAGCAAATGCAAGAATAATCGGAGTTAATAATCGAAACCTGAAGGATTTTACTGTGAATATTGAAAACAGTATAAATTTAAGAACGCTGGTTCCGGAAGATATAGTATTTGTTGCAGAAAGTGGAATAAAAACAAGACAAGATATCAAAAAACTGGAGAAGGCACATGTGAATGCGGTTCTTATCGGTGAAACAATCATGAGAGCTGAGGATAAAAAAGAAATTATAACGGGACTACGATATGATTAAAATAAAAATCTGCGGACTGATGACAGAAAAAGATTGCGAGATAATGAATAAATACAAACCGGATTATTGCGGTTTTGTATTTGCTAAATCAAGGCATTTTGTAAGCGATGAAACAGCTAAAAAGCTTAGAAAATGTCTTGATAAAAGCATCTTGTCAGTAGGCGTATTCGTAAATGATGATTTAGATCATATTGCAGATTTGTATCATAAAGATATTATTCAGGTGATTCAGCTTCACGGGGATGAAGATAAAGATACAATACAAAAGCTAAGATTAAAACTTGATGATAAAGCTTTAATAATAAAGGCAGTTAGAGTCAGTAGTAAAACTGATTTTTCTAAAATAAAAGAGCTACCTGTTGATATGAAACTATATGACAGCTTCAGCATAGATGTTGCAGGAGGAAGCGGAAAGAGATTCGACTTATCTCTTCTTCCACAGCGAAATGGTAAGTTCTTTGTAGCAGGTGGCGTGTCAACAGAAAACGCAATATCGATAATAAATGTAGCACATCCCTATGGACTCGATGTCTCTTCATCAGTTGAAACTGATGGTCACAAAGACGAAACAAAAGTCAGAGAATTCATAAAGACAGTGCGAGAATATATTGATTATTAAATAAAAAAAGAAATTCGAGAATAAAAGCTTTTTAATAAAAACGATAGAAAAAGGGGAATCAGATGGAAAATAAAGGCAGATTTGGAGAGTACGGTGGACAGTATATTCCTGAAACACTGATGAATGCAGTATTGGAAGTAGAAAAGGCATATGAGTTTTACAAAAATGATCCAGAGTTTGTAGCTGAACTTGATGATTTACTAAAAAACTATGCAGGACGTCCATCACTTTTATACGAAGCAAAGAAAATGACAAAGGATCTTGGCGGAGCAAAGATTTACTTAAAGAGAGAAGATCTTAATCACACAGGTTCTCACAAAATAAACAACGTATTGGGTCAATGTCTTCTTGCAAAAAAAATGGGAAAAACCAGAGTAATTGCAGAAACAGGAGCTGGTCAGCACGGAGTTGCTACTGCTACCGTTGCAGCGCTTATGGGGCTTGAGTGTGAAATCTTCATGGGAAAAATCGATTGTGAAAGACAGGCACTTAATGTATACAGAATGAAGCTTCTAGGTGCAAAGGTAAATGCAATAGAAACAGGCACTGGTACTTTGAAAGACGCAGTAAATGCTGCTATGAGAGAATGGTGCAGCCGAATGGACGATACTCATTATGTACTCGGATCAGTAATGGGACCTCATCCATTCCCTACTATAGTAAGAGACTTCCAATCTGTTATTTCCAAAGAGATTAAGCAGCAGATTTTGGAAAAAGAAGGAAGACTTCCGGATGCAGTACTTGCCTGTGTTGGAGGCGGATCCAATGCTATTGGAGCTTTCTATGAGTTCATAGAAGATAAAGAAGTTGAACTGTACGGATGCGAGGCAGCAGGAGAAGGCGCAGATACACCACGAACAGCCGCTACTATGACAACTGGGACAATCGGCATTTTCCACGGAATGAAATCAATCTTTTGCCAGGATAGTGACGGACAGATAGCACCTGTTTATTCAATATCGGCAGGTCTTGACTATCCAGGAATTGGACCAGAACACGCATTTCTTGCAAAAGAAAAAAGAGCAAAATATGTTCCGGTAACAGATGAAGAAGCTGTTGAAGCTTTTGAGTATTTATCTAGAGTTGAAGGAATAATTCCGGCTATTGAAAGCTCACATGCAGTTGCCTATGCAATTAAGCTGGCAAAGACAATGGATAAAGATAAAATAATTGTTGTTAATCTCTCTGGTAGAGGAGATAAAGACGTAGCAGCTATTGCAAGATATCGTGGCGAAAAGTTATTTGATTAACCTGGGAGGATAATATGAAAACTTCTTTTGAAAATATAAAAATTCAAGATGCGTTTAACGATGAAAAGGCACTTATTACTTTTATTACAGGAGGAGATCCTGATCTTGGCACTACGAAAAAACTCATTGAGGCCATTCAAAATGCAGGCTGTGATCTTATAGAAATCGGAATACCATTTTCAGATCCTATAGCAGAAGGACCGGTTATTCAGGAAGCCGACGAAAGAGCTCTGTCAAATGGATGTACAACAGATAAACTATTTGATGCTATAAAAGAAGTCAGAATGAGCGGAAAAGTTACTATTCCGATGGTGTTTATGACCTATGCAAACGTAGTATTTGCATATGGTACAGAAAAGTTTATGAAAAGATGTAACGAGTGTGGAATGCAGGGAATTATAATTCCGGATATACCATTCGAAGAAAAGAGAGAATTTTCTGAAATATGTAAGAAGTATGGAGTGGATTTCATCTCTATGATAGCACCAACTTCAGAAGATAGAATAAAGATGATAGCAAAAGAGGCATCAGGATTTCTCTATGTAGTCTCCTCTCTTGGCGTAACAGGAATAAGAAGTGATATTACAACAGATATCGACACAATGATAGCACACGTTAGAGAAGTATCTGATATTCCTACTGCTGTCGGATTTGGTATTTCTAACAAACAGCAGGCAATGAATATGGCATCAAAATCTGATGGAGCAATCGTAGGTTCTGCAATTGTTAAACTAATTGGAGAATACAAAAAAGATTGTGTACCTGTTGTAGAAAAATATGTTAGAAACTTAAAGCAGGGCGTAGATGCGGCTAAAACTAATAGTGATATAGAGAAGAATCTTGTGGGATAACTGCAAATCAAATGTCGTTTTATCGGATATATCTGACAATTCGTCACACTGCATAATTACTGGGGGTTCGAGGAATAATATGTCTGAAAGCCGCATGTTTTCTATGTGTACAATTTGTGAATAATTGGCAAAAAAGAAACACTTTATTTTGCTTTATGATATAATGTTAATGTTCACGAACTGTAACAAAAATAAAAAAACTTGATAATTATTAACATAGCAATATGTAGGAGGAAACAAAATGGCAAATTTTTTTGAAAAACTTGGGGATAGCGTTTCAAAGGGCTTCAATTCAGCAAGCCAGAAAGCTAATGATCTTGTTGAGCTTAACAAGCTTAACAGCGAGAAGAAGCAGGCACAGCAGAAGAAAGATGCTGATTTCGTACAGCTTGGACATATGTTATATGATCACATTAAAACCCCTGGTAGCGTAGAGCCAGATTACAGCGCAGTTATTGCTGATATGGATCAGCTTGATGCTACAATGAAGAATCTTCAGGATCAGATTAATGCACTTCGTAACATGCAGGTTTGCCCTAGCTGTAACTCAGAAGTTCCAGCAGGTACAGCATTCTGCCCTAAGTGTGGTGCAAAGATGCCAGTTATTGCTCAGCCTCAGCAGCAGGCACCAGCAACAAAGGTTTGCCCAAATTGCGGAAAGCCAAATGGATTAAATGACAAGTTCTGCCAGTTCTGTGGCACTCCTCTTCCAGAAGCAGCTCCACAGCAGCCATTCATGAATCAGGCACCAGTTCAGAACCAGTTTGGTCAGGCACCAGTTCAGAATCAGTTCGAGCAGGCACCAGTTCAGAATCAGTTTGAACAGGCACCGGTTCAGAATCAGTTCGAACAGGCACCAGTTCAGAACCAGTTTGAGCAGGCACCAGCATTTACAGCAGAACCTGTTGATACAACAGCTGCAGAAGTAAATTCTGATAACACAAATATGTAATTTAGAATTAGCTTTCTTTGGCTGATATTTATGCAGAATGTCAGGATAAATTTGAAAACGACAAACCTGCAATTCTGTCTCTATTAGAAAACCATATCGACATTGATGAAATTTAAACAAAAATGTATTTCTTAAATATGCAATAATGCATGGGGCATCTTCATATTGTTCCATGCATAAATCAAAGAGCTGACGGAAAATGTTCCATCTCCCATCAGCTCTTTTCTTATTTCTTTATCATGTTTCATTTATTGTTTCTGTAATCGACATTTTACGAATACGTTTTGCAGGAGAATATACTGCGACAGCGCATGATCCAATTACCAGCAATACTATTATCAGCATTGTTTTAAATGGAATATCCCACGAACCTCCAAAATGCGTAATAATTACTTTGTCGTAGATTGTATAGTGAAAAAATACGCCCATTAGTCCACCAATAACTATTCCTAAAACAGCATAGGCCATAGCTTCCGCAGCTATCATTCTTGTTATCTGCCTTGTCTCCATTCCTATAGCACGCATTACACCATATTGTTTGATTCTGGCAGACACTCCCATCGAAACACTATTAGCAATATTCAAAACTGCAATCATAGTAATAATTGCCAGAAAGCTGTATGCAGCTATTCTAAATACCCAATATGAAGAATACATCTCTCCATTTTCTTCTCTGTTATCCCTAAAAACATTATTACCAGCTAATGCTTTTATTTGTTTAAAATCCTCTTCAGACATATTGTTATCAAAAACAGCCCCCAGCATCGCATATTTGTTTTCACCTATAATACGAGCATATGTCTCTTCCGAGACAACTACAGTACTTGTGCCACTTATACTTCCAATACCATCTGATGAAACGCAGGCTATCTCTATCTCATTATTACCAACCTTAATCTTGTCACCGACATTCAGATGACTATCCTGATTAAAGACAACAAGAGCATAATCAGAATTTCCGTAAACCTTTGAAAAGTCTCCACTAATAATGGATTTTTTTGAACGTTTGAACATGTTATTATCATATGAGTACAGATCAATTGTTGCTTCTTTACCATTTACCTGTACAGGAAATGCTACACTCATCATAAGTCCAAATGTGCTTTCCACACCAGAATAACAAGCTATTTCTTCTTCGACACTCTTATCTATAGAATTTGAATAATCTTGACTTGCAATAACAATATCCGGTGTGAAGCTACTTTGAGATGGAAGCAGTTTAGTTACAATATCAAGGCATGCAGAAAAAATAAAGAACAATACGATTACAAGAGAAAAAGATCCTGTCATAAGAATCAGATTTTTCTTTAAATTTATAGCATGATAAATTCCAAGTGTTGTTTCCACTTTAAAGCTTCTAATCCTACCCACATGGTTTGACATTTTAGAAGCTTGTTCACTTCCAGAAACTGCCGCTATTGGTGATATACTAGCAGCCTGTTTTGCAGGGAAATAGGCCGCTATATATACAGTAATAATTCCTACTACTGCACCGCTTATAAGCCCACTTAAACTCACTCCAAATAATGGCATATTAATCCATTCGCCCTTTACATGGTATTTAAGTATCCCACACAGAATCCATGAAGTTACTGTTCCCAAGAAAAGCCCTATTGGAACTGCTGTTTTACACCAATTCAACGCTTCCAATCGTACAAATCTAATTATCTGAGTCCTACTTGCACCAATACATCTCAAAATGCCATAAAACTTTATTCGTTGTGCCACATTACTATTCATACAACCTGAAATCATAAACACACCAGCAATCAAAATTATTATAAAACATATTCCTGCAAGTGGATAAAAGTCATTCATGCTTTTACTGTTGCTGGCACCTAAAAAGACAAGAAGGCCTGTATTTTCTTCCACATCAGTGCCGGATAGCTCATATGTATGTTCAAAATCAGAAATCGTCCTTTTCAAGCCTTTTTCATCTTTGAATCGGATTGCATATTTGGTCTCATATTCAACACCTGACATGTTGCATATACTATGAAAAGTATCGATATTACAATAGGCACAAAAGCCTTCAATCATTTTATTGTAGTCACTATCATCCTTATAAAACCCAGTTATCTGATATTCATATGAACCAGACAGGGTCTCCAAAACTATAACATCTCCAATATCTTTACCTAAAAGTTTTTTTGCATCCAAACTAAGGGCAATCTCATTTGAACCATCAGGGTATGTGCCTTCAAGAGGATATTTCATAATATTAGTCAGAAAAGATTCTTCTGTACCTTTTAGTTCTATATCCATCCCTTCAACATGGTAGTACTTTTCTGTATCATTTTTTAATTCCTCATAATGCGAAATGTATTTTATATTTTGATCATCTACAATCTTTGCATATTCACTATCTGATATGTTTTTTACCGAAATATGCCAGTCCCCATGACTCACACGCATTGATGCAGCTTCTCCCCTTGTCCACATATCAACCATAGAAAAGATGGATGTAACCAGAAATACTGCAAGGATAATACAGATTCGCGTCATACGGCTTTGCCTTTTATGTACACGTGCAGAGACGGGCACCAAGCTTAGATAACTTCTCATTCTCTGCACCTCCCAAAATCTGTAAGAACACCATCAGAAACCTGTAATACTCTATCTGCACTTTGAGCGATACTTCTATTATGAGTGATCATTATAATTGTCTGTTCATATTTTGATGCTGCTTCTTTTAAAAGAGTAATAACTTCACTGCTATTTTGGGTATCAAGGTTTCCTGTCGGTTCGTCTGCAAGTATAATCGATGGGCGCGTAAAAAGTGCACGTCCTATCGCTACTCGCTGTTGTTGTCCTCCTGATAACTGATTAGGTAAATGGTTACGCCTTTCGCTGAGATTAAGGACTTTTAAAAGTTCCTCAAGATAAGCTCTATCCGGCTTTTGATAATCAAGAAGAACCGGAAAAATAATGTTCTGCTCAACTGTTAGTTCTGGAATCAAGTTAAACGCCTGAAAAATAAAGCCTATATTTCTTCTGCGAAAGATTGTAAGTTCCCTATCATTCATAGAAAAGATGTTCCTACCTGCTATAGTAACCTTTCCCATTTCCGGTCTATCCAAGGCTCCAATCATATTAAGGAGGGTGCTTTTTCCAGATCCGGATTCACCAACTATCGCTACATACTCGCCTTTGTTAACTGAAAAGCTAACATTTTTAAGCGCGTGTACAGCAGTTTCTCCTTCGCCATACGTTTTACAAATATTGCATACTTCTAATAAATTCATTTGTAATCTCCTCTATATTTTTTATAATTTCACTATAGCGGAGGATCCTTACACCAACATTACAGTAATCCTACAATTTTGTAGGAATCAAAAAATTCATAGTAAATGTAGTTCCTATACCAAGTGTACTGTCAACCTCAATTGTCCCATTATGTGCTTCAACAATCTTTTTTGTAAGTGGCAGCCCTAAACCAATACCTTGTTTATCCTTAGAATATCGGCTCCTATAAAACCTTTTAAAAATATATGGTATATCCTCTATGTGAATTCCACATCCTGTATCTTTCACAACAATCTGCACTATTGACGCAAACTGCCTGATTTCAATGCTGATAATGTCGCCATTATCAGTATGATCCAAAGAATTTTTTACAAGATTGTCTATTGCTTCAATCATCCAATTACGATCACAGGATAAAATTATATTTTCATCACCAGATATGCTTATTATCTTACCTTCCTGCTTTGCTCTAAACTCAAAATGTTTTTGAACACTCTCAGTAAGCTCATATATATTTTCTTTATTCTTTTCAAATATGATATTACCCGAATCGAGTTTAGAAATTTTTAAAAGATTCTGTACAAGTATTTCTATTCTATCGAGTTCCTGCTCTGAAAGTGTAACTAACTCATGTGTATCCGGATATTCTTTGGTTTCATCCAGCAAAAGTCCATTATATATATTCAACGCCGCAAGTGGGGTCTTAAGCTGATGTGAAATATCCGAAATTGTATTATGCAGAAATTTCTTTGCATCAGATTCTTTGTCAGCATGGGCATTCAAAATAGCAACTAACGTATTTATCTCATGAAACAACCTGTATAACTCACCCTCATCATTACACTCTAACGACACATTTTTATTACCTGAAATATATTCTGTAATTTGCGAAATGGCCTCCTCCATAATCTTATTTTGATTTTCAAAATACTTGTAGCAAAAAAGAAACATTGCTACTCCAAAAAGTAGGCAGCAAATGGTAGTGTAATAATATGCATTATCAATATTTAAACCAGTCAGAAATATCAAAGTAACTGTTAAAACTAACGTACAAACAAATATTTCCTTGAATAGTTTTCTTATTTTTCTATTAGTAAATATAATCATGTCAGCCTCAATTTTGTGAATTCCATTTATATCCCATCCCGCGAACTGTAATGATTCTTTTGGGATTCCCCGGATCATCTTCAATCTTAATACGTAACCTCCTGATATACACAGTAAGCGAGTTATTGTCTATATATTTCTCTTCACAGTCCCACAATCTGCTAAGAATCTGCTCTGATGATAATACTTGGTCATGATTCTCTATAAACATCCGTAATAATTTATATTCACTTGCTGTAAGTTCTAATAGATTATCCTTTTTATATACTTCACTTTCAAGGATATTTATACATATATCACCAGACTTCAACTCAGATAATGAACTATTAAAATCATTGCTTCTTCTAAGAAGCGCATTTATCCTTGAAAGAAAGACTGCCAATTTAAATGGCTTGGTAATATAATCATCTGCTCCTATATCAAGGCCCATAATAATATCAGTTTCCTCATCTGCTGCCGTAAGAAACATTATCGGCAAATTTGATGTCTCTCTTATTCTTTTACAAAAATCAAATCCTGATCCATCCGGAAGGGATACATCCAAAATCGCCAAATTATATCTATCTTGATTCCACATCTCTTCTGCTTCCAATGTGGTCCTAGCAACATCAAGTTCATATCCCTGTTTTTTTATCGCAAATGAAAGACCATTTAACAAACTTAAATCATCTTCAAGTAAAAAAATTCTTTTCACCAAAACAAATCCTCTCCCTTTTTCTTTAAAATAGGCGTTTGCAAAACGCCACAAGCCGCATAAATACGGCATTTTTATGCCATAAAAATGAATAACTCCTCACCAAGTATGGTAAAATAGAATTGTCAGAAAGCATCTACCAACACTCAAGAAAGGAGTTATTCTGATATATATGATACCATACAAACAGCTTTCTTTGGCTGATATTTATGCAGAATGTCAGGATAAATTTGAAAACGACAAACCTGCATTTCTGTCTCTATTAGAAACCCATATCGACATTGATGAAATTATTCCGATTTCAGCTGGCGTAAATTACATTAGTTTAAATGCAAATCATTCGATAAAGGATTTTTTTGTGGTTTGCTTAATTAGTTTTTTATGGTTTTATATTGGGAGAATTGTTTTTTTATACATATTCAAGCGAAGTAAACAATTCAAATGGACTTATTAATTGAAAATCTAAAATCAATTAAAAGAGCGAGATTTTTGAGATAGAAGAATAACTTCTAGGAAAAATCTCGCTCTATTTTTTAGGTTATTATTGGAATAAAACCTGCTCTCTTCTCTCTTGGCTTTGCTGAGTGGATTTAAACTCCATAGTAGCAAGATTTTCGTGATGAATCCTGTGTACAGCCAGGAATAAATGTTCTAGTGTATCAGGAGTCAGCATCTTGGAATCGGTCATTTTAGAAATGACATCCATCGAATATCCATCAAGAAGAGCATCATAAATACATTTAGAAAAATAATCCTGATAGAATTCCAAAGCTTTTTTTACGTATTCTCTAACCTTTATTTCATTATGAAGAATATTTGAACTATCATTATCAGCGTAAAGATTTTGAAGAATCATGATAAGTTCAACTATTTCATCTGATATATTACCTTTTTTTCTTGCAAAATCAGAATAATTGTAGTCAATAAACAATTCGCCACAATCAAAGGCCTTTGCCAAAATATCCTTGAATTTTGAATATTCATCTTCAGAAAGGAAATTTCTGAAATCACACAGGGCATTATGCGGCATAAGCTTTTGAGAAATAGTTCTGTAATGATGAATAAACTCTAAAACTTTATCCTCAGAAATATCCATCCATCGTGCAAGACAAGAGATTTTACTAGGCATATCTTCTATTTTCAGACCATGCGAATTATCATCAAAATCTCTGATAATAGAAATAGCCATAAGTTGCTGACCGATTTGCTTTTGTAATTCGTATTCTTTCATAAAAAGAGTTCCCTTCTTGTATTAGGCATACGAATTGCAGATGACTTTTATCATAGGCAGTTCGTATATCATATGTTACAAAAGAACATTTTAAATAATAGAATCATCACATAAGAAAAAGCGACAGTAACAAAAAAGACTACATCTAGTTATTATTTTAACGCAAAAACGTCTGAAAATCTATAGGTTCTTGTTTTCATCAGGAAAATCAAGAACCGTACCAGACCAAAATTTGTCGTTAAGACAAATTTTGTCCTGCGAAGCAGGATTCTTGCTGATGATTAT